>NZ_CP010520.1:422500-1060379 GCF_000827935.1 Clostridium botulinum
GATGAAGGACGCGATAAGCTGCGATAAGCTTCGGGTAGACGCACATAGTCAGAGATCCGAAGATTTCCGAATGAGGAAACTCACATGGGAAACCCCATGTATCGTAAAGTGAATACATAGCTTTATGAAGGTAAACCCAGGGAACTGAAACATCTAAGTACCTGGAGGAAGAGAAAGAAAAATCGATTTTCTTAGTAGCGGCGAGCGAAAGGGAAAGAGCCCAAACCAAAGATTTATCTTTGGGGTTGCGGACAGAACATTAACGAGAAATTATAGTTAACCGAACACAACTGGAAAGTTGGACCGTAGGGGGTAATAGTCCTGTAGGTGAAAATTATAATGATCAAGTTCTGATCCAGAGTACCACGAGACACGTGAAACCTTGTGGGAAGCAGGGAGGACCACCTCCCAAGGCTAAATACTACCTGATGACCGATAGTGAAGCAGTACCGTGAGGGAAAGGTGAAAAGAACCCCGGGAGGGGAGTGAAATAGAACCTGAAACCATGTGCCTACAACCGATCAAAGCACCTTATGTGTGTGATGATGTGCTTTTTGTAGAACGAGCCAACGAGTTACGGTATGTAGCAAGGTTAAGTACTTAAGGTACGGAGCCGAAGGGAAACCGAGTCTTAATAGGGCGACTAGTTGCATGCTGTAGACCCGAAACCGGGTGACCTATCCATGGCCAGGTTGAAGCGAGGGTAAAACCTCGTGGAGGACCGAACCACGTTGCTGTTGAAAAAGCATGGGATGAGCTGTGGATAGCGGAGAAATTCCAATCGAACTCGGATATAGCTGGTTCTCCTCGAAATAGCTTTAGGGCTAGCGTCGGAAAATGTGAGTACTGGGGGTAGAGCACTGAATGGGCTAGGGGGCATAGCGCTTACCGAACCTTATCAAACTCCGAATACCAGATACTATCAGTCCGGCAGTCAGACTGCGAAAGATAAGTTCCGTAGTCAAAAGGGAAACAGCCCAGATCGTCAGCTAAGGTCCCAAAGTGTAAGTTAAGTGGAAAAGGATGTGGGATTTCTAAGACAACTAGGATGTTGGCTTAGAAGCAGCCACTCATTAAAAGAGTGCGTAATAGCTCACTAGTCAAGAGATCCTGCGCCGAAAATGTCCGGGGCTCAAACTTACCACCGAAGCTACGGGTTCACACAATAGTGTGAGCGGTAGAGGAGCGTCGTAATCGGGCTGAAGTCGTACCGTAAGGAGCGGTGGACTGATTACGAGTGAGAATGTTGGCATTAGTAGCGAGATGTGGGTGAGAATCCCACAGGCCGAATACCTAAGGTTTCCTCAGGAAGGTTCGTCCGCTGAGGGTTAGTCGGGACCTAAGCTGAGGCCGAAAGGCGTAAGCGATGGACAATCGGTTGATATTCCGATACCACTATTATCGTTATTATCGATGGTGTGACGGAGAAGGATAGGATGTGCTAGCTATTGGATGCTAGTCTAAGCGTTTAGGGAGTTAGAATAGGCAAATCCGTTCTAACAATTCTGAGGCGTGATGGGGAAGGTTCTAAGGAACCGAAGTATCTGATTCCATGCTTCCAAGAAAAGCATCTAGAAAGAGAAATAGTGCCCGTACCGCAAACCGACACAGGTAGGTGAGGAGAGAATCCTAAGGCCGGCGGAAGAATTGCAGTTAAGGAACTAGGCAAATTGACCCCGTAACTTCGGGAGAAGGGGTGCCTGCGAGAGCAGGCCGCAGAGAATAGGCACAAGCAACTGTTTAACAAAAACACAGGTCTCTGCTAAAGCGAAAGCTGATGTATAGGGGCTGACGCCTGCCCGGTGCTGGAAGGTTAAGGGGAACACTTAGCGTAAGCGAAGGTGTGAACTTAAGCCCCAGTAAACGGCGGCCGTAACTATAACGGTCCTAAGGTAGCGAAATTCCTTGTCAGGTAAGTTCTGACCCGCACGAATGGCGTAATGACTTGTGCACTGTCTCAACTGCAAATCCGGCGAAGTTGTAGTGCGAGTGAAGATGCTCGCTACCCGCGATTGGACGGAAAGACCCCGTAGAGCTTTACTGTAGCTTAGCATTGAATTTCGGTATTGTCTGTACAGGATAGGTGGGAGACTGGGAAATCAGAGCGTCAGCTTTGATGGAGTCATCCTTGGGATACCACCCTGATAGTACTGGAATTCTAACTGGATGCCATGAATCTGGTGACAGGACATTGTTAGGTGGGCAGTTTGACTGGGGCGGTCGCCTCCTAAAAAGTAACGGAGGCGCCCAAAGGTTCCCTCAGAACGGTCGGAAATCGTTCGTAGAGTGCAAAGGCATAAGGGAGCCTGACTGCGAGACCTACAAGTCGAGCAGGGACGAAAGTCGGGCTTAGTGATCCGGTGGTACCTCGTGGGAGGGCCATCGCTCAACGGATAAAAGCTACCTCGGGGATAACAGGCTGATCTCCCCCAAGAGTTCACATCGACGGGGAGGTTTGGCACCTCGATGTCGGCTCGTCGCATCCTGGGGCTGAAGTAGGTCCCAAGGGTTGGGCTGTTCGCCCATTAAAGCGGCACGCGAGCTGGGTTCAGAACGTCGTGAGACAGTTCGGTCCCTATCCGTCGCGGGCGCAGGAAATTTGAGAAGAGCTGTCCTTAGTACGAGAGGACCGGGATGGACCGACCTATGGTGTACCAGTTGTTTCGCCAGAAGCATAGCTGGGTAGCTAAGTCGGGACGGGATAAACGCTGAAAGCATCTAAGCGTGAAGCCTCCTTCAAGATGAGATTTCCCATAGCGTAAGCTAGTAAGACCCCTTGAAGACTACAAGGTTGATAGGTCAGAGGTGTAAGTGTGGCAACATATTTAGCTGACTGATACTAATAGGTCGAGGGCTTGACCAATACATAATTTTTATATACAATTTATGTGCAATTTTGAAAGAACAATCTTTCAATTAGTATTCCGCGATAGCTCAATGGTGGAGCACTCGGCTGTTAACCGATAGGCTGGAGGTTCGAGTCCTCTTCGCGGAGCCAATTTGATATTAGTAAAGTCGATTAGATCGGCTTTTTTTTATTGTCTAAAATTATTTGTATACATGTAATAATTTTGTAACAAAAGTAAAAATACTGTATTATATAATTATATATGTAGTAATTTGATGAACTGAATAAGTGGACAAACTTATACTACAATAAAAGATTATGGGGGATAACAATAAATGAGTAACAATGTTAATTATAGAAGAAGACGTGATGGGAAAAACAAAAAAAAGAAAATAATATTATTTTCTTCAATAGTTTTAGTGGTAATAGTATCTGGAATGCTATCAGCTAAATATATACATAGTAAAAGTATTAATGCTGATGCAAGTGAACGTACAAATAATAACGAAATTATAAATGAAAATAAAGTAGATGCAGCTCCAAAGGAAGAACTTAAATTAGACAATTCAGGATATTTAACTGCAGAAGAAGATCCAAATGCAGATTCAGCAGCTTTTGTAGAAAAGTATTTATATGAACAAAGTCTTGGTAAAATGCCAGAAGGTGCTGATGGTCATAAAGTTGCATATTTAACTTTTGATGATGGTCCATCAGAAAGTGTAACTCCAGAAGTTTTAAAAGTATTAAAGGAAAAAGATGTTAAAGCTACGTTTTTCACATTAGGAAAATCTATAAATGAAAGTGATAGAACTAAGGAGTTATTAAAAGAAATAGTAAAAGATGGACATGCTGTAGCAAGTCACACATATTCACATGACTATAAATATTTATATCCACATAGAACAGTTAGTATTGAAAATTTTATGGGTGATATAGAAAAAAACAATGAAACATTTAGACAAGTTTTAGGAAAAGATTTTGTAACTAAAACTATTAGATTTCCAGGTGGACTTATGTCTTGGAACGGTCAAGATGCTATAAAAGAGAAGTTACAAGAAGGTGGATACAGCTATATTGAATGGAATGCTTTATCTAAGGATGCAGAAGGTAAAACAAAAGTTGCCTCTGAGTTATTAGAAGAAGTAAAGAAAAGTGTTGCTGGAAGAGAAAAGGCAGTTATATTAATGCATGATGCATCAGGTAAGGACGAAACTGCTAAAGCATTACCTGGAGTAATAGACTATTTAAGAGAACAAGGATATGAGTTTAAAAGTATAAAATAAATTTAATGTTATTTTTATAAATATATAAAGAGACTTTTAAAGTCTCTTTTTTATTATAATAAAATGGTAAGTAGGTATAATGTATATAGGAGGTATTTAT
Organism: Clostridium botulinum; assembly: GCF_000827935.1. Lineage (NCBI taxonomy): Bacteria > Bacillati > Bacillota > Clostridia > Eubacteriales > Clostridiaceae > Clostridium > Clostridium botulinum. The sequence goes on from NZ_CP010520.1 coordinate 426,732, forward strand.
TATGCGTAGAATTCTATTGGTGGAAGATGAAGAAAGTATAAGGGGATTTATAAAGATAAATTTAAAAAGAAATGATTTTGAAGTAATAGAGGCTGAATGTGGGGAAGATGGACTTAAGGCGGCTGAAAAATTTAGTATAGATTTAGCAGTTTTAGATGTGATGCTTCCAGGTATAGATGGTTTTAAGGTATGTGATGAATTGAGAAAAAGATATCCTAAAATGGGAATTATAATGTTAACAGCACGTACTCAAGATATGGATAAAATAATGGGATTGGAATATGGTGCTGATGATTATATAATAAAACCGTTTAATCCATTAGAATTAATTCTTAGAATTAAAGCAATATTAAGAAGAACTGGGGATGAAAGTCAAGTTAAAGAAAATATTGATAAGTTAATTAGAGAACCGTTCATAATAGACTTATATTCTCAAAAATTATTTAAAGATAATATAGAAATAGATGTTACTCCAAAGGAATATTTGCTTATGAAATTGTTTTTAAAAAATCCTAATAAAGCATTTTCACGAGATGAACTTTTAAATTTAATATGGGGGTATGATTATTTTGGTGATCCTAAATTAATAGATGTTAATATTAGACGTCTAAGATCTAAGATAGAAGATACTCCATCGGAACCAGAATTTATAGAAACTATATGGGGTAAAGGGTACAGATGGAAGGGATAATAAAATGAAAAGTATTAAAAATACACTAATTAGAAGTTTTATATTTTTGATATTATTTATTGTTATATGTATGAATATACTTTTAGGCACACTTGTAAAGAAGTATTATTACGATAATGCTGAAACTTTGTTAAGAAATCAAATAGAAATAGCAACTAATTTTTATAATAAATATTTATATAGATCAAGTTTAATTGAAAATATATATGATAATGTTGATTCATTTTGGAATAAAAACAATGCAGAGGTTCAAATATTAGATGAAAAAGGAAATCTATTAATGGATTCAATAGGCGTCTATGATAATGATTTACATGAAAAACCTGATGTTAAAAAGGCTATAAATGGTGAAAGTGGAAGCTATGTTGGAAATGTAAGCTACAGTAATTATAAAGTAATGTCTGTTTCTGAGCCATTGTTAAATGATAATGAAGTTATAGGAATAATCAGGTATGTTATATCGCTAGAAGAAATTAATAATGAGCTAAAAAATATAGTGTTCTGTTTTATGTTAATATCTATACTAGTATTATTTTTAGGTATAATTATTAGTTTGATTTTATCTAATAAAATTATAAATCCAATAAAAAAATTAACTGATATATCACAAAAGATGGCTAACGGAAATTTAAATGTTAGAAACAATATAAGTGGTGAAGGGGAAGTTGCTCAACTTGCTAATACATTAGATTATATGGCAGAAGAAATTATAAAAAGAGAAAAATTAAAAGACGATTTTATATCATCTGTATCTCATGAATTAAGAACACCATTAACTTCTATAAAAGGTTGGGTTATAACGCTTCAAGATGATAATACTGATAAAGAAACATTTAAATTAGGTTTTAATATATTAGAAAAAGAAACTGATAGATTATCTAATATGGTAGAGGAATTATTAGATTTCTCACGTCTTATAAATGGAAAGATGCAATTAAAAAGAGAAAAAGTAAATGTAATGGAATTAATAGAATATATAGAGAGTTATATGATACCTAGGGCTTTAAAGGAATGTATTAATTTTAATGTATTATCTAATTTAGATAATAAAATATATTATTTAGATATAGATAGAATGAAACAAGTTTTAATAAATTTAATAGACAATTCATTTAAATTCGTAAATAAAAACGGGAATGTTAATGTTATTTTTAATGAAGGAGAAGATGATTTAAAAATAGTTGTGGAAGATAATGGATGTGGAATAAGTAAAAGTGATTTACCAAGGGTAAAAGAAAAATTCTATAAGGGTGCTAATTCAAAATCTCAAAATGGGATAGGGTTATCTATTTGTGAAGAAATAGTTAATCTTCATAATGGTTATTTAGATATAGTAAGTGAAGAAGGCAAAATGACAAGAATTACTATATTAATTCCTAATATAAGGGAGACAGATGTATGAAAAAATTTATAAATATATTTTTAGTTGTTCTTATATCTTTTTTTATAACAGGATGTAATGAGGTTTCGCAAAATAAAATTTATAAAATTAAGGCACCACAAAACAATTCTTTAAGTATTAAAGGAGTATGGAGAGTTGATAATTATAAGGTTTTAGATGATGACATATATTCACTTAATAATAGAAAATTTTTAGTGGGAGAAGATATTGAAATATGTAATGAATATATAGCATTAAAAAATATTGAATATAGTAATATTTCATATAAATTAAAGTTAGTAAAAGATGATTATGTTATATCCTATGAGGAAAAATATAATATAGGAAATTTAAATTTAAATAAAGAAAATTATGAAGTAATATCAGTATTTAATGATAATAATATAATATTTGAATTTATAAAAGATACTTCAGAAAGTGGACTTATATTTTATAATGGAGCTTTATATAATGTAAGTTTAGTAGGGCAAATTAATGAGGATATAGAAAATAATATTAAAAAAGAAGAACATAAATCAGATAGTAGATTGGTTAATGATTATAATTCTCCTGTGGGAGTTTACCTAGGAATAAAGTCAAAAAATAAGGAGGACAATACAGAGGAGTATAAAACATTATATGTTTCCTTTAAGGATGGAAAACTACAACCTATAAGAGAAAAAGAAGGTTTAATAGTTCCACGTATGAATGGAATATGGTATATAAATAAAGAATTTGTAGAAAAAAATGATTATTATTATGAATACTTTGATGCTAAGCCAATTAATAATAAAGAGTTTGCAAATAGTAGTAATAAAAAAATAGAAAATATAGATAAAAACAAATATATAAGTATAAATTTTGTTGGTAATGATTATATAGCTACTGAGGTCTATGAAGGGAAAAATTTTGATGGAGAATATGGAAAGTATGAAGTTTTACCAATAGATAATATAACATCAAATATACCAATTGTTATAAGTGATATATTCCCTGCTGATGATAGTAAATCTTTTAAACAAACTTATGATAAGGTTATTAATAGTTTTTCTGATGAAGATAAACAAAAGTATAGTCCATATATGAATTATAGCAATTTTTCACTTAAAAGAGTAAATGGAAAATGGACTGTTGTAGGTAAAATATCACCTGCTTATGGAATAGATGGAAGTGGATATGATTATACTTTAAATTTAAAGCAAAATAAGAAGTTACTAAATTATGATTCTCTTCTAATTCCATGGAAAACATTAAAGCGAGAATTACCAGGAATTAAAGATGCATTTACTTCTCCTAATAAAAGAATTGCATTAATTTTAACTGAAAAAGCATTGCTTATAGATGAAATTGAAAATTATAAAATAAACAATGTTCCACTTGATATAATAGATATGAATGAAAATGATGAGATTATAATGGCAGAATGGTGTATAGGTGACTATGTTGATAATTGGGAAAAACCATTTTTAAATTAGGCTATATTTTATTGTAAAATATATACAAGTAAAATGGATGGAATAATTGAACTTATGAATACTAAATATGAATATAGTTTAATTAGAATACCATTTTGTCTAATAAACATATGAGTAAGTATCTAAAATATAGTCTGAAATTAAGATAGACTTACTATAATATGGATAGTATTATAGTAGATAATATGAGATTATAATAATAGTACATTTAAAATTTTTTATAGTATTTATATTGTAGTATGAGTTTATTTTTATATAAAATAACGAAAGTATAAGGGAGGATTTATATGTTAGAAAAAAGCATTGTATCACAGGTATTAGCAAGATGCTTAATAACTGGGGGGGATTTTGCAGAAATTTTTGAAGATGATTCTGTAAATAACTCTATATCATTAATAGATGGAAAAGTAGAGGATGCCATAGGTGGAAGAAACTACGGAATTGGAATTAGAATTTTTAAAGGATTAAAGAGCGTATATGCATATACAAATAATAATAGTTTAGATTCTTTATTAGAAACAGCTTATAGAGCAGCATTAGCTTTAGGTAATGCAAATGAAGAAGAAAAGAATATTATATTAAATGAGAAAAAGATACAAACAATACATCCAATAATGTTTTATCCTAAGGATGTAAACTATAATAAAAAAATAGATATTTTAAAATTAGCTTATAATAGTGCTAAAAATTATAATAGTGAAATTTCACAGGTTATAACAAGTTATGGTGATAAGGAACAAAATATCTTAATTGCTAATAGTGATGGTTTATATATAGAAGATAAAAGAATTAGAACAAGGCTTGGAATAAATGCCATAGCATCTAAAGGATCAGAAAATCAAACAGGATTTGAAGGTCCAGGAAGATATATGGGAATTGAAATGTTTGAAAGTATAGATCCTGAATACCATGGAATGGAAGCAGCAAGGATAGCTCATACAATGCTTCATGCAAAGAATTGTCCAGCTGGTAATATGGCAGTTGCAATAGATAACGGATTTGGTGGAGTAATATTTCATGAGGCATGTGGTCATGCATTAGAAGCAAGCTCTGTTGCTAAAGGTAATTCTGTTTTTGCTAATAAATTAGGCGAGCAAATAGCATCAACTAAAGTAACAGCTATAGATGATGGTACAATAGCTAATGCTTGGGGATCACTTAATATAGATGATGAAGGAAATAAAACTCAAAAAAATATTTTAATTGAAAATGGCATATTAAAAGGATATATGATTGATAAATTAAATGGTAGAAGAATGAATATGAAACCAACAGGTAGTTCGAGAAGACAGAGTTATAAATATCAACCTACATCAAGAATGACTAATACGTATATAGCAAATGGAATGGATAATCCAGAAGATATAATTAAATCAATTTCAGATGGTTTATATGCTAAGAAGTTAGGTGGGGGTTCAGTAAATCCTATAACTGGAGAATTTAACTTTGCTGTACAAGAAGGATATTTAGTTAAGAATGGTGTTATTAAGGAACCAGTAAGGGGCGCAAGTCTTATTGGAAAAGGTAGCGAAGTTCTTATGGACATTGATATGGTAGGTAATAATTTAGAATTAGCTCAAGGAATGTGTGGTTCTTCTTCAGGAAGTATTCCAACTAATGTAGGTCAACCTATGATTAGAGTTAAGAAAATGACAGTTGGGGGTAGATAGTACATGGAATTTAATTTGTTTAAAGAGAAACTAATGAGTGAAGCTAAAAAAGCAGGATTTGATGAATGTGAAATATATTATTCTGATGCGGAAAGTTTAAGTATAAACATTTATGATGGAGACGTTGAAAAGTATAAATTAAATAATTCATTTGGATTATCATTTAGAGGAAAAATAAATGAGAAAATGGGATATTCATACACTGAGATATTAGATGAAGATTCTATAAGTACTCTTATAGAAAATGCAAAAGGTGCAGCATTAGTTATAGAAAATGATGATACTCAATTTATATATGAAGGTGATAATGAGTATAAAGAAATTAATTGTTATAAAAATGAATTAGATAATATAAAACCTGATAAGCTTATAAAATTAGCTTTAGAAATGGAACGTGAATGCAAAAAGCAATGTGATAAAGTTGTTAATTTTGGTGGTTGTGGAATAGGATATGGAAAATCTAGTTATGGAATATTAAATTCAAAGGGGTTAGATTTATCAACTTCAAGAAATCACTTAACAGCTTACGTAGTTCCAATAATCGAAGATAATAATGAAAAATATGATGGCATGGGATATGTTATTGCAAAGGGAGAAGCTGATATTAATCCAGAAAAATTAGCTAAAGATGGATTAGAAGAGGCTCTTTCAAGAATTGGTGGAAGAAGCATAGAATCAGGAAAATATAAAGTGGTTATAAATAATGAAGCTATGGTATCATTACTTGGAACTTTTTCAGGAATTTTTAATGCTGAACAAGCACAAAAGGGATTATCTTTATTAAGAGGTAAAGAAGGAGAAATTATAGCTTCAGATAAAGTAACTTTAATAGATGATCCTCATCTTGAAGATGGACTTGGAACAACAGCATTTGATGATGAAGGTGTTGCAACTTATAAAAAGGAAGTTATAACTAATGGAAAACTAAATACATTATTATACAATTTAAAGACAGCACATAAGGCTAATGTTAAATCTACAGGTAATGGATTTAAATCATCTTATGCATCTATAGTAGGGATTAGCCCAACAAATTTTTATATAAAACCAGGAAAGAAAGACTTTGAGGAGATATGTAAAGAGGTTAACAACGGAGTAATAATAACTGAATTTGCAGGACTTCATTCTGGGGCTAATTCTGTTACTGGAGATTTTTCTTTGGCATCTAAGGGATTTATGATTGAAAATGGAAAGAAGACATTCCCAATAGAGCAAATTACAGTAGCAGGAAATTTCTTTACATTAATTAAAGATGTAGAAGAAATAGGAAGTGATTTAAAGTTCCCTATGAGTAGTGTAGGTTCACCATGTGTTGTTATAAAGGAATTATCAATAGCAGGAAAATAAATAATATATTGTCTTATAAAGTTGTGCTGATATTATAGTATAAAGCTTGTGGGCTGAGGAATTTACTTTAAGAACACTAAAATAGATACTAGTCTAATTAATGCATTATCCTAATGAAACATTGTGACAAGCAATTAATTAAACAAATATCTATTAAGAATTATAAAAAATAAATTACAATACCACTATGCAATTATACTAAAATATCAACATTTATTTAAAAAGATATTGATAATGTAGTAGATTTATTGAATAGACATAAAAAATAGAAGGACTAATTTTGTAGTCCTTCTATTTTTTATTTAGCTATGTTTTGAATAGGTGTTAAAAAGATAGCCTAATTATATAGATTATTATTTTTTAAAGTAATTCGCCCTTATCATTTTGTCTGATAAATCTAATATGTTTTTGTATGTTTCTTTATCTTCATCAGAAAGGGTATTTTGGTCTTTTATAGTACCATCTGTTAATATAGCGAATGATTTATTTGTATTTAGAAGATTTCTTCCTAAAGCAGTGTTTTGATATTTTTCTTTATCTATACCAAGCATATAAAGTAGGGTTGGCATAACATCAATCTGTCCACCATATAAATCAAATGTTTTTCCAGTATTAATAGAAGTATCATAGATTAAAAGTGGAACTACAGGGTTACCCGTGTCTAGATACCAATCTTCTTTATTAGATAATTTTTCAATTCCATTGTTATAATATTTATGAACACCTGTATGATCACCCATAATAGCTATTACACTATTTTCTAATAATCCTTCACTATGTAATAGTTTTAAGAAGTTACCTATTTGAGCATCTGTATAGTGTAAGCTTTCAAAATATCCACCTAGCTCACTAGCATCTAATTCAGGATCAAGTCCTAATTCTCTATACTCTTTTGGTATATCAAATGGACCATGACTTGTTAATGTTACTGTAAGAGCATAAAATGGATTAGATTGTTCTTTTAACATTGGAACTACTTGTTTAAAGTAGCTTGCATCACTTATACCCATTCCAATTGTTTCATCTGCATTGAATGAATAGTAATCGTTAAATTTATCAAATCCTATTCCTTTAAGTCCGGCAGAATAATTCCAGAAAGAACCCTTATCAGGATGTATAGCAATACTGCTATAACTATTTTTTTCTAATATATCAGGTAAAGAATTATAAGTATTATTTGGATATCTAAAGAAAGTACTTCCTCTTCTTAGTGGAAACATAGATGTATTAACCATTAAATCACTATCAGAACTTGTACCTTCATTAACTTGTTCAAATACATTAGGAAAATAAAAGCCTTTAGATGTTAAATTGTTCAATACAGGAGTAATTTCTTTGCCATTAATGCTTTTATTTATAACAAAACTTTCTAAAGATTCAACTTGAATATAAATTAGATTTTTACCTTTAGATATACCAAAGTAATCATTGTTAGGTAAGTTTTCATTCTTCATATTAAATAATTTATTTAAATTATTTTCATCTTCAACTGTAAATTCATATGGTTTTGAATCACGATAAACTGTATATAAATCAAATATATGATATCCAATTGGTGAAAAATATCTAGCTGTGTTTGTTGGGTCGTAATTATCATATAAATAGGAATCTTTAACATCTTTATTATTTAAAATATGTATATTAAAAGGAACATAACCTATAAATAATATTGGCATAATAAAAGTTATAAGAAAAGTTTTTATCGCTCTCTTATTTATTTTAGATACATATTTTCTAGTAAAGTAAACATAAATTCCAAATAAAAAGAAATCTATTATAAAGATAACGTCTAAAGGACTAAACATAGAATATACTGCCCCAGACAAATTATCTAAATTTGCAGTTTGAGTTGCAATAAGAATAGATGGAACTGTTAAAAATCCTCTAAAGTAACAAACATCTAATACGATAATTGCAGTTAAGAGTATATTTATTGTAAAAAGATATATTATTCTTGCTTTACCTTTAAATAAAAGAGAAAAACTTATGAATATTAAAATGAAAGCTAGATAATAATTAAAAAAAGGTCTAGCATAGTCATAACCAGTATTGAAATTAAAACTATAGGGGTTACTACCTGTAATAAATCCTTGAAAAAATATACATTTAAGGAATATAGAAATTAAAGGAAATAAAAATAGTATCAATTGATTTAGTCTACTTTTATTAAGGAAATCAGTAATTTTATTTTTGTTAGAATGCATAAATTCACCTCAATCTACTAATTAATAAAAAAATGATAATATTATATTAGTAATTATTATCATTTAGTTAACATCTTATATTATACATAAATACATAAATCAAACAACCCATATAAAATTAAACATGATATAATTATCTTATCTTAATTTTATAATTAATATAAACTAAGGGGGAGAAATTTTATGAAAGAAATAGATTGTAGAGGTTTGTCTTTTCCTAAGACTATAAGAATGGTAAAAAAATATTTTAATTCTATAGGTGAAGGTGAAGCAATAGTTATTATAGAAAAACAGGCGGATAATTCTAATATCGCTAATCTTGCTATGAACTTAGGATACCATGTAGATGTAGAAGAAAATGATGAAAATATTCATATATTTATAGAAAAAAGAGGTTGCTTAGAGGCAATAGATGAAACTGTATTTTCAGTTTTAATAACATCTGATAAATTTGGATCAGGTGATTCTAAATTAGGAAAAATATTATTAAACGATTATTTAAATGCATTAAGTGATGCAATAAAGCTTCCTAAAAATATTATATTTTTAAATGAAGGCGTAAAAGTTTTTCAGGATGTATCAGACAATATTAATTGGTTAGAAAATATAAAATTATTATCTCAAGAAGGAGTAAGTATATTAGTACATGATAAATCTTTAGAATATTATAAATTAGATATTTCTAATAATTTTTCAGAGGTTATTGATATGAGTGACTTAGTAGATATAATAAATGAATCTAATAACTTAATAAAGTTATAATATGTGATTAGTATATTTGGAGGAAATATAATGTTAGAATATGATTTAGTTGTGATTGGTGGAGGAATAGCTGGAATGACGGCTGCTTTAGGTGCAGCAAGAGAAGGCATAAATAATATATTAATAGTTGAAAGAGAACATAGTTTAGGTGGAATACTAAATCAATGTATTCATAATGACTTTGGTGAAAAGTTCGTAGGAGAAAAAGTAACAGGACCTGAATATATTTTTTTTATTGAAGAAAAATTAAAAAAGTTGAATATAGATATTAAGCTTAATACTAATGTTATAGACATAATAGATGATAACAAAATAACTTATGTTAATTCAATAGAAGGAAGTAAAGAGATAAATACAAAGGCAATAATATTAGCAACTGGATCAAGAGAAGTTTATACAGGAAGTGTTATGGTTCCAACTCATGGGTTAACAGGTATATTTACATTAGGCTCTGCTCATAGATTGATTAATTTAGAAGGATATTTGCCAGGTAAAAAGACTGTAATAATTGCTAAAAATAAATGGGGATTTTTAGTGGCTAGACGTATTCTAATTGAGGGTGGAAGTGTAGAAGCTATAATAATTGAAGAGGAAATTAAAGAACTAATAGATGAGGAAATCGAAAATTTAATAAATGGATTTTCATTAGATATTATAGAAAATTCTAGAGTGGTAGAAATTTATGGTGATAGCAGAATAAATAAAATTAAAATATTAAATTTGAAGGAAGATGTAATTTCTAAAATAGAGTGTGATTCTTTAATTTTATCAGTTGGATTTAGACCTGAAAATAAACTTGCTCAAAGTTTAAAGTTAGATATTAATAAAAATACATTTGTTCCAGAAATAAATGACTTTAAGACTTCTAAAGAAAGTGTTTTTGCTTGTGGTAATTTAATTTATGGAAAGTTAGCTCTTATAATGGAAGAAACAGATGGGCTTAATTGTGGAATAAGAGCAGCTGAATATATTAAAAACATAAATTAAAAATAAGATACAGCATTTTTATACATAATTTCATTACCTAATGAATTAAGGTGTATTCCATCTAAATATATGTCACTATTATTTAAAGTAATTGAATAAAAATCTATATAAGAGAGGCTATAATTAACAGCTAGATTGATTATTGCCTCTCTTAATTTAATTAAATTTTCCTCTGCATATGTATAAAATGGAGAGGATGAGAATAATTTATTTGCCATAGCTCCTATTATTGAAGGTGGAATTCCTATAACAACATTAGAGTTAATTTCTAAAGAATCTTTTATCATCAATTCTATATTCTCAATTATTGATTTTACAGTTCTTCCTAAGAGTAAATCATTGCTACCACACATAATAAATATTTTGGTTGGAGTATATCTTATTACATCTTCATAATATCTATTAAGCATACCAATACTAGTATCTCCATTACAGCCATTGTTTAATGATGTTACATTTATATTATTTTGAATTTTATAGACCCAAGAATCTTTTTTAGGAACACCATATCCAAAAGTTAAACTATCACCTAAGAAAATAATATCTACATGCTTAATCATTATATACCTACCTTTAAAATAATTTATTAAAACATTTTTTACATATTAGTGTTTTTCCACCATCTGCTTTTATGTAATCATTTGTTTTCAGTATAGCACTACAAATTGTACAAAGATTTTTTTTAGTTTCTATATCATCATGCTTATTAATACTTGGACTTAATACATTTTTTCTTATTGGAGAATATAACTTAGGGTTACCTAAAACTGATTTTTTATTTATAGAATAATTAATTTCATATTCACTTTCAGCAAATAGCTCTAATTCAAAGCGAGGATTTTCTTTATCATAATATTCTTCAACAATTATTCTAGTAATTTGAGCATCATTTATGATAAGACCACTTTTTTCTATTCCATCAAATATACTTTTTGTTATATTTATTGTATCTGGATGGCGTTTTTCACTTTTATAATAAACTTTTAGTATAGCTATTAAACTTTCCTCTAATATAATATCTGGATTTTGACTTCTAGCAATAAGAGCAATTTCTTGTTCATAGATGGCATATCTATCATGGTATTTACCAGAATTACTAGGTAAAATAGCACGTCCATTAGTATTATGTAGTTTAAAATTTGATTTTGTTATTGGTGAACCATTAACAATTACTTTAGCATAGGTTGTCATAAAAAAAGCTCCTTATTGTAAACTTTATTAAAGTATTATTATACTATATAAAAATATATAGTATAATGGTAACTTATACAATAATGAAAAATTGATAATATATGTTATATACAGTATAATATTTGTGTTAATCTGTATTTAAACATAATATTTTAATAATAGAATATGTTTTAATTATATTTGATATATACAATCATAAAAGTGATACTAGTTTAAGTATCATCTTGTTTTGATTAAGTAGATATTAATACTTTAATTAAACATGATTATAGTAAATATAGATTTAGTAATTCAATTAAATAAAAGAGGTATTTAATGATGGATAAAAAATTAATTTTAGCGATAGAATCAAGTTGTGATGAAACTTCAGCAGCAGTTGTTGTTAATGGAAGAGAAGTTTTATCTAATGTTATATCTACACAAATAGATACTCATAAAAAATTTGGTGGTGTAGTACCAGAAGTTGCATCTAGGATGCATATTGAAATTATAGATTATGTAGTAAAAAAAGCTTTGGATGAAGCAAATGTTTCTTTAAATGATATTGATGCTATAGGTGTTACTTATGGACCAGGTTTAATAGGCGCACTTTTAGTTGGACTTCAGTATGCTAAGGGGTTGGCTTTTGCAGCTAAAAAACCATTAATTGGAGTAAATCATATAGAAGGTCATATGTGTGCTAATTTCATACAATATAAGGATTTAAAACCACCATTTATATCTTTAGTTGTATCAGGAGGGCATACTTTTATAGTGTCTGTTAATGATTTTTGTGATTTTGAAGTAATTGGAAAGACTAGAGATGATGCAGTTGGAGAAGCATATGACAAGGTAGCAAGATCTTTAGGACTTGGATATCCAGGAGGTCCTAAAATTGACAAATTAGCAAAAGAAGGAGATCCTAATGCTATTTCTTTCCCAAGAGCTAAGTTTCATGAAGATACACTTGATTTTTCGTTTAGTGGGGTAAAATCTGCTGTATTAAATTATTTGAATAAAGCAAAGATGAAAGGAATTGAAGTTAATAATGCTGATGTAGCTGCTTCATTCCAAAAAGCTGTTATAGATGTTTTAAAAGATAATGTATTTTTAACTTGTAAGAAAAAGAATGTTAATAAAATAGCTATAGCAGGTGGGGTTGCATCTAATTCTTGTTTAAGGGAAACTCTAAAAAAAGAAGGTGCATTAAGAAATATTGAAATTTTATTTCCAGAGCCAGTATTATGCACCGATAATGCAGCTATGATTGGAAGTGCAGCATATTTTAATTATGAAAAAAACTATGTGTCTTCTTTTGATATAAATGCAAAGCCTAATTTAAAGTTGGGAGAACGTTAAATATGAATTTGTTGCCTCATTCGAATGGATTTCAAAGAATTAAATCACCTAAATTTAATTTGTTAGATTTTTTAAGAAGAGCATTAATTATTATAATTGTTTTTCTTATAGCTGGATTTTTAGTGCAATCTATGAGCAATTTCATTGCTAATGAAAAATTAAAGGCAAGTTTAAAGTATGTTAGAGTAGAGACTAAAAAATTAGAATATAAAATTAAGGGTACAGGATCATATACTGTAGTTTTTGATGGAGGAATTGGAAGCAATATATATCAATGGGATGAAGTTTGTAAAAAATTAGAACGTGATTCTGATGTAAAAACATTTGTATATAATAGAAAAGGGTATGGGTTTAGTGATTCTGGTGAGCGAAGAACACCAGAGGAACAAGCAGAAGATTTGAAAAATTTATTGAAAAAATCTGGTGCTAGTGAACCATATGTATTTGTTAGTGAGGAATATGGAAGTTTAATTTCTATGAATTTTGCGGAAAAATATCCAGAGTTAGTAGCTGGACTTATTTTAATAAATCCTTTATCGTATGATTTAGTAAATAATAAAGAATACTTAGACTCTATAAAATGGGAATATTATAAATCTAAATTAAGATTTTTAGGAAGTTATTTTTATATTACAGAATTAAGTGATAAATTAGGATTAGTAAAAAGTGATATTGATGTAGAAGATTTACCAAATGGAGCAAAGGAAGAAATTAATATACATAAAAATAAAAAAAATTATACTAAAGCAATATATGATGAGATAGGAAACTTATATAAAAAGGATATTAAAATAAATATCGATAATATAATAAAAAGTAAACCAACATATATTATAAGTAATAAAATTACATCTGATATGGACGATATTCCAGAAAATTCATTATTAACAGTATATAAGTCATCAATATTAAGCAGTCCATATGCATTACATGATCAAGATAGTATTGTAGATGGCGTTAATAACATAATAAAAAAGGCAAAAAAAATAGAAAAAGTTAATTCTTAAAATTAATATTAAAATTAGTAAATAATAAATGAAAATTATGGGATATTAATATATAGTGCATATATATTAATATCCCATATTCTTATATTGACATTTTTCTGACACAAAATAACTTTATACTAAGAGTGTAAGATAAATATAAAAAATTTAGGAGGAATTTATTATGGATAATAAAGATAATTTTATAGATGTAGATGAAAATGAAATTAAATATACAGATGAGAGTTTTATAGATAATAATGTACAGAAAAAAAAGAAAAAAAGGAAAAAAATAATTACTAGTATAGCAACTTCACTAGCAATAGCATTAGTTGGTGGAATTTTCGGTAGTGGAATAACTTACTTATTAGTTAAAGATAATATATCAGCAGCACAATATAAAAATTATGCACCATCAATATTTACGCAGGAAACATCGTCAGGAACACTTTCAACAACGGAAGCATTCAATAAGGTAGCACCAGCCGTTGTAATTGTATCTACCAAAGGATTATCAAATTCAGGATTTTTCCCACAAGAGGTTGAGGGAATTGGATCAGGATTTATTATAAATGAAGATGGTTATATATTAACTAATTATCATGTTATACAAGGTGCAAATGAAGTGAAGGTTACCTTAAGTGATGGAAAAGAAGTTAATGCAACAGTAGTAAATTATGATGAAGCAAAAGACGTTGCTATGATTAAAGTTGAAGATGGGACTAAAGTTCCAGCAGTTGCTGAATTAGGAGACTCAGAGGCTTTAGTTCCTGGAGATCAAGTTATAGCAATTGGAACACCTCTTTCAAAGGAATTTGCACAAACACTTACACAAGGTGTTATAAGTGCTGTTAATAGAAATGTAGCAAGTCAAAGTGGAACTAGTGTTAATCTTATACAAACAGATGCAGCTATAAATCCAGGTAATAGTGGAGGACCATTAGTTAATTCTAAAGGTCAAGTTATAGGAATAAATTCTATGAAGATAGGTACTCAATTAAGTGGAACTAGTGTTGAAGGTATGGGATTTGCAATTCCAATAAATGAAGTAAAAGAAAAGATAGATTCATTATCTAAGCCTATTTTAAATTTAGGAATACAAGTAAGAGAGATAGATAACAATCTTGCTAAAAGATATGATTTACCAGAAGGCATTTATGTTGCTGGTGTTGAAGAGTTTTCACCAGCAGAAAAATCAGGAGTAAAGGTTGGAGATGTAATAACTAAGTTTGATGGAAAAAATATTACAACATTTAATGAACTAAAAGAATTAAAATCAGGAAAAGAAGTAGGAGATAAAGTTAAAATTCAAGTTGTAAGAGATGGAAAAAATATTGATTTAGAAATTACATTAGAAGAAAAATCTAAATAGTTTATTTCAAATGCTCTGTTTAATTATTAAATTAAACAGAGCATTTTTATATATTTTTTTAGGGTTCTATAATAGGAAAAAATAAATATTGCATAAAATATTCACAAAATAGAATCTAGACTCATATTTTATTATCATAAATAAACTTTTGGAGGGAAAAATAATGAGCGGAAGAATAAGTGTATGTTCTATTTGTCCTAGAGAAAATGAACAAATTGATGCGGTAATTAAATTATCAAAAGATAGAAGAAGTTGCATTTATGGAACAGTAATAGATGAAAATGGCGCTGCTGTACCTGATGCAGTAGTTAAATTATTACAAATTACTGGATGTGGAGAAAAAACTCCAGTTCCATTAACTCACACTTTTACTGATAAATACGGTCAATTTTTACTTGGACCTTTATGTCCATGTAAAAAATATATGTTAAAAGTATACAAAGATAATATTACAATTAGATATGCTCCACTAGATGTTGACTGCTATGAAGGATCTTGTATAGGCGTAAATGCTACAAGAAATAATTCTGAAGAAGATTCAGATGGCTGCTGTGGAAATAATCGTGGCGGTTGTTGCAGATAGAAGAAAATTTCTAATTGAAATTAATAAACTAATCTATAATTAATTATTATCATTAATTATACTAGGAAAATAGATTAATATAGTTGAGTTTTGTTTATAAAAAGTCTTCTTTTATAATAAAGGAGGCTTTTTATGTTATACTTAGTATTGATTTCATATAAAAAATTATTATTAAATTGACTTACTATTATATATAAAATTTAGTCAATTGTATTATTACTGTAGAAAAAAATAGATGTGAATACTTAAAGTTTTACTAGTAATAATTTATATAGTAATCAGTAATATGAATCTTGCTATTTTATTTAGATGTGGAGGAGAAATATGAATAATATAGTATTAAGTATTATAGCATTTTTCTTTTTAATTGGTGCTGTTGACTATCTTGAAGGAGGTAAACTTAAGCTATCTACTTATTTTGAAGAAGGCATAAAAACCATGGGATCATTAGCAATATCAATGATTGGTATATTATCGCTTACACCATTTTTAACACATGTTTTAACTAAGTTTTTAATACCAATAGCACAAAAGTTATCTTTAGATGCATCTATATTTCCCGCAAGTTTAATAGCGATCGATATGGGTGGATTTAATTTATCTAGTGAATTAGCTTTGTCTAATTCTATGGGGAATTTTTCAGGAATATTAATGTCATCAATTTTAGGGTGCACAATTAGTTTTACCTTACCATTAGCTGTAGGGTTGCTTAAAGAGGAATTGATGGAAACAGTTTTCAAGGGGATTTTATGTGGAATTATAACTATGCCTATAGGATTGTTTGTTGGTGGAATAATGTTAAAGGTTCAAGTGTATGCTTTGATTTACAATTTGCTTCCTGTAATAGTACTTGCAATAATTTTAGCTTTAGGTATAATTTTTAGACCTAAAAAATTAATAGTAATTTTTAAGTATTTAGGAAAAATGATAATGTTTATAAGTATAATAGGGTTAATTATACAAGGGGTATATTCTATTTCAGGAATAAAACTTTTAAATGATATTATGCCTATTGAAGAAGTAATTACAATAGTTGGAAGAATAGCTATGTTTTTGGGTGGTGCATATGTGATGCTAGAAGTAATAAAGAGATTATTAATAAAGCCTTTAAGTAAGGTAAGTAGATTTTTTGATATTAATTTAAACTCTATTGCTGCGCTCATTGGAAGTTTGGCATCTGCAATTGTTATATTTTCAAATTTTGATAAACTAGATGATAGAGGTAAAATTATTTGTACAGCATTTTCGGTTGGAGGCGCATATGTCCTTGGAGGTCAAATGGGATATGTATCAAGTGTAGCACCGGAAGTATTATCTATATATATTTTCGTGAAATTACTTTGTGGAATCTTAGCAGTACTTTTTGCTTTAACATATTTAAAGTATGAGCAAAAGTATAAAAAATAATGTTAAATACTTAGAGGTGTAAATAATGAGAAATATACTTAAATACTGCTTAACCTTTTTTGTAACTGTAATTATTATAATATCTTGTGTACTATATATACAAGACGATAATGCTCCAAAAGTTAAGGGTTACATAAATATTTTTGTAAAAGAAGATTCATATGAATATTTAAAGCAATGTAGCAACAATTTTATGGAATATAATAATAAAGCTCACATAGAAATAAAACCTATTACTGACTATAATGAAGATAAATATAATAAGTATAAATCAAGTGACATATTATTAGTAAACAGATTAGAATTTGAGAAATTAAATCAAGATAATAATATTAAATATAAGGATATGAGAAAAATTTTAGACACATATTCTAAAAATTTTTCAAAGTCAAGAATAAATCAAGTAAAAATAGAAGAAAAATTAATAGGAGTTCCGTTAAATTCTAAACCAATTGTCTTATATATAAGATCTGATATGTTAAGAGAATATGGATATAGCAGTGATGATATTAATACCTGGGATGATTTTATAAAATTAGGTATTGATATATATAACAGAAGCAATGGAACTGTACATATATTAAATGCTACAGGAAATGATTATGATGACTTAATTAGTCTGATTATTATGCAATGTATAGATGAAGATAAGACAGAAGATATTATAAAAAATGAAGTTAAAGAAAGAATAGATAATCTTAGAAATAATAATATATTAAATTTAAATAGTGATGGGAAATTCTTGGCTAGAATATCTTCAATTGATGCAATGAGAGAGCTTAAAGCATTAGATGTAGAATGCGAGTGGACTGCAATTAATCCTCCAAGCATAAGCTTAGGGACTAATAGATTTTATTGTGAAGAAGGGGATAATTTAATAGTCTTAGATGATGAGCAAGAAAATGCTGAATTAGTAGAAAAATTTATAACATATTTAATAACTAATACAAAAGTTTCAATGGACTATATTCAAGAAGGAAAGTTTTTCTCTAGTTTTCTTTATACTTATAAAAATATAAAAACAGAAGATACAATTAAAAATTTCACAGGAAAAAGCCCTCTCGTTGTAATGAGCAACATAGAAGAGAGAGCTCCAATTATGAAACAATATGATAAATATATTAAAATAAAAAATGAACTTTTAGATTAAACTTAAGATTGTATAATATTTTTATAAGCATCTAATGTTTTTATTGCTGTTTGCCTCCATGTAAATTGGAGGCTTCTATTATATCCTTTTTTAGATAAATCAGATTTTAAACTATCATTATTGAGAACTTCAACTAATGAATTTTTTAAAGCTTCTTCATCATAAGGGTTAATAAGTATTGCATCATTGGATGTTACTTCAGGAATTGAAGAGAGTGTGGAGGATATTACTGGAGCACCACAACTCATTGCTTCCAATGGAGGAAGTCCAAAACCTTCATAAAAAGAAGGATATACAAACACATCGCATGCATTATAAAAAATAGGTAGTAAATCATCATTCACATATCCAGGGAAAATAATATTATCTTCTAAATTATTGATTTTAACAAAATCTAATAATTTTTCACCTTCATCTTTTAATCCACCAACTAAAACTAATTTATAGGGCTTTTTTAAATCTTTATATGTTTTCATATATGCTTTTATAAGTCCTAAAACATTTTTTCTTGAACTAAATCCACCTATATACAAAGCAAAAGGTTCATTTATATTAAATTTTGTACTTAAATAATTTTTACAATTTACTTTATTTAAAAGTTTAAATTTATAATTAGCTGCAAGTGGGGTTACAAATATTTTATCTTCAGGATACCCATTAAAAAACTTTAATATATCTTTCTTTGAATATTCAGAAACAGTAAGTATACCATCTGAATTATAAATAATATCAGGCATATCTTTAAGGAAACGTTCTAAATATCCTTTTCCAACTGTTTCAGGCATGATATAAGGAATCAGATCATGTATAGTAACTACTTTTTTATATGCATTAGAATTTTCTAACCCAATTCCATTTTGCGGAATATGATAAAGATCTATTTTTTTTTCTTTTAATATATTTGGAATATAATATTTTTCATAAAAACCAGAATGTTTTCCTGAAGAATATATAATATCTGTGTTTTCATTAATAAAGTCTTTATTAAATTTTCCAGAACAAAATAAAGTGAAATTATCTTCAGAATTTACAGATAACATATTAGATATAAGATTGTTAGTGTAGGTTCCTATACCTGTTCCCTGATGTAATGTAGAACTACGAGCATCTATAGCGATTTCCATAAAACACCTCTTAACATACATATATAACTAAGATATTAAATTAGTTTGGTTTTTGTGAATACAAAATTAGTTATTTTATATCTGCTAAATCACAATAAATTATTAAATAACATACAATAAAAAGAATAATATTTTTGGGGAATTTTATGAGAAATAATGATATGGTATTAAAAATAAAGAATTATATTGAAGAAAATTATGAAATAGAAGTAGATAATTTAGAGAAGGTTAAAAATAGTTATAAAATAATATCAAAAGATAAAGGTTATTCTATAAAAATTATAAAGTATAATTTTGAACACTTTTATTTTATTTTGTCTGCAATTAAACATCTACAGCAAAATAAATTTAGTAAGATTCCTGAATTTATTAGTACTAAAAATGGTGAAGAATATATTAGTTTAGATGGAAAATATGCATATTTAACAGAATGGATACCATCTAGAGTAAGTAATTATGACAATCCATTGGAACTTGCTAAGGTATCTAATAAATTAGCAGAATTACATGAGTGTAGTAAAAATTTTAGAATAAGTGATATGATGCAGCCTAGGATAGGTTGGTTTTCATGGGAAGATGTATTTAAAACAAGATCTAATGAAATATTGGATTTCAAGAATAGGATAAGTCAAAAAGCCAATAAATCAGATTTTGACCTATTATATTTAAAAAATATAGATAAAGAGTTAAAAAGGGCTGAAAAAAGTATTGAGGGTTTAAAAAGAAATAATTATATGGAGATAATGAAGAAAGAGGTATTTAAATCAGGATTTTGCCATCATGATTATGCAAATCACAATATTTTAATTGATAACAATAATGAAATTAATATAATTGATTTTGATTATTGTATACTAGATTCTCATTTACATGATTTATCATCTCTTTGTATAAGAAGTATGAAATATGGAAAATGGGAGGATAAAAAAGCAGATTTAATATTAAAAAATTATCAGGATATAATTGAACTAAAAAAAGAAGAAATGCCATTAATGAGAGAATTTATTAGATTTCCACAATGCTTTTGGCAATTAGGAATACAAGTATACTGGGAACAACAATCTTGGGGTGAAGAATTTTTCATTAATAAATTAAATAAATACTTAGACGATTGTTATGAAAGAGAAGCATTTATAGATGATTACTTCAAAGGAGGAGATTAAAATAGAAGAATTAGATATAATACAATATTTAAATGCCAAGGGAATAGATATTGTAGGTAAGTATTTTGAATATGATAAAAATATAACAAATAGAAAAGCTATAGATCAAGTGAAAATAATGGTTAATCTCCAAAAAACTTTATTGGGTTATAATAATCAGTCTTTGATTAGAATTAAGAGTACTATAGGAAAGGAGATAGAAAGTTATAAGGTTCAAATCAGAAGATTACAAAAAGATTATGAGAATATAATGAATATAGGAATAGAAAATGATTTTGAAAAGTTGATTATTTCAGATGGTAGAAGACTATTAAATCAAGCAAATGAATCAATAAACTATATATATTCTCATAATTATTTTGGAATTATAGAAAGAAGTATGAATAGAGAAGAATTGTGCATTGGAAGGAGTGATCAAGGAAATTTAAGAGTAAATGGAAATATTCAAATAGGAAGTCTAAAGTATATATCATATAACTTAGTAGAAGAAGATTTATATAAATATATAAAAAGAATTAAAAGAAAAAATAACAATATAGATGAAGAAGAATTGATAAGAGTTTTTGTGTGTGAATCACATTTATCTAATTACAGTATAAATTATTTAAGAGCTTTGTGTAGCTTTCCAAGAGATACTTTGAAAATATGGGAAAAGTATCGAGTCAATAAAAAATTAAAGACATATGAAGAATTTTCAAAAGAATTTAAAAATAGTATAGATTATGAAAGTAAAATATTTATCTAATAGTAAGTATATATAATATTTTTACTAAGCAAAAATGTTAGAAGATACAATAATGGAGTTGTTTCTTTAATTTGTAGGGAGGATGTAAATGAATAGGATTAGATATGCTGAGAGGAATTCTCTATGTGATTATGACTTGAGTTTCGAATTTTTCAATGAATTAGGAATTAACATAAACGATATAAGTCCAGTAAGAAATGTATTTATAATATATACTGACGATGGTAATAAAATTTTAAAAAAAGTAGATTGTAATGAAAAAAAATTAACTTTAATTAATGAATCACTAAATTATATAAAAGATAAATATAATAATATAATAACTTATAGTGAATTTGAAAATGGTTCAATATATAAGAAGTGGAAAGGTAAAATTTATGTTGTAATGGACTTATTAGATGGAAGAGAAGCTTGCTTTACAAATCCTTTAGAGGTAAAATTATGTGCTGAGAACATTGCATTAATGCATAAGGCTTCTGGTGGTATTAGAGAAGAATTAATAAAAAAATTAAATGAAGATTTTTTAGAGGAGTCATTGGAGATAAAATTTAGGAAAGCATATGATGAACTTAGTTTTTTTAAAGAGCTAGTAAGTAAATATAAATATAAGAACGAATTTGATAATTTATTTATCGATAATGTTGATAAATATTTGCAAGATATTATAGTTGTTCAAGAATTGATTTCAAAAAGCAAATACAATTATTTAAGAGAAAATGGACAAACTATATCATTATGTCATAATGATTTAGCATATCATAATTTTTTAATAAAAAAAGAAGATGTAAGTATAATAGATTTTGATTTTCTAACTATAGATTTAAGAATAATAGATATAGCAGATTTTATATTAAAATCTATAAAAAATTCTGCATTTGATATTGATAAGATGCTATTAGCAATGAATTCTTATGAGGATATTTTACCATTGATGCAAGAAGAAAAAGAAATATTATATATATTATTATATTTTCCGAGAGATTTTTATAATATATCTAGGGATTATTATTACAAGAAAAAGAAATGGGATTATGAAGTTTATTTAAATAGATTTAATTCGAAATTAAATAATGAACAATTTAGAAAAGATTTTATAGAAGAATATAAAAGTTATATTTTATCAGAGATTTCATCTATATAAGAAAAATGGATGGAATAATTGAGTTTAAAATAATAAAAAGCTGTCTCAAAATTATTTGAGGCAGCTTTTTAAGTATATATGTTTAAAATATTATTGATATTGTAAAAAGTTTGAATAATATAGATTTCAATTTAAGAAAAAAATATTAAAAAACTTAATTACAATATCAACATTAAATTTAGATATAACCAATTTACTTTATTGAAGTTTTATTTTCAGTTAATATTGATTTATAAGCATTTATAGTTTCATAGGCAGTTTTATTCCATGAGTATTTAGAACTTCTCTTTAAACTCTTATTAACCATAGTTAATTTTAAAACACTGTTTTCTAACACTCTTTGGATGTCGTAAGACAATTCATCTATATTATTAGGATCTATTAATAGAGCAGACTCATAGCATACCTCTGGAAGAGAGGTGACATTAGATACTATAACAGGTGTACCACATGCCATACATTCTAATGGGGGAAGTCCAAATCCTTCATAGAATGATGGATAAACTAAAACTTCAGTTGCATTGTAAAATAGAGGCATATCTTCAAGAGGAATAAAACCAGTGAATATTACATTAGATGATACTCCTAATTTTTCAGCACGTTCTTTATATTTAAAATATGATTGACCTTTCTTTCCGATAACAACAAGTTTAGTTTTTTCTATTGTGTTATAAGGCAGTTTTGAGTATGCATCAATTAATCCTAATATGTTTTTCCTGGGACTAAATCCACCTACATAAAGAATAAAATTATCATCTATGTGGTATTTTTCACTAATTATTTTTTTACATTGGCATTTACTTAATGGTCTATAAATTTCTTCTGCTGCTAGAGGGGTTACATATATATTTTCCTTTGGGAAATTAAACTCTTTAGCTATATCATTTTTAGAAAATTCAGATACTGTGATTATACCGTCACAATTTTCTAGTATACCAGGTAATTCATCATTAAAAATTCTAAGATATCTATCGCTAACGGTTTCCGGCATTCTAAGTGGAATAATATCATGTAGTGTAATTACTTTTTTACAATTAATATTTTCAGAAATCCCAATTCCATTTTGAGGTACATGGTAAATTTCCATATCTGAATTATTTAATATATTAGGAACTTTAATCTCATCCCAAAAATTATCATAGGTTTCATTTGATTCTACATTTTGTATTGAAAAGTTGTTATTTAGATTATTTAGAGAATCGCACTTTGGCATAAATATCAAATACTTATTAGTATTATCAATAGCATTTAAGCTTCTAATTAATTCATGAGTATATGTGCCAATACCAGTGCCTCTATACCATTTTGCAGCTCGGCCATCTATTCCTATTCGCATTATTTAATCCTTTCAAAGAATTCATGTTAATTTATTATATTAAAAGAATATAAAAAATGTTAATAAAAGAAGTAATATGTACATATAAATTATAAAGGAGGTGAGCACTATGATGAGGGAATTTGAAATTGAAAGGCAGTTCGATATTAAGATAGAAACAATTAAGGCTAATAAGGGTGTTTACTATCTTAAGACTAACAAAGGCGAACGATGCTTAAAAAGGATAAATTATGGACCTCAAAAATTATTATTTGTATATGGTGCAAAAGAACATTTGGTAAAAAATGGTTTTGGTAATTTAGATAGATATTATTTAAATGTTAATGATGAACCATATGCACTAGTAAATGAGGATTTATATACTTTATCAGAATGGTTAGAAGGAAGAGAGTGCGATTTTAGAAATATTGATGAGGTGAAAGTAGCAGCGAAGACTTTGGCTGGTATGCATGAAGCTTCTAAAGGTTACGATCCACCAGAAAATTCAAAGTTAAAAAGTGATTTAGGCAGATGGCCTCATTTAATGGAAAAGAGAACAAAATCTTTAGATAAAATGAAAGATATAATAAGAAAGAAAAATATAAAAAATGATTTTGATATGATATATCTAAAATCAATGGAATTTTATAGAGATTTAGGTAAACAAGCTCTACAAACATTAAAGGAGTCAAATTACTATGAATTGTGTATGGTTGCAGAACAAGAAAAAACATTCTGCCATCATGATTTTACTTATCATAATATCATTATAGATAATAATGAAAAACCACATATAATAGATTTTGACTATTGCAAAAGAGAAGTTAGAACTTTTGATATAAGCAATTTTATGATAAAGGTTTTAAAAAGAGTAGATTGGAATATTGATTTTGCTAAAGCTATCATTGAAGCATATAATTCAGTTTGTAAACTTAGAGATGATGAATACAAAGTTCTATACGCATATTTACAATTTCCACAAAGATATTGGAGATTAGCAAATAGATATTATTATAATGAAGTTAACTGGGGACAAAACACATTTACTAATAAGCTAAGTTCAATAATAGATGAAAAAGACAAATTTTTATCATTCTTAAATGAATTTAAACAAGAGTATAATATTGAGTAATGAATATGATAGGAAAAGTCCCATTAATATAAGTTGTTCTTATATTAATGGGACTTATTTTAATGTTTATGAAAGTATAAAGTATTTTCAATTTGAAAAATAGTAATATTAACCCATACTTAGTAAATACTTAATTGTAAAAGAAATTATAAACGTTTAGGTGAAATATATTTTTAGAAGTTTTTGTAGAGAGTTATACAAATTTTTTTAGTTTAAAATTGTTTATTGAAGCATATGTAGATATTTTTCTTTTATTTTATTGCATAAGAAACTTTTAATTTTACCATCATAATATGAATTATACTAATATTTTAGGAGAAAAAAATGGATATAGGAGATGTAGTAGTAAGAAAGTCTTATGATAAAGATGTTACATTTAAAATAATAGATATTAAAAATGAAGATGGAAAAAATGTGTTTATTTTAAAAGGAATAAGTATAAGAATTATAGCTGATTCTTCAGAAGAGGATTTAGAAGAAGTTAATGATAAATTTATTGGATCGAAAGATAAAATTTTAAATACAAGAGTAAATGATGCAATAAAAAAAGTATTATCTGTAAGAACTGATTTTAGGGAAAAAACCACTAAAGCACCAAAGATAAAGCATGATAATGAATTGATGTTTGGTAGACCAGGAAAAATACTTCATGTAGATGGCGATAGTGACTATATGGAAACTTGTTTAAAAGTATACAAGCAATTATCGCTAGATGCAGTTGGAAGGTGTATTCCTGAGAGTAAACAACCGGGAGTTATAGTTGATTTAGTAAGGGAGATAAAACCAGATATAGTAGTTCTAACAGGTCATGATGGGGTTTTAAAGGATTCTAGAAATTATTTAGACTTAAATAACTATAGAAATTCTAAATATTATTTGGAATCAATTAAAGCGTTAAGAGATTATAATTCTAGTTATGATGAATTAGTTATATTTGCAGGAGCATGCCAAAGTTGTTATGAATGCATGCTTGATGCAGGTGCTAATTTTGCATCATCTCCAAGTAGAGTTTTAATTCATTGCTTGGATCCAGTTTTTGTTTGTGAAAAAATAGCATATACAAGAATAGATGAAATAGTTTCAATTAAAGATGTTATAGAGAATACAATAACAGGAATAAAGGGGATAGGCGGATTACAAACAAGAGGAAAATATAGAGAGGGTTATCCTAAATCACCATTCATTTAGAAATAATTTATAAAAAATGAATAAAATAAGGTTTAAAACTAAATAATAAGATAAATAAGAAAAAAATTAATGAATAATTCAATATATTTACATTGACAAAACACACATATAAATGATAAAATATAAATTTTACTTGACAAAAACCTCTTTTTTGTGTATAATTTATAATTAGAAAGAGGGTGTTTAAATGGAAACAATAAAAACAATTTCCTCAATAAAAAAAGACATAGAAAAGCACGTAGGTGATAAAGTAACCTTAAGAGCTAATGGAGGAAGAAAAAAGATTCTAGTTAATGACGGAGTAATTGACAGCGTATATGATAGCATATTTGTAATAAAACTAAAGACTGACACCCCAAGGACTGTGACATATAGTTACTCAGATGTATTAACAAAGACAGTACAATTGGTATTTCCGCAATCAATATAAACTTCGATTAAATCGAAGTTTTTTTTTGTTTAATTTACATAAGTTTTGAACTATGATGTATTACAAAAAAGACATCTTTTTTTATAAAGAAAGAATAAGGTAGGAATTAAATTTATTTAAAAACATAAAAAAAGAAAGATGGTGGGTTTCCATCTTTCAACTATGGTATAAAAGGGTATTGAGAATTTATGAGAGGTTATATGGTCAATAACCAATTACAATAATACGACAAAATATAATATATGTCAACATATTTATCGATAAAAATCACAAATATTTTTTTTACGACAAATAATTTAAAAATTCTGAAATTTATTGGTAAATATAATTTAGAAAAAAATATATTATTTATTCATAAAATCATAGTAAGTTCTATATAAATAATAGTAGAAATTCTATAGGAGGGATATGTTATGTCACAAATAGATACAATAAAAGAAAGTATAGGCTTTGAACAACTAATAAAAGAGAGTAATTCAGATTGTATTTTAAAAGAAGAGTATTTAATTCCAGATACACATCCAGATGTTCAAGAGATATTAACTGTTGAAGCTAGACCTATAATAGTTAGTAAGGAATTTGTTGGTGATAAAATTGCTTTAGAAGGAAAAGTTGAGTATACTGTTTTGTATTTAGCTAGAGAAGAGGGGTTGGTTGTAAACTCTGTTAGTTATACAGAAAAATTTAGTAGCAATATTGATTTGAACCAAGAAGAACATAAAATCGTTTGTGAATTAGAATGCAAAGTGGAACATATTGAAGCTACTATAATGAATGAAAGAAAGATCTCCATCCAAGGTGTTTTTGGAATCTATTGGGAGATGTATAAAAGTAGTGAATTTGAATTCGTTAAAGATATAGAAGGAACAGATGATATAGAAATATTAAAAAAGACTGAAAAAATTAATAGAATTAGTGCAAATGAAGAAGTTGAATTGGTTGGAAAATCTAATATTAGGGTTGGAATGGACAAACCTCAAATTAGTAAAATTTTAAAATGTTCATTATTACTTCATAAGAAAGAAATAAAAATATTGGAAGATAAAGTATATATAAGTTGCTATTGTAAATTAAATATTCTTTACAAGGGTGATGAATCTAAAGAAATTATTTGTATTGAAGATGACGTTTATTTATCAAAAGAAGAGGAAGTAAAAGGCGTTAATTCAGAGATGATGTATTCTGTATCATATAATATTCAAAATAATGATTTGATGCTAGAAGAAGACGATTTAGGAGAAGTAAGAATAATAAATAATGAATTTATGGTTAAAGCAAATATAAAGGTATTTTCAAAAGAAAATGTTGATGTAATAAAAGATGCATATTGTCCTAATTTTCCAATAGAATTGAAAAAAGAAGAGTATGAATTAGGTGCTATACAAGGTACAAATAGTTCGGAAATTATTATTAAGGATAATATAGCATTAAATGAAAACAATTTAATACCAGATCAAATAATATGTTCTAATGGAACAATATTAATATCTGATAAACAAGTTGAAACAGATAAGGTTATTGTAGAGGGAACGTTAAAAGTTGATGTTCTATATAAAACAAGTGATCAAGATAAGTATCTTGCAAATGTAAAGGCTGAGATACCATTCAATTCAATAATAGATATGCAAGGTGCTAAAAAGGGTATGAAAGCAATAATAAAATGCAATATTGAAAGTTTAGATGCAACTATAGAAGCAAATACAATAGCTATAAAGGCATCGGCAATGTTATGTGCTAAGGTATGCTATGAAGTTAAAAAACAATTTATATGTGATGTTATAGAGCAAGAAGGGGAAGTCCTAGAAAAAAAATCTAGTGTTACTATATATGTTGTAGGTGAAGAAGATACATTATGGGATCTTGCTAAAAAATATAATACTACAGTAGACGATTTAATAAAAATAAATGATATGGAAGACCAAGAAGATATAGAGTGTGGAAAAAAATTAATAATTCCTGGAAGAGCTGTATTTTAAAAATAATTTCAAGAAATAAATAAAATATGAAAAATGTATTAAAATATAAATAGAAAAAGACTTATTATGTGTAATAATGAGTCCTTTTTCTATTTTTTTTGAATAATTATCTTTTTGATGGAAACAATATCTAATGCACATGATATGAGGTGATAAAATTTGAATGAAAATTTAAATGGAAATCTGATAATAATTGGAGGAGGAGAAGACAAAGAAGGGAAGAAAGAAATTTTAAAAAGAGTATGTGCTTCTATGGATAAAGACAAGGATATATTATTGATTGCAACTATTGCAACCGAGTATCCAAAAGAAGCAGCTAATAAGTATAAAAAAGCTTTTGGAGAATTAAAAGTTAAAAATATAAGAGTATTAGATATTAGTGAAAGAATGGATTCTTTTAATGAAGAAAATGTAGAGCTTATAAAAAATTCATCTTTAATATTTTTCACAGGTGGAGATCAATTAAGAATAACTAGCTTAATTGGAGGAAGCCCTATCTATTCAGCTCTAAAAGAAGCTTGTAAAAAAGGCATATTTATTGTAGGAACATCAGCAGGGGCATCAGTTATGAGTGATACTATGATAGTTGAAGGGTCGGATGAGCAATCTCCAAGAAAATGTACTCTCAAAATGGCTCCCGGTTTAGGACTTATAAAAGATGTTATAATTGACCAACATTTTGCTCAACGAGGAAGAATTGGTAGATTATTAACTGGTATTGCAGAAAATCCAGAAGTATTAGGTATAGGAATAGATGAAAATACAGCAATAATAGTTAATCAAGAAGGAAAAGTAGAAGTAATAGGTGAAGGTGCAGTATATTTTATTGATGGCAGTGAAATTACATATACAAATGTTTCAGAACTTTACGGAGAAGATATTTTAAGTATGTATAATGTTAAATTACATATTTTAACGAATAGTAAAAGATTTGATCTTATAAAAAAGTTACCTTTTGAGGAGGATAAATTAAGTAATGAAAGTAGTACAGGAAAGGATATATGAAGGAAAAAATATATATTCTCATAAAAAATGCATAAGAATAGATGTGGACTTACAGGGATATTGTGAAACTCCAAGTAAAGATATACCTAACTTTAATTTTAATTTATTAAAGATTGTACCAGAGTTGTATACACATAGATGTGGAATAGATGAGGATGGTGGTTTTGTAACAAGACTTAAAGAGGGAACTTACTTAGCACATATATGTGAACATATAACAATTGCATTGCAAAATAGGTTAGGAATAGAAGTAGCTTATGGAAAAGCTAGAGAAATACAAGGAGATCGATATTATATAATTTTTCAATATGAGTATGCTAAAACTGCTATGGAATGTTTTAGATTAGCTATTGATTTAATAAATGCTCTTATAGCTCAATCACCAATAAATTTTGAAGAAAGAATAAGTTTTATAAAAGAAATATTAAATTTAGAGGAAATAGGACCTAGTACAAATGCTATTTGTAAAGCAGCAAAAGAATATAATATGCCTGTAACTCAGCTAGGAAACAGTGGATTTTATCAAATTGGTTATGGTAAACAAGGAAAAGTAATAGAAGCTACTATTTCTCAAAAAACAAGTTGTGTTGCAGTAGATATTTCTTGTGATAAGCTTTTAACAAAACAATTATTGGAAAATCAAAATATACCAGTAGCATTAGGTGGAAAGGTTCATAATATAATTGATTTATTAAAGTGTGCTGAAAAAATTGAATATCCAGTAGTTCTAAAACCTCAATATGGTAGTAAAGGTAATGGAATATATTTAAATATAAAAAATGAAAATGAATTAATTAAAGCATATAATCACATAAAAGATCAGTTCAAAGATATATTACTAGAAAAATACGTTGAAGGAAATGATTATAGAGTTTGTATAGTTGATTATAAAGTTGTAGCAGTATCATTAAGAATACCACCTTTTGTAATAGGGAATGGAAAAGAAAAATTAAGAGAACTTATAGATAAAGTTAATAGCGATCCTCTACGTGGTGAAGATCATGAAAAACCTTTAACTAAAATAAAAATAGATGATCAATTAATGTCTTATATAAACAAAAATAATTTATCACTTAGCTATATACCGAAATGCAATGAAAAAGTATTTTTAAGAGAAAATGCTAATATTTCTACAGGGGGAATAGCTATTGATTGCACAGATAATATATGTGAGGAAAATATAAATCACTGCATAAATGCTGCTAAAGCATTAGGTTTAGATATATGTGGAATAGATTTATGCGTAAATGATATATCTTGTGATATAGCTAAAAGTAATGGCGTTATTATGGAGATTAATGCAGCACCTGGAATAAGGATGCATCATTTTCCATCTAAAGGTATTGAAAGAAATGTTGGAAAAGCAATAATTAATATGATGTATGGTGAAAATCCTAAGAATATACCAATAGTATCTGTAACTGGAACTAATGGTAAAACAACAACAACTAGGCTTATTAATCATGTATTAAGTAAAATGGGTTATAGTGTGGGAATGACATCAACTGAGGGAATATATGTTAATAATAAATGTATTCATAAAGGTGATGATTCAGGTTTTAATAGTGCAAAAACAATATTATTAAATAGAGACGTAGATATAGCAGTACTAGAAACTGCAAGAGGTGGATTGATTAGAAAAGGATTAGCGTATGATATTGCAGATATTTCTGTAATAACAAATATAACTAATGACCACTTAGGTTTAGATGGTATTAATTCTATGGAGCAGCTAAGTTTTGTTAAAGCATTAGTTGGAGAAGCGGTAAAAGAAAATGGATTCACTGTATTAAATGCTGATGATAAATGGAGTAAAACTATAATTAATAGAATTAAAGCTAACAAAATATTTTTTTCTAAATATGAAAATAATGAATTAATAGAAAAAAATATAAGTGACGGTGGAATAGCTGTTTTTATAGAAAATGATTATATAGTTGTAGTAAATAATCATAAAAAATATTCAATATGTTCTATAAATGATGTTCCACTTTCTTACAACGGTTTATTAAAATATAATTTGGAAAATATAATGGCAGCTTGTGGAGCTTTAGTAGGAATGAATATAGATTATTGTATGATTTCAAAAGGTATAATGGACTTTAATTTAGATAACAATAATGGAAGATTTAATATTTATGAAGTAGATGGTAGAAAAATAATATTAGATTATGGTCATAATATAGAAGGATATAAAGCTGTATTATCATCATTAAACAAAATAAAAAAAGATAAAGATTTAATTGGTGTGATAGGAATTCCAGGTGACAGATGTGATGATATAGCTATAGAGATAGGCAAAATATGTTCTGAAATGTTAGATAAAATAATAATAAAAGAAGATAAGGATAGAAGAGGAAGAGAGCAGGGCGAAATTGCATCATTATTAAAAAATGGTGTGTTAAGGGAAAATAAAAATTCTAAAATACATGTATGTTTAGATGAAATAAAAGCTTTAGAAAAGGCATTAATGATAAGTAAAAAGGGCGATACTATAGTAGTGTTTTTTGAAGATTTAGAATCAATTGTAAAATATATTAAAAATAAAGATTCGAATAATTCCTTGAATTTAAAGTTATCTAATTTATAGGAAAAATATTTTATACTTAATTAGACAGGATTTTTTCCCTATGATAGAATGTTACTAAGGCATTTGAAAGAACATAAGTATTCAGTAATTTTAGTTTGATATTTTTTATTTTACTTAAACAACTGAATAGAAATTATTTTCTTTAAAGTGCCTAAAGTACTTAGAAGGGGCAAAGAAAAATGGATATTAAGGCTTATGCAAAAATAAATATTTCTTTAGATGTAATTGGTAAGAGAGATGATGGGTATCATTTATTGAAAATGATAATGCAAAACATAGATTTATATGATATAGTTCAAGTTGAAAAGATTCCAAATGGAATAAAGCTGAAATGTAATAAACCTTATGTGCCTACAGATGAAAGAAATTTAGCGTATAAAGCTGCTAAATTATTTAAAGAAACTTACAATATAAAAAGTGGTATTTATATAAATATAGAAAAAAATATACCTGTTTCAGCTGGATTAGCAGGTGGTAGTACTGATGCTGCGGCAGTTTTGAAAATTATGAATAAGATGTTTAATATAAATGTAACACAGTCTGAATTGATGAATTTAGGACTAAAGCTTGGTGCAGATGTACCATATTGTATTTGCGGTGGTACTGCATTATGTGAGGGCATTGGAGAAAAGGTTACAAAATTAAAGCCGTTTAGAGATAAAATTTTAGTGGTAGTAAAACCTCCATTTGGAGTATCTACTAAAGAAGTATATAAGGCTTTTGATTTGTCAAAGGTTATTTTCCATCCTAAAACTAATGAATTAATATCAAATATTGAAAAAAATAATATTGAGTTTATATCAAATAATATGAAAAATTTACTTGAAAATGTTACGTTGGGTAGATATAAAATTATTTCTACCATAAAAGAAGAAATCAATATATGTGGTGCTTTAGGAAGCATGATGAGTGGAAGTGGTCCAACAGTATTTGGTTTTTTTGATGACATGTTAAAAGCTCAAAAATGTTATGAAAAAATGAAGGAAAAATATGTAGACGTGTTTATAACCAGAACAATTTAAAAATAAATTGAATAAAACTCCCTGTATTTGGAAAATATTTCAAGTATAGGAGTGTGAAGATATGAAAAAAGTATTAAGTTGTTTAATGTTTATAATTATTTTTTCTACATTAATTGTAGGGTGTACAAGTTCTAATATGGTAAATAATAATAATTCAGAAGAATTAAATTATGAAGAGGTAAAAAATTCTTTAATAAGGTTTCATGTTATAGCAAATAGTGATACAAATGAAGATCAAAGTTTAAAACTAAAAGTTAGAGATGAGGTTATAAATTATTTATATCCTTATTTAAATAAATCTGATTCTTTGGATGAGTCTAGAGAAATAATAAAAAATAATTTTGAAGAAGTAAAGTTAATTGCAGAAAAAGTGATTAAAGAAAATAATTACAATTATGATGTTGATATTGAATTGTCTAGAGAAAATTTTCCTGAAAAAGCTTATGGAAATATAGTATTGCCACAAGGCAATTACGAAGCTTTTAGAATTATAATAGGAAGTGGACAAGGAAGAAATTGGTGGTGTGTTATGTTCCCACCATTATGTTTTGTAGACGAGTCAAAAGCAAAAATTGAATATGAAAAAACTCAAAATAAAATAAAAGAAGAAGTTAATAAGAAAGATTCAAAAGATAATATAAAAATTAAATTTAAAGTGGTGGAAGTTATAGATAATTTATTAAAATAGTAATAAACATTGCTTTATAAATTAGGAGGATTAGTATATGGTAAAAGCATTAGCTATGATATCGGGGGGACTTGATAGTATATTAGCAGCAAAGTTAATAAAGGAACAAGGTATAGAAGTTATAGGAATTTGTTTTAAATCATATTTCTTTAATGAAGAAAATGCTAAAAGAATGACTGAACAAATAGGAATAAAATTAGAAGTTATAGATTTTTCAGAAGAACATTTTGATTTAGTAAGAAATCCAAAACATGGTTGGGGAAAGAATATGAATCCGTGTATTGATTGTCATTCAATGATGATGAATTATTCAGGAAAGCTGTTAGAAAAATTTAATGCTGACTTTATAATTACAGGTGAAGTTTTAAATCAGCGCCCAATGTCTCAAAATAGACAAGCTCTTAATATAGTAAAGAAAGAATCAGGATATTCGGATAAAATATTACGTCCTTTATGTGCTCAAAATTTAGATCCTACTCAAATGGAAATAGATGGATTAGTAGATAGAGAAAAATTATTAAAAATATCTGGTAGAAGTAGAGCTATTCAAATGGAATTAGCTGAAAATTGGGGGATAAAGGATTACCCATCACCAGCTGGTGGTTGTAAATTAACAGAACCTAATTATTCTATTAGACTTAGAGAATTAGTAAATAGAAAATCTGATGTTACTCAAAGAGAAATTGATCTTTTAAAATATGGAAGACATTTTATTACTCCTAATAATGTTAAAATTATAGTTTCTAGAACAGCGGATGAAGGTGAAGCATTTAAAAAATTATTAATAAAAGAAGATTTAGTGTTCCTTACATCTAAATTTAATGGTGCAATGGTTATAATTCCAGCTGGAAATAATCCAACAGAAGAAGATTTAACTTTAGCTTGTAGATTTGCAGTTAGATATAGTAAAGGAAAAGATGAAGAATCCGTAGAAGTTAAATATGGCAATGTATCTACTGAATTTAATAAATTTAAAAATGTGGATTCTGTTACTCAAAAAGAATTAGAAGAGTATAATTTAAACAAGTAATAATATAACATTGTTTACATAATAGTATGAGTTAGTATCATATTATATTAGATCAAGAGGGAGACGAGTATGAAAAAAAAGGCTATTATAACGGTTAAAAGTAATGCTTCTATGGAGGATAATAAGCTAATAGAAGTTATATCACCTGGCGAATTTTATATAGAAGATGATGGATTTAGAGTTGAATATGATGAAACTGAAATATCGGGAATGGAAGGAACAAAAACAATAATATTCATTAGAAATAATTCCTTTACATTAGAAAGAAAGGGATCGACTACAACTAAGATGGACTTTAAAAAAAGAATGAAATCAACATCCCTATATAAAACTCCTTATGGAATTCTTAAATTAAATGTAGATACTAAAAATTTAGATATAGATATAAATGAAGATGGTGGAACTATTGATGTGAAGTATTCTATGGGAATGGAAGGTCAAGTAGCTATGAATACTAAATTGGTAGTTGATATAAAAGTAAATGATAAATAAATAGTAAATATTTAATGAAAAAGATAATCTATATAGAGGTTATCTTTTTTGTTATTTAGAAATTTATATTATTGAATAAGTTAATTAATTGGAATTATAATTTTAGCTAAAGTCTAAAAAATAAATTTAAAAGTATAAAAAATAGTCATATTTTTATTATTTTACTGTTTTAAAATTTATATAGTGAATTAATATGAAATTTATGGAAATAATTTAAATAAGGAGGTGTTATTTTTGATAAGTAAAATGAAATATATAAATATACTTAATGGATTGTGTGAATACTATGGTATAGGAGAACAAGGGTTGATAGAATTATTAAAGGAAAGAGAAAATAAATATTTATTATTATTACTTTTAAAAAATTATAGTTGCTTAGAACAAGAAAATGCTAAAGAGATATTAAGAGTAAAATCCTCCCAAAGTGTTAATAATAATTTGAAATCAGCTCAAGAGAAGTTATTGATTAATAGAGATTTTAGAAAAAAATATTTTGAAATTCAAGATAATATAGATAGAATAGAAAAAATATAAAAAAAGTCTAGTCATAAAATTAATTGTGTGATATTATAATATCTATGTTGTTAATAGAATAATTATTACAACACAAATAACCCCATTATATAATTAGTGGGGTATTTTCAATTATATCATTAATTAAAAAACAAATCAATAATAAATTAGAAAAATAATAAATTTCTCATAGGGAGGATAAATATGAGCACTAAATACGTTTTTGTTACAGGTGGAGTTGTATCAGCATTAGGTAAAGGAATTACAGCTGCATCATTAGGGAGATTATTAAAAAACAGAGGTCTAAATATATCAATTCAAAAGTTTGATCCATATTTAAATGTAGACCCAGGAACAATGAGTCCTTACCAGCATGGAGAAGTTTTCGTAACAGATGATGGCGCAGAAACAGATTTAGATTTAGGTCATTATGAAAGATTTGTTGATGAAAGTTTAACTCAAAATTCCAATGTCACAACTGGTAAGATATATAGTTCTGTTATAGAAAAAGAAAGAAGAGGAGAATATTTAGGTGGAACGGTTCAAGTCATTCCTCATATAACAAATGCTATAAAAGATAAGGTATATCAAGTAGCTAAAGAAAGAGATGTAGATGTAGTAATTACAGAAATTGGTGGAACTGTTGGAGATATTGAATCTCAACCGTTTTTAGAAGCTATCAGACAAATAAAGAGTGAAGTAGGAACAGATAATGTTTGTTATATTCATGTTACACTAGTACCTTATTTAGGTAAAGCTGGAGAATTAAAAACAAAGCCTACTCAACATTCAGTAAAAGAATTAAGAACAATAGGTATACAACCTGATATTATAGTTTGTAGAACTGAAAAAAATCTTAATAATGATATAAAAGCTAAAATAGGATTATTTTGTAATATAGATGGAAAGTCAGTAATTCAAAATTTGGATGCTGATAACCTTTATGAAGTACCTTTAATGTTACATGAAGAAGGATTAGATAATTTAGTTTGTGAAAAACTTCATTTAGAATGTAAAGACATAGATAACTATGAATGGACTCTAATGGTTAAAAAAATTAAGAGTCTTAAAGAAAAAGTTGAAATTGCATTAGTTGGTAAATATGTAGAATTACATGATGCGTACATATCAGTAGTTGAATCCTTAAATCATGGGGGATATGCTAATAATACAAAAGTAGAAATTAGATGGGTTAATGCTGAAGAATTGGAACAAAGAGATGTAAGTGAAGTATTGGCAGGTGTTGATGGAATATTAGTTCCAGGTGGATTTGGTGATAGAGGAATAGAAGGTAAAATATCAGCTATAAAGTATGCTAGAGAAAATAATATACCTTTCCTTGGAATATGTTTAGGTATGCAATGTGCTGTCATAGAATATGCTAGAAATGTGTTGGGATATGATGGAGCAAACAGTTCAGAAATAAATCCAAGTACTAAATATCCTGTAATAGATATTATGAATGATCAAAAAAATATTGAAAATCTTGGTGGAACTATGAGATTAGGTCAATATCCTTGTAAGTTAGAGGTAGAATCTAATTCGTATAAAGTTTATAATTCTGAACTTGTAAGTGAAAGACATAGACACAGATATGAATTCAATAATAAATTTAGAGATCAAATATATGAATCAGGAATGAAAATAGCAGGAACTAGCCCAGATGGAAGATTAGTTGAAATTGTTGAAGTTACAAATCATCCATGGTATGTAGCTGTGCAATTCCATCCAGAATTAAAGTCTAGACCTAATAAACCACATCCTCTATTTACGGGATTTATTGGTGCAGCTATAAAACAAAAATAATATAAGAAAGAGTTTTCTTTATTAGAAAAGAGAACTCTTTTTTATATTAAGATAATAATATATTTACTAATATATTAAAAGTAACTATAATATTAGTTAATACCTTAAATATATAAAAGAAATGTAAATATGTTTAATGCAGTATTTATTTGGATATAATAAGTTATAAGAGAATTCAAAATGTTATTTTATACATATCTTGATTTACAATCTTAAAAAATTCCCTAAGCTAATGCTAATTAAAATATAAATAATGAAATTTTGAGTACGAAGTTTTATTAATAAAAAATTTAAATTAGTTTAAATAACTAATAAATAAAATTATTGTGATAAAAATCATAATAATTTATTTGTCAATTTAAAATTGGAGGTGCTAGCTTGACAAAGCAAGTATATGAAGGCATGACTTTAGTTGAATTAAAGGATATTGCAAAAAAATTAGAAATAAAAAATATATCAAAATATAAAAAGAAAGAATTAATAGATGAAATTTTAAAAAGTTCACCTAATACAGTGGAAAAAGAAGGTGTTATATTAAGGGAAAAGATATCTTCAAAAGTAAGAAATGATAATAATTCTGTTATTAGTAGTACTACTACGAATAATAATAGGACTAATTTTAACAACAATACTGTAAATAATAGTGGTTTTAATAACAATACTGTAAATAATAGTGGTTTTAATAACAATAATAGTAATTTTAATAATAATTCTAGTAACAACAATAGCTTTAACAATAGCAATAGAAGTTTTAATAATAGTAATAATTTAAGCAATAGTGTAAATAATAATAATTCAGATAATAAGATTGATGCTAAAAATAATGAGGAGAATCCAGCATTAAAACAAGAAAAGCTAAATAACATGATAAGTGAATCTAATAGTGCTAAGGGTATTTTAGAGATATTAGAAAACAATAATTTCGGTTTTTTAAGATGTAAAAATTATTTAACTAGTAGTGAAGATATTTATGTTTCACCTTCTCAAATTAGAAGATTTAATTTAAGAACAGGTGATGAAGTACAAGGTAAAGTGAGAGAAGCAAAAGAAGGAGAAAAATTTAAAGCTCTTTTATTTGTTGAACAGGTAAATGGTGAACATCCTGAAAAAGCGATAGGAAGAAAATATTTTGAAACGCTAACACCAATTTATCCTAAAGAAAGATTAAGACTTGAAACTTCGGATGAAAAGGATTTATCATCAAGACTTATGGATATAATTTGTCCTATAGGTAAGGGGCAAAGAGGAATTATAGTAGCTCCGCCGAAAGCAGGAAAAACAACTTTATTAAAAAAAGTAGCTCAAAATATATCTACAAATTATCCTGATATAAAGCTAATAGTTCTTCTTATCGATGAAAGACCGGAAGAAGTTACAGATATGAAGAGATCTATAAAAGGAGAGGTAATATATTCAACATTTGATGAAGAACCTCAAAATCATGCTAAGGTATCAAGAATAGTGTTGGAAAGAGCTAAAAGAATGGTTGAGCAAGGTAAAGATGTTGTGATTCTTATGGACAGTATAACTAGGTTATCAAGAGCGTACAACCTAACAATAACACCAACAGGAAGAACTTTATCAGGGGGATTAGATCCAGGTGCATTGATAATGCCTAAAAAGTTCTTTGGAGCTGCAAGAAATATTGAAGAGGGTGGAAGTTTAACTATTTTAGCAACAGCTCTTGTAGATACAGGATCTAGAATGGATGATATGATATTTGAGGAATTTAAAGGAACAGGAAATATGGAAGTTCATCTTGATAGAAAATTACAAGAAAGAAGGATATTCCCAGCTATTGATATTTATAAATCAGGAACTAGAAAAGAAGACTTAATATTCTCTAAAGAAGAAAAAGATGTAGCGTATACAATAAGAAAAGTTATGTATAGAGACGGAAATATAGAGGATGTGACAGAAAATCTTATAGGTATGTTATCTAAAACTTCAGATAATAAAGAATTTATAAATGTATTTAAGAAAGTAGAATTTGAAAAAAGAAAGCAAAATAATAAATAGAAAAGTGATGTTTTAAGTTGAACAAAAATAAGTAGAGACTTTAAGTTTCTACTTATTTTTATTTATTAAATTTTCAGCTATATTTACAATTTCATCCACACTATAGTTAGATGCTTGAACTACCAATTTATCTTTTAAATTTTTTAATTCCATAGGGTTATTAATTAAGTATTCCACAGTATTATTTATTTTATTTAGATCCTTTATATAAATTGAATAACCAGATTTAACTAAAAATTCGGTATTTTCCATTTCTTGTCCTGGAATAGCAAAAGGAACTATTAAAGGAATATTTTTAACGATAGATTCAGTTACGGTTAATCCACCCGGTTTTGAAATTATTATATCACAATAATCCATTAATACAGGAATATCCTTAGTGAATCCTAATATATGTAATTTCTTATTATCATAAGAATTATTACTACAATAATTGTTCAGTGAGTTTTCTAATTTTTTATTTTTCCCGCAAACTACAGTTATTCTTAGTTTATGAGGACTTTTTAATAATTCTTTTAAAACTAGTGAAATTGTATTTAGTCCAAGACTTCCACTCATCAATAATAAACTAAAATAATCATCGTTTAAATTTTTAAGAGAATTATTTTTAGTGTAAAAAATTTTCTTTATAGGAATGCCTATAGGATAAATTTTATCTTTCTTTATTCCCTTATCTATTAAAGATTGCTTTGTATACTCACTTCCAGTAATATAAGCGTCTACATATTGATTTATATAAGTATAATGCGCTTTAAAATCTGTAACTATCATTATGTAAGGAATAGTTAAGCCGTGTTTTTTTAACGAGGTTACTATATTAACGGATAATGAATGAGTAGCAATTATTATATCGGGTTTAGTTTCGTTTATTAGTTTATATAACTTTTTTTTAGTAAAGAAAAAAACTAATTTTAATAAAGTATTAGTAAATTTATTGTTAGTTAAGCTATAAAATAAGCCATAGAGACTAGGAAATCTAGAGGCTAGAATTTCATATCCTGTGACTATTAAATCGCTTAAAAATTTGCTACTTTTATATAAAAAATCATATTTTATAGTTTTGTATCCAGAGTTCTCAAATGAAGCAGATATTGAATCTGCTGCTTGGTTATGACCTTGCCCTGTAGAAGTTGTTAAAATTAAAACTTTTTTCATTAAATTCCACTCATTTCTACTAAATTACATACAAGTAGTTTATCACAATTTTTAAATAGGATAAACTATTTATTTATAGAGCTTTTAATCATATGTAAATAAAAAAGAAAATGGGAAAGACTAAGTCTTTCCCTTAACGTTCTATTTAGTATCAAGATTGAATCTTTTGTTGAATTTTTCAACTCTACCGCCAACGTCAACGATCTTTTGCTTACCAGTGAAGAATGGGTGGCATTTAGAGCATATTTCAACTTTAAGTTCTTCTTTAACAGAACCAGTTGTAAAACTGTTTCCACATGCACACTTAACCACTGCGTCTGTGTGGTATTCTGGATGTATGCCTTGTTTCATATTTTTCACCTCTTCCAATAAGTTAACTTATTATTACTATTGTTAAATAGCTATTAAATTATATCATAGCGTAATATGACGGTCAATACAAATTTATGGTAGTAAAAAGCCCTTTTTTACATATGTATTAAATGTTATAATCGATTAAGATAATTAAAAGAAGAGGAGTATTTAAGCATGAGCAAATTATATTTTAGGTATGGAGCAATGAATTCTGGAAAATCTACCCATTTAATGCAAGTGGCTTATAATTATGAAGAACGAGGAATGAATGTAGTTCTTATAAAGCCATCTGTTGATAATAAAGGTGGGGATAAAATAGTATCTAGACTTGGTGTTGAAAAAAAGGTAGATATTATGATTTCAGAAAAAGACAATATTTTTGATTTAGTATCAGAATATATAAATCAAAAATCAAAGATTGATTGTCTTTTAGTTGACGAAGTGCAGTTTATGAAATCAAATCAAATAGATCAGTTATTTAAGATTGCTGTTACATTAGATATTCCTATTATATGTTATGGATTAAGAACGGATTTTAAAATGAATGGATTTGAAGGTAGTACAAGATTATTATTATTAGCACACAGTATTGAAGAAATGAAAACAATATGTGCATGTGGAAAAAAAGCTATATTAAATGGTAGAAAAATTAATGGTAGATTTGTATTTGAAGGACAACAAGTGGCAATAGATGAAGAAAATGATGTTTATTATGAATCTTTATGTGGTGAATGTTATTATAAATACAAAAAGATTAATTAAAAAATAATTAGTAATTGGGGAGAATAAGTATGAAGAGATGTAATGTTGGGGGTCAAGCAGTTATTGAAGGGGTAATGATGAGAGGTAGCAAAGGTTTAGCTACAGCAGTTAGAACTTCAAAAGGAAATATAGAAATAAAAATTGATAAATCAGAATCTATAACTAAAAAATATAAATTTTTAAATATTCCTTTTTTGAGAGGTTTTTTTATATTAATTGATTCGTTAAAAGTTGGAATGAATTCGTTAAATTATTCTGCATCATTTTTTGATGAAGATGAGGAACCTTCAAAATTTGAAAAATGGATTAATGATAAATTAGGGGATAAATCTAATGATTTAATCATGGCGATAACTTTAATATTTTCATTTATGATATCGATAGCTCTTTTTGTATTACTGCCAACTAGCATAGCAGCTTTATTTAAAAAGTTTACTACATCTCATATTGCATTAAATTTTATAGAAGCTATTATTAGAATAATTATACTTATAGGTTATATGTTTATTATCAGTAAATTAGAGGATATATATAGGGTTCTAGAATATCATGGTGCAGAACATAAAACTATATTTTGTTATGAAAATGAAGATGAGTTAACTGTGGAAAATGTTAAAAAATGCAGTAGATTTCATCCTAGATGTGGAACAAATTTTTTATTTTTAATAATGTTTGTTAGTATAATTGTATTTTCTTTTACAGGATGGGGAAGTATTACTGAGAGATTACTATTAAGAATTATATTAATACCTGTAATTACAGGTATTACTTATGAATTAATAAAATGGCTGGGAAAGAATGATAATTACCTAGCAAAAGCAATTGCATGGCCAGGATTAAAATTACAAGGTTTAACTACAAAAGAACCAGATGATTTTCAGATAGAAGTCGCAATTGCATCACTTAAAGCAGCGGAAGGTATTAGAGATGATGAATAGTAAAAGTATAGGAGAGTTATTAAATATAGGAACTTTTATTTTAAAGGAATGTGGAATTGACACTTCAAGATTAGATGCAGAATTATTATTAGGAAAAGTATTGAATAAAGAAAAAATATATTTAATAACACATAGAGAAGAAAAAATAGATAAAGTCAATGAAGAAAAATATATGAAACTTATTAGTAAGAGAAAAGAAAAGATGCCTGTTAAGTATATATTAAATGAATGTGAATTTATGAATATGAATTTTTATGTAGAACCA
The DNA here is from genome assembly GCF_000827935.1 of Clostridium botulinum. Lineage (NCBI taxonomy): Bacteria > Bacillati > Bacillota > Clostridia > Eubacteriales > Clostridiaceae > Clostridium > Clostridium botulinum. Next base: position 470,129 of record NZ_CP010520.1, read on the forward strand.
GGTGTACTTATTCCAAGAGCTGATACAGAAATATTAGTTGAAGAAGTATTAAAGAATATAGATGAAAATGATAGTAAAAAGATATGTGATTTATGTTGTGGATCGGGTGCAATAGGAATATCGTTAGCTAATTTAAGAAAAAATATTAATGTGGATTTAATTGATTATTATGAAATACCAGAAAAAGTTACATTAATTAATATAAAGAAATATGATATCTTAGATAGAACAAATTTTATTAAGAGCGATTTATTAAATAAAAGTATAAATGATGCAAAAAAATATGATATCATAGTTTCTAATCCACCTTATATAGAGGAATGTGAAATAAATGACTTGATGGACGATGTTAAAAATTATGAACCACATACAGCTTTAAGTGGCGGAAGAGATGGATTGGATTTTTACAAAAGAATAACAGAACAGAGCATAAATGTTTTAAATGAAAGTGGAATATTAGCATTTGAAATAGGATATAATCAAGGTACTGCAGTAAAAGAGCTAATGGAAGAGAAAAATTTTATTGAAGTAAAAATAGTAAAAGATTTAGCAGGATTAGATAGAGTAGTAATAGGAAAATATTATAAATAAGAGTTTAAATGTAAAAAAATATTATAAATTTATTTTTATATAAGAGGGTATAATAAACTTAATTAACTAAAGAATATATTCTATGCATACCTGATTATTGATTAAAAGTTTTAATATATGCTATAATACTAAGTGGTCTTGAATTTAAAAGAATAATTTTTAATTTGACAAGGCCATGTTTAACAGAAATTTTGAAATGAAATTAAAATATATTATTAAAAAATATTTTATATATGATATGTGTAAAAATGAATTACGGAGTGATTAAATGTTATTAGATAAATTAGCCTTTATAGAAAACAAATATGATGAATTATCAGTTAAAATTAGTGATCCATCAATTATGCAAAATCAAAATGAGTGGAGAAAGTTATGCAAAGAACAAGCTGACTTAGAAATCATTGTTAATGCATATAAGGAATACAAGCAAGTAATTGAAGACTTACAAGTTAATAAAGAGATGCTAAGTGATGAAAGCGATAGAGAAATGAAAGAAATGCTAAATGAAGAAATTTCATCTTTAGCTGAGAGAGAAATAGAATTAGAAAAAGAAATTCAAATACTATTACTTCCTAAAGATCCAAATGATGATAAGAACGTTTTTGTTGAAATAAGAGGAGGAGCAGGTGGAGATGAAGCTGCTTTATTTGCATACAATCTATTTAGAATGTATACAAGATACGCTGAAAGACAAAGATGGTCTACAGAAATAATGAGTTTAAATGAAACTGATATTGGTGGATTTAAAGAAGTTGTTTTTATGATTAAAGGAAATGGAGCATACTCAAAATTAAAGTATGAAAGTGGAGTACATAGAGTTCAAAGAGTTCCAGATACAGAGTCTAGTGGAAGAATACATACTTCAACTGTAACAGTAGCAGTACTACCAGAAGTTGATGACGTTGAAATAGAAATAGCAGACAAAGATGTTAGAATAGATGTATTTAGAGCTTCTGGTCATGGTGGACAATGCGTTAATACTACAGATTCAGCTGTAAGAATAACACATTTACCTAGTGGTCTTGTTGTATCATGTCAAGATGAAAAATCTCAATTAAAAAACAAAGAAAAAGCTATGAAAGTTCTTAGATCAAGATTATTTGAGAAAGCAGAACAGGAAAGAGCAGATGGAATAGCAGCCGATAGAAAGAGTCAAGTAGGAACTGGTGATAGAAGTGAAAGAATAAGAACATATAACTATCCACAAGGAAGAATTACTGACCATAGAATTGGATTAACATTATATAAATTAGATTCGTTCTTAGATGGAGAGGTTCAAGAAATGATAAATGCATTAATAACTGCAGATCAAGCAGAAAAAATGCAAAAAATGGGAAATACTGAAATGTAGGACATTGCTTTAAATGTCATGCATTATTTAACAGCCTTGCATTTTAGAATGTGAGGCTTTTAAATAATAAGGGGGTGAAGTTATGGATATTTATACTGCTATAAAGAAAGAAAAATCATCTTTAAAAAGATTTATAATATTTATGTTAATATTAGCAATTATACTACCAGCAGTTTTATTAATAACTAATCTTTTAAATGTATTTTATTTAATATATTTAACCTTAATTGAGTTTTTAATAGTGATTTCTATACTTATTAAATTAAATGGATATAATGTAGAATACAAATGTAATAATAATCGTCTAATGTTCAAAACGGGAATATTAGCAACTACATCATTAATATTATGCGACAAAGTTGTTTTAGTACATACTGATAAATCCGACTATGATATGGAGATAATTATTATTACAAGTGTATCATTTAAAAACAGTCTACTGAGGCCTGTACCACCTAATTTTCTTAAAAGACATCCTAAACTAAAAAAGGAATATGAGAAAATACAGGATAAAAATCCAAATAAAACTTACTATTTTCAAATAGTAAGAAAAGGTGGATTGAAAAAGTATTTATTATTAGACTGCATATATAGAAATTGTGTTAAAGCTATATATACTGAGTATAGTATACAAAATATAAAGATTGCACGAGGACAAACAATAGTTTAAAGAAAGAAGGCACATATTTTGAGTACCAATATTATAAAAATTAATAATATTATTGATGATGAAGAAAAAATTAAAGAGGCAGCAAAAGTAATAAAAGATGGTGGCATAGTTGCCTTTCCGACAGAAACTGTATATGGATTAGGTTCTGATGCCTTAAATGAAGATGCTGTTAAAAAAATTTTCATAGCTAAAGGAAGACCACAAGATAATCCTTTAATTGTTCATGTTGCATCAAAAAATATACAAAGTTTAGTTGAAGATATACCAGACATAGCTCAAAAATTAATAGATAAATATTGGCCTGGCCCATTAACATTGATTTTAAAGAAGAAATCTATAATTCCTAATATAACTAGTGCAGATTTAGATACTATAGGAATAAGAATGCCTAATAATGAAATAGCGTTGAAATTAATAGAAATGTCTAATACTGTTATTGCAGCACCATCTGCTAACATAAGTGGAAGACCTAGTCCGACAGATGTAGAAAGATGTATAGAAGATTTGTCAGGAAAAGTAGACTGTATAGTTGGTGGAGATAAAAGTAATATAGGATTAGAATCAACAATATTAGATTGTACAGTTAATCCACCGTTAGTGCTAAGACCTGGTGGAATAACTTTAGAAATGTTAAAAGATATAGATAATAGAATAGAAATAGATGGTGCTATAATGAAAAAAAGTACTGACGATTTAAAACCAAAAGCACCAGGAATGAAATATAGACACTATGCACCTAAAGCTAAAGTTAAGATAATTTCAGGTGAAAGAAAAAAAACTATTGAAAAAATGAAAGAAATGGTAGATTATTATATAGACAATAATAAAAAGGTGTGTATACTTACAATAGAAGAAAATGAAAAAGAATATAATAAGGGAATCAAAGTAGTACTAGGTAGTAGAGAAAATTTACTTATGGTTGCACAAAATTTATTTGAATCATTAAGAAAATGTGATGATTTAGGTGCAGATATAATATTAGCAGAGGCTTATGAAGAAAAAGGTGTAGGAATAGCTATTATGAATAGACTAAATAAAGCTGCTGGCTTTGATATTATAGAAGTATAATTTTACAAGGATATATAAATAAGATTTTGATTATTGCTTAAAATAAGAGGAAGATAAAGTTTAATAATCTGCTTTTTCTTCTTTTTTTATGAATAGATATATATAGTATGGAGGTTTTGATTATGAAATTAGCAATCGGATGCGATCACGGTGGATTTGAATTAAAACAAGAAATTATAAAGTTTCTAGAAAGCGAAGGACATGAAGTTAAAGATTTTGGTACACATTCAACAGAATCTTGCGATTATCCAGATATATCATTACCAGTAGCAGAAGCTATTGTAGCTAAAGAATTTGAGCTTGGAATATTAGTTTGTGGTACAGGAATAGGTATCGGAATTGCAGCTAATAAGGTTCCAGGAATAAGAGCTGCATTATGTTCAGATACTTTTAGTGCACATGCAACAAGACAACATAATAATGCAAATATATTAACAATGGGTCAAAGAGTTGTTGGAACTGGCCTTGCTTTAGATATAGTAAAAACTTTTATATCATCTGAATTTGAAGGTGATAGACATCAAAAAAGAATAGATAAGATTAGTGCAATAGAAACTAAATACAGTAAATAATATTAATTTTAATATATTTAAACATTTAATTTTGGAGGGATAAATATGAGTAAAGTAATTGAAGTTAATCATCCATTAGTGCTACATAAGCTTTCGATGGTAAGAAGTAAGGACACAGGATCAAAGGATTTTAAGGAATTAGTAAAAGAAATCTCAATGTTATTAACTTATGAAGCAACAAGAGATATAAATATGGATGAAGTAGAAATTGAAACTCCTGTTTGTAAAACAAAATGTAGAGTTGTTTCTGGAAAGAAAATGGCTATAGTGCCTATCTTAAGAGCAGGTCTTGGAATGGTTGATGGTGTTCTTAGCTTAATACCAGCTGCTAAAATCGGTCATATAGGACTATATAGAGATGAAGAAACATTACAACCAGTAGAATACTTTTGTAAGCTTCCAAAAGATATAGAAGAAAGAGATGTTATAGTTGTAGATCCAATGCTTGCAACAGGTGGTTCAGCAGCTGATGCGTTAACTATGCTAAAAGAAAAAGGAGCTAAAAATTTAAAATTAATGTGTTTAATATCAGCTCCAGAAGGAATAAAATTAGTACAAGAAAAACATCCTGATGTAGATATATATGTTGCTTCTATAGACGAAAAATTAAATGAAAAAGGTTATATAGTTCCTGGTTTAGGAGATGCTGGAGACAGATTATACGGAACTAAATAATATATTATAATATTACAAAAGGAGTATCTTAAATAAAAATTTAAAGATACTCCTTTTAAATTTATCTGTTATAATTAACATAAATAATGTTATTTTTAGGAGAATTAAAATGGAAAGAATAATTAAAGAAAATTATTATTTAGATATTGCTGAAACCGTATTGGAAAGAGGGACTTGCCTTAGAAGAAATTATGGTTCAATAATAGTTAAAAATGATGAAATAATATCAACAGGATATACCGGTGCTCCAAGGGGAAGAAGTAACTGTATAGATATTAATAGTTGCATAAGAGAAAAATTACAAGTACCTAGAGGAACACATTATGAACTTTGTAGAAGTGTACATAGTGAAGCTAATGCTATAATTAGTGCATCACGAAGAGATATGATTGGAGCAACATTGTATCTAGTAGGAAGAGATGCTAAGACAAGAGAATATGTTGAAAATGCTAATTCTTGTTCTATGTGTAAAAGGCTTATAATTAATGCTGGAATTTCTTATGTTGTTATAAGAATGGATAAAGAAAATTATCTTAAAATAGATGTAGAAGAGTGGATACAAAATGATGATTCTTTAAACATAGATGAAAACTTTGGGTATTAAAAAGATTATAGATATTAAATTAGAATATATATAAACATAATGCAAAAAATACTAACAAGGATTAATAGATCTTGATATGTGAAAAAATAAGTGGTAAAGATCTATTATTACAGACTGGAGGAAATAATATGAGTAAAAAGAAAATTATAACTATATTTGGAACGAGACCTGAAGCGATAAAAATGGCACCACTAGTTCAAGAATTAAATAAAAGAAAAGAAATAGAAGCTAAGGTGTGCGTTACAGCTCAACATAGAGAAATGTTGGATCAAGTTTTAGAATTATTTAATATAAAACCAGATTTTGATTTAAATATAATGAAAACAAGACAAACTTTAACTGGAATAACCAATAAAGTATTGGAAGGTTTAGAAGAAATATTTGAACAAGAAAAACCAGATATGATATTAGTACATGGTGATACTACAACAACCTTTGCAGGTGCATTAGCAGCATTTTATAAGCAAATAAAGGTTGGTCATGTAGAAGCAGGATTAAGAACATTTAATAAATATTTTCCTTTTCCTGAAGAAATGAATAGAAGATTAACAGGCAATCTATCTGATTTACATTTTGCACCAACACAAAGTTCTAAGACAAATTTATTAAATGAAGGTGTTTCTGAAGATATTATTTATATAACAGGAAATACTGTTATAGATGCCATGGAACATACAGTAGAAGAAAATTATGAATTTGAAAATGAAGAATTAAAAAAAATAGATTTTAATAAAAAAGTTATAATGGTAACAGCTCACAGAAGAGAAAATTGGGGTGAGGGAATAAATAATATTTGTGATTCATTGAAGCAGATAGTCTTAAATAATGAGGATGTTGAATTAGTATATTTAGTTCATTTAAATCCAATTGTTAAAGATGTGGTTTTTGAAAAATTAGGGAATCTAGACAGAGTGCATTTATTACCACCACTAGATACTAAAGAAACTCATAATTTAATGAATAAATCATATTTAGTTATGACTGATTCAGGTGGATTACAAGAAGAAGCACCACACTTAGGAAAACCAGTATTAGTACTAAGAGATGTTACAGAAAGACCAGAGGCAGTACAATATGGAACGGTTAAACTAGTTGGTACTGAAATAGAAAAAATAGTGGATGAAGCAAATAGATTATTAAATGATGTTGAGGCATATAGCAGTATGAGTAAATCAGTAAATCCATACGGAGATGGTATAGCTTCAACTAGAATAGTTGATGCTATATTGAAATATTTTGAATTAAGTGAAAAAGAAGTTGAAGAATTTAAAATATAAAATATAAACTTTGTTTAAAATTTAACAATAAACTCTTGATTAATAAAAAGAATAAATGTATAATTATGTTATGTTAATAATTTAACGATAAGGATATTAAACATATATAATTTTTAGGAGGAGTTACACATGAAAGAAGTAGTTATTGTAAGTGCAGTAAGAACAGCTCTTGGAAGCTTTGGTGGAGCATTAAAAACTGTTCCAGCAGTAGATTTAGGAGCAACTGTAATTAAAGAAGCATTAAACAGAGCAGGTGTTAAACCAGAAGCTGTTGAAGAAGTTATAATGGGTAATGTTATACAAGCTGGTTTAGGACAAAATCCAGCTAGACAATCAACTTTAAAAGCAGGTTTACCTAATGAAGTTCCTGCTATGACAATTAATAAAGTTTGTGGTTCTGGATTAAGAGCAGTTAGTTTAGCAGCTCAAATGATAAAAGCAGGAGACGCAGATGTTATAGTTGCTGGTGGTATGGAAAACATGTCAGCTGCACCATATGTATTACCAGGTGCTAGATGGGGCCAAAGAATGGGCGACGCTAAAATGGTTGATACTATGATTAAAGATGGATTATGGGATGCATTTAACAACTATCATATGGGTGTTACTGCTGAAAATATTGCAAAACAATGGGGATTAACTAGAGAAGAACAAGATGCTTTCTCAGCTGGATCTCAACAAAAAGCTCAAAAAGCAATTGAAAGTGGAAGATTTAAAGATGAAATAGTTCCAGTTATGATTCCACAAAGAAAGGGAGAACCAAAAGTATTTGATACTGATGAATTCCCAAGATTTGGAACAACTAAAGAGTCTTTAGGTAAATTAAAACCAGCTTTCATTAAAGATGGAACAGTTACAGCAGGTAATGCTTCAGGAATAAATGATGGAGCAGCAGCTTTCGTTGTTATGAGTGCTGAAAAAGCAGCTGAATTAGGAGTTAAACCATTAGCTAAAATACTTTCTTATGGATCAAAAGGATTAGATCCAGCTATAATGGGATACGGACCATTCCATGCAACTAAGAAAGCTTTAGAAGAAGCTAACTTAACTATTGCTGATTTAGATTTAGTAGAAGCTAATGAAGCTTTTGCAGCTCAAAGTTTAGCAGTTGCTAAAGATTTAGGATTTGATATGGAAAAAGTTAATGTTAATGGAGGAGCTATTGCATTAGGACATCCAGTTGGAGCATCTGGTGCTAGAATTCTTGTTACATTACTTCATGAAATGGAAAAAAGAGATGCTAAAAAAGGTTTAGCAACACTTTGTATAGGTGGAGGAATGGGAACTGCTCTTATAGTTGAAAGACTATAATCAGTAGTTACTAATTACCCTTATAAAAATTGCTATGATTAAATAATCATAGCAATTTTTTTATTCTTTAGAGGGTTATACAATGTTAAAATTTATAAATAATTTATATAATACTATATTTTAGAGCATAAATGAGTATATTTAGAGTGAAAAATAAGAATCTAAGTTAGTATTTTAAATTAATATTTAAGTGTAAGCTGTATTAAAAATTTCAAGAATAATTAATATAATTTTTTTTATATTAATTATATTTGAAGTTTGGTTAAAAATATATATTTTATTATAATAAAAGGTAATAAAATTACATAATATAAGTATAATAACTATGAATGAATTATTACAAAAAATTCAATGAAAATGTATTTTAGTATGAATGTAATAAAAATAAATGCAGGATATAAAGAACAATATTGAATTAAACAATTATGAATACTACTTAATGAAGTGATTATAAGCTTGTTACTGGGTTTGATGGATAATTTTAAAAAAAAATATTGAATAAAAGTAATTTTTTATATTCATTAGTACAAAAACAAAAACGACAAAGTTTTACAAAGAGATAAAAATTTTCAAAAATTAAGTTTAATAAAGTTTAATAAAGTTTATATATTCATGTAAAATAATCGGTGAAAATGATTTCAATGAATAAAAGAAAATATTCAAAAAATAGAATATTCTGATAAATGAAAGAAATTAAAATAATTAATTCGTTTATTTAGAGAAATTGATTAAACCTGAAAATTACCTACATATACCAAAGCAAATTGAAGATAAATACATCTTAAGCTAATAAAAAGCAATTTATTAGTTTAAACAGTATTTTATTAAAGTTTGATATGGTTATATAATATCTGATATTGAAGTCAAGAGGAGAGAATTATGAATAGAGAGCCGATTAAGCTTCTTAAAGATATGATTAAATTAGATTTAAGGGGTGGACTTTTAGTATCTTTAATTATAAGTATCCTTTTTTCTTTTAAGGATGCAAGTATATATTTTATAGGTATTATAGTATCCTTAATTAGCTTTATGATAAATGTTTATATTATCATAAGTTTCTTAGGATATAATAATAGAAACAAATACATAACTATGAGTGTACCATTAAAAATAGGTATTGTAATTTTAGCATCATTACCTTTTATAAAAAATGTAGAATACATTTCTTTTTATATGTGTGGCTTTATCTCACATTATGTATTTTTAACATTTAACTCTATAAAGAGTGAGAAAGGAAGTGTTTAAAGTGGAACCCAGTAAGGTTGTATTTTCCTTTAAAATTGGAAATTTCCCAGTAGATATTATTCCAGAAGTAATAGTTCAATGGATAATAATTCTAGCTGTAGCAATAACAGCGTATTTACTAACACGGAATTTAAAACAAAAGCCAAATAAGAAACAAGCAGCATTAGAAAAGTTTTATGAAACAGTAACTTCGCTTGTTAGTAATACTATGGGAGAAAGTTATGTAGGGTTTGTGCCATACGTAGGTACATTGATAATTTACTTACTATTATTAAATTTCACAGGATTAGTTGGTATAAAACCGCCAACACAAAACCTAAGTGTAACTGTTGGTCTTGCAATTACAACATTTGTAGTTATTAATTTTACTGCAATCAAGAGGAATGGTTTAGGTGGATATTTAAAAGGTTTTGGACATCCATTTATAGGTATGTTACCTATAAATATTATGGAAAGAGTTATGTTACCTGTATCTTTAGCACTCAGACTTTTTGGTAACATGTTAGCAGCGACAATTTTAGTTGATTTAGTATACAAAGCATTGGGAAATATCGGTATGGTAGCTCAAATTGGTTTACCAATAATAGTCCATGGATATTTTGATTTATTTGATGGTACAATCCAAATGCTAGTATTTACTATGTTAACTATAATTAATATTAAAACAACAGCAGAACATTAGGAAAATTTATTTATTTTAAGGAGGAATTACGATGAATTTAGCAGTTATCGGAGCAGGTATTGCTGTATTAACAGGATTAGGGGCAGGTATTGGAATTGGTATAGCTACAGGAAGAGCTACAGAGGCAATTGCAAGACAACCAGAAGCAGCAAGTAAAATTCAAACTGCATTAATCATAGGAGCTGGACTTGCAGAAGCAACAGCTATTTATGGATTAATAATTGCATTTATGATATTAACAAAATAATATTTATGAGTTGATTATATTGACTCCGAAGGGAGGATATAGATAAGTATATGGAAACGAATTATTCAGTAATTTTTATGACAATAATTAACTTTTGTATTCTAGTTGCTATTTTAAAGCATTTTTTCTGGGATAAAATAAAAGGTATAATTAATGAAAGACAAGATTTTGTTGATGAGCAACTATTAAAAGTTGATGAAGACTCAGAAAAAGCAAGAATGTATCTACTAGAAAATCAAAGAATATTACAAACAGCTAAAGAAGAAGGTAAAAAAATTACCGAAAGTCAAAAAGAAAAAGCCAATAAAGTATATGATGAAATAGTTGAAGATGCTAATGAAGAGGCTAAATCTTTATTAGAAAGAGCTAAAACTGATATACAACGCGAAAAAGAAAAAGCTGAGTATGAAATTAAAAAACAAGCAGTAGATTTAGCTATAGAACTTTCAATTAAGGCTTTAGAAGAAAACATAGACGAAAGTAAACACAGAGAGCTTATAAGCAATTTTATTACTAAGGTAGGTATGTAGCTATGTATGAATACTTAGATAGGCGATATGCATTAGCACTTTACCAAGTTGCTGAAAAAAAGGGAAAAGTGGATGAATACTTACAAGATTTAAGAGAAATCTGTGAACTAATTGAAAATAATCATGAATTTTATGAAGTAATAAAACATCCACAAATAAGTACAAAGAAAAAAAAGAAAACATTTATTAGTATTTTTAAAGACAAGATTGATGAAGAGTTACTTTCTTTTCTTCTTATATTAATTGAAAAAGATAGAATACTTTATCTTAGAGAAAAATTAAATGAGATGGAAAAGATAGATCTTGAAAGAAAAAATACACTAAAAGGTATTATAAAGACAGCTATACCGCTTTTATCAAATGAATTTGATAATTTAAGAGATATTTTTCAAAAAAAATACGATAAAAATATTTTATTTGAAACTGAAGTAGATCGTAATTTATTAGGTGGAGTTTATGTAAGAGTTGGTCATGATGTAATAGATGATACTGTCAAATCTAAGATAGAAGAAATGAAAGATTTAATGCTTAAACAGAAATAGAGGTGAATCCATGAATATTAAGCCAGAAGAAATAACTTCTATTATTAAAAAAGAAATAGAGAAGTATGAAAAACAAATAAAAACAGTAGATTCTGGTACTATAATTCAAGTCGGAGATGGAGTTTCAAGAGTTTATGGATTAGATGACTGCATGGAAGGTGAATTACTAGAATTCCCAAATGATGTATATGGAATGGCTTTAAATCTAGAACAAGACAATGTTGGATGCGTTCTTTTAGGAAATGAAGAAGGTATAAAAGAAGGAGATATTGTTAAGGGTTCTGGAAAAATAGTTGAAGTTCCAGTAGGTGAAGCGTTAATAGGTAGAGTTGTGAATTCATTAGGTGAAGAACTTGATGGAAAAGGCCCAATAAACACAAATCAAACTAGACCTATAGAAGTTAAAGCACCTAGCATTATAGATAGAAGTTCTGTTAATGAACCATTACAAACAGGAATTAAAGCTATAGATTCAATGATTCCAATAGGTAAAGGACAAAGAGAACTTATAATAGGTGATAGACAAACAGGTAAGACAGCACTTGTTATAGATACTATATTAAATCAAAAAGGAAAAGATGTAATATGTATTTATGTAGCTATTGGACAAAAACAATCTACGGTTGCACATATAGTTAATACATTAACTGAAATGGGCGCTATGGATTACAGTATAATAGTAAGTTCAACAGCAGCAGATTCTGCTCCATTACAATATCTTGCACCATATGCAGGATGTAGTATTGGTGAATACTTTATGAATCAAGGAAAAGATGTATTGATAGTTTATGATGATTTATCTAAGCACGCAGTAGCTTATAGAACAATGTCATTACTTCTTAGAAGACCGCCAGGCAGAGAAGCTTATCCAGGAGATGTTTTCTATATACATTCAAGATTACTTGAAAGAGCAGCTAAATTATCTGAAGAAAATGGTGGAGGATCATTAACAGCTCTTCCTATAATAGAAACACTAGCTGGAGATATAACAGCATATATCCCAACCAATGTAATATCAATTACAGATGGTCAAATATTCTTAGAATCTGATTTATTCAATTCAGGACAAAGACCAGCTGTTAATGCAGGTATATCAGTATCAAGAGTTGGTGGTAATGCTCAAATTAAAGCAATGAAGCAAGTAACAGGTACTTTAAGACTAGAACTTGCCCAATATAGAGAATTAGCAGCATTCGCCCAATTTGGATCAGATTTAGATAAAGATTCAAAGAAGAGACTTGAAAAAGGTAAGAGACTTGTTGAAATATTAAAACAAGATCAATATAAGCCTTTAGAAGTTGAGAAGCAAGTTATTATATTATATACAGCAGTTAATGATTTTCTATCTGATATAAAAGTAGAAGATATAAAGAAATTCGAAAAAGAATTATTAGAATATGTAGATACTCATTATAGAGAATTAGGAAGACAAATTGCTGAAGAAAAAGTTTTAACAGATGAAATAAAAGCTAAATTAGAAGTAGCGATAGTTGAGTTTAAAAAGATATTTTTACAAGAAGCATAGCTTAGTTTTAAGCTATGCCCTTCTTTAGGAGGTAGAAAGTATGGGTTCAGCTGGACTTATAGAAATTAAACGAAGAATAAAGTCAGTAGAAAGTACAAGGAAAATAACTAATGCTATGGGACTTGTTGCCACTTCTAAGTTAAGAAAAACTAGAAAAGAATTATTTATAAATAAAAAGTTTTTTGAAGAAACTGAAAAAATTATAGAAAAGCTTGCATCAACTATTTCACAAGATGATGATAGTATTTATTTTAAATCTAATAAAAGTAAGTATAAATTATACATTTTAGTATCATCAGATACAGGCTTATGTGGTAGTTATAATAATACCGTAGTATCTTACTTAGATAGCTTAGTCAGAGATGAAAAAGAAAACATAAAAGTAATTACTGTTGGAAGCAAAGGATTAAGTTATGTAAAGAGAATAGGTCTTGATACAATAGCTGATTACGTTGATATACCAGATATACCAACAGTAAAGGAAGTTAAAATTGTTTTTGAAAGTGCTCTTAAAATGTATAAAGATGGAGAAGTTTCAGAAATTAATATTGTATACTTAGATTTTGTTTCTCCAGTAAAACAAGAACCAAAAGCAGAAAAACTTTTACCAATAGAAAGAATTACTAGTGTGCCAGAAGAATTTATAACTGAACCAAATAGTGAAGAAGTTTTAAATAATGCATTAAACATTCACTTGAAAGGTAAGTTTAGAAATATTTTATTAAGTGCTAAATGTAGTGAACAAAGTTCAAGAATGACAGCTATGAACGGGGCTACCCAAAATGCAAATGACATATTAGATAATTTAAATCTAAAATATAACAGAATAAGACAACAAATTATTACCCAAGAAATATCAGAAATAGTTGGAGGAGCAGAAGCTCAAAAATAGTAAGGAGGTATTTTTATGCCTGGTAAGATTGGAAAAGTAGTTCAAGTAATTGGACCAGTAGTTGATATAAAGTTTGATTCAGATTCTCTTCCAAATTTATACAATGCAATCAGTATCGATATGGGAGAAAGAACTCTAATTGCTGAGGTTGAGCAACATGTCGGTGATGATATAGTAAGAACAATTGCTATGGAAGCAACTGAAGGATTAAAAAGAGGGATGGATGCAGTTGATACAGAAAAAGCTATTTCTGTACCAGTAGGAGATAAAGTATTAGGAAGACTTTTTAATGTGTTAGGAAAGCCTATAGACAATGCAGGAGAGGTAGAAGCTGAAGAAATTTATCCAATTCATAGACCAGCACCAAGTTTTAAAGATCAAGCCGTTGAACCAGAAATGTTTGAAACAGGTATCAAGGTTATAGACTTACTTGCGCCATATCAAAGAGGTGGTAAAATAGGTCTGTTTGGTGGAGCAGGAGTTGGAAAAACAGTATTAATTCAAGAATTAATAAATAACATAGCTAAAGAACATGGTGGATTATCAGTGTTTACTGGAGTTGGAGAAAGATCTAGAGAAGGTAATGATCTTTATCATGAAATGAGAGAATCAGGCGTTATAGATAAAACCGCATTAGTATTTGGTCAAATGAATGAGCCACCTGGTGCTAGAATGAGAGTTGCATTAACAGGGTTAACTATGGCTGAATATTTTAGAGATAAAGGTCAAGATGTATTACTATTTATAGATAATATATTTAGATTTACTCAAGCTGGATCAGAAGTTTCAGCATTACTTGGAAGAATACCATCAGCAGTTGGTTACCAACCAACTTTAGCAACTGAAATGGGTGCACTTCAAGAGAGAATTACATCAACTAAGAATGGTTCTATAACATCTGTTCAAGCAGTTTATGTTCCTGCTGATGACTTAACAGATCCAGCACCAGCAACAACATTCTCACATCTAGATGCAACAACTGTTTTATCAAGAAGTATAGTTGAATTAGGAATATATCCAGCTGTAGATCCATTAGAATCTTCATCAAGAATACTAGACCCTAGACTTGTTGGTGAGGAACATTATAATGTAGCTACAAAGGTTAAAAATATACTTGAAAGATACAAAGAATTGCAAGATATTATAGCAATATTAGGTGTTGATGAATTATCTGATGAAGATAAAGCTGTAGTTTCTAGAGCAAGAAAAGTACAAAGATTTTTATCACAACCATTTACAGTAGGTGAACAATTTACAGGAATGCCTGGAAAATATGTTTCTGTAAAAGAGACAATAAAAGGATTCAAAGAAATTTTAGAAGGTAAATATGATGATTTACCAGAATCAGCATTCTTATTCATTGGTTCAGTTGAAGAAGCTGTACAAAAAGCTAAAAGTTTAGCATAGGGAGATGATTAGTATGGCTGATACATTTTTATTAAAAATTGTTACCCCTGATAAGGACATATTTAATGGTAATATAAAAAGAATATTTTTAAGAAATAGTGTAGGAAGATTAGAAATATTAGCAAATCACGCTAATATGGTAACAAGTACTGTATCATCTATTGTAGAATTTACAGATGCTGAAGGAAAAGATAGAAAGTTATTTGTTTCTAAGGGAATTGCAAGTATATTCAATAATGAAATGACAATTTTCAGTGAATCGGCTGAATTTTCTGATAATATTGATTTAAATAGAGCTGAAAAAGCAAAAGAAAGAGCTGAAAAAAGATTACTTGAAGGAAATAAATACGATAAGGAAAGAGCCGAATTAGCATTGTTAAGGTCTATTGAAAGAATAAACTTAAAAAAAATGAATTAAAAAGCTTGAGAGGAATATCCTCTTGAGCTTTTTTTAAAGTTTTTATTTGGCACAAATTAGCGAAATATTTATATATTGATATTATAAACTTAACTATATAAATGGAATAAAAAATTAAATAGCTGTTCATAATTATAAAAATGAACAGGGGGTATAAGTATGAGGTTTAAATATAGTTTATTTGTGCTCATATTATTTTTATTTTTTAATATGGCAGTTATTTCAGCTAAGGACATTAATAATGAATCCTTTTATAATTTAGAAAATAGTATAGTTAATGAAAGCTATTTTGAAGAAAATGGTTTAAAAGTACAATTTAAAATTAATAAGAATATTAATTCGGAACAAATATTTTTAAAGGAATATTTAATTCATGAATTAAAAGGAAAATATACTAAAGTTGATGATAAAAGTTTTAATGTTTCTAGTGAGTATATTAAAGCTTGTATTAATTTATGGGAAGCAGATAATTACACATATGTTGAAATAAATTTAATAAATACAAATTCTAAATACAACACAAAACATTTAGAAGAGATAGTAGAGAACATAACAAAAAACAAAGTGGAAGATGTGCAAATATTTTTATATTATAAAGGCAGAATAGATAATGATAAATCATTAAATGATTTTAATGATTTAACATCTCTTACGAATTTAAATATGTTGAGTATTAGCAATGGTTATACAGGAACAGGAATATCTGAATTAGGTGAAAAGATGAATTTTGCACTAGTTAGCTATAATGACAGATCTTATATAATTATTGGAACACCTATAATATTTACAACATACTAGTACAATTAAAATAAACAACTTATTTTAATTGTTTAACAATTAATTATGGAGGATAATATGGAAAAAATAATAGTTAAAGGTGTAAAGAAACTAGAGGGTGAAGTTGATATAAGCTGTGCTAAAAATTCGGTTTTACCAATAATTGCAGCCACTATATTATGTCCAGAAGATATTACTATAAACAATACACCCATGTTGGAAGATGTAGAAGTTATTTGTCAATTATTATCTCAATTAAACTGTGATATTAGTTTTTCAAAAATAAATGATAAATTAAAAATTAATACTAAAAACTTAAATCCTGTTGATGCTGATACTGATCTTATTAGAAAAATGAGAGCATCATTTTTGATAATGGGTCCGATGCTATCAAGATTTGGATATTGCAAATTATCGTTGCCTGGTGGATGCAATATCGGAAGCAGGCCTATAGATTTACATTTAAAGGGATTCAAAGCTTTAGGTGCTGATATTAATATTGGTCATGGTTTTGTAGAAGTAAAAGCTAAAAATTTAGTAGGAAATAGAATATATTTAGATTTTCCATCAGTAGGCGCAACTGAAAATATTTTAACAGCATCAATATTAGCAACTGGAACAACTATAATAGAAAATGCAGCAGAAGAACCAGAAATAGAAGATTTAGCAAGATTTTTAAATGATATGGGGGCTAATATTGAAGGTGCAGGACAAGGAAAAATAACTATACATGGAGTGAAAAAATTAAAGGGAGTAAATTATACTCCAATATACGATAGAATTGAAGCTGGAACATTTATGATAGCAGCAGGAATAACAAATAGTATTATAACAATTAATGGCGTAAATGAAGATCATTTAAGACCTGTTATAGAGAAATTAAAAGAATGTGGAATTAAATTTAATAAGTTAAATAATAGTTCAATTATAGTAGATGGTACAGGAAAGAAAAAACCAGTTGATATAAAAACATTACCATACCCAGGCTTTCCAACTGATATGCAGGCTCAAATGATGAGCTTGTTATGTTTGACTAAAGGAACAAGTATCATAACTGAAACTATATTTGAAAATAGATTTATGCATGTTACTGAATTATTAAGAATGGGAGCAAATATAAAAATTGATGGTAGAACTGCCATAATTGATGGTGTTCCTAAGTTAACTGGAGCTAAAGTAAAGTCAACAGATTTAAGAGCAGGAGCTGCTATGATTTTAGCTGGATTAGCTGCAGAAGGAGAAACAGAAATTGGAGATATATATCATATAGATAGAGGATATGTTAATGTAGAAGAAAAATTTAGGAAGCTTGGTGCTGAAATCTATAGAATAGATGTATAAATAAAGGGTGAGAATGAATTCTTACCCTTTAAAATTATATTTTTACATATTTAATGGCTTAACATAATTGGTGATTTTGAGCATATATTTAGATGTAGGGTATGGGAGGAAATAGTTATGAGGAGTAACAAACTTAATAAAGATATAAAGTTAATAATACTAATAACATCAATAATACTGATAATATTAATATTATCCCCAATAATTTTTTTAAAGTCTGAGTTTAATATATTTAAGCCTTTTAATATTAATAATAGTGTAGTAAAAGAAAAATATAAAATAGAGTTACCTAAAAATAAAAAGGTTAAACTATATAGGAAAGATAAAAATAAAATCGATGAAATAGATATAGAAGAATATATTATTGGAGTAGTTGCTAGTGAAATGCCAGCTAATTTTGATGAAAATGCATTGAAAGCACAAGCTGTAGCTGCAAGAACTTATTATATAAATAAACTAAATAACCCTTGTAAAGAAGCGAGCAAGAGTGAAGGAGAAATATGTGATACTACTCATTGTCAAGTATATATGGACAAGAGTGAAAGAATGAAAAAATGGAGTGAAAAAGAGGGAGATAAAAATTGGGACAAGATAAAAAAAGCAGTTAAAGATACAGAAGGACAAGTACTTGTTTATGATGGGAAAGTTTTAGAGTATCCACAATTCTTTGCAATTAGTTCAGGAAAAACAGAAAGTGCTAAAGATGTATTTTCTAATGATATACCATATTTAAAATCAACAGATAGTGCAGGAGAAGAGATTGCACCTAAATATAAAAGCAGTATAGAAATTAATTTAACTGATTTTATAGATAAAATAAATAAAAATTATTCTAATTTGAATGTATCAAAAGATAATATAGAATCTATTATGAATATAATTTCATATACAGAGGGTGGAGCCGTAAAAGAATTAAAAATAGGTGATCAAATTATAAAGGGCACTGAATTTAGAAACTTATTTAATTTAAATTCTACAAATTTTATTTGGACAATAAAAAATAATATTATAAAAATAGATTGTACTGGATATGGACATGGTGTTGGAATGAGCCAGTGGGGCGCTAATGCTATGGCTAAAGATGGAAAAAAATATGATGAAATATTAACTCACTATTATGATGGAATTGAAATAAAAAATATAATTTATAAATAAATTTAATCTATTATAGAACATAATAAAAAATAAATTATTAGAAAACAAGCTATGTTATTAAAGAAAAATAATACGGCTTGTTTTTATTTTTTTTATTTATATATAAAAAGTGTATTAATTTCTACAAAAGGGAAATAATGAAAAAAGGAGGTGTTAATATGGACAAAAATTTTAAAGAAAAATTTAGACACTTATTAAGAAAGGAGAGCTTTTATATTGCTTTATTTCTATGTATTTGCGTTATAGCTGCTGTGGGAACTGTTTCTTATAAAAGAATAAGTAACCAACATGAAGTTGCAAAGGTTGAACAACCAGAAAAAGAGCTAACTTTAAATATCAATGATAAAAGCGTTACAAATGAAATTCCAAATGCGGAGAGAGTAGAGAATAATGCAAAGGAAGAATCTAAGGTAAGTGAAAAAACTGCTTCTAAGGAAAATGCTAAAAGTGTTGCTTCAACAACAGTTAACTTATCAAATCCAATAGAAGGAAAAGTAAGTAGAGGATATACTTATCCAGCACCAGTAAAAGTAGAAGACAATTTATACAGAACAATAAGAGGCGTAAACATAAGTTCTAAAATTGGAACAGAAGTTAAGGCAGCAGCAGATGGAGTTGTTGATGTCGTAGAGAATTCAGGTGTTGAAGAAGGTACTGTAGTAGAAATTAAACATGCTAATGGATTAAAGACAAGATATGGAAATCTTGATAAAAATGTTTCTGTAAAAGTTGGAGATAAAGTTACAGCCAATCAAGTAATCGCTAAGGTTGGAGAAACAGCTAAGTTATATGACAAAGAAACATTTGGTGAATATTTAAATTTACAAGTAATTAATCCAAATGGAGAACAAGTGAATCCAGAAAAATATCTTAAACTTAAATAAAAGCTTAAGTAAAAATTCTTACTAAAATGAATAACTCAATAACAATTATTGAGTTATTCATAAAATATTATTTTAAGGAGGGTATATATTTTGAAAGATTATATAGAAGAAAGAGTGTTAGAAGTTGCTAAGTACATTATAGATTCAAAAGCCACAATAAGAAAAACTGCAAAAGTTTTTGGGGTTAGTAAAAGTACTATTCATAAGGACATGACAGAAAGATTACCTAAAATAAACCCTGTAATAGCAGAAGAAACTCACACAATATTAGAATTAAATAAAGCTGAACGTCATATTAGAGGTGGAAAAGCTACTAAAATGAAATATAAAGCTATTGAACGATAAACATAATAGGTTTATAATATAGAATTAGTAGAAAAATGTTATTAATGGTAAGAATATGCGATTTAGGAGTGAATGATGAATGTGGTTTTGGAGAACTGGGACAGACCTTGGAATTGATTTAGGTACAGCTACTGTGCTAGTTTATGTAAAGGGTAAAGGTGTAATATTAAAAGAACCGTCTGTAGTGGCCATAAATAAAAATAATAATAAATTATTGGCTGTGGGTGAAGAAGCAAGAAGAATGATAGGACGTACGCCTGGAAATATAGTTGCTGTTCGTCCGTTGAGAGATGGTGTTATTTCAAATTATGATATAACAGAAAGAATGTTAAAAGAATTTATAAGAAAAGCATGCGGAAAGAGAAATATTACAGCACCTAAAGTTATGGTCTGTGTACCTTCTCAAGCTACAGAAGTTGAAAAAAGAGCTGTTATTGATGCAGCTAGAAACTCTGGAGCAAAAACAGTTCATTTAATTGAAGAACCTTTAGCTGCTGCGATTGGTGCAGGGATTGATATAACAAAACCTAATGGGAATATGGTTATAGATATAGGTGGAGGAACTTGTGATATAGCTGTTATTTCATTAGGTGGAATAGTTGAAAGATCTTCAATTAAAATTGCAGGAGATAAATTTACTGAAGCAATTATAAAATACGTAAGAAATAAATATAAAATAATGATTGGGGAAAAAACTGCTGAAGATTTAAAAATAGGAATAGGTTCAGCATTTAAAGGATCTAGAAGTCTAACAGCTAAGATGAAAGGTAGAAATTTAGTAACTGGATTACCAGACGAATTAGAAATAAGTACAGAAGAAATTAGAGAAGCATTAGAAGAATCTGTTGAGTCTATAGTTGATGTGGTTAAGACCGTGTTAGAAAGGACTCCACCTGAATTAGCAGCTGATATAATAGAAAAAGGCATATTAATGACTGGTGGTGGTGCATTATTATATGGGCTTGACAAGCTTATAGAGTTTAGAACAGGAGTTGAGGTAACAGTAGCTGAAAATGCTATTGAGTGCGTTGCTGAAGGCACAGGAGCAGTTTTAGGACAATTGGATAAACTAGATTGTGAATTAAATTCTCAAGAAATAGTTCTTATTGAATAAAAAGAATAAAATCATCCCAAAACTTAAAAGTTTTGGGATGATTTTATTTTTTTTGATTATATGCGTCAATTAAAGCTTTTGATATTAATTTAGCCATATCCATAACTAAAGAAAGTCTAATGCTATAAGAAGAAAATACTTCAGAATTGTTAACTGTATCAACAATACCGATTATTGAAGCTATTCCAACTTCAGGTAATTCTTTACCTACACCTTTTCCAGGATGTATAGCATAATCTCTAGTATGAATTTCTCCAATAGCATCTTTATTACCGAGGCATGCATCTACTCCTATTATTGTAGAATTAGGATGCTTTTCGTATATTTCTTCTAATCGATCATCTATATTTAAAGCGTGTATAGGACTTGAAAGTGTACCATATACAGGTAATCCAAATGAGCTATCTTTTAAAATTGAGCCTACTAAAGGACCTAAACAGTCACCAATACATTTATCAGTACCGATACAGACTATTATTGTTTCATTATTAAGATAATCTTTAATTGCTTCAGATATCTCAAAACAAGCGTCTGATGATTTGTAATTTACCTTGTGTTTAGTCAAATGCAATACCCTCCTCTCTTAACATATATATATGATGGAGTGTAATAAAAAATGTTGATTAAAGTATAAAAAAAAATAAAGTGGAAAATATTAGAATAAGAGGTGAGCAATAATGAAGAGGATTTTAACTATTATATTTATGTGTTTTGCATTATTAATGAATATTTATTTAATATTTTATTGGCAACCGAATAAAGATACTAAGGCGATAATTAATAAAAATAATGATAGTATCAGTGTATTATCATATTCAAAATCCATATATACGGTTAGTAAAGATAACATAATTAATATATTGTCTGAAGATGATAAAAAAGATTTAACTAGAATAGTATATAAATTATCAACAAGTGATATAGGAAGAGTAAAGGAAGCTTTTAATTTAGAAGATGAAAATAAGGGAGTAATAACTGCGTTTAAAGTTTTTGAAACAAGATTATCAACACAAGACTACAAAAAAATAAGGGGCATTTTCTCTAAATTTATAGATATTGATTATTTAGACTCAAATTTAATAAAATAATATAACTTGTATATAAAATAGGAGTATTTATTAGATATAAGGATAAAATGCAATATAATCACATTAAATGGGTGTATAAAGCACTTGAAATATATTTGAATTGAATATATACTAGTCATTGTTGATTGGCAACAACTCAACAAAATGAAAAACAAATATTTTGGAGGAATTCCCGAGTGGCCAAAGGGGGCAGACTGTAAATCTGTTACGTTACGTTTCGATGGTTCGAATCCATCTTCCTCCACCAATTAATGGGCGCATAGCTCAGCTGGGAGAGCATCTGCCTTACAAGCAGAGGGTCACAGGTTCGAGCCCTGTTGTGCCCACCATTAATAAAAAAATAAAAAATGCTGGCATGGCTCAACGGTAGAGCAGCTGACTTGTAATCAGCAGGTTGTAGGTTCGATTCCTATTGCCAGCTCCATAAAACTAGGAGGAATTCCCGAGTGGCCAAAGGGGGCAGACTGTAAATCTGTTACGTTACGTTTCGATGGTTCGAATCCATCTTCCTCCACCAATTTAATGGGCGCATAGCTCAGCTGGGAGAGCATCTGCCTTACAAGCAGAGGGTCACAGGTTCGAGCCCTGTTGTGCCCACCATTAATAAAAAAGTGAATAAGTGCTGGCATGGCTCAACGGTAGAGCAGCTGACTTGTAATCAGCAGGTTGTAGGTTCGATTCCTATTGCCAGCTCCATAACGAGGAGGAATTCCCGAGTGGCCAAAGGGGGCAGACTGTAAATCTGTTACGTTACGTTTCGATGGTTCGAATCCATCTTCCTCCACCAAAGAGAATAAATTATGTTTATTCTCTTTTTTTTATAAAAATAATAGACTATTAAATTATTTTTATAAGTTAGTCTAAAATTAGATATTGACTAAGTAAAGATCATATGCTAGAATACGTATGAAAATTAAATTAAAGTTACTCTTATCGAGAGAGGTGGAGGGAAAGGGCCCTGTGAAACCCGGCAACCTGTGTATACAAGGTGCCAATTCCTGTAGATATGTTATATCTACAAGATAAGAAAAGGATTATTGAATTAGTACTCTTCTTATTGAAGAGTTTTTTTATTCTTTAGAAAATTATTAAAATTAAATATGAGTTTAAGAATTTATTATAATAAAGAGCAGAATGAAGGGAGAAAAAAATGAAAAGATTATTTACATCAGAATCAGTTACAGAAGGGCATCCAGATAAAATGTGCGATCAAATTTCAGATGCTATTTTAGATGCTATTTTAGCTAAAGATTCAAATGCAAGAGTTGCATGCGAAACATGTACCACTACTGGATTAGTTATGGTAATGGGAGAAATATCAACTAATTGTTATGTTGATATTCCTAAAGTTGTTAGAGAAACAGTTAGAGAAATTGGATATGATAGAGCTAAATATGGATTCGATTGTGATACTTGTTCAGTTATGACTACTATAGATGAACAATCAGCAGATATCGCAATGGGAGTTGATGAAGCTCTTGAATCTAAAAAAGGTCAAAAAGATGAGGTAGAAGCAGTAGGTGCTGGAGATCAAGGTATGATGTTTGGTTTCGCTACTAATGAAACAGATGCATATATGCCACTACCAATTTATATGGCTCATAAATTATCTAGAAGACTTACAGAAGTAAGAAAAGATGGAACTTTAGATTATTTAAGACCAGATGGAAAAACACAAGTTACTGTTGAATATGAAAACAATAAGCCTAAGAGAATAGATACAATAGTTATATCTACTCAACATGGTGAAGAAGTATCATTAGAAACAATAGAAAAAGATATAAAAGAACATGTAATAAACGCAGTAGTTCCAGCTGAATTATTAGATGCAGAAACTAGATACTTTATAAATCCAACTGGAAGATTTGTTGTGGGAGGTCCTCAAGGGGATTCAGGATTAACAGGAAGAAAAATAATAGTTGATACATACGGTGGATATGGAAGACACGGTGGTGGAGCATTTTCAGGAAAAGATTCAACTAAAGTTGATAGATCAGCAGCATATGCTGCAAGATGGGTAGCTAAAAACTTAGTTGCAGCAGGAATTGCAGATAAATTAGAAATACAATTAGCTTATGCTATTGGAGTTGCAAAACCAGTTTCTATTGAAATTGAAACTTTTGGAACAGGTAAAATGCCAGAAGATAAGATTGTTGAAATAGTAGAAAAAGTATTTGATTTAAGACCAGGTGCTATAATAAGAGATTTAGATTTAAGAAAACCTATCTTTAAGCAAACTGCTGCTTATGGACATTTTGGAAGAACTGATCTTGATTTACCATGGGAAAGATTAAATAAGATTGAAGAAATAAAAAAATATATATAGAAAGCTAGCGGGCTTTATATAATTAAAAAACTTATCTTACTTATTAAGTATATTAATAGTAAGATAAGTTTTTTTACTTTTACTATTAATTAATAAAATTTGTATATATTTATATTAGTTTTAGAAAAAAATTAAAATTAAGAATTATTAAAATACACTATGTTATTTTTGAAGATTACGTCGATACTATAGTTAATATATATTTAAATTTTTATAAATGTATTATTCATAGTATAATATTATAAATATTATTTTTAATAATAATTAGATTAATTTAACTTTATAACTTGTTTTACATTATATAAATAGTAACTTTATAATTTATGAAATCTTTATATTTTATAAAAATGTTAATAGATTAAAGTTGTAAAGTTCACTTGATTTTTCTATTTTAAATACACTTAATATATGTATATTTTAAAGTAGAAGGATTATATAATGAATTTATTTTAATGATTTGGAGAGATTATATGGAAGTCATAGATGGCTTTGTTGAAAACATTGTATTTAAAAGTGAGGAAACTGGCTATGTAGTTTGTAAAATAAGAACTGCTAAAAACTTAATAAGTGCAGTGGGTACTATTCCATTTATAAAAGAGGGGCAGAATGTAAGGATAAAAGGACATTGGACTATGCATAAACAATTTGGACAGCAGTTTGAAATAGCTGAATTTGAAGAGATATTACCGGACTCATTAGATGGAATAGAGAAATATTTGAGTGCAGGAATAATACATGGAATAGGTCCAGTTACTGCTAAAAAGATAATTGATAAGTTTGGTGAAAAAACTTTAGATATATTAGAAAATCACATAGAAGAATTAATGGAAATAGAAGGCATAGGAAAAAAGAAATTCATGATAATATATGAATCTTATATGGAACAGAATGGATTAAAAGAAGTTATACTACATTTTCATAAGTATGGATTAAGCAACAATCAATGTATGAAAATATATAAAAAATTTGGACCATCATCTAACCAAGTAGTTTCAGAAAATCCTTATATATTATCTGAAGAGATAGTTGGAATTGGATTTAAAACAGCAGATAGAATTGCTATGAATCTTGGTATAAGTGATAATTCGGAGTTTAGAATTAAAAGTGGTATAAAGCATGCTTTAAATCAGTTTTGCTTATTGGGCAATACATATATGCCAAAAGAAAAATTAATAGAAGATTGTGAAAAGCTTTTATCTATTGAAAGAATATTAATAGAGGAAAGTATATACTCAATAGCTGCTTCAAAAAATATAATATTAGAAAAATTAGGAGAAGAAGAAGCTGTATATTTACTTCCTTATTATTATTGTGAGCTAGGAGTTACAAATAAAATAATTACTTTGGGTATGCAAACAATACAAACTATTAATTCTGACTTGGATTTTGAAATAAATGTATTAGAGAAGGAATATAATATAAAGTTTGCTGAATCCCAAAGGGAAGCTATACTTGGATCTTTCAATAATGGAATTGAAATAATAACAGGTGGTCCTGGTACAGGAAAGACTACTATAATAAAATGTATAATTGATATATATGAAAAGAATGGGATGGATGTAATATTAGGTGCACCAACTGGAAGAGCTGCAAAAAGAATGACAGAATCAACTGGTCGTGAAGCTAAGACTATACACAGATTATTAGAAATAGGTGTAGCTGAAGATGATTCTGTTTTTGGAAAGAGTGAATCATCTCCGTTAGATACTGATGTCATAATTATAGATGAAGCTTCTATGATAGATATAATGCTTATGCATAATTTGCTAAAAGCCGTTAATTTAGGCACTAGATTGATAATTGTTGGTGATGTTGATCAATTGCCATCAGTAGGAGCTGGAAATGTATTAAAAGATTTAATCGAGAGTGAATATATTAAAGTTGTAAGACTTAATGAAATATTTAGACAAGGAAATGAAAGTTTAATAACAACTAATGCTCATAGAATAAATCAAGGTGAGGCACCAATATTAAATCAAAAAGATAAGGATTTTTTCTTTATTGGTGAAGAAAATTTAAACAAAACAGTTAGTGTTATCATAGATTTAATAAATAGGAGACTTCCAAGTTTTAATAAACAATGGAATAGATTTAGAGATATGCAAGTATTAAGCCCTATGAAAAAAGGTGTACTTGGAGTGAATAATTTAAATGTAAATCTTCAAAAAGTCTTTAATCCATCATCAAAAGAAAAGAAAGAGAAAAAGATAAAAGAAATTATTTTTAGAGAAGGTGACAAAGTAATGCAAACTAAAAATAATTATTCTTTAAAATGGACTAGAATTAAGGGTGAGGGAGAATATGAAGGCGTTGGAGTATTTAATGGTGATTTAGGTTTTATACAAAGCATAGATGAAGAAAATAAGAGTTTTACTATAACATTTGATGATGAGAGAAAAGTTATATATGATTTTATGTATTTAGATGAATTAGATCTAGCATATGCTACTACAATACATAAAAGTCAAGGTAGTGAATTCAAAGTAGTAATAATTCCGGTATTTATGGGAAGTCCTTTTTTAATGAATAGGAATCTTTTGTATACAGGTATAACTAGAGCAAAAGAACTTGTGGTTGTTGTTGGAGTGAAAAGAGCTTTAATTTATATGGTTGGAAATACAAATATCATGGAGAGGTATTCAGGATTGAAATATAGAATTAAAGACATACTGACTAATGCAATAGAATAGCATAATATTATAATTTATAAAAGGAGATTTTTAAATGAGCAAATATAATCAGCTTGATTATGAAGAATTAAATTATGCAATAGATAAGATAGCTCATTGGTATAAAAAAAATATAAAATTTTTAAATATAATTACTGTACCTTTTAATACATCTTATATATTCTCAGATATAATAAATGAAATTTCTATGCAGGATGGAAAGATTCTGTATGTTTGGGGAAATAATAGAGAAAACAGAGAGTTATTAACTTTATTAAGAGAAGTTAATTTAGAGATAACCTATTCATATATAGAATGCGGTGAGGGAATTTCTAATTTAACATTTGTAAATGAAAAAAATTTAGGTCTTATTAGAGGAAAATATGATTTGATTATATTTGATGATATAGGTTATTTCTCAAGTATTGATAATTCAAATATAAGAAATAAGATGGAAATTTGTTCTATTTTAAGCCATAAAATAATATTTTATGGAATAGAAAAAATAAGCTTAAATGGAGAGTTTATTGAAATATCACCATATAATTATGAGAAACCGTTTGTTGAACCTAGAATATTAACAACGAGAATAAATTTAAATACTGATATACCTTATAATTTATATGAATATCTTAAATGGTTTGTAAGTATGAGAAAAAAAGTTGCTATATATACTCCGGATAAGGAAAAATTAAATTTAGTATATGATTATTTCGAAACACAGTTAATAATGAAAGGCGTAAAAGTTATAAAGGTATCTGAAGAAGATGAATTTAAAAGATGTAGCAGAGTATTAAAATATAAAGATAAGGCGATATTTATAATAACCGATAAAGTTAAGGAGTTGAGTGAATATTGTCTTGTTAATGATGCGGTTATCTTATTTGCTGATGATATTAGATATACTTATAAAAAATTCATGTATTTATGTGGCAAAATAGGACAAATCAATAAAGAACTTCCTGAGGTTTTATTAGTATCTAATAGTATTTCGGAAGATATTGATAAAGCAAAAGAATTATCAAGAGAATTTAACAGAAAAATATGGGAAAAAACATCAAGAAAATAATAAAAATTATATATGAAAGTGTAGTTTCAATAATATATCCAATTGAAAATTATTGTATACTATGTAAAAGAAATAACTATTCTGGAATATGTGATATTTGTAAGTCTAAGATTACATGTATTAAAAATAATGATAATGAGATAATAAGTTATGGGTATTATGGTGGAGTAATAAAAGAACTTATACTTAAATTTAAGTATAAGAATAACTTTACAGCAGGAGATATCTTAGCTGAGTTTTTAGAAGAATATATTATTGATAATATGAATTATAAAGAATATATAATAACATATATACCTATGACTACTAAATCCCAAAAAAAGCGCGGTTTTAATCAATGTGAATATATTGCAAAAAAAATCGCTAATTCATTAAATATAGAATGTAAAAAAATATTGATTAAAGTAAAAGACACAAAAGAACAAAAAATGTTAAATAAAAATGAGAGAAAAGAAAACATTAGTGGTTCATTTGATGTAATAAAGAAAATTGATTTAATTGATAAAAAAATAATACTCATTGATGATGTTGCAACCACTGGGTTTACAATCACAGAGGGGTATAAAATATTAAAAAAATATGGAGCAAAAGAAATAAAACTATTGACCTTAGCCAAAAGTCATATATAATATTAATGTAAAGCTAGGTTTGTGGTTGAAAGTCGATGCTAGTCGCAGGCAAAACGATCCACTTAAGTTAGACAAAATGTCTAATGAGCATGGTGCGGTATAGAAGTGAGTCCTGCCATTCATGAAGAGTGAGAGGGTTAGTAGTGAGGAATTAACTTTTAGTAGCAAAAGCTCCAGCAGGCGAGTGTGGGGGCAAAAACCAGGTCAACTAGCTTTACTTTTTTTATATGCTTATAAGTAATATTTTGTAATAAAAAGAATAAAATAGAAAATGAAAGTTTTCAGTAAATTCTGAATATTACTCTTGTTAACTACACAAAAAAGTAGTAAAATATAGTTAACAAAAAAATAAATTTTGTCTAAAAGGTTTTATACAGAGAGGGGCTGGATTTTTTATGAAAGTAATAGTTATAGCAAAGAATATTGAGTTAACTAATGCATTAAGAGAAATGGTCGAAAAGAAAATTTCCAAGTTGGGAAAATATTTTAATTCTGATATAGAAGCCAAAGCTACTTTAAGCGTACAAAGAAATAGGCAAATAGTAGAAGTCATGATACCTTTTAATGGAGTCGTATTAAGAGGAGAAGAAGCTAATGAGGACATGTATAGAGCTATAGATTTAGTTGCAGAAAAGCTAGAAAGACAAATTAGAAAACAAAAAACTAAATTGTCTAGAAAAAAGAGTGGCTCATTAAAATTTGGAGAAATAGTAGATTTATCTCCAGTTGCAGTTGATGAAGAAGAAGCCAAACTAGTTAAAAGAAAAAGATTTGGTGTTAAGCCTATGGATATAGATGAGGCAATACTTCAAATGGAGTTAGTGGGACATAACTTCTTTGTTTATCAAGATGTAGATAGTAATAAAATAAATGTAATTTATAAACGAAAAGATGGAGATTATGGATTATTAGATCCAGAATATAAATAAATATAAAAATGCAAAAATCCTCTAGCTATTTGCTGGAGGTTTTTTATTTTACAGCAATGTAAATAATTATAATAATATATATGAAATTTTATTACAATTATAAAATAATTTTTAAATAGAGAAAACTAGATAAAATCTAGGTTTAAGATGATTTTAATAAAAAACGTATATATAATCCACATTATTCTTGTAATGGAAATTGATATTAAACAAAAAATTGTAAATTTTATTGAAAATAATTGATATAGAATGTTATAATGATAGAATGTACGATTTGCAAGAAAGTAAATTACTTTTATTGACAAAATATTGTAGTTTGAAAGGATGACATTATGGGATTATTAAGTGCCGTATTTGGAACATATAGTGAAAGAGAAGTAAAGAGAATTAGACCTATTGTCAGCAAAATAAATGAATTAGACGAAGTCATGCAAAAACTTTCAGATGATGAATTAAAGGCAAAGACTGTAGAGTTTAAAGAAAGACTTAATAATGGTGAAACTGTAGATGATATTTTACCAGAAGCATTTGCCGTAGTTAGAGAAGCGTCTAAAAGAGTGTTAAATATGAAGCATTATGATGAACAACTTATTGGTGGAGTTGTTTTACATCAAGGTAGAATAGCTGAAATGAAAACTGGAGAAGGTAAAACATTAGTTGCAACTTTACCAGCATATTTAAACGGATTAACAGGCAAAGGTGTTCATATAATAACAGTTAATGATTATCTTGCAAAAAGAGATGCTGAACAAATGGGAGAATTATATGGCTTTTTAGGATTGACAACGGGTGTTATTGTTCATGAGTTAACTAATGAGCAAAGAAGAGAAGCATATAACTCAGATATAACTTATGGAACAAATAATGAATTTGGTTTTGATTATTTAAGAGATAACATGGTTATATATAAGGAAGAAAGAGTTCAAAGAAAACTGAACTTTACTATAGTAGATGAAGTTGACTCAATATTAATTGATGAAGCTAGAACTCCACTTATAATTTCTGGTCAAGGAGAAAAGTCTACAGAATTTTACAAAGTAGCAGATTATTTTGTTAAAACATTAGTAAAAGAAAAAGATTATACAATAGATGAAAAAGCTAATGCAGTAATGCTAACTGATGAAGGTTTCCATAAAGCAGAACAAACTTTTAAAGTAGAAAATTATGCAGATGCTGAAAATGTAGAATTACAACATTATGTTACTCAAGCATTAAAAGCTAACTATGCAATGAGAAGAGATAAAGATTACATGGTTAAAGATGGAGAAGTAATAATTGTTGATGAATTTACAGGAAGACTTATGGAAGGAAGACGATATTCAGATGGTCTTCATCAAGCAATAGAAGCTAAGGAAAATGTTAAAATTGCAAGAGAATCTAAGACATTAGCAACTATTACGTTCCAAAATTACTTCAGAATGTATGAAAAATTATCAGGAATGACAGGTACAGCTTTAACAGAAGAAAATGAATTTAGAGAAATTTATGGATTAGACGTTATTGTTGTTCCAACTCATAAACCAGTTGTTAGAATAGATAATCCTGATTTAGTATTTAAGAGTGAAAAAGGAAAGATCATGGCTGTTGTAGATGAGATAGCAAAAGCACATGAAGTAGGGCAACCAGTATTAGTTGGTACTGTAAGTATTGAAAAATCAGAATTGATTTCAAGTATGCTTAAGAAAAAGGGAGTCCCACATCAAGTTTTAAATGCAAAATTCCATGAACAAGAAGCAGAAATAATAACACATGCTGGTGAAAAAGGTATGGTTACTATAGCCACTAATATGGCTGGTAGAGGTACTGATATTAAGCTTGGTGAAGGTGTTCTTGAAATTGGTGGACTTAAGATAATAGGTACTGAAAGACATGAATCAAGAAGAATAGATAACCAATTAAGAGGACGTTCTGGTAGACAAGGAGATAGTGGAGAATCAACATTCTTTATTTCATTAGAAGATGATTTAATGAGAATTTTTGGATCAGAAAAGATTCAAGGTGTTGTTGAAAAACTTGGTCTTGAAGAAGATGAAGCAATTGAAAGTAAACTTGTTTCTAAATCTATAGAAAATGCTCAAAAGAAGGTTGAAGGTAATAACTTTGATATAAGAAAAACATTATTAGGATATGATGATGTTATGAATAAACAAAGAGAGGTTATTTACAAGCAAAGATCAGAAGTTCTTGAAGGTGAAGATGTAAAAGAAGAAATATTACATATGCTAAGAGATGTAATATCAGATGCAGTTAATACTCATATTAAAGAAGATGCTGAAGATTATAGAGAAAGCTTTTTATATTTAATATCTTATTTAAATGACATATGTATACCAACAAATGAGGTTAATTTACCTGCTCTTGCAGATATGTCAAAAGAAGAGATTGTAGATCATTTATATGATGTAGCAGTTAAAAGTTATGAAAATAAAGAAGCTGAATTTACACCTGAAAGATTAAGAGAAATAGAAAGAGTTGTTCTTTTAAGATCTGTTGATACAAAGTGGATGGATCATATTAATAATATGGATAACTTAAAACAAGGTATTGGACTTAGAGCATTCAAACAAGTAGATCCTGTTCAAGCTTATCAAATGGAAGGTAGCGCTATGTTTGAAGAAATGATAGATTCTATTAAGAATGAAACTGTAAAGATGTTATTCCATGTTAAAGTGGAAAGAGCACCTGAAAGAGTTAGAGTTGCGCAAGAAACAAATGCAGTACATGGAGATAAGCCATCAGCTCCAGTAGGTCCAGTTAGAAATCTTAATAAATTTGGAAGAAATGACGTATGTCCATGCGGAAGTGGAAAGAAGTTTAAAAATTGTTGTGGTAGAGAAGCTTAAAAATAAATATTAAAATATTTATAAAGATAATATAATAAATTCCGTAGAAGTTTTGTAGTAAAATCATATTATAAAACTTGCTACGGAGTTTTTTAAATAACAATATTATTTTTATCAACTGTTAACATATAAAATCTGTGGATAACTTAATGTAATTGTTTATAAGTAATATGATATTATTAAAAATAAAAAATGAAGAGGTGAATATATTGATTATTGAATTAGAAAAAGAATTATTAAAACTTTCTAATATAAAAAAATCTATATTTGAAATGAGTGAATCTCTTTGACAAAGAATATTTGGAAAAACAATTAAGTGAATTGGAATTTCAAATGCAAGAAGATGGCTTTTGGAATGATACTAAAAGAGCAGAAGAGATAACTAAAGAGAGCAAAAGAATAAAAGACAAAATTCAAAGAGTAGAGAGTGTTCAATCTAAACTTGATGATATTGAAGTTTTAAAAGAGATGATGGATGATGACGATGAAGAATCAGCATATGAAATAATTAATAATATAAAAGAAATTGAAGAAGAAATTGACAATTATAATATGGAAATTCTATTGTCAGGTGAATATGATAAAAATAATGCAATACTTACACTACATGTAGGTGTTGGTGGGACAGATGCAAATGATTGGACAGAAATGCTCCTTAGAATGTATACAAGATGGTGTGAAAAGAAGAATTATAAGGTTGAAGTGATAGACTTGCTTGAAGGTGATGAAGCAGGGATAAAAAGTGTTACTCTAAAAGTTATAGGAGAATATGCTTATGGATATCTTAAAGCTGAAAAGGGAATTCATAGATTAGTTAGAATATCACCTTTTAATGCTAATGGTAAAAGACAGACATCATTTGCTTCTATGGAAGTATTACCAGAGCTTACAAAAGAACAAGATATTGATATTAGGTCAGAAGATATTAAAGTTGATACTTATAGAGCATCAGGAGCTGGTGGACAGCATATAAATAAAACTGATTCAGCAGTTAGAATAACACATATTCCTACAGGGGTAGTAGTACAGTGCCAAAATGAAAGAAGTCAGTTTTCTAACAAAGATACAGCAATGGGAATGCTTAAAGCCAAATTAATAGAATTAAAAGAAAGAGCTCATAAAGAAAAAATTGAAGATTTAACTGGAGAATTAAAAGATATGGGATGGGGAAGTCAAATACGTTCATACGTATTTCATCCATATAATTTAGTTAAAGATCATAGAACAAATGTAGAAGTTTCTAATGTTACTGCAGTTATGGATGGAGATTTGGATTTATTTATAAATTCATACTTAAAGAGTTCAAAATAATTTTATTTTTATTAAAATATAATTTTTTAAAATTATGAAGGTTACAATACTTAACAAAATTTAGTTAGTAATTTAAATAAGAAGTTGAGAGTTAATTAGAAATTTTTAACTCTCAACTTTTTATTTATTTACTTAAAAAACATAGCATAGCTGATTTGTAAAAAATATATACTATTTAGATAAACAAAATTTATAGTACACGAATTTTATTTTTATTAACGTAGTGTTTAAATTTTTTCTTAATAGTAGGAAAAAAGAATATAAATAAAAATAAAGCAAATAAAAACAAAATAAAATTATTATTATAGAATACTAATCTAAAATCGTCATAAGCATAATTAGAAATTTCATCTTTTACAAGAGAATAAACATCATCAATTGCTTTAGTATCAATATATTCAACTTTATCATTTGGAGTATGAATTTTAGATACATCAGAATGACATAATGTAACAGCATCCATCCCCATGTTAGTAAAACTTGCATGATCACTACAATCTTCAAATGCAATTTTATAATTGATGTTTTTATTTGAACATATTGTTTCTAATGAATTTAGTAAATTTATATTAGCATCTTTATTACTTTTGCATACTGCTCCACTCATTATAGAAATGGGGGTATTAGCAGCACCAATCATATCAAAATTAATAATTTTACTATCTTTTATCAGATTTTCATGATTTTCAGCAAAATTTGAAGATCCAAGTAATCCAAACTCTTCTCCAGTCAATGCTACAAAAATAATATCTCTTTTTGGTTTTATAAAACTTGATAAATTTTTAGATAATTCCATTAGAAAAGCTGTACCAGAAGCATTATCTAATGCACCACCATAACAATTATTTAAATAATCTTGTCCAACATGATCGAAATGAGCAGTAATAACAAGTGGTGGTAAGTCTTTAGAAGTACCTTTTATTTTTCCAATTACATTAGAAGTTGATTTTTCATGTTTAGAATAAGGTAACGTAATTTTTATTAAATTATTAGTTCGTAAAGAATCTAATATATTATTATATAACTCAGTAGTTATAGCAATTGAAAATTGGTAGTCGGATTTATCATTAAAAGAACTTCTAAAAGAAAAGTTGTTGCATGAAGGTGTATAAAATAAATATATTTTTTCATTATGCTTTATAGTTAAAGATGTAGGAAAAATATTAAGAATGTCTTCTTTATTAAAAGTAACTGAACTTTCATTAAAATTAAGTAAATCTTCTTTATAATCTATACCATATTTGTAATCATATAAGACTTTATCATTATTTAATATTTTAAATGATGGCTTATTTCCATTTTCAAATGGTGTATTAACATAAAAACTTTCCTTATAGTCTTCAGTTAATGGAATTAAATTAACATCTTTAAACCAACCTTCTATAAAATTAGCAGTCTTCTCATTTCCAATTGAACCTGTTAATCTACCCTCATATACATCAGATGAAATTATTTCAATATTATTTTTAACATTTGAAGAGTTAAAGTGATAATATGTAGTTTGAAGAAATATTGAAAAGACTAGAGCTAGAAATATTAATAATAAACTACCGTAATAAATAATTTTTTTCATTGTTAACCTCTCTTAAATTATTTCTCATAGTAGAGTTTATTAATAATCAATTAACAATATGAGATATATTTTTATATAAATACAAATGTAAAGTAAAAATATATTCAATGTAAATAATTACATAAAAAGAAATAATTGCAAAATAAAATTAAATAAGTTAAAATATGGTGTACATAATTTATAAACTGGAGGCATTATTTATGGAGAATATTTCAAATAATCAAGTTCCACAAGAAATTAAAAAATGGAACTGGGGAGCATTTATGCTAAATATATTTTGGGGAATAGGTAATAATAGCTATCTTCCTCTTTTATGTTTAATTCCATTCTTTAATATAATATGGATATTTGTATGTGGAGCAAAGGGAAATGAATGGGCATGGAAAAAAGGAACTTATTCAAGTGTTGAAGAATTTTTATTAGTTCAAAAAACTTGGAATAAAGCAGGACTAGCATACTTTGTATTTACATTCATAATAATATTATTATACATATTTGTTTTTAGTGCATTAATAGCTGGATTATCATCTACAATGCAATATTAAAAATAACATAAAAAAATATAAGCTATTCATATCTTATGTGAATAGCTTATATTTTTTATTTATACTTTTTTATAAAACATGTCAATAATGCAATAAATAGATGTAAAAGCTAAGCAACTATAAATATACATATTTAATCCAG
The DNA here is from genome assembly GCF_000827935.1 of Clostridium botulinum. Taxonomy (NCBI): domain Bacteria; kingdom Bacillati; phylum Bacillota; class Clostridia; order Eubacteriales; family Clostridiaceae; genus Clostridium; species Clostridium botulinum. The sequence continues at coordinate 506,476 of NZ_CP010520.1, forward strand.
ATTCTAATATTGAGATTATTCCACCAATAATTAAATTTAATATTATTACCATATTAATAAACTTAAAAAGCTTGGAATTACTAGTTAAAATTACATTTATAGCTGAAAATACAGTTAATATAAGAGTCAAAAAATAAAATATATTTCTTAATTCTTCAGAGTAGTCTATAACTTTTAATTTATTTAAACATAGTACTAATATAAAAAATAATAATAAAAATGAAGTAACTTTATTAACAACTTTAATCATCTACAGCACCTCTTATTACAAATATTTCCAATTATAATTATACAGTTAGCTTTACATAAGAGCAATAAAAATATAGGTTATATTACATTTAATGTAAAATGATTAGGGCAATTATTTAAAAGTTATGTTAACTTTTGAAATTAATATAGTGTTTAATTTTGAGGTTTGGTTAAAATATACATATAATATTGCTATTAATGTAAATAAGTTTATAATATTAGTAGTCACTTAGATATTTTATAAAGTTTATTTATTTAAAGGGATGTTAATACTTTAATATAAACATTTAATTATAAAATAGTGTGGAGAATTAATATAGTAATTAGGAGGAAATCATGAAATCTATAGAGGAAAGATTAGCAGCAGAATTGAATTTAGGATTAAATCAAATTAACAATGTAGTAAGTCTTTTAGATGATGGAAATACAGTTCCATTTATATCAAGATATAGAAAAGAAGCAACAGGGGGTCTTTCTGATGAAGTGTTAAGAAAGTTATCAGAGAGGCTTACTTATTTAAGAAATCTAGTTGAAAGAAAAGATGACATTAAAAGATTGATTAATGAGCAAGGAAAATTAAATCCTGAAGTTGAAAATGCATTAGAAAAAGCAACAACATTAACAGAAGTTGAAGACATATATAGGCCATATAAACCTAAAAAGAAAACTAAAGCTACAATGGCTGTAGCAAGAGGGTTAAAGCCATTAGCAGAATTAATACAAAGCGGAGTTTTTAAAGGGAATTTAAATGAAGAAGCATCTAAATACATTAATGAAGAAAAAGGTGTATTAAAGGAAGAGGAAGCTATTCAAGGTGCATTAGATATAATTGCAGAAAATATATCTGATGAAGCTAAATTTAGAAAACATATAAGAGAATTAATTATAAAAGAAGGTTTCATAGAATCCAAAGGTGATTCAAAAGATACTACACCTTATGAAATGTATTATGATTATAAAGAAGAAGTTAAAAAGATACCTCCACATAGAATATTAGCTATTAATAGAGGTGAAAAAGAAAAAGTATTAAGTGTAAAGATTACAGTTAATGAAGATAAAATAATAAGATATTTAGAAAATAATATTTTAACTAGAAATGAAGTTTTAGATGAAAAATTAAAGCTTTGTATAAAGGATTCTTTAAAAAGATTAATATACCCATCAATAGAAAGAGAAATAAGAAATGAATTAACTAATATTGGTGAAGAGGGTGCTATAAATATATTTAAAGAAAATTTAAAAGCGTTATTATTACAAGCACCTATAAAAGGTAAAGTTGTAATGGGATTTGATCCAGGGTTTAGAACTGGATGTAAGATTGCAATATTAGATGAAACAGGTAAGTTCTTAGAGAATACAGCAGTATATCCTACTCTACCTAAAAAAGATATTGTTGGAGCTAAAAAAACATTAAAAGAATTAATTTATAAACATGATGTTGATGTTATATCTCTTGGAAATGGTACAGCTTCAAGGGAATCAGAAGAAGTAATAGCGGAAATGATAAAAGAAATAAGAGATGAGAAGGGTAAAGAAGTATCTTATGTAATTGTATCAGAAGCAGGGGCATCAGTTTATTCAGCATCAGAGCTTGCAACTAAGGAATACCCTAATTTAGATGTTACTGTAAGGGGTGCTATATCAATAGGTAGAAGACTTCAAGACCCACTTGCAGAACTAGTAAAGATTGATCCAAAGGCTATAGGTGTAGGTCAATATCAACATGATGTTACTCCTAAAAAATTAGAACAATCATTAGCTGGTGTGGTTGAAGATTCTGTTAATACTGTTGGTGTAGATTTAAATATAGCAACACCATCTTTATTAACATATATATCAGGAATAAATTCTACTATTGCACAAAATATTGTAGCTTATAGAGAAGAATTAGGACAATTTAAATCAAGAAAAGAATTACTAAAAGTAAAAAGATTAGGTCAGAAGGCATATGAGCAATGTGCAGGATTTTTAAGAGTTTCTGAAAGCAAAGAATATCTGGATAATACTTCTGTACATCCAGAGTCATATAATGTTGCAAAGAAGTTAATTGAAACTTTAGGATACAATAAGGATGATTTAAAAAATAATAATTTAGATGATATAGATAAGAGAGCAGAAGTAAATAGAATAAATAAATTAAGTAAGGATTTAGATATTGGAGAACTTACATTAAAAGATATAATAAAAGAATTAAAGAAGCCTGGTAGAGATCCTAGAGATGAAATGCCAGCGCCTATATTAAAAACTGGAATAATAGAGCTTAAAGATTTAAAGCCAGGAATGGTTTTAAATGGAACAGTAAGGAATGTATCTGATTTTGGAGCTTTTGTTGATATTGGAGTTCATCAAGATGGTTTAGTTCATAAAAGTCAAATGGCAAATAGGTTTGTAAAACATCCATTAGATATAGTAAAAGTTGGCGATATAGTAAAGGTCAGTATATTAGAAGTAGATCAAAAAAGAAAGCGAATTTCTTTGAGTATGAAAGATGTAGATGAAAAATTAGAGGCTTAATAATATAGAAAATAAACTTAATAAAAAATAGTATCAATATTATAAAAAGCTTATTATGCATACATTAAGAATATAAAAAGGCTGTTTCAAAATAATCCTAGAGATATTGTTTAAGAAACAGTCTTTTGTAATTAATTAATTATAATGTAATATTTACTATTACATATATATAAATATATTTTTTACATAGAAAAAATATAATATAATTTTAATTTGGGGGATTTACATATGGATAAGGGAAAACTTTATACTAATAGAAAAAACATAGTTATACTAGCAATTATAAGTTGTATACTATGGGGAAGCGCATATCCAGCTATAAAGGTTGGTTATGAATTATTTAATATAGGAACAAATGATATAGGCTCAAAGTTGATATTTGCTGGATACAGATTTGCTATTGCTGGGATTTTAGTATTAGTAATGGAGTTAATTAATAGAAAAAATATATTTAAATATTCATTAAAAGAATTTGGAGAAATAACATTACTAGGGTCTACTCAAACAGCACTTCAATATTTATTTTTTTATGTTGGATTATCTTATACAACAGGGGTAAGGGGATCTATAATAAATGGAACAGGAACATTTGCAAGTATAATATTAGCTCATATAATATATAAAAATGACAAATTGAACTTTAATAAAATATTAGGATGCATTATAGGTTTTATTGGTGTAATTATTGTTAATTTAAATGGTAAATCGATTGCAGGACAAGGTTTTTCTCTTAAAGGTGAAGGTTCTTTGATGATAGCAGCAATAATTTTTGCAGCATCAGCAATATATGGTAAAAAAATTACTCAAAATAAAGATGCATCAATAGTTACAGGATATCAATTGTTTATAGGTGGAATTATATTAAGTATATTAGGATTTATATTTGGAGGACATTTAAAGGGATTCACTTCAAAGTCAACTATGCTTTTAATATATATGGCTTTATTATCATCAATAGCATTTGCTATTTGGAGTCAATTATTGAAATTTAACAAGGTTGGAGTAATATCAGTTTTTAACTTTTTAGTGCCTATATTTGGAACGTTATTATCAGCTATATTTCTTAAGGAAAATATATTTGATATTAAAATTTTAATATCATTGATACTAGTTTGTTCAGGAATTTTTTTAGTTTATAATGAAAAAGCAATAAACTTAAATTTAAAAATGAAAAAATAATGGTACTAATAAAAAAAAGTGACTAACAGTCAATTGCAATACGGATATGGTAATTTAAAGATATAAGAAGTTATAAAATGTTAATTTTTTCTTCTTATATTTTTTTATTCCATAATTTCTTATTTTAGCAATAAAAATAGTAAATATTCAGAAAATAAAGACGAAAATATTAGTAAAGGAGGTAGTTATGGAGATAATTTTTGAATACGAAGGAAAAGGGAATTTAGAGATTAATAGCGTAGCTGTTATCGGAAGTTTTAATGATTTTGATCATACAAAAGGGAATATGGTAAGGAATGGTGAAAAATGGGTTTTGAGCTATGATCTTTTAGCGGGAGAGCACTATTATAAGTTTCTTATAAATAATGAACTTAAACTTAATGATCCATCAGCAAATGTATATTTACCAGATGATAAAGAAGAACTTTGGTCTGTAATTATAATAAATGATAAGAATCAAAGAATGTATAACAATAATCAATATACAGTTCATGTTGATTCTTATAATGTAACTTGCAATATTAATGAAGAACAAAAATCTGTAAATAAAAAGAATTTTAATGTATTATTAGATAAAAAAGTTGTTACAAGGTTAGGTTTTACTAATGTAACTGGATTACATAGTATTACAACAGCATGGTTTACTCCTAAGGGAGAATTATTTCAGGTAGTAGAAAACAATTTATTTGCCACAAAAGATAATGAAAAAGATCCAATATTAATGTGGTTTTGGATGGACTTAAATAATATCCATAGAAGTAACTGTGGAATTTGGACAATTAAATTATTTATTGATGGAGAATTTGTTTTGGAAGATCAAATTAAATTGTTAGAAAACACTTCTTATACAGCTCAAGGAAAAATGAATTACTAAATAGTGAAAGTGAAGTGATTAAGCATGATAAAAGCTATCAATATTAATACAAATATTAATGAAAACATAAATAATATAAATCAAAAAAATAATAAAATTCAAAATAAAAAAACCATATCTAGTAATGAAAATAACATTAATATTGATGATTACAAAGCATCAATTTTAAAAAATGCTTCTACAGAAAAAGAAGTTTCAAAAGTAAAAGATACAACTAAAAGTTCATTAGGAAACTTTTTTGAGGGATTAACATCTACTGCAAACGCTGTAAAAAATGCGGTAACATCAATTACTAATAATGTTAATAAAACAATTATATCTGTAAGTGAAAGTGTTAAAAATACTGTGACTTCAGTTTCTAAGAGTGTAATAGATGCATCAAATGCAATAAATAAGACTATAATAGATGTTTCTGAATCAGTAACAAACACTATAAATAAGACATCAGCACAAATAGCAAGTACAGTAAAACAAGTAACAACTACAGCATCGCAATTAAAGGAAGCTGCATTAAATGTAAAAAATGCTGTTACTGATATGATTGGTATTGGAAGTAAAACATTAGTATCTGTTGGAGCTGATGTTTTAGAGGTTGCAGGTAAGATTGGAAATACTGTAGTAGGAATAAAAATGGCAACAAGTAATCCGAATGATAGTATAATAAAGAAAGCTGTAGCTACATTTAGTGTTGTAAAAAATGGAGTAGATTCAATAAAAGACCCTGTCAATAGAATTCAAAATACTCTAGTAAAAGGATATGAAGATATTTCTAAAAGTTATGGTGAAGTAGTAAATAATTTTAATAATTTAAAAAGCTCAATGGATATTGTAAAGGAAATTCCTAATGCAATAATATCTACTGGTAAGGATGTTATATCAAATGTGAAATTTGTAGCTAATGATATAAAAGATGGTAGCCTTAATATAGTTAATACTTTGAAGGATACTACAAATGACGTTAAAAACACTGTTTATAAGGGAATTGATGAAATAACTAGTACAGTTAAAGAAAACTATGAAAGTTGTAAAAATGATGTTACAGAATCAATAGATACAATAAAAAATAATAATAGTACATTTTCTCCTCAATTAGCGTAATTAGTTAGATATGATGTATACATTATCTATAGAAAATAAACAGTTTAAATAGAATATTAGTATTAGGCCACTAAAATAAAAAATATTTTAGTGGCATTTTTTTATTTTAATTAGGGTGTTTATATATTAATAACTAAAGATTATAAAGTATTTAAATTTATGAATATTTAAATTAGAGTTGCTTAATATAAGCATATATTTAAAGAGTAGAGATGTTATGAAATTTTTTTATAGTAAATAATAAATAATATGTATACTCTTTAAAAATGTATTGTAAAAATTATTCCAAGAATATATAATGAAGATATAGTAAAAATAATTTAATACTTATCTTCAGGGCAGGGTGTGAATCCCTACTGGCGGTAAAGCCCGCGAGCTAAATTTATAGCAGATTCGGTGTAACTCCGAAGCCAACAGTATAGTCTGGATGAAAGAAGGTAACCTATTAGGAATTAAGATAGTTTTATTCTTAATGATTTAGTATATGCCCTGATGTATTTATGCATCAGTTTTTTTGTTTTTTTAGATAGTTATAAAATGTAATTTAGCATAGAATTTATACAAAAATATTGTTAAAAAACATGAATTCTAAAAAATAAAAATATTAAATTAGAGGACAACTTAATTTGTAATTTAATCTTACAAAGAGAAGTAAAACGTTATCTTATGACTTAATAAGCTACACCAGGGAGATAATCTTTTGGGAGGCGTAAAAATGAACAAAAACACAAACAAAACAATTAAAATTTCATTATTGTCAGCATTAGCACTTATACTTATGTATTTTGAATTTCCTGTAATACCTATATTCCCATGGCTTAAGATTGATTTAAGCGATGTACCTGCATTGTTAGGGGCATTTGGATTTGGACCACTGGCAGGTGTAACAATAGAATTAATTAAAAACATACTAATTCTTTTAGTTAAGGGTAGTCAAACAGGATTTGTTGGGGAGCTTGCTAACTTTTTAATTGGAGTATCTTTAGTTTTACCAGCGGGAATTATTTATAAAAGAAATAAATCTAAAAAATCAGCTATTTTAGGAATGATTTTAGGTGGAATTTTTATTGAAATTGTGGGAGTCATAGCAAATGTATATATGCTTTTACCAGCATATGGTATGCAAATGAGTAGTGGAGAGCTATTAAAATATGTTACTGTAGGGTTACTACCTTTTAATGGTATAAAGGCTATAATAGTATCAATGTTAACATATATTCTATATAAAAAGGTATCTGTATCTATATTTAAGGCAGAACCTAACTTTGGGAGTCCGGAAAAAAATTCAAAAACTATAACTGAATAATAAAATACAAAAATAATTCGTAAGCTAATTTAGCCTACGAATTATTTTTTTCATCTATACGCCACATAATTATTGCATCTTCTTTATTATCTTGATAATAATTTTTTCTAATTCCATTTTCAACAAAGCCATACTTTTTATATAATTCTTGAGCTGGAATATTACTAGCTCTTACCTCTAAAGTATAAGAAATGCATCCTGCTTTTTTATTAATTTCAATTAATGAATCTAATAAAGTTGAAGCAACATTTTTTCTTCTAAAATCAGGGCATACAGCTATATTAGTAATGTGTGCTTCATCTATTATTAGCCAAGCGCCTATAAAACCTATAATTTTATTATCATATTTGGCAACTATATAATTAGCAAGTGGATTTGCTAATTCTTGAATATAAGATTCTTTACTCCATGGGGTAGGAAAACTTAATAAACTAATTTCTAAAACTGCATCAATATCAGCTTCAGTCATTAAACTAGTCGTTAGCTTCACTTTTTAATTTCATCCTTTTTTCATACTCTCTCTCAGCTTGAGGTTTTTTTAAATAAAATGGAGCAGAGTTAGAATCGTCATATTCACCATTTTTTAGTTTTATCATTCCTAATTCACCTAAAGAAGATGCTCTAACTAAATTAAGGTGATTTGGTGGGAAGAAACAATTATTACAATTGTTTAATATATATTCTTTAGTATTGTTAAGTCCATCACCGATAAACATAACATTTTCCTCTTTTTCATTAAGCATATCAACTAATTCATTTATATCAAGAGCGGAATAATCCATTATCTTTTCTAATTTTCCATTACAAGATTTATATAAAGCAGTATAAACATTGTTTCTTAGTGCATCCATTACAGGGCATATTATACCGTTGAAGGGTGCAATGCTATATGCAAGTGCATCAAGACTAGAAATACTTACATAAGGCTTATTTGATCCGAAACTTAGCCCTTTAATTGTAGCCATTCCTATCCTTAATCCTGTAAAAGATCCTGGGCCTTTAGATACAACAAATCCATCGACTGAATCTATATCTAAGTTACAACTATCTAATAAACTTTCAACTAAAGTCATTAAGATTGTAGAATGTTCCTTTTTATTATTTAAAGTAACTTCTCCAAGCAATGTATCATCTTCAAATAAAGCAGCAGTAGCAACTTTAGAAGAGGAATCTATACTTAATAAAATCATATTTTCAACTCCTTTATGTAGTCATATCTTTTTCCGTAAGGTGTTAATGTTATTTTTCTATAATTATCACCTTTTTCTAAATTCTTTTCTATATTTATATGAAGAAAATCATCAGGAAGAATATCTTCAATATAATTTGCCCATTCTATTATAGATACGCTATCTGAAAAAATATAATCATCAAATCCTATAGCATAGATTTCATCAGGATCATTTACTCTATATACATCAAAATGATTTAATTTTAATCTCCCTTCATCATATTCATTTACAATTGTGAAGGTAGGGCTTGTAATATCATCTTTTATATCTAAACCAAGAGCAATCCCTTTAGTTATATGAGTTTTACCAGTACCTAAATCTCCTGTTAGACAAATTATGTCTCCTGAATTAAGTAACTTTCCGATTTCTATACCTAAATTAGTAGTTTCATTTATACTACAAACATTAAATTCCATAGAAAGAACTCCTTTCACTAGCATTTAAATTGATTTTATATTAAAAATTATTGCCATCTTTTTATTTTATCTAATTTCAATTATAAAATCAAAGATTATAATTTTAATTCTAAAGATTATAGTGTTAAAATATTGTATTTTGAATTATAATATTAAGGTAAATTAATGAATATAAGTAAAAAAACACACAAAAATGCACATATAAAATTAAATGTAAATAAATTTTAGTATAAAAATATATACATTTAATATAGTTAATTGATATAATGTTACTAGAGTTTTATTTGGAAATAATTTATATATATATTTTCGGAGGAGATCAATTTGAAAAAGATTACCTTTATTATGATTATAATAACTCTTACATTTTCTATAGGTATGGGAGTATTTGCTAATCCGTTATTAGCTAATACTGAAAATGACCAGAAGGAAGATAGAGAGAAATATTTAAATATAATGACTGTTAATAAACCACAATACAAAATGGTAAGAAAAATTGTTAAAGATAAACATAATGTTCAATACATGATGACAGAGGAAGCCGATATTAATGAATTTAAATATAATAAACAGATCATAGAGAATGTATCTAATATGGATCTTTTTATTTATTCTGGAACTAGTTTTGAACCTTGGACAAATAGTTTTATAAATGAACTTAAAAAAGGTAGTATGGGAATAATTAATTTATCAAGAGGTATGAGACTTTTAAATTATGATGGTAATGAATCATCAAAAGAAAATCCATATTATTTTGAAGGAATAGACTCATATAAAATAGCTTTATATAATGTAAAAGCTGCTATTCAAGATAGAGACCCTAAAAATAGAGATTATTATGAAGAAAATTATAATAATGCTATAAAAGAATTAAATGATCAAATAGAACCCTATAATGAAAAAATAAAAGCATTAAAAGATTATACATTTTTAGCTTTAAATGATAATTTCGATTATTTAACTAAAGATTTAGGATTACATGTGGTAAAATTAAATAATTATGAAATATCGGAGTTTATAAAAGTTAATAATTTAGATGAAAAGAAATTAGTTGTATTAAAGGATGGAACTGAACAAACTAATATGGATTTATCTAAATATAAAGTGGTGAATCTTTGGAAGTACTACGGAAATATGTCTTTTGATGAGCTAATATTATACAATATAAAAGTATTAACAGATTTATTGTAGAAAATAGTTGATTTTTTAATAATCATGTTATATAATAAATACTGTTGTGAAGGGGTATGGCTCAACGGTAGAGTAGTGGTCTCCAAAACCATTGGTTCTGGGTTCAAATCCTAGTGCCCCTGCCAGAAAAGGTCGTAGCACGTTGTGTTGCGGCTTTTATTTTTTTGTCTAAAAATAAATGCTGTAAAGCCAGTGATAGAGCCGCTTTACAAGATGAATAATATTAACATATGCTAGCTAATACTTATTTGTGAAGGGCAATAAGGGGCAAAAAAGGGGCAAATTTATACGAGCTAGATTTAAAATGTTCTGGAAATTTTAAATTTTTAAAAGATGATATAAATAAATACTAAATTAAATAAAAATATAAATTAATTATTATGCTATGAATAAATTTAATATAATTAGAGAAAATAATATTGTATTTTTAACTACATGTCGCAAATCTATAATTATGAAAAAAGAACAGTAAATTAAATTTACTAATAAGTTATTTTTGAAATTTTGTTGACATAAATATAATATTCATGTTAAAATTAAAATCGACTTAGGGGTATGGCTCAACGGTAGAGTAGTGGTCTCCAAAACCATTGGTTCTGGGTTCAAATCCTAGTGCCCCTGCCATAATAAAAGCTAGAATTAATATTCTAGCTTTTTTTGTATTTAAAATTAAATATAAAAAAGGCATTGATATTAAGTAAGTTTACAAACATCAATGCCTTTTAAAAAGTAAATAATTAAATAAATAATTTTTACTACTATATATAATAAGTAAAGTTGTACTTTAATTTAACTTTGAGGATTATTAAATAAAATTTTAAATAAGGGTAATTATTAAAATTTAATATATTAGGTTAAAATGAGAATATATATTTATTTTATTATTGATAAGTTTAATTAATGTATACAACTTTACTCATGAATATATCAATAAAATGTGAATGAATTATATTAAGCATTAATTAAATCTTTTTCTAATTCATTCATAAGTTCTTTAACAGATATCATTTTATTAATTCTACTTGCATTTTCACCACAAAAGATAAGTCCATCATTAATGTTTCCATTAACAGCATTCATAAGTGCTTTACTTATGCAATATGGAGTTACTTTAGGGTCACAAGGAGTTAAACAATTATAACAGTGAGTTATTTTCTCTCTTCCTAGCAAAGTCTTTTTTATAAAATCATTTTTTATAGCTCTACCAGGCATTCCAACAGGACTTTTAACTATATCAATATCTTCTTTTGAACAATTAATATATGCATCTTTAAATTCTTGAGAAGCATCGCATTCATGAGTAGCTACAAACCTTGTGGCCATTTGAACTCCGTTTGCTCCTAACTTTAAATATTTAGCAATATCATATCCATCATAAATTCCACCTGCCACTATAACAGGAATTTCTTTATTGTATTTTTCACTGTATTTTTTTGTTTCTTCAATTATTTGAACAACAGCATCATCAAAATTTATAGTTTCATTTATTAGTTCTTCTTCTTTAAATCCTAAATGCCCACCAGCTTTAGGTCCTTCTATAATAACTAAGTCTGGAGCTATGTTATCATGTCTATCCCATAATTTTAAAATCACTTTTGCAGATTTTAATGATGAAACTATAGGTGCAAGTTTTACTTTTGAATCTTTTGCTATTTTAGGTAACATTGTAGGAAGTCCTGCACCAGATATTATTAAATCAATACCAGCATTAATAGCTGTTTTTACATATTCAGCATAGTTACTGCTTGCAACCATTATATTAACTCCAATTATTCCGTTTGGAGCATTGTTTTTAGCAATTGTTATATGTTCTTTTAAGGCATTTAAATTTGCACTTAAGGCATCCTTATTAAAGTTTAAATCTTTATATCCTAATTGAGCAGAAGAAATAATTCCTATTCCGCCAGCATTAGCAACAGCAGAAGCAAGCTTCGAAGCTGATACGCCTACTCCCATTCCACCTTGTATTATCGGAAGGCGTGAGATTAAATTACCTATTTTAAGTGAACTAAATTTCATATTAATTTATCCTTTCAAACAAATTTGATTATTAAATATTTTGATTATCAAAGTATTTATTATATTATAATTTAAAATCTAAATATTAACAACCCTTAAATGTTGTATTAATTTATATTAAGAAAAAAATATGAATTATATAGAATAAATACTTTATATTACCAAGAATATATATATCTATAGTGGGTAATATAATAGTGTAGCCAGGAGGAGTTAAATAAAATTTAAATCTTCTTGATTATATAAATATACCAATAGCCGAGGAGGGATTGTTATGTCAAACAGCGTATTAGTTCCAGAAGCAAAACAAGGATTAGCTAGATTCAAGAACGAAGTAGCTAATGAATTAGGAGTACCATTTAGTAATTATAATGGTGATCTAAGTTCAAGACAATGTGGTTCCGTAGGTGGCGAAATGGTTAAAAGAATGGTAGAGCAATACGAAAACTCAATTCAATAAAAATTGAAAAGAGAATAAATATAACTTTAATTAGTTATATTGTATTGTGAAACTAGGAAGGTACATTACTTTAAAAGGTAATGTACCTTTTCTTTTTGTATATAAAATTTTACAAGAGGACAAGCTAGTAATATTTAATGAAATTTATTATATTTATAAAGTTATTTTATTTTTGTATAAAATTTTCAAAAAATACTAAAATAGTATAAAATTGAATTAATAGAATAAAATTGAAGGGGAAAATTTAGTGGTATTATTTACTTTAATAATAAAAATGAGAATTAAAGTTCTATGGGAAAAGGGTGATATTATGAAAAAAATAAAAATTTTGCATACATCTGATTTACATTTTGATACTCCATTTAGTGGAATGAAAAATAATCAATCTATTAAATGTAGAGAAGAGCTTAAAGAAGTTTTTGAAAAAATAATAAAAATTTCACTGGAAAATAATATCGATATATTATTAATTGCTGGAGACATGTTTGATAACCTTTCAGTAAATAAGAGTACCTTATATTTTTTAAGATCATGTTTTGAAAAAATTAATGAAGTGAAAATATTTATAAGTCCAGGTAATCATGACCCATATAATGAAAAGTCTTTTTATAGCATGATTGAGTGGCCTAAAAATGTGTATATATTTAAAGAAAAAATAGAAAAAGTGATTTTAAAAGATTTAGAAACTATAGTATGGGGAGCAGCTTTTAATGAAAATTATATATATGAATCATTAATAAAAGATGTAAATGGAGTTGAGGGATATAATAATATAATGGTTGTTCATGGGGAGTTATGCTCAACAAAAGAAGAAAATGAATATAATCCTATTACTGAAGATGATATTGCTAAAAGTGATATGGATTATATAGCTTTAGGGCATAGACATAAGTATGTTGGAGTAAAAAAGATTTTAAATACTTATTATGCTTATAGTGGGTGTCCTCAGGGAAGAGGCTTTGATGAATTGGATGATAAGGGAGTAATACTTTTAGAGATATGTGATGGGCATTGTAATTATAAATTTATAAAAACATCTGTAAGAAATTATTATGAAAAAGAGATAAATATTGAAGAATGTTTTGGATATCACCAAATTAAAGAAAAAATTTTAAGTTTTATAGATAAAGAAAATACCAATTCTAATTCTTATAAAGTAATTTTAATAGGAGAAATTAATGAAGAGTTTAATTTCAGAGAAGAAATTTTAGAAGATATGATAAAAAAAGATGATTATGATATAAGAGTCATAGATAAAACTGAAGTGAAAATAGATATTGATGATTTACTAAAGGGATATTCAATAAAAAGTTTGTTTGCAAGAAAAATATATGAGGAACTAGAAAAATCAGAAACAGAAGAAGAAAAAGAAATAATAAAATTAGCTTTAAAGAAAGGACTCCAAAGTTTAGCTGGTGAAGAGGTGAGAGATCATATTTATTAAGCAAGTTATTATTGAAAATTTTGCAGGAATAAAAGGAAAAGTTATAAATTTTAATGATAAATTTAATTTAATATATGGTGAAAATGAAAAGGGTAAAAGTACAATAGAAAGTTTTATAAAGATATGGCTTTATGGATTTGAAAAAAATCGTGGTAAAAATAATGGGAGAAAAAAATTCAAACCATTAACAGGAGAAAAAATATCAGGGGAATTAATAGTTGAGCATGATAAAGCAACATATGTTATCAGAAGAAGTTTTGGATTAACTAAAAAAGATGATACATGTGAAATATTTGATGAGATAACAGGAGAAAAAATAGATATACCTAATAGTAGTGAGCCGGGAAAATATTTTTTGAATATAAATTCATCAACTTTTTCTAAAACCTTATTTATAAAACAGCTGGGTGTCATTGTAAATAAAGATAAAGAAGAAGAAATAATGGAGAGAATAACAAATACTTATAATGTTGGTGAAGAAAATATATCTTTTAAAAAAGCAATAGAAGTATTAGAGAAAGGAAAAAAACAAATTAGGACAGTTAGAAAATCTGGAGAATTAGATTTGTTAATAGAAAAAAGATGTAAACTTAAAGAAGAACTTTGGGAAGCATATAACTTATCACAAGAAAGTATAGAAAATGAAGAAAAATTATTAAATAGAAAAAGTGAAAAAGAAGCTTTGATAAAAAAATTAGATAGTTTGGAATTATATAAGAAATATTTAAAAAAGAGTAGTTTACAAAAAGATTATTTAGAAATTGCTCAATATTTAAAAAAGAGTGAGGATCTTAAGAAAAAAGAACAAATAATAAGTGAAGAATTAAGTAATAGCTATACTAATATAACTGGTGAATTTTTAGAAGAATTAAATAATGAATATAATAGATATTTAAATTTAAATGATATAAGGCAAGAAAAAATTGGAGAGTTAAATACTCTACAAAATAAATTAAATGAAAAAAATAATGAATTTAAAGAATATAAAGTATTAACTTCTATTGGTGAAGAGGATATAAAAGATAAATTATATGTGTTAAAAATAGAACAAGAGAATTTAGAAGAGAAATTAGATAAGATTAATACGATAGAACATTCCATAGAGACATTTAAAACTGATTTAAGGGCCAGAGCTAATAAGGTTAATAATTTAGAATATATAAGTAATAATAGGGATGAAATAGGAATTAATATAAATTTATATAAGGATAAATTAAAAGAGTTAAAATATAAATTAGAGTCTTATTCATTAAATGATCAAGTTTATTTAAAAAAAGATATTAAAAATAAGATAACAGCTATTTATATATTATTTGCTTTGGTGTTAACATTATTATTTATAGGAATTTTAAAAAATATATTTATTTTGGATATTATATCAATACCAATATTAGCATTCTTAATTAAATTTTACTTAAAGTATTCATTAATATTTAAGGGGATTTCAGAAAAAGAAAAGAATAAATGTTTTATAGAAAATCTAAAAAATGAAGTAGAACAATACGAAGAAAAAATAAATTTATATATGTCTAAAATTAAATGCGAAAGTTATGAAGATTTAATGAATCAATTATCTAAATATGATTGCTATAAAATTTACAGAGATAATATTTATGTGTCTATAAATTCTAAAGTTGAAGAAATTAATGAATTAAAAGTAGAAGAGGTAAAAAATAAATTTAATAAAAATAATAAAATTCTTGAGTCTTTATTTAAATTATTAAATTGTAATTCTATAGAAGAGACGATAGAAAAAGTTAGTACGTATAATAAATTAAAAAAAGAACTTTTGCCCATAGAGTATAAACTTAATTCATTAATATTGGAATTAAAAGAAGTAAATACTCAGTTAAGTGATAATGAAGGATATTTGCGCAAAAAAACTAAGGGAACAGAATTTGATAGTATTGATATACTAGATTTTCATATGAAAATTAAAGAATATAAAGATAAGGTAAATAAAATAAAACAAATTAAAAATAATTTAACTAATGTAGAAGAAACTTATAAAGTACTTTTAAAAGATAGAGATATAAATGAAATAAGGAAGGCAATTAAAGATGTATTGCCAAATGATTTAAATTGCTCTTATGAATCAGAAGAGGAAATAGAAAGAGAAATAAAAAATAGTTCCAATAAATTATTGAAAATAGAAAAGGAAATAAAGGATTTAGATCATTTAATAGAAAAAAGATATCTAGGAAAAAGAGTAATTTCAGAGATAGAAGAAGAATTATATAGTGTTGAAGAAAAAATTTCAAAATATAAAAAAGAATTTAAAGCATTGGAATTAGCTTCTTTAAAGCTACAAGAATCTTTTAAGGAATTAAGAACTAATGTAGGACCTAAATTAAATAAGGAGGTTTTGAATAAATTTAATTTTTTAACAAATGAATTTTATAGAGATGTTAAAATATCAGAAGATTATGAGTTGAAAATAAGGAATGATAATTTATTATTTGATTCAGAAATTTTAAGTAATGGTGCTAAGGATCAATTGTATTTAGCGTTAAGGTTATCTTTTATAAATATGTTATTTGAAAATGAGAAGGTACCTTTATTTTTAGATGATTCATTTATACAATATGATGATAAAAGAAGAGAAAGGGCATTAAAATTATTAATAAAAGAAGGATTTGGACAAATAATATTTTTTACATGCCAAACTATAGAAAAAAATATATTAGATAATATGAATACTGATTATAATTTAATCCAATTGAGTTAATAATTATATTATAGTTTGACAATTATAATAAAATAACTTAAAATTATATTTGCAAATGCAAATCATATGCAAATAGGAGGACTTAATGAAAAAAAGATTTTTTTTAACACTATCATGCATTCTAATGAGTTTATTTATTATTGGATGCTCTAATTCAAATTCAACGAATGAATCTAATAAAGTAAATGATGATAGTAAAAAGCTACAAGTTATGGTTTCAATTTATCCATTAAAAGAATTCACTGAAAAAATAGGTGGAGATAAAATTGAGGTTACTTGTTTAGTTCCTGAAAATATGGAACCACATGATTACGAACCGAAAACTAAAGATTTTGAAAAGCTTATGAATAGTGATATTTTTATTTATAATGGATTAGGAATGGAACATTGGATTGATTCAGTTAACAATGTAGTTTCTGACGATAAAGTATTAAAAGTAAATTCAAGCGATGGCATTGATGTTAGAAAAGAGGGGGAGTTAGTAGATCCTCACTCATGGTTAAGTTTAATACAAGTACAAAAACAATGTGAAAATATAAAAGATGCACTTATAAGCTTGGATGAAACAAATAAAGATACATATGAGGAAAATTACAATAAATTTAAAAAAGAGTTACAAGGTTTATATGATGAATATTCAGCGAAGTTTAATGATTTAAGTCAAAAAGATTTTATAACAGGTCATGCTGCTTTTGGTTATTTATGTAGGGAGTTTGGGTTAACTCAAAAATCTGTTGAAAATTTATATGGAGAGGGTGAACCTACTCCTAAAGAATTAGAAAATCTAGTTAATTTCTGTAAGGAAAATAATAAAAAAGTTATTTTTTCTGAATCTTTAGCAAGTCCTAAGGTTTCTGAGACATTAGCATCAGAAGTTGGCGCAGAGGTAGTTCCAATATATACACTAGAATCAAGTGAAGATGATATGAGTTATTTAGATGCAATGAAAAGTAATTTAGATAAGATATATAAATCTTTGAGTAAATAAGAGAAAGTGAACCTGTGGGGAAATGTACATTTAGTTAATAAAATGACATTTGCCTGTGGATTCGCTTTTTTATTTTATAAATAAAAGATATAAAATTAAAAAATTACAATATATATGTTCTAATAAAGTTGTTACATATAAGTGATTTGGTGAGAGTTAATTATTAGATTGATGAACTTTCTTAATTGAAGCATATTAAAATTTTCTTAGAAATTATACATTGAAGAAATAAGATGCTAGTTAATATAATACATATTTTGTAATAAGTTAAAAAATAATATTATATATGTTAAAATTACTATATTACTACTATGGGGTAAGAAGGAGATAATATGAGCAAATCAAATGAGTTTTATAAAAGTACTTTAAAAGAGAATCTAGCGAAAAGACAATTATTAATAAAAAAAATAAATATTATAAGTGGTATTAGATTAGTAATAGTTCTTTTTATGTTAGTAATTGATTATTTATTATATAGGGCAAATAATTATATAGCAATAATATTTGCAACTATAATTTTGTTAACGATGTTTATAATTACAGCATTATATCATTCAAATAAGTTGAGAGATAAAAATATCACAGATATATTAATAGACATAAATCAAAGAGGTATTGATAGAATAAATGGAGAGTTTAAGAAATTTGAAGATAATGGTGAAGAATATTTAAATTATAAACATAAATTTATAAATGATTTAAATATATTTGGATCCAATTCTCTTTTTCAACTTACAAATTCAACAGTTACATCTGGAGGAAAAAAGAGATTATCAGAAATATTGAGAATTGAACAAAATATAAATAAAAATGAGATATTAATAAGACAGGAAGCTATAAAAGAGTTATCTTCAAAAGTTCAATGGAGACAAAGATTTATAGTAAAAGGTCTAATGAATAGATCATCAAAATTTAACTTGGATGATTTGATTAGTTGGGGTAAAGAAGAAAGTAAAGTAAGCAAAATAAATATAATTATTAGTTGTATTTTTATCATAACTAATTTTGTATCAATATTTTTAGCATTAAGTGCTATATTACCTTGGTCATTTGTTCTATTAGTATTTATGATTGATTTTCTTGTGCTTAAAATGTTAACAAAATCAATAAATAAAGACATAGTATTATTTAATAATATAAAACAAGATATTAATGGATATAGTGAAATATTAGAACTTATAGAGGATGAAAATTTTAATTCAGAATATTTAAAGGAACTAAAAAACAAAATATCACATAAAGAAGTTAGTTGTAAGAAGGAAATGAAAAAACTAGCTAATTTAGTAGAATGGATAGGGGATAGTTCTTATAATGCATATTATTTAGTAATAAATATATTGTTTTTTTCTGATGTATTTATAATGAATAATTTAGAAAAATGGAAAAAAACTAATGGATTAAGGTTAATGGAATGGCTTAATGTAATGAATGAATTTGATGCATTAAATAGTATTTCTAATATAGCATTTGATCATGAGGATTGGGTATATCCTAATATATTAGAGACTAGTGAAGTATATGGAGAAGATATAGGTCATCCATTAATAGGAGATAAAGCAGTAAAAAATAGTTTTTCCTTAAATGGAATTCAAAAGGTTGCATTAATTACAGGTTCAAATATGTCTGGTAAAAGTACATTTTTAAGAAGCATAGGCTGTAATTTGGTATTAAGTTATATAGGGGCTCCTGTATGTGCAAAAAGGTTTAACTGTGGAATAATGAGTTTATATACATGCATTACAACAAGAGATAGCTTAGAAGAAAGTATTTCTTCATTTTATGCAGAAATTTTAAGAATAAAGATACTTATAGAAGCTTGCAAGAGAGGAGAAAAAGTATTTTTCCTTTTAGATGAAATATTTAAGGGAACTAATTCAAGAGATAGGCATACTGGAGCTACTGTATTAATAAATCAATTGATGAAATATGGTGCTATAGGGCTTGTTTCAACTCATGATTTAGAATTATGTAATTTAGAAAAAGAAGATAATAAAATAATAAATTATAATTTTAGAGAATTTTATGAAGCTGATAAAATAAAATTTGATTATATACTTAGAAGAGGAAAAAGTGAAACTCAAAATGCTATTAATTTAATGAAATTGGCAGGAATAGATTTCATATAAGGTATAAAAGTATTTTACGTTTTAAAGATAATTAATATTTTAGTATGGAGTATATCTTTATATTAAAATATTAATTTAAGTTTAATTAAAAGTATTATATTAAGAGAGGGTATGGGTATGGGGTATGTAATAATTGACTTAGAATTTAATAATTTAAAAAATATAACTAAATATAAAGAAGATTTCTTTGATAAACATAAAGAATTAGAAAATATAAATTTAGAAAATGAAATTATAGAGATTGGTGCCATAAAAGTTGATAAGTACATGAAACAAGTAGCCGAAATGAGAGAGTATATAAAACCATCAGTGTTTCCTGTGATGAATCCTATAGTAACTAATATAACAAAGATAACTATGGATACTTTACAAAAAGAGGGAATAACATTTAAACAAGGTATGGATAAGCTAAAAGGTATGATTGAAGATGGGGATGTTATATGTTCATGGGCTAAGGATGATATTGCAGAAATTATAATAAATTCTAATTATCATAATTATACTGATTTAAGTTGGATAAAGGAGTATTTAGATTTACAAGAATATTCAACTAAGATTCTAGGTCATAAGAAGGCAATGGGATTAAAGAGCGCATTGGATGAATTGAAGATTAAAGTTGATAACACAAAACTTCATGATGCATTAAATGATGCTGAATATACTTTACTTGTATTTAAGCACATATACAATTCTAGAATAGTTAAAAATTATATAATAAATGATATATATAGCATGCCTGCAATACATGTAAAAGATTTAGACAATATAAATATAGATGAAGAGAAGTTAGATATAAGATGTCCTAAGTGTAATAAAAAAATAGATTTAAAAGAAAATTTTAAGTTATTAAATTGGAGATTTGTATCAATAGGTATTTGTCCAAAATGTAATAGTAAGATATTGAGTGAGCTAATAGTTAAAAGAACTCTTCAGGGAAAAAACGCCTATAATGAAGTAAACACTATCCTTAAAGAAGAGGCTTATCTAGATTATTACTATAAATTGGAGAAATTAAATTCACAAAAATAAAGGTTTTCATTAAAGATTTTTTTATAAAAATATGTTAAAATGTAAATATACAAGAATAAATAATATTAGTACAAGAGAGGATTTTGTTATGAATATAGCATTTTTTCTTACTCCAAAGAATGAAGTTGTATATGAAAGCGAAGATGCAACAATGAGACAAGTTATGGAGAAGATGGAGCGATACGGATACACAGCTATTCCACTTATTGACAAAGAAGGAAAGTATGTTGGAACATTAACAGAAGGAGATTTGTTATGGAAATTAAAAAATACTCCTGACTTAAATTTTAAGAATACTGAATGTGTAAATGTAAGTGATATAAGCCGAAGAATATCTCATAAATCTGTTTCCATTAATGCTGATATAGAGAATTTAATATCATTAGCTATAAGTCAGAATTTTGTTTCGGTAGTTGATGATAATGGAATATTTATAGGAATAATAAAGAGAAGTGATATAATAAATTATTGTTTTAATGAAATAAAGAAAAACAATGAAATGAAGAAGAAAAAAGAAATAGTATAAATGATAAAGCTGTATTGAATGAATTTCAATACAGCTTTATTGTTCTAATAAAATTACATATTTAATAATCAGAATTTTGATAAGTTTCAACTACAAAATCAAACTCATCTACATTAGTGATTTCTCCATAAGAATCTCCTCTTATTTCTGGATAATAATATAATACTAATTTATCATTAGATGAAGAAATATTTTCTAGTATTATATATTGTTTATCAGTAATGCAATTTTCAAGTGTAGCTAAAACTTTATATTTAGATGAATTACCAGTATCATTATTGGTTAAATCAATAATGATATTATCATGTTTTCTAACATTAATTTTTTCTTTATCACATGATTTAATATAAGATCCAAATCTACAGCTTGTGCATGATTTAAACTTACAATCAAAAGTACAGTTTAAACAAGCGCATTTACTGCAATTCTCTAATTCTTTGAATGATTGTCTGTTTTCAGCTTTAAAGTTATTTACTTTATCTAAAGCACTATTGGATTTAAATAGTTTAAATAAGCCACTTTTTTTGCAATCTAACTCAGTAGAATCTAAAAGTTTAATATAATCTTTTAATACAGAAGATTTAACATAATACTTTCTGTTTTTTAATTTTTCTTCAGAGAGAAAAGGGGCATTTTCACTTATAGAATAAGCTATTTCAGTATAAATTTTTCCCCAATAATTCTTCTCATCATTAATAAAATTTAAATCTTTACTCATATGAAATCACCTAGTTATTATCTTTGTATTTTTCTAATTCAAGGTCTAAATCAACTTCATTTAATTTTTCAAATTGGCTATCAAAATCATCTAAATCTTTTAGTTCACTTAAACCTTTTGCACGAGATTCAGTTCTTTGAATTTTTCTTTCTATATTATCAATTTGTATTGAGTTATTTTTAGTTTGTACATTAGCTAATACTTCATTTATTTTCTCTGAAGCTTGAGCATTAGAGTATCTAGCTGCAGCTTCATCTCTATAATTTCTAGTCTTAGTTATCTCTTCTTCTAATTCTTTTAAGCTTTTCTTTAATGCATCGGCTTGAACTTTAGAATTATCATAGCTTAATTTTAAAGAATCATATTTTTTATCAATTTCCATTTTTCTAGATAAAGCTTTTTTAGCTAATTCTTCATCACCTTTTGATAAAGCAAGTTTTACCTTTGATTCAAAATCTTCAGATTGTTTTTTTGCATCATTCATGTTTTTTTCTATTTCATGAACATTTCCTAAAATTTGTGCAGAATTTAATTTAGCTTTGCTAAGTTGTTCTTCCATTTCTCTTAATTTTTGATCTAATAATTCTATTGGATTTTCCATTTCATCTAGAGTATTGTTTACCTTTGCCTTAAACATATTTGATATTCTTGAAAAAACTCCCATAAAAATGCCTCCTAAATTTTTTTATTATTATCTATTATTTTCTTTTTCTTCTTAAATAAAGTTTTATTAACATTAAAATTACAAAGAACATTAGCGCTAATACTAAAGCATTAATTATTAAGCTTGAAGGTGATCCAAAATACATAGGTCTAAAAAATCTAGAGCCTCCATACCAGCCAAGTCCCCCTGAATTTGATGATGGTACATATGTTTTTGATTCACTTTTCTGCGTACTACTATTCGTGCTTGATGAATTTGAATCATTTGGATTATTAGTAGTAGAATATGATCCACTGCTAAATCCTTTTGAAGCGCCACTGCTAGTTCCAGTGGAATCATTAGTTGTTTTATTTATGTCTGAAGAATTTTTATTACTATTGTTTTTTGTGTCAGAAAAACTTCCTGATTTAAATCCTTCAGCACTCTTATCAGTGGTATTTTTTTTATTAGAGCTACTAGAACTGTTACTTTCACTAGAAGGTTTACTTGAGGAAGAACTGTTAAAACTTCCTGATTTAAATCCACTAGAGCTTCCTGAACTCTTTGTACTAGATTTTGAACTACTAGAACTCTTACTGCTTGTTCTAGATCCACTAGAACTTTTACCACTAGATTTAGCTAATAAATTTGTACTTGTACTAGTATCTATAGTACTATTTGCGTAAGCAATTAAATCATTATTAGTATTATGTTTTACATTAGAAATAAGTTCTAATGGCAAACTGGAAATGCTAAATAAAAAAACTAATAATATAGTAAATATGTGTTTTTTCTTAATCTTAGAAATAGTGAGCACCCCCTAAAAGATTATAGCTTTATTATAGAGAAAATACCTAGACTACACAATATGGAAAAACAACTAAAAATGTTAAAGAGAGAAAAATAAAGTTGAATAACTCTTTATATCTATATTTATCTAATATTTAATGATAAATAAAAACATTTAAAGAGTTATATTATAACTCTTTAAATACGGATTAAAAGTTATGCTTTGAATATGAATTGGCAATTGAGCTTAAAAGATATATGTATAAGAATAAGTTAATATTTCATTTTATAATTTGTACATAATAATTATAAAATGAAATATTAACTTATTTATTAAACATATGAAGATATAATTAAATATAGATATAAATTAAAATGTGTGAATTCTTGTATAAATTAGCTTAATAGATTAAAATTATATTAATTAAGCTTAGTTTATTAGATATTTTAGATGAGTGGCTATATAGATTAATAAGTATTAAGATAATAGCTAAATAATATTAAGGAAGTGGTTAAATGTCAGATAATACTATGAAGAATTTTTTAGAAGAATATGATGTAAAAAGAATAAATAAAGGTCAAATATTAAAAGGAAAAGTTTTAGAAGTTAATGAAAAGGAAGTAGTAGTAAATATAAATTATGCATTTGATGGATTAATAGCTAAAGAAGAAGTATCAATAGATGATAAAAATCCTATGGATGTACTTAAAGTTGATGACGAGATAGATGTATACGTTGTATCTCCCAATGATGGTGAGGGATATGTTGAGTTATCACTTATTAAGGCATTAGTTATTAAAGAAAAAGAGCAATTGCAAAAAGATTTTAAAGAAGAAAAAAATGTTAAAGTATATGTAAAAGATGAAATTAAAGGTGGACTTATTTCTTATTATGGAAATATAAGAGTATTTATTCCAGCTTCATTAGCATCAAGAAACATGATAGATTTAAGTACATTAAAAAATACAGAATTAGAAGTTAGAATAATAGAATTAGATTTTAGAAATAACAAAATAGTTGCATCAAGAAAAGCAATTGAAAATGAAGAATATGAAAAGAATAGAAAAGTTATATGGGACTCTTTGAAAGAAGGAGAAAAAAGAACTGGGGTAGTTAAAAAGTTGGTTAAATATGGTGCTTTTGTTGATATCGGTGGAGTAGAAGGACTAATTCATATATCAGATTTATCTTGGAATAGAGTAAATAGACCAGAGGAAATAGTAAAAGAAAATGATAAAGTTGAAGTATATATAGGTTCAGTAGATAGAGAAAATCAAAAATTATCTTTAGTGTTAAAGGATATAAATAAAGAACCTTGGACTTTACATACAAATGAAATTAAATCAGGAATGATATTTGACGGTAAAGTTGTAAAATTTGCTTCATTTGGAGCATTTGTTGAAATTTTTGATGGTGTGGAAGGATTGGTTCATATTTCAGAAATAACTGATGAAAATATTGCTAAACCATCTGATGTATTAGAATTAAATCAAAAAGTAAAGGTTAAAGTATTAGATTTTAATAAAGAAGGCAAGAGGTTATCTTTAAGTATAAAGGATGCAGTAGAAACTAGTAAAGAATATTTACAATATGTAGATGAAGAAGATGGAGTATCATTAGGGGAATTATTTAAAAATTTTAAATTTGAATAATTTTATTACGTATGATACATGCAAATTTATATATTGTATACATCAATAGTTAAAAAATTAGTAAGGCTATGTTTTAAATGTGTATTCATATATGTAATAGGCAAAGTAGCATTGTAATTAGATTTTGAGAATACTTAATGAATATTGTCACATTTACTGCTTGTCCAATTTTATATTGGGAGCAAGCTAAAATTGGACTATATTCATTTTTAGTATTCCTAAGTTCAATTACTCAGTCTACTATTAATACATAGATTAAAATAAGCTGTTTCAAATACAAGGGATATTGTATATTGAAACAGCTTATTTGAGTTTTAAAGTATTTTAAATTTAAAAATATATATTATAATTTCTCTATTTTTAACATATTTGTTCCACCAGTTTGAGTTGTTGGCATTCCAGCAGCAACTACAATATCATCGCCTGGTAGAGCAATGTTTAATTCGAATACTGATCTTCTAGCTTCTACTAATATCTCATCAGTAGTATTGTACATTTCGCAAAGCATTGGTAATACACCAAAAGTTAAAGCTAAGCTTCTTCTTACTTGTTCGTAAGGTGTTATTGCTATAACAGGTGACTTTGGTCTGTATCTTGAAATCATAGTAGCAGTAGCACCACTCTTAGTAGCAGCCACTATTGCAGATGCATTTAATAAATTTGAAGTTCTACAAGCTGTATAACTTATTGCACCAGCATAATCAGTAAGAGATGGTTCTCTTAATCTTGCTGTTAAATGAGCATAATCCAAATGAGCTTCTGCTTCTTGTGCGATTTCAGACATTGTTGTTGCAGCTTCAATTGGGAAATTTCCAGATGCACTTTCACCACTTAACATGATAGCATCAGTTCCATCAAATATAGCATTACAAATATCACTTGCTTCTGCTCTAGTTGGTAAAGAATTTCTAATCATAGAATCAAGCATTTGAGTTGCTGTTACAACAAACTTTCCAGCATCATTACATTTTCTAATTATCATTTTTTGAATTATAGGAACTTTTTGAATCGGAATTTCAACTCCCATATCTCCTCTAGCTACCATTACTGCATCAGTTTGTTCTATTATAGAATCTATGTTATCTACGCCTTCTTGATTTTCAATTTTAGCTATTACTTTAATATGTTTTCCATTGTTTTCAGAAAGTATTTTCTTTACATCAGCTACATCACTAGCTTTTCTTATAAAAGATGCTGCAATAAAGTCTACACCCATTTCACAACCAAACTTTATATCAGCTATATCTTTTTCTGTTACTGAAGGTAGTCTTATTATTACGTTGGGAACGTTAACACCTTTGTGATTTTTAATCATTCCACCAACAGTTACATTACATCTAATAGCTTTACCTTCAACAGCTATGACTTTGAATCTTAAAAGACCATCATCAACAAGGATTTCTCCACCTATTTGTATGTCTTTGTAAAGTTCTTCATAAGTAATAGAACATCTTTCTTCATCACCAAGGATTTCATCTCCGCATACAAAACAGAATTCTTGACCAGTTTTTAATTCTACGCCATCGTTTACAAAATTATGTGTTCTTATCTTAGGTCCTTTTATATCTAAGATAATTGCAGTAGGAGTTCCCATATCTTCTCTTACTCTTTTAATTAATTCTATTTTCTCTCTGTGTGATTCATAAGTACCATGTGAAAAATTTAATCTTGCTGCATTCATTCCAATGCCTATAAACTTTCTTATAATCTCCTCATTATCACTTGCAGGTCCAATAGTAAAAATCATTTTAGTTTTTTGCATATAAACACCTCTCCTAATAAATTTTAATACCTTTTTGTATTTATGTAATATTAAAGCCTAATAATAAAATTAGTTAAATTGTATAATATTAATTTAGTTTTATGATAAAATTAATAAATAATGTAATTTATTTTATTTTAATACTAAGCTTAATTAGTACATATGTTAATTTTATCACATATTTAGGAAGGAAAGAATAATTATGAGAAAATTTAAACAAATTAATTGTGAAAAAGTTTTTTACTACTTCAATGAAATATCTAAAATACCTAGAGGTTCAGGGAATGAAAAGGAAATAAGTGATTATTTACTTAATTTCGGGAAAAATCTAGGCTTAGAGGCAATTCAAGATGACGCCTTAAATATAATTATAAAAAAACCAGCATCACCAGGATATGAAAAAGCTCCTAAGGTAATAATCCAAGGACATATGGATATGGTCTGTGAAAAAAATAACGAAAAAGTACATGATTTCACTAAAGACCCTATAGAATTAGTGACTAAAAATGATTTTATTTATGCTAGTGGTACAACACTTGGGGCTGATGATGGTATTGCAGTAGCATATGCAATGGCAATATTAGAAGATAATACATTAGAACATCCAGCAATAGAAGTTTTACTTACAAGTGATGAAGAAGCAGGTATGAGTGGAGCTATGGCTTTAAAATCAGGATGCTTAGATGGTAAAATAGTAATAAATTTAGATTCTGAAGATGAAGGTAAGCTATTAGTAAGTTGTGCAGGTGGAATAAGAACAAAATCTACTTTAAATGTACAATGGGAAAAGTCAAAAACAGATAAAAAAGCTTTTAAGATTACTATCAAGGGCTTAAGTGGTGGCCATTCAGGTGCTGATATACATTTAGGAAGAGGAAATTCTAATAAACTTATAGGAAGAGTATTAAAAAATATACTTAACCAAATGGAGTTGAATTTGATCTCATTAAATGGTGGATCTAAAAATAATGCTATACCAAGAGAAGCAATTGCAGAGTTATTAATAGATAATAATAAAGAAAAAGAGCTTTTAAATATAATATCTATTTTAAGAGAAGAATTTAAAAATGAATTTAGAATTAAAGATCCTAATGTTCAAATAGAAATAGAAGAATTAAAAGAAAATATAGAAAAAGTATTTTCAAAGGAAAGCACAGAAAAGGTAATAAATCTTTTATATTTATATCCGAATGGAATAAATACAGTGAGTTCTGATATTGTAGGATTAACTGAAAGTTCAACTAATATAGGAGTTCTTACAACAAAAGAAGATAAAGTAGAATATGATAGTGCTGTTAGAAGTTCAGTATTTTCTTTAAGACAAGAAATAGTTGAAAGAATAAGATGTTTAACTGAAATTTTAGGTGGGACTGTTTCTAATACAGCAGGATATCCAGAATGGCAATATAAAGAAGAATCTAAGATAAGAGAACTTTGTAAAACTGTTTACAAAGAAATGTATAATGAAGAAGCAGAAGTTGTTGCAATTCATGCAGGTGTAGAATGTGGATTATTTAAAGAAAAACTAGGAGATTTAGATATGATAAGTTTTGGACCAGATATATTTGATGCACATACTCCAAATGAACATATGAGTATTTCTTCTGTAGAAAGAGTATGGAGTTATTTGTTAGAAGTATTAAAAGAAATAAAATAGGTAAGTATTAATTTCATATATAAATAATTATCTTATTTAAAGGTATGTAGTAAAACTTTTTTGTTTTTATTACATACCTTTATTTTATAAAATTTTATAGTTACTTTTAACTTAAATAAAATCAGGCATTGGAGAATTTAATAATATGATAATTAAAAGTGGAAGACAGAAATATTTATGTGGTAACTATTGTTTGAAATTTTAAATAATATAACAAATATTTCTATTTAATAAAGGAAAAATATAAGGTTATAAAGAATTATTACTTAATATAGAATTACTATATTATAACAAATTGAAAGAGGGGATATAGGTATTGATAGATGTTGAATTTTATTATGAGGATTTTAAAATAACTAGTGTAAAAAAAAATGATATAGATATATTAAATGAATGGATAATATTAAATGATAAATTTAGTGTAGATTTATTTTCTTTAGATAAACAATTATTTTTTAGAAGGTTTTTAGAATATTATTTAACAGAAGAGGAACTGTTTTTAAAGATAGAAAAAGATCAGGAGATTTATGGTGTGTTTAAAGGGAGATTAGAATTGCAAGGAAAATCTGAAATGTTTATATGGTTATATTTAATAGATTCAAAATTTAGAAATAGAGGACTTGGTAAAAATATATTAATGGAAATTTTACAATATTTTAAGAGTCAATATTATATAGATTCTTTTAAGGTAGGTGTAAATTTAAAAAATGAAAAGGCTGTTAAATTTTGGAGTAATGTTGGATTTAATAAATTAAGAATCACAAAAAATTTCTTTGAAGATAATAAATATGAAACATCTGATTTACTAATATTAAATAAGATATCATAATTAAAAATGAATTTATAAATTAAAATACCTAACATAATTCATATAAATGTAAAGTTAATAATAAATATATTATTACAAATGTAATTAATAAATTTTACATAATTTAATTTTAGGAGGTATTTTATGAAATATACTAGATATGAATATAAAAAACATGGGAAGATGAAACCTATATTCATAATACTAACAATAGCTTTATTATCAATTGTAATTGGTATGTATTTTGGTAAATTCATATTTAAGGGGAATTTGGATATTAGTTCATTTAATCAACAGCAAATTGTTGTTTCAGATCAAGAATTTATAGCTCTACAATTTGGTTACTATTCTAATAAAGACAATGCAGAAACAGCAATGAGAACAATACCTTCTAAATATAATTCTTATATAGTTGAAGAAGATAATCATTATAGAGTTGTTATAGGATTATATTCTAAAGAAGATGGTGAAAAAGAATTAGAGACTTTAATAGCTCAAGGAATAAATGCTGTGAAAATTAATTTTAGTATATCTAAAGAAAATTTAGAACAAAATAAAATTGCAGAAATTATAAATGCATTTTTAAAGATAAATAATACTTTAGAAGATGAAAATGTTAAAAGTGTAAAAACATCTGATTATAAAGTTTGGTGTTCAAATATTATAAATAACGATAATTTGGATCAAAATAATAGCTTAAAAGAAGTCAATGATTATATAAATAATTTACCAGATGAAGTAAATAAAAATAATGTAAATGAATATTTAAAATACTTTTATGAAAGATTAAAAAATATGTAATAGAATAATTATTACAATAAAATTAAATTTTTATAAAAGTGTTACAAGTTGCTTTAACGTACTTGTTTAAGAACTAGTTAAATGATAAACTATATTGGTGTAGTAAGTGACTGTAATAAGCTGTCACAATTACTACACCTTATATATTTTAATTATTAAAAATATATAATATGTTTATAATTATTATAAATTAATACCAAGTTATTTGATGATAGTTATTAAAGGGATGTGATTATATGAAAGTAATATTGGCATCTGCATCACAAAGAAGACAAGAATTACTAATTAGATTATGTGATGAATTTGATATAATGGTTAGTGATTTCGATGAAGAAAAAGTGGTATTTAAAAACTCAATTGATGAGTATGTTCAAAATATAGCATTAGGAAAAGCAATGGATATTAAAGAGAAATTAAAAGAAGATGCTATAATAATATCAGCAGATACTATAGTTACATTAGATGATAAGATACTTGGAAAACCTAAAGATGAAGAAGATGCATTCAACATGATTAAATTACTTCAAGGAAGAAGCCATAAGGTTTATTCTGGAGTAGTGGTTATTAATACTAAAAAAGATTTAATTTTAAAAAATAGTGTTGCCACAGAAGTTGTTTTTTCAAAAATGAATGACAATGAGATTAGAAAATACATAGAAACTAAGGAACCTTTAGATAAGGCAGGAGCCTATGGAATACAAGGAATAGGTGGGATTTTTGTTGAAGAAATTAGAGGGTGTTACTACAATGTTGTAGGGCTTCCTTTAAATAAATTAAAAACTATGCTTGAAGAAGCTATATAGTATTGAGGGATGGGGTATCCAAAAATATCAAGAGGAGAGTATTTATGGAAAATAGTCTTAAAATTAAGGATATACCTAAAAATGAAAGACCTAAAGAGAAATTATTATCGTATGGAGCGGATACTTTAAATAATTCGGAATTATTAGCAATAATACTTAGAACCGGTACTAAAGGTGAAAATGTGCTTCAACTTAGCAATAGGTTATTATCAGAATTTCAAGGGTTAGATGGAATTTTAGAAGCTAGTTTAGATGATATAACATCAATAAAGGGAATTAAAGAAGGTAAGGCATCTCAAATATTAGCTTTAGCTGAACTCTTTAGGAGATTTAGAACATTTAAATCAGCGGATAGAGATATAAAAATTATGTCTCCTAATGATATAGCAATGCTAATTAATGGAGAAATGAGTTTATTAAAGCAAGAAATATTAAAAGTAATATTTCTAAATACTAAAAATATTGTAATTGGTACAAAAGATGTATTTAAAGGTAGTCTTAATACATCTATCGTCCATCCGAGAGAAATCTTTAAGGAAGCAGTAAATAAAAGTAGTACTAAAATAATAATATGTCATAATCATCCATCAGGAGATCCCACGCCAAGCAAAGAGGATATAAATATAACTCTTAGGATAAAAGAGTGTGGTGAAATTATGGGTATTCAATTGCTTGATCATATAATAATTGGAAAAAACGGCTTCATAAGCTTAAAAGAAAAAGGATTTATATAATTGAAAGGGGAAAATACAATGGCATTTTTTGGATCTGGAAAAGATATGGGAATAGATTTAGGAACAGCAAACACATTAGTATTTGCGAAAGGAAAAGGAATAGTTTTAAGAGAACCTTCTGTTGTAGCAATGAACAATATAACTAGAAAACCGCTAGCAGTAGGTTCAGAAGCAAAACTTATGATAGGAAGAACTCCTGGAAATATAGTTGCAATAAGACCTTTAAGAGATGGAGTAATTGCAGACTTTGATGTAGCTCAAACAATGTTAAAGAAATTAATAGAAAAAGTTTCTACTAAAAATGCATTTAAGAGTCCTAGAATAATAGTTTGTTATCCATCAGGAATTACAGAGGTAGAAAAAAGAGCAATAGAAGAAGCTACTAAATTAGCTGGTGCAAGAGACGTTATATTAATGGAAGAACCAATGGCAGCAGCTATTGGAGCAGGATTACCAGTTAGTGAACCAACAGGTAGTATGATAGTAGATATCGGTGGAGGAACAACTGAAGTCGCTATTATATCATTAGGTGGTATAGTAACAAGTAGATCATTAAGAGTTGCTGGTGATGAATTAGATCAAGCAATAATTTCTTATATTAAGAAAGAATTTAACTTAATGATTGGTGAAAGAACATCAGAACAAGTTAAAATGGAAATAGGTTCAGCTCATGTAACTAAAAAACTTAATACTTCAGTAAATATTGAAGCAGCAAGTGAAGCTGACGAAGAAAATGATAAAGTAAATGAAATAGTTGAATTTAATGATGATGATAGGACTATGGAAATAAAGGGTAGAGACATGATAAGTGGTTTACCTAAGGTAATAGAAATTACAGAATCTCAAATAAGAGAAGCTTTAAGAGAGCCAGTATGTGCTATTATTGAAGCAATTAAAACAACATTAGAAAAAACACCACCAGAATTAGCAGCAGATATTATGGATAAGGGAATCATGTTAGCTGGTGGAGGAGCTTTATTAAAAGGCTTGGATATTTTAATAAACGAAGAAACAAATATGCCTGTACATATAGCAGAGGCACCTCTTGATTGTGTAGTTTTAGGAGCTGGTAAAGCTCTAGAAGATTTTGATAAGATAAGCAAAGATCAAAGAGGTTAGTAAATGAAATTTCTTAAAAACAAACTGGCAGTAACTATTATAGTGCTGTCAGTTGCATTTTTAGGACTTATAGTTTATACAGTCAAGAGAGATAATAAAACTGTTATTGAAAATGGTGCTAGTAATGCGTTGAAACCAGCTCAAACGCTTATTTATAAGGCTACAAATAGAGTGAAAGAAACATTAGATTTCTTTTTGAATTTTTCAGAAGTTAAAGATCAAAGTAAAAAGCTAACATTAGAAAATGAAGAACTAAAAAGTAAACTTATACAATATTCAGATTTAGAAGAAGAAAATGAAAGATTAAGATCAATTGTAAATTTTGCAGAGCAAAATAATAATTATAATTATATAGGATGCGACATAATTGGATATAGCGGTGGAAACTTTTTAGATGGATATATAGTAAATAAAGGTGAAAATGAAGGTATAAAAAAAGGAATGGTTGTTATGGCTGCACAAGGTCTTGTAGGTCAAGTAACATCAGTAGGAAGTAACTGGAGTATAGTTCAATCATTAATAAATGAAAATATAGCTGTAAGCGTTATGGTTGAAAGTACTAGAGAATCAACTGGATACTTAAAAGGATATAAAGATAATAAAAATAGAAATTTAGCTAAGGTATACAATTTACCAATCGATTCAGAAGTAAAAGAGGGTGATGTAATAATTACATCAGGTGTTGGAATGATTTATCCTAAGGAAATCAAAATAGGTGAAGTTACTCATGTTGAGGAAGATAAAATAAAAGTTATGAAGAGTGCTGTTGTAAAACCTTATGTAGATTTTAATAAGCTAGAAGAATTATTTATTGTATCTCCTAAAGACACAAGAGAAATAAAATATTAGGAGTTTTAGTATGGAAAAATTAATAGTTATTTTAATATCTATAGGATTAGCTATATTGGATAATTCTTTAATTCCATTCTTTTCTGTACAAGGGGTATATCCAAGTATATTATTTACTTTTGCTATTGCATACTCACTTGTATATGGAAGAGAAAAAGCAGTTTTTATAGGAGCGATAAGTGGAATATTACAGGATTTATTTTTCTTTAATGTTTTTGGAATAAATTCTATATTAAATTTATTATTATGTCTTTTGGCAAGTATAATTGGAGAGAATATATTTAAAACTAAAAAGGTGATTCCTGTAATTTCTATGTTTTTAATTACTATTTTAAAATATATGGGAATATTTATAATATGCTATTTTTTAAGAGTAGATATGCACATGTTAAAAAGTATGGGAATGGCGTTATACAATGCTATAGTTATGTTTTTTGTGTATGAGCTAATTATGAAAATTCCAGATGATGAATACAAAAAAAGACCATGGAGGTTTAAATGATAGTAAATAAGCCCGCAAAGAAAAAGAAAATTTCAAGATATACTATTTTGATTGCAATCATGTTTGTTATCTTTGGTGCTATTACTATGAAGCTTATATATCTTCAAGTGTTAAATTATGATAATTATAAAGAGCGAGCTAATGCTAATTCAACAAGATTTGTATCAGAAAAAGCGCCAAGAGGAAAGATATATGATCAAAGTGGTAATTTATTGGCTACTAATATACAAACATATACTCTTACATATACTAAAACTACCGATGCAGATAAGGTGTTTTATTCAACTATGAAGGAACTTTTTAATGTTCTAGAAGAAAATGGAGAGAAATTTCAAGACACTTTAAATTTAAAATTAAATGATAACAATGAAATTTACTTCGAGTATAAAACATCGGATGCAGAATCAAGAAAATATGAAGAAATTAGGTTTAAAAGAGATAGGGGTTTAAATGATGAACTTCATAAAACTCTTTTTAAGGATGTAGAGGAACTTGATGACAATCAAAATCAAAAAATAAATGAGGAATTAGTTAAGATAAGCCCCGAAGATACTTTTTATTATTTAGTTAAGGCTTATAATTTAATTCAATGTGTTGATTCAAATCCTAGCAAAGAACAAAGCGCAGCATATAGTAAAATGAGCGGAAAAGAAATAACAGATATATTATTACAAAATGGATATTCGCTAAATGATATTAGAAACTTTATTGTAATAAAAGATGCTATAAAGATGCAAAGTTTTAAAGGGTATAAGGCTGTAACAATAGCAAGCAATATAAAAAAAGATACTGCTTTTATAGTTTATCAAAAGCTTAATTCATTGCCTGGAATAGATGTTAATTTAGAGCCGGTAAGATATTATCCTAATCAAGAATTAGCATCTTCAGCTTTAGGTTATGTATCATCTATTGATAGTTCACAAAGTGATAAGTATGAATTAAGAGGATATGATGTATCATCAGATTTAATCGGTAAATCTGGTATAGAATCAGCATTTGAGGAACAATTAAAAGGAGTTAAAGGCGGAACAACAGTAAAGGTAAATTCTCAAGGTAGGGTTACTGAAGAACTGTTTAAGCTTCAATCTTATCCGGGAAATGATGTACATCTTACAATAGATAGTGAAATTCAATATGCAGCAGAACATGCTTTTGCAGATGGAGTAAAAAATATAAGAGAAAATAAGTATGATGGTGATGGAGCAAGATACTCTAATGCAACAAGAGGTGCATTAATTGCAGTAGATGTTAATAGTGGTAAGATTCTATCTTTAGTTAGTTATCCAAATTATAATCCTAATGTATTTACAATACCAGGAACAGTAAGTGAGGAAGAAAATAAAGAATATTTTTCACCTGATTATGAAGCTTTTGCAAATAAATTAATACAAAATAAAGGGTTAAGTAAAAGTGTAGATCAACTATTTCCTAAAGATGATAATGGATATAGAGAAGATGTATATGATTTGTATCCAAAACCATTTTATAATTATGCTACAATGGGAAAAATCCCACCAGGATCAACATTTAAAGTATTAACATCAATTGCTGGTCTTGAACAAGGAGCTGTTACTTCAAGTGAAACAATAGTAGATAGAGGTATATTTAAAGAGCATCCTGAGACTTTTGGACCAGCATTTGGACCAACATGTTTAATTTATCAAAATAGTGGTAATACTCATGGTCCTACTGATGTTTCAAAGGCAATACAAGTATCATGTAACTATTATTTTTATGAAGTTGCTTATAGAATGTATATGTTAAATGGCAAAGGTATTGATGGATTAAATTCTATAGCAAAATATGCATGGGAATTTGGATTAGGAATTCCGCCTAATTCTAAAGAAAAAGCTACAACAGGAATAGAAATAGAAGAAAATTTTGGTCAAACATATAATTTTGAGTCATTTAAAAATCAATCAGTATACTACGCTAAATACGAATTAGTAGATTATTTGGAAAAAGGAGATTATAAGGGGGCAGAAAGAAATTTTGTTCCGTTTGATATCGGATTTTCAGAAGATGATACTGAAAAAATAAAAGAAGCTAAAAAGTCTATAAAAGATAAGGTTGAGGAAAGATTAAAAAAAGTGGAACCTGGGAAAAGCATTGAAGAAAGTGAAGATGAGTTTTCTAAGAGTATAAAACCTTATGTAAAAACAATAGTAGATAATTCAGATAAATATAAACAAAGTGTGGCTAAATGGGAAAGTGAAGGCAAAAAATTTAATTCAGATGAACAGACTGCTACAGTTACTAGAATAATTACTAGATTTGCAGTTAATGACAAACCAGCAGAAATAACATCACCAGCACAGTTAGTATATGCTTCAATAGGTCAAGGTATGAATTTATACACACCTATGCAATTAGCATCATATGTTTCAACTGTAGCAAATGGTGGAACTAGATATAAACTCCATTTAGTAGATAAAATTACTGATAATGATGGGAATGTAGTTCAAGAATTTGGTTCAGAAGTTTTAAATAAAGTAGAAATGAAGAGTGATACAATAAATGCTGTTAGAAATGGTATGTCAAGTGTTAATGAGGCAGAAGGTGGTACAGCTTCAGGTACATTTAGAAATTTCCCTATACCAACAGCAGGTAAGACAGGTACTGCTGATTTTCAAGAAAATCAAAAAGATATAGGTAGAGCACCTTATGCAACATATATAAGTTTTGCACCAGCAGATGATCCTAAAATAGCAGTAGTTGCAGTTGTATTTGATGGAGGACATGGTGGAGAAATAGCTCCAGCAGTTAAAGCTGTTTATGAAGCATATTTTAAAGATCAATTAATTGGAACTAATTATGCATTGCAATCAGAATCATTTAAAAAATATGTATTAGAAAATCCGTTTAATACAACTAAACCATCAACAAATGAGACAACAGTTAGTGAAAACTAATATATAGAAAAACAATAAAAAGTTATCTTAAACAAATTTAAGTTTAAGATAACTTTTTTATTTACGAATAGAAAATTATAAGGAGTTTTTTTACTTTAAAAAAGTCACTTTTTAATAAGGAGTTTTAAGTGGTAAAGCCAAAATAATATGTACAAGAATAATATAATAATGTTATAATTTAAACTAGGTTGTAATATCAAAAATGAGTATTAATTTTATATTTAATATATACATAATTTATCCTAATATATCATTGCTAATATTATTTAATGTGATAATATTTTAGTTAATGCTATGTTTAAGAAGTGATGAACTAAATAGTTGAATCTTATTGCTTTACATAAATAATAATCACTTGATTGGAGGTAGCAATGCATAAGGATGGTGTTTTAATAAAGGGAAATAGAGAGGGGATAAATGCAACAATTGATATGGAGAAATTCTCTAGCTTTGAAGACATGTTAAACATGTTAATAAAGAAGTTATCAAAAGGTAAGCATTTTTACAAAGGTACAACCTTAATTCTTAATATTAATTTAAGTTTAATAAAAAAAAATGATATAAAAAAACTTAAAGAATCCCTTTTAAATGAAATAGAATTAAATGAAATTATTTTTGAACAATTAGAATTAGAAGAAGAAAGCAATAAACAAACGAAAATATTTAATGGGGTATATGAAGGGAAAACTAAATTTATAAGGCGTACTGTAAGAAGTGGTCAATGCTTGAATTACCCAGGTAATATTGTAATTATAGGAGATGTTAATAGCGGAGCAGAAGTTCATGCAGGTGGCAATATAATCGTTTTGGGATCACTAAAAGGAAGTGTAAATGCAGGGAATACAGGAAATAAAAAATCCATCATTGCTGCTTTTTTATTAGAACCAGAAATTCTAAAAATAGCAGATGTAATAACTATTTCACCAGATGGATTAGAGAAGCCAAAATATCCAGAAATTGCAAAAGTGAAAGATGGAACAATTATAGTTGAACCATATTTAGCAAATAAATATATATAATATCGGAGGAGAATGTAAATGGGAGAATCTATTGTAGTAACTTCAGGTAAGGGCGGAGTTGGAAAGACAACGACAACAGCCAATATAGGTACTGCATTAGCTGCACTTGGTAAAAGAGTTGTAGTTATTGATGGTGATACAGGACTTAGAAATTTAGATGTATTATTAGGACTAGAAAATAGAATAGTATATACATTAGTTGATGTATTAGAGGGAAGATGTAGGTTAAAGCAAGCACTTATAAAAGATAAAAGATTTCAAAATATGTGTTTACTTCCAACTGCCCAAACTAAAGATAAAGATGATATAAGTCCACAAGAAATGCTTAGAATAGTAAACGAATTAAAGGAAGATTTTGATTATGTTATTATAGACTCACCAGCAGGTATAGAACAAGGATTTGAAAATGCTGTTATTGGCGCAGATAGTGCTATAATTGTTGTAAATCCAGAAATAACATCAGTTAGGGATGCAGATAGAGTTATTGGAAAGTTAGATGCTAAGGGTCTAGAAGATCATAAATTAATTATAAATAGACTTAATTATGAAATGACTAAAAATGGAGATATGCTTGATATAAGTGATATTATAGAAACTTTATCAGTTGAACTTTTAGGAGTTGTTCCTGATGATAAAAATATAACTGTTTCTACTAATAAAGGAGAACCTATAGTATTAGAAAATGAATCATATTCAGGACAAGCTTTTAGAAACATTGCTAAAAGGATTACAGGAGAAAAAGTTGATATAATGAATTTACAACAAGAATCAACTGGTTTCTTTACATCATTAAAAAGATTATTTAAACGTAAGTAAGGAGGGGCTTAAATGGGATTTTTTAAGGGGTTGAGCAGTAGACCAACACCTAAGCAGGTTGCAAAGGATAGATTGAAGCTTATACTTATACACGATAGAGGTGAAATTCCTACAGATACTTTAGAAAAAATAAGAAAAGAAATACTTGGTGTAATATCTAAATATATAGAAATTCAAGTAGATGATGTTGAAATATCTGTAAACAAGAGTGAAGATATGGAAGGTGAAAATACTTCTGCATTAATTGCAAGTATTCCTATTAAAAGTATAAGAAGATAATGTTTATAATAAAATATTAAAATTTTATTATAATTTGTTGAATTAATAGCTTTTTATAGAGAAAAATAAGATAATATAGGTGTAATATTATGTTATTATAAATCTCTATATATTTGAGGTGAGGAATTGCTTAAAAATTTCAAAATTGACTTAAGATTAATAAAAGAAATTGATAAAACTGTAGTGATGTCTACAACACTTTTGGTATTATACGGAATTTTAAACGTGTATATGTGTACTAAAGGTAATTATGGCTTTTATTTTGCAAAACAACAATTTTTTTGGTTTGTTTTATCTATAATTGCACTTTATTTTTTTGTTGCAATAGATTATACAATAATATTTAATTATGTTCCAATTTTTTATTGGGGTTCAGTAATATTACTTTTAGCTGCTAAGATACCAGGAATTGGTGTGGTGGTAAATGGGGCTAGAGGGTGGATTAGAGTTGGAGGATTTCAATTACAACCAGCTGAACTTGCAAAGCTCGGAATTATACTTATGCTGGCTAAAAAATTAGACGAGATGGATGGAGAAATAAATGATATTAAAAATTTCTTTACTCTTGTTATTTATGCAT
Organism: Clostridium botulinum; assembly: GCF_000827935.1. NCBI lineage: Bacteria > Bacillati > Bacillota > Clostridia > Eubacteriales > Clostridiaceae > Clostridium > Clostridium botulinum. The sequence goes on from NZ_CP010520.1 coordinate 546,299, forward strand.
TGATACCAGTTGTATTTATCGTAACTCAACCTGATATGGGTATGACTATGGTTTGTTTCTTTATAGTTCTTGGTATATTTTATATAGCAGGACTTGATATGAAAATAATAGGTGGAGGATTATTAAGTTTAGTACTATTAATAGTTATAGTCTGGAATTCTGGTCTTATTCAATCATATCAAAAACAAAGATTTACAGGATTTTTAAATCCTGAAGCGGCAGATGCCACATCGGGATATCACTTAACACAGTCATTAATAGGAATAGGTTCAGGTGGAATACTTGGAAGTAGACCATCATTAAAGGTTGATGGAACAACAGGGTACGCGGCTCAAAATGTTCCAGAAGTTCAAACAGATTTTATATTTGCAGCAATAGCTGAACAGTGGGGTCTTATTGGGGCAATAATATTGTTAACGCTATATGGTTTTTTAATATATAAAATGATTTCTATTGCAAGAACATCAAAGGATATTTTTGGATCTATTATATGTGTTGGAATAATCTCATACTTCTTATTTGCAATATTTCAAAATATAGGTATGACAATTGGACTATTACCTATAACAGGAATAACATTACCATTAATAAGTTATGGTGGAAGTTCACTTTTAACAACTATTATGTCTATAGCTTTAGTATTGAATATAGGTATGAGAAGAAAAAAAATACATTTTTAGATAAAAATATATATTACATGGTTTAAGAAGAGGGAGTGGGATATATGAGAATAGCACTAATAGCACATGATAAGAAAAAACAAGATATAATAGAGTTTGCAAAAAGAAACAAAGAAACGCTTGAAAAGTATGAACTGTTAGCAACTGGCACAACAGGTAAAATGATATCAGAAGAAACTGGACTTAATATCAAAAGATATTTATCAGGACCATATGGTGGAGATCAACAAATAGGAGGTCGTATAGCTGAAGGAACAATAGGTCTAGTTATATTCTTCAGAGATCCTCTTACAGCGCAACCACATGAACCTGATGTATCAGCATTGCTTAGGGTATGCGATGTACATAATATACCAGTTGTCACTAATTCAGGTACAGCAGATTTAATAATCAGACAGTTTTAATAAAAATTATTAAACTTATAATTAGAAGTTATATAGAAGCAGGTGATATAGTAATCATCTGCTTTTTTGTTGCATATTAAATACACATATATATATATATATTTAATAAAAAGAAATTAATTTGATTACTTTGCTTTCATATAGATAGTTTAATAAAGGAAAGGTAAGAGTATTTAAATAAAATAATAGATTTTTTTATTTAGTAGTGAAATATTTCATAATATATGTTTTTTATAAATATAATTTAATAAGGCATTATATTAGACCTAGTATTAACGAAATAGCTAGAATTAATAATCTGTAAGTCTAGTTATTTCGTTAATATAAAATTTAACTATCAATGGGGGAGGAAATATGAGTAACTATAGAAGTCAATATGAAAGATACTATAAGAATATATTGAATCAAAAAAGAGGTATTAATCCAGTAAAATCAATAAATCATTATAATAATAGACAAATGTACACTAATGATTATAGAAATGCAAAAAAGAGACCTAAAATAATTAATAAAATAATATTTCAATGCGTAACTTCCATAATTTTATTTGCAATAGTATTTTCTTTTAAAATTATGCCAATACAAAAAACTAAAGAAGTATATATGTTATCAAAACAATATTTAACTCAAGATTTTAGTAAAGATATTAATTATTCTTATATCATTAGTGTTATTAATAAAGTAAAGAGCACTGATATAAAAGGCAAAGCTGTAGAGTGTATGAATTTACTTAAAGAAAAAACAAATAAAGTTGAAAAGACAAGTATTGAATCAAAAATAAAGGATAATTATTGTTTACCAGTGTTAGCCTCGTACATGAAATTGCAAGGAGATATTAAAGGTGTTTTGCTTGAAGGGAAAGAAGGAGAACAAGTTATTTGTAGTATGGATGGAACTGTAGTTAAATTTACAAATAATGATGAGGGTCAAAATATATTAATAAATCATGGAGATGGAATTCAAACATATTATGGAATGGTAAAAAATTCTAATATTAAAGAGGGCGATGAAATAAAAAAAGGAGAGTATTTAGGAGATTGCAATAAAATATCTAATACCGAAAAAACAGGAGTAATATTTAAATTTATTTATATGGGTAAGGAACAGGATCCAACAGAATATTTAGATTTTTCTAATTTGAAAAATGTATAATGCAATATCAATGACATAGGAGTTGAACATGAAAAAATGGTATAGTATTTTTATTATAGAGATTTTAATAATATTTGCTATCTTAGATTTTAAAAGCACAATATTTATAAGTTTTTTTTGGATTATAGCACATGAATGTGTTCATATATTTGTTGCTAAAAAGTTTGAGTGTAAGTTTTATAACATACGGTTAAATTTATCAGGAACACATGCAGAACTAGGTGATATTGATGAATTATCAGAAAAGAAAAAGCTTATTTTATATTTATCTGGTCCTGCATTCAATATTTTTATGGTAGTAGTGCTATTGTTTATTCAGCAATATATAGACTCTAATTTTATAAAAAGCAGTATAGATATTAATTTGAGTCTTGGAATATTTAATCTTTTGCCAGCATATCCTTTGGATGGATCAAGAGTGTATGAAATATTACTATCAAAAAAATTTTTATATAAAGAGGCTAAAAAAATAACAGGAATTTTTAGTTTTATCATTTCTATTATATTTTTTATATTATTTATTATAATGATATTTTTACATAAAATAAATATAAGTCTATTTTTAGCTGCTATACTTATGACATATGCCACTATTGTAGAGAAAGAGAAGACAATGTATATAATTATGGGTGATATGATTAAAAAATCCAGAAAGCTAGAAAAATATGATTATATAGAAAATAAGAGCATCTCTGTACATTATAAGAAGGGCCTAGTCAATATACTAACATTAGTAGATAAAAATAAATTTAATACATTTTATGTTATTGATGATGATATGAAATTACTAAGAATAATTCATGAAGACGAACTACTAAGTGCTTTAAAGAAACATGGCAATATAACTTTAGAAGAGTATGTAAAAAAGAGTAGTGAAAATTTATATGAAAATAATAAAATGTAAATAAGACCTTATGTGAAGTATTGGCAACAATAACTTTGTTTCAAATATATTATAATTGTGTTAGAATAGGGTTATCAAAAAATAAGAAGTATACTTGTTATACTTCTTATTTTAATGTAGAAGATTATCAAGTTTTTAGTATATAGAGTTCTAATTAAATAGAAAGAATAATCATATTTTATGATTTTTTAAGGAGGAAATTTTTTATAATGAACAAAATTTCAGATGATATTTTATTTAAGGTTGAAAAGCCATGTAGATATACAGGGGGAGAATTAAATCAAGTTATTAAAGACTTAAAAGAAGTTAATATAAGATTTGCATTTTGTTTTCCAGATGTTTATGAGGTAGGAATGTCCCATTTAGGAAGCAGAATACTTTATCATACAATAAATAAAAGAAATGATACATATTGTGAAAGAACATTTGCACCATGGCCAGATATGGAGGAGCAATTAAGAAAAAATAATATTCCATTATTTACGTTAGAAACTCAAGATTCATTAAGTGAATTTGATATATTAGGATTTACATTACAATATGAAATGAGTTATACAAACATATTAAATATGCTTGATATGTCAGGAATAACAATTAGAGCGTCAGAAAGAGGCGAGGATGAGCCAATTGTTATGGCTGGTGGGCCTTGTGCATATAATCCAGAACCTTTATATGACATAGTGGATTTCTTTGAAATTGGTGAAGGCGAAGAAATGATGGATGACGTTTTAGAAGTATATAAAAAGTATAAGGGGAAGGGTAAGAAGAAAGAATTCTTAAGAGAAATATCAAAAATTCAAGGTATTTATGTGCCTTCATTATATGATGTTACTTATAAGGAAGATGGAACAATAAAAGAATTTAAACCTAAATATGATGATGTTTCTAAGGTTGTTACAAAGAGAATTATAAATAATTATACAGATGTTGATTTTCCAGAGAACATCATAGTTCCTTATACAGAAGTAGTACACGATAGAGTGGTACTAGAAACATTTAGAGGATGTACTAATGGATGTAGATTCTGCCAAGCAGGAATGATTTATAGACCAGTTAGAGAAAAGAAAAGAGAAGACTTAGTAAAACAAGCTAGAGAATTGGTTAAAAATACAGGATATCAAGAAATTTCATTATCATCATTAAGTACATGTGATTATTCTGAAATAGAAAAATTAATAAAAGATTTAATGGAAGAACATGAACCAAATAAGGTTGGAATAGCGTTGCCGTCAATAAGAGTAGATGCTTTTTCAGTTGATTTAATAAAGGAAATTCAAAAAGTTAGAAAAACAGGTTTAACTTTTGCTCCAGAAGCTGGATCTCAAAGAATGAGAGATATAATAAATAAAGGGTTAACTGAAGAAAGAATATTAGAGGCAGCAAAGAGTGCATTTGAATCAGGTTGGAGTAAATTAAAGCTTTACTTTATGATTGGATTACCATATGAGAATATAGAGGATTGTGCTGCTATTGGAGAATTAGCCGAAAAAATAGTTGCAAAATATTATGAAATTCCTAAAGGTGTTAGAAATAAGGGACTTAGAGTTACCGTTAGTACTTCAATATTAGTACCAAAGCCATTTACACCATTCCAATGGAGTGCTATGGAAAGAATGGAAATTGTAAATAAGAAAATAAATGCTGTAAAAGATTCAATAAAAACTAGAGCGATAAATTATAATTATCATGAGCAAAAAACATCATTTATGGAATCATTATTTGCTAGAGGTGACAGAAGATTATGTGATGTTTTAATAAAAGCTTTTGAAAAAGGTGCTAAATTTGATGGATGGTCAGAATATTTTAAATATGATTCATGGATGGAATCACTAGAAGAATGTAATGTAGATGGAGAATTCTATGTATATAGAGAAAGAGATTATTCAGAGATATTACCTTGGGATTTTATTAATATTGGAGTAAATAGAAAATATTTAGAAATAGAAAATGAAAAAGCTAAAAGAGAAGAGTTAACACAAAACTGTAGAAAGGGATGCACAGGATGCGGTGTTAATGTGAACTTTAAGGAAGGGGAATGTTTCGAAGGTGCGATACTTAATTAAATATACTAAAGAAGCAAATGTAAAATTTATTTCTCATTTAGATTTAATGAGAACTATACAAAAGAATATTAGAAGAGCTGAGCTTCCTATGGAGTATTCAAAAGGATTTAATCCACATATGACTATGTCTATAGCTCAACCACTGGCTGTCGGTGTATATTCTGATGGAGAATACATGGATCTAGTATTTGCTGAAGAAATGAATGAAAAAGAAATTATAGATAGATTAAATTCAGTATCTTCAAGTGGAATAAAATTCAAAGAGGCAACTAAAATTCCTTATGTAGAGGGTGAAAAGAAAGTTCCTCAAGGGATGGCATTAATTGATGCTGCTAGATATACAGCAAAAGTTCCTTATGAAAATATAGAGAATCTTGAAAATGAAGTTAACGAACTTTTAAACAAAAGTGATTGGAAGACAATAAAGAAAAGTAAAAAAGGTGAAAAAGAAGTAGATATAAAGCCAATGATTAAAGAGTTTAAATTTTGGATAAAAGACGATTATCTAATTATAAATATGGTTATTAATTCAGGTAGTAGAGAGCATTTAGCACCTGAATTAGTAGTTAAATATATTCAAGAAAGAACTTCTTATGCTAAAACAGAATCTTTTGTAGACATAAAGAGAGAAGAGATGTATTTTTTAAAGGGCGAAAAATTATTACCATTATATAAAGCATTAGAATTCAATAAATAGTAATTGTAAAATATGGTCTATGTTAAAAACACGTTTGTATTTAATAAATAAGAGCTAATTCATTTAGGATGTGAGTGTATTGAAAGAGATTTTTATTGAAAGAAAAGAATCTTTATTAAGAATTGGTATAAGAGAAAATGAAAAGTTAGTAGAGAGTATAGTAGAAGAAAATAAAAATGAGCCAATAATAGGTGAAATATATAAGGGAAGAGTTAAGAAGATACTTCCTGCTATTAATTCAATCTTTGTAGATTTAGGATTAAATAAAGAAGGATATTTATATTATAGTGAAGAGTTAAAAAGTAATGGAATAAAAAAAGGTGAAGATATACTTGTTGAAGTTGTAAAAGAGCCAATAAATGATAAGGGAGCTAAGCTTACGACAAAAGTTAGCATTCCGGGTAAATATGCAGTATTAAATTGTTATGATAAAGGAATAAATTTTTCTAAGAGAATAGTTGATGAAGAAAAGAAAAAAGAAATTTCAGAAAATTTACAAGAGTTAAATGATGTAGGGATAACAATTAGAACAGAAGCAATAAATACTGAAATTAAAACTTTAAAAAGTGAAATTGATAGGATGTATAATGAATTCCTTAATATTAATAAAAGTTTAAAGTATTCTACTGAAGTTAAGAAGGTTTATGGTGAAGATTTAAGTTTATTTAGAATTTTAAGAAATACAATTGGACAGAATTCTGTGAAAATATATGTAGATAATAAAGAAGATTTTGAAAAAATTAAGGATTTTAGTAAAGATGAAAATAATGTAGTATTGGAATTGTATTCTGGAGTGAGAAACATATTTGATTTTTATGGACTTGAAAAAGAGCTTTTAAAGTTAAGACATAATAAAGTTAATCTTCCATGTGGTGGTTATATCGTTATAGACAAAACAGAAGCAATGTATGTTATTGATGTTAATAGCGGAAAAAATATAAAAGGAAGAAGTTTTGACAAGACAATTTTAGAAACTAATTTGGAAGCGGCAAAAGAAATTGGAAATCAAGTAAAAGTAAGAAATTTAAGTGGAATAATTGTTATAGATTTTATAGATATGAGAGATAAATCTCAGAAGAACATAGTTATGAGAGCATTAGAAGAAAGTTTTTCATCAGATAAAGGCAATACTAAGATATTTAGATTTACGGAATTAGATTTGGTTCAAATATCAAGAAGAAGACAAGGAAAAAGCATTTATGAATATATGGAAGAAGAATGCATGACTTGTAATGGCCATGGAAGAATTTTAAAATTGTCTTATATTCAAGGCCTTATAAAAAATGAAATTTTAAGAATAAAAGAAGATAATACAATAAGTTCTTTTTATATTGAAATTGACAATGTTTATAAAGAAAGAATAAAAGGGGATTTATTTAATTTTCTAAAAGAAATAGATTGTCTTGATAAAGAGATATATTTAAATTATATTGAAAATATGGAAGGGTTTAAGATAGAGCCTTTGATTTTTCAAAGTCAAAAAGTTAATTTAGAAAAATACAAAATAACACAATTTGACACTATATAAGATGAAAAATATATTATAATGAGTAAAAGACAAAAATTATAATAAATTTATGCTACAAAATAACAAATTTTAATTTACAAAAAATTAATAATGTGATAAAATGGCTTTTGTAGACCGCACACGTAAGGTTTTAATGAACAAAGTTAAATCTTTGTACCAAAAGTGGCGAGACCGTTAAATGAGGAGGTGTTTTAATGTACGCAGTATTAGCAACAGGAGGAAAACAATACAGAGTTCAAGAAGGAGACGTAATATACGTTGAAAAGCTTGACGCTGAAGTGGATTCAACAGTTGAATTAACAGAAGTTTTAGCAGTAGCTAACGGAGAAGGTATCAAAGTTGGTGCGCCAGTAGTTGAAGGTGCTAAAGTTACAGCTAAGGTTTTAGCTCAAGGAAAGCAAAAGAAGGTTATAGTTTTCAAATATAAGGCTAAAAAAGACTATAGAAGAAAAAATGGTCATAGACAACCTTATACTAAGTTAGTAATCGAAAAGATAGAAGCTTAATATCATGATTAAAGTAAGAATTGATTATAAAGACAGTAGTATTATTGGATTTGTAATAAACAATCATGCCATATGTGGAGATAGAGACTTTAGAAATGATGTTTCTTTAGTTGGCGAGACATTTGATATGATATGCAATTCTGTTTCAATCTTATCACAAAGTGTTATTATAGGTTTGGATGAAGTTTTAAAACTTAATTCTACTTATGAAATAAGTGATGGATATTTAAAGTTAGATCTTAGTGATTTTAACGAAGACGAGATAGAACAAGCACAGGTTTTACTACAAACTTTTGAAAAAAGCTTAGAAAGTGTAATTTTAAGTTTAGATGAAATGTTTGGAAGTAAGAAACGTAAAGAATATATAACTTTATTGAAAGAGGAGGTGTAGCCTTATGTTAATTATGAACCTTCAATTATTCGCTCATAAAAAAGGAGTGGGTAGTTCTAAGAATGGTAGAGACTCTGAATCTAAGAGATTAGGAGTTAAATCTACAGACGGAGAATTTGTTCTTGCTGGAAACATCATAGTAAGACAAAGAGGAACTAAGATTCACCCAGGAAACAACGTTGGTAGAGGTAAAGATGATACTTTATTCGCAAAAATCGACGGAGTTGTTAAATTTGAAAGAGTGGGTAAAGATAAGAAAAAAGCTAGTGTTTACCCAGTAGACGTTGAAGCAATAGCTGAATAATTATTTTTTGAAATAAAGCACCCAACAGGGTGCTTTTTAAGTTATATTGAATTATTAATATAATAATACATATATATAGTTTTTAACCTCAAATGTTTTTATAATATTTAAAGATTGAAAATAAATTTATTCATAAGGATTTATTCATTATCTTAACTTATAATATTGTATGATTACGGATTATAATTTATAAAAAAGGTTATGTTTTAGGTAATTGTTTATAATATTAATATTACTTTAAAAAATAACATTAAAATAAATTAATAGTTTTATTGAGTTGAAAAAATTAATAGAACTTTGGTAATTAAACATCATTTTAGATTATTTATGATTAAATTATTATATAATTAGTTAAATTAATTATAAGAGATTTTTAATGTGTTATAATAAAGTGTGATTTTTGAAGACATAATAATTAGTAAAATAATAGTTTAATCATAATTGAGTTTAAAAATAATCTATTTAGGAAAAGAATTTAATTAAGAAGGGTGATAGTATGTTTATAGATATAGCCAAAGTATTCATAAAATCAGGAAAAGGCGGAGATGGAGCCATTTCATTCAGAAGAGAAAAATATGTACCACTTGGAGGCCCAAATGGTGGAGACGGTGGAGATGGTGGAGACATAATACTTAAAGTTGACACTGGAATAACTACACTGTTAGATTTTAAATACAAAAAGAAATTCATAGCAGAAGATGGTGAAAATGGTGGAGCATCTAAATGTTATGGTAGAGCTGGTAAAGATCTTATTATAAAAGTTCCAATGGGAACAATAATAAGAGAAGAAGAAAGTAATAAAGTAATAGTAGACTTATCTCATAAAGATCAAGAATTTGTATTAGTAAAAGGTGGAAAAGGTGGTAAGGGTAATGCAAAATTTGCTACACCAACAAGGCAAGCACCTCATTATGCTGAACCAGGAATGCCAGGAGATGAATTATCAATAGTTCTAGAATTAAAATTATTAGCTGATGTTGGCTTATTAGGTTTCCCTAATGTAGGTAAATCAACTTTATTATCAATGACAACTAAAGCTACTCCAAAGATAGCAAACTATCATTTTACAACTTTAAAGCCTAATTTAGGTGTTGTAGCAGTAGATGGTATAGAGCCATTTGTTATGGCAGATATTCCGGGGATAATAGAAGGTGCAGCAGAAGGTGTAGGATTGGGAATACAATTCTTAAAGCACATAGAAAGAACAAGATTATTAGTTCATATAGTTGATATTTCTGGATTAGAAGGAAGAGAACCTTTTGAAGATTTTGTTAAGATTAACGAAGAATTAAAGAAATATTCAGTTAAACTATGGGATAGACCACAAATAGTAGTAGCTAATAAGTCAGACTTACTTTATGATGATGAAGTTTTTGAAGAGTTTGAAAGAAAAGTTAAAGAACTTGGATTTGCTAAAGTTTATAAAATGTCAGCAGCTACAAGAGATGGTGTTGATGAAGTAATAAAAGAAGCAGCAAGAATGCTTAAAGAAATTCCTGTTAAGGAATTAGAAATATCAGAAGATGAAATGTATATACCAGAAGAAAAGAAATTTACATATGCTATAGATATTGAAAAAGATGAAGAATACAATACTTATGTTATTTCAGGAACTTTTGTAGATAGATTATTAAGTGCAGTAAATATACATGATGCAGATTCATTAAGATATTTCCATAAAGTATTAAGAAATAAAGGAATTATGAACGAATTAAGAGAAATGGGTATAGAAGACGGAGATGTTGTTAGATTAAATGATTTCGAATTTGAATACTTATTATAATAAAATTTTGGAGGAAAACGAATGTTAACTGGAAAACAAAGAGCTTACTTAAGAGGATTAGGTAGTAATATGGCTCCAATATTTCAAGTAGGTAAAAATGGAATAGAAGAAAATTTTTTAACTCAAGTTGCTCAAGCTTTAGAAAAAAGAGAACTTATTAAGATAAAAGTTTTAGAAAATAGTGGTTTAGACACTAGAGAAACTTCAGATTTAATATGTAAATCTTTGAAATGTGAAGGCGTTCAAGCAATAGGAAATAAGATGGTACTATATAAGAAGTCTAAAAATAAGCCTAAAATAGAAATACCAACTAAATAATTAGATAAAAAATAAAACCCTTTGTTATAAGGGTTTTATTTTTTTGAAATCATAGATTGATAGATAAAGAAAGTATATAAGGAAATTTATTTAATGTTGTATAGTTACAATAAATAGAAGATCTGCATCTCATGTGGATCTTTTGTTAGCTTGTAAATAAAATAGAAAATAAATATATATTACATTTTTATAATGTAATATATATTATGAATTTATAATATATAATATGTTCATGCTATAATAAGAATGGAAAAATAATTTATAAATTTAATATAATATTGTTTATTATATTAATCAATAGAATATATTTATGTTGTTGAAAAATAATAAAGTATAGAGTTTTGAAGGTAGTGTAAATAAACTCTGGGAGGAAATGTTTAATGAAACGATATGGTATAATAGGAGGGACATTTGATCCTATTCATTATGGGCATTTATACATAGCTTATGAAGCTAAAAAACAATTAAGCTTAGATAAAATTATTTTTATGCCAGCAGGTAATCCACCTCATAAAGAAGGCAAAAAAATAACATCTGCAAAACTAAGATATGAAATGGTGAAGAGCTCAATAAAAGATTTTTCTGGTTTTTCTATTTCTAAGTATGAGATAGAAAAAAAGGGCTTTAGCTATACATACGAAACGTTAGAACATTTTAAGAACAATGATGTAGAATTGTTTTTTATAACTGGAGCAGATTGTTTAATGGATATAGAAAAATGGGAAAGCTCTGATAAAATATTATCGTTAAGTAATTTAGTGGTATTTTCTAGAGGTGGATTTAGTAATAAGGAGTTAATCAAACAAAAAGAATATATAGAAAAAAAGTATCATGTAAGTATAATATTATTAACACTAAAAAGATTAGAAATATCTTCAACAGATATAAGAGAGAGAATTAAAAATAAAGAAAGAGTAGATTTCTTTGTTCCTCAGCCTATCATAAAATTAATAGAAGAAAACAACTTATACAAGGAGGAATAATGTTTTGTTAAGTATAGAAGAAATTAAATTATATCTTAAGGAAAATTTAAATAGTAATAGATATAATCATACATTGGGAGTTGGTGAAACTGCAAAAAAATTAGCAGAAGTTAATAAAATTTCAATAGAAAAAGCTGAAATAGCAGCTCTTGCTCATGATGTGGCTAAAAATTTATCATTACAAAAAATGCAATCAATAATAGAAAAAAATAATATTGAATTAACAAATACAGAAAAAGAAAATTCAAATCTATGGCATAGTATAATTGCACCAATAGAGGCGAAAAATAAACTGAAAATTGATGATGAAGATATATTAGATGCAGTAAGGTGGCATACTACAGGAAAAGAAAATATGTCTATTTTAACTAAGATAATATATATAGCTGACATGATAGAACCAGGTAGAGATTTTCCGGGAGTAGAAAAAATAAGACAAACTACTTTTGAAAATTTAGATGAAGGTGTTTTATTAGGTTTAACTGAAAGTATGAAAGATTTATTAAATAGAAATTTAATTATTGATTTAAATACTATAAAAGCAAGGAATTATTTTTTATTAAAAGAAACTATGTGTTAATAGAAGCTTTATACATACATAAATAAAGTGGACTAATGAATTTAAGAACTTGTTGTTAGGGGTGAGAGGTAAAAGATGGGGAAAAGAAGAGCTAAAAGATCCAATAAGTCTAAGAAACCAATAAAAAATGTTAAAGGACAAAGGTTATTAGAAGAAGGAATGTTATTGATATTAGCTTTGTTAATAACATTTACTATAGTAGTGATAGGTTCAAGTGTATTGTTTTTAGGAAAAATAAATAAAAATGATATGATAGAACCAACTAAGGTTTCAACTAATAAACCAGTTAATATTTTGTTATTAGGAACTGATATTGGAGATCCTAGTCAACCAAATAATAATGCAATAAAGAGAACTGATACAATTATGGTTTTAAATTATAATCCTAAGGAAAAAAAATTACAGGTTGTTTCAATTCCAAGAGATACATTGATAGATGTTAATGGTAAAAATTTAAAAATAAATTCAGCTTATGCAATAGGTGGAGAAAAAAGAGTAAAATCAGAGGTTGAAAAATTACTCAATATAAGTATAAACTATATTGCTAAAATTGATTATAATGCATTTAGAGAATTTATTGATGCTATCGGAGGCATTAAAATGCAGATAGAAAGAAATATGATATATGATGATGAAGGCCAAAATCTTCATATTAATTTTAAAAAAGGTGAAGTTGTTAAATTAGATGGTAAAAAATCAGAAGAGTTTTTTAGATGGAGAAAAAATAATGATGGTTCAGGATTTGCAAACGGTGATTTAGATAGAATAGAAAATCAACAAAAATTCATATCAAAGGTTGTAGATAAATGTACAAGTCCTATGATTATTTTTAAAATTCCAAGTATAATAAAAGCTTTAGGAGATAATATAGATACTAACATGCCTCCACTTAAAGTTATATCATATGGTTTAAAGTTTAGTAGAATTAACTCGGAAAAAATTGATATGAAAATAGCTCAAGGTACACCTAAAGATATAAGTGGAGAATCATTTCTTGTTTTTGATAAAAACTTAAATAAAGATATAATTACATCTTTATCATCAACAGGAAAAGGAACAGAAGATATTTCAAAATCTGATATTACAATAAAAATATTCAATGGAACTAAAATTACTGGATTAGCAGCAACATTAAGAGATGAATTAACGAAAATTGGATATACAAGAGTAGATGTAGGAAATATTCAAGAGAGAAAAGATAGTCTGATTTTAACCAATAATGAAAATATTGCAAGCAAAGTAGAATCTAGTGTTGGAATAAGTAAAATTGAAAAAAAACCAGATAAACCAGAATACAAAGATTATGATGTAGTTATAATATTAGGTAAAGATTTTAAAAAATTTGAATAATGTTATAACATATTTATAAAAGCTGTAATTATAATACTATTATATATAATCATAATTATATACAAAGTTAATTTAAAATTAAAAGGTAAATAAAATTAGAAAAAAACTAAAGGGAGACTTTTAATAGATGAGCATTTTACAAGATAAAGTTAGTAATGTTGAGGGTAAGATAAAAATAAGAGAGTACTTAAAAGAAAAGTTAGATTTATCAACTAGATTAATAAGAAGTGCATCAAAAGATCAAAGGATATATGTTAATAATTCTGTAGTTAGAATGAATTATATGATTAAAAATGGTGATGTTATAAAGATTGATTTAAATAAAAATGAAAGTCAAAATATAAATCCAGAAAAAATAGATTTAGATATAGTATATGAGGATGATGATGTTTTAGTTATCAATAAACAACCGTTTATTATAGTTCATCCAACCAAAAATTTTCAAAGTGGTACATTGGCAAATGGAATATTATATTATTTTCAAGAAACAAATCAAAACTGCATAGTAAGGTTAGTTTCTAGACTAGATATGAATACATCAGGACTTATTATAATTGCTAAAAATCAATTTTCTCATAGCAGATTATCAAAAGATATGAAAGAAAAATTACAAAAAAGATATTTAGCAATTGTTCATGGTAATTTAGAAGAAAAGGAAGGAACAATAGACTTGCCTATTTATAAACCAGAAGGAATAGAATATGGAAGTAGGAGAGTTATTGATGAGAGAGGACAAAGAAGTATAACTCATTATAAAGTAATAGAGAGCTTTGAAGGTGGAGATCTAGTAGAGTGCCTTTTGGAAACAGGTAGAACTCATCAAATAAGAGTTCACTTAAGTCATTTAGGTCATCCTATATATGGGGATGAATTATATGGTGTGGGATTAGAAGAAAACTTAATAAAGCGTCAGGCACTTCATGCTTACGGATTAGACTTTGAATCTCCAAGATCATTAAAGCCTCTTTCATTAAGAGCTGATTTACCAGATGATATAAAAGAATTATTAGAAAAAATAAAATAGAAGAAGATAGGATTTAATCCTATCTTCTTCTTCGTCTTCTTTTTAATTGATCATCTTGAATTTTAGGTATAGATGTTGTGATTTCTAATAATCTTTTTTGACGTTTCTTTTTCTTTTTATTCTCTATTATTAAAGTTAATATAACAAGTAGTGTAACGCCTAAAGCACTAGCTCCTATAATTAAATTTTTTTGATTTTTATTTATAAAGGAATCAAATTCTTCTTTTATAGAATAATTTCTAGAAATTCCAGCATACAAATCTAATTTACAGAGTTCTTCATCATTTAAATAAACAGTACCCTTTAATATAACATCACCTTTATTAAAAGATGATCTATTTAAATTTTTATCTTCAAATTTAATATAAGTATTAAGTTTATCTTTATTTTCATTTGGAACAACACAATTTACATCCTTTGAAGCAATAAGAGGAACTACTATATCGTTATTCAACTTAATAGAATCTATTTCCTGTCCTTTTTTATATATAGTTGAAAAATAAAAGTTATTAAATCCATAATTAAATACAGTTTTCATATCTTCAAAGTTTTTATTTTTATCTAGAGCATTAAGATACGATGCTACTAAAATATGTCCATTGTTTTCAGCGGCTATTGCATATGTATGGTTTGATTTAGTTGTATAGCCATTCTTACCTGCAAGGGTATATGGATAATAATACATTGAGTTTTTATTTATCATATGATTTTTATTGTTGATCCATATTGTTCTAGATGAATCATTTTTTATTGGTATTTCATATGTCATAACTTTAGATAGTTCTAAGAATTTATCATTTTTAATAGCTTCATTCATAATTAGAGCTAAATCATGAGCAGTAGTTAAATGTTCTGGATCAGGTAATCCACTTGGATTTTTAAAATGAGTATTAATAGCTCCAATTTCAATAGCTTTTTTATTCATAAGTACTGCAAACTTATCAATAGATGAGGAAATATGGCAAGCTAAGGCATTAGCTGCATCATTCCCAGATTCTAATAGAAGCCCAAGTAATAAATCTTTTACAGTAACAATATCTCCTTTTAAAAGTCCTATAGTTGTACCATCAACCTTTGTAAAATCCTCAGTAACTACAACTTCTTCATTTAAATCACAATTTTCTAAAGTTAATATAGCAGTCATTACTTTTGTAGTTGAAGCTGGCTCCAAAACTTTATCGGGATTTTTACTAAATAATATTTCTCCAGTTGATGCATCCATTAAAACAGAACCTTCTGCATTTATTTCAGGAGGAGCTGATGCTGCCATTACATTAATAGATGAAACAAGAAATATAGATAGGAAAAAAATAAGTATTTTAAAATGTGATTTCATAACATTCTCCATAATATTAAAATTTTTTATTATAACAGTTTTATTTTACCAAAGAAAAATATATTATGCTATAAAAATGTGAATTTTGATAATAAAATTGTATTTTTATGTATATAATTAAAATAAATGTATGGAATTTTATTCATAAATTTAAAAATAAACTTATTATTATGCTAAAATGTAAATATTAGTTTAAAAAAAATTAAAAACTAGAGGAGGTTTTCAATTTGATTAACAAAGCTAATAAAAAAATTGGAATAATAGCAATTTTAGTTGTAATCCTAATGGTATGCTTATTTACATATATTAAAAGTGGAAAAGATAAATTAGTGAAAAATGATAATACTTCAATTTTTGTTGAAGAAGAGAATCAAGATAGTTATGAAAATGAAGAAAAGATAAAAGATAAAAATATAGTAGTTGAAATAAAAGGAGAAGTGAAAACTCCTGATGTATATGAATTGAATGATGAAAGTATAGTTAAAGATGTTATTGAGATATCTGGTGGATTAACAGAAGAAGCAGATATATCCAATATAAATAGAGCTCAAAAACTTAAAAATCATGAGTTAATATATATACATAATAAAAATGAAGTTAAAGAAAATTTAAGTTATTCACAAAATACTGTTACTAAATCTGATAGTAGTGGAAAAATAAATATAAATTGTGCACAACTTGAAGAATTAAAAAACCTTAATGGAATAGGTGAAGCAAAAGCAAAAAGAATAATAGAGTATAGAGAAAATATAGGCACATTTAATTCAGTAGAAGATATTAAAAATATTGATGGAATTGGTGAAAAAAGTTTTGAAAAACTAAAAGAGCAGATAGAAATTTAAAGTATGAATATATTGTATATTTTAAATAGTTTTTATATTTTTGATATTGTCACATATTTGAAATATAATAATGATACAATAATTTAATGTATTGTGGTATTCTAATAAGTAGTATTAATTTAAGAATATAATATAAATTTATATAAATATAATTAAAAATAAAAACTAGGGGGATTTTTAATGTCCAAAAAAATTTGCGCTATATTAATGACTGTAATGATTACAACATCATTTATTGGATGCATTAGTATAGATAGTAATAAAGCAGAAGATAAGAGTAATGCTAAGACTGCAACTGAAGTAAAAATTTCAGATGAAAATTTACAAGGCTCGTGGGCAGAGGATTATAGTTTAGAAAAAACAAAAGGATATTTTAAAGATTATTTATCTAAAATGGAAAAAGTAACACAAGAACTTGGAATGGAGTATTCTAAGGAAGATGTAGTAAAAGAAAATGATGGAAGCACTATAAGTGTTAATTCAATATATTTTGATAATGAAAAACCCGATCCAAATAAAATAGAAAGTATGTATTTTGGAATGAAAATATTTGGAGAAGATTTATCATCAGGAGAAATTGAATTAAAGTTAAGTTTAAACTTTGATAGTGCAGAAGTAATAAAATCAGGAAGCTTTGATTTAGGAAATACATCGTTTAGTAAATACATAGCTGCATTCACAGGACAAAGTAGTAGAGATTATTCACAAATAAATAAACAAATAATAGATGGATTAAGAAGCGAAAAATCTGAAGGCATTATAGAGAATTCAATAGATGGATTAAAGGAAGAAATAAGATTTAATAAAAATTATATAGTATATAAATTAAGTACTAAAACATATGATTTTAAAAATCCAAATCCAACTTTAGAAAATAATAATTAATATAATTAATAAGGGGGAAAATACCTTGAGTAAAGAAGACAATAATATTAATGAAAAAGAAGAGACTATATTGAATGACACAAAAGCAAACGAAGAAACTAATAATGAGACAAAAGAATTGTTAATGGGAGAAACGAATGAAAATAATAGCAGTGAAGAAGAGGCAAACTCATCAGTACTAAAAAAAATATTTGCAAGTGTTATAGATCAGTTGGTTACAATCTCTATTTCAGGAATAGCATTAATTATATTTGATTTTATTATAGGGTTTATGGGGTATACGGTATCTATGCCGATAGGAATTTTAATTATATTCTATTTTATAGTAAATGCATTATATATGCCATTAATTGAGAAAACTAAATTAAACAAAAGCATAGGAAAAAAAATTATAAATATAAAGTAATTATAGGAGAACATATATGAAAAGAGGAAGCGAAGTAAAAGTTAAAATCGAAAAAACACAATTTCCATCGACAGGGATAGGATATTTAGAAGATAAGCCAGTATATGTGAAAAACACGTATCCAGGTCAAGTAGTAACTGGTAGGGTTAAAAAGAACAGAAAAGAATACGCTGAATTAAAATTAACAGGTGTAGAGGAAAGAGCCGATTATGAAATAGATGCAATATGTCCTCATTTTGGATTTTGTGGAGGATGTTCATCTCAAACATTATCTTATGAAAAGCAGTTACAAGTTTTAGAAGATGAAATAAAAGATTTATTTAAAGAAGCTGATGTAACTACTGGAGAGTTTTTGGGAGTACTTGGAAGCTCAGAACAATGGGAATATAGAAATAAGATGGAATTTACATTTGGAGACGAAGAAAAAGGTGGAGATCTTTCAATTGGAATGCATATGAGAGGTAAATCTTTTGGAATAATGACAGTTGATCATTGTAAGATAGTTGATGAAGACTATAGAAAAATAATAAGATTAACTGCAGATTATTTTGGAAAACAAGACTTACCATATTATCGAGTTATGAAAAGAGAAGGGTATTTAAGACATCTTGTAATAAGAAAAGCTCAAAATACAGGTGAAATATTAGTAAATCTTGTTACAACTACTCAAATAGATTTTGATTTGAGTGAATATGTTGAATTACTAAAATCTCAAGACTATAAGGGTACATTAGTATCAATACTACACACTGAAAATAATTCATTCTCAGATGCAGTAATACCAGAAAAGGTAAATGTATTATATGGAAGAGATTATATACAAGAAAAATTATTAGGACTTAATTTTAAAATTTCACCATTCTCATTTTTCCAAACTAACACAAAAGGTGCAGAAAGCCTTTATTCATTAGTTAGAGATTTTATGGGAAGTTCAGAAAATAAAGTTGTATTTGATCTTTACTGTGGAACAGGAACAATAGGTCAAATAGTTGCTCCTAATGCTAAAAAAGTTGTAGGAATAGAACTTATAGAAGAAGCAGTTGAAGCCGCAAAGG
This sequence comes from Clostridium botulinum, assembly GCF_000827935.1. Taxonomy (NCBI): domain Bacteria; kingdom Bacillati; phylum Bacillota; class Clostridia; order Eubacteriales; family Clostridiaceae; genus Clostridium; species Clostridium botulinum. Next base: position 565,490 of record NZ_CP010520.1, read on the forward strand.
AAAATGCTAAATTAAATGGATTAAATAATTGTGAATTCTTGGCAGGAGATGTAGCAGAAATAATAAAAACGGTAAAAGATAAACCAGATATAATAATATTAGATCCGCCAAGAAGTGGAGTCCATCCTAAAGCTTTAGATTACGTAATAAAGTTTAATGCACCAGAAATAATATATGTTTCATGTAATCCAAAGACTTTAGTAACAGATCTTAAAGTGTTAGTTGAAAGAGGTTATAAAATAATACAAACACAAGTAAAAGATATGTTCCCTAACACGCCTCACGCTGAAACTATAGTTAAGCTAATCAAGTAATAGGCATTGAATACTTAATGAAATCAAGTGTAGCAAAGATTGAATTTAGTATGAAAGCCCGCATTACGTAGTTAACGGAGTAATGTGTTCATTTATATAAAGAATAAATATTAATAAAATAGTTAAAAAACTTCTAATTTCCATCATTCTTTCACACTAAAAGTTAAGATGGTGGAAGTTTTTTATAAGCTATTTGCCAACATCAATTAAGATGTTGGCATTTTTTATTATAATAGCTATTTTTAAGTCAGATGTAAACATACAAGATTATAGACAAAAACTAAGAATTCGAGTATACTAACTAAGTTAAAATACAATTATAAAGTTATGAGAGCTTATTTTTAAGTATAAGTAATATTAGTATGTTATAGTTTAAAGTAAAACTATTATTTAGGAAGAGAGATGAGATTTCTCCACAGTGCCGCTACTGTAATTAGGAAGTATTAATTCATATATGTCACTGAAATTTTTATTTTGGGAAGGCGAATTAATATGATGAACTATAAGTCAGGATACTAGCTAATATTATAATATCGGTACTCTTCGGTAAAAGAGGCATATTAATAATTAAATATCGGAACTAAAGAGTATCCTTATATTTTTGAATTTGTAGTTTTAAATTTAAAGTAGAGGAGACAAAAAATGAAAAACTTAAGAAAAATAATGACCATTTTACTAAGTCTTATTTTAATTGTAAGCGTTATAGGGTGTGGTCAAAAAAGTGAAATAAATAATGGAGGAAGAACAACTTCAGAGAAGGTAGAAAGCAATACATCTCATTATCCTGTTACAATTACAACTTATAATTATGCTAAAGAACCTGTAGAAATCACATTTGATAAATCGCCTGAAAGAGTAGTTGCAGTATATCAAAATTCTATTGAGACTTTACTTGCATTAGGTTTAGAAGATAAAATAGTAGCAGCAGCTGGACTTGATCATGATGTAAAAGAAGAATATAAGGAATCTTTTGCTAAAGTGAACTATTTAGCAGAGTTTATGCCTTCAAAAGAAACAATAATAATGGAAAAGCCAGATTTTATTTTGAGCTGGTATTCATTATTTAATGATAAAGCTTTAGGGGATGTAGGATATTTTCATAAAAATAGTATAAATACCTATATGTCATTAAATAGCGGAGTTGCCTCAGACAGAACAATTGAAAATGAAATTATTGACATATCAAACTTAGGTAAAATTTTCAATGTGGAAAATAAAGCTGAAAATATAGTTAATAAAATAAAATCAAAAGTAGATGAAATTTCTAATAAAACTTTAAATAATAAAAAAGTAAGTACTATTATAGTAGAGTATTCTAATGATGATATACTTACTTATGGAGCTAAAACTTTAGGCGGTAATATGGTAACTAAGCTTGGTGGAAATCTTCTACACTCAGAAGGTGGAAGTATTGGAGCAGAGGATTTAATTAAATTAAACCCTGATTGTATATTTGTTTCTTATATGGAGCGTGGAGATGAAAGCGTTAAAGTTGAGGAAGTTAATAAGATATTAAATAATCCAGCATTTGCAAGTTTAAATGCTGTTAAAAATAAAAGAGTCTATCCTATACCACTAGGGGAAATGTATTGCAGTGGTATTAGAACTATTGATGGTTTAAATACTTTTGCAAATGGGTTATATGAAAATCAATAGAAATAAAATAAAAGGAGTGCCTATGTATATAGGTACTTCTATTATGCTTTTAATTATACTTTTTATTTCAATAGGTTTTGCAGTTACCCTAGGATCTACTGATATAAGTATAAGGGAAGTATATGAGGTTATATTTTATAAAATATTTAATGTTGGAGATAGTACAAGTGGTAGTGGTCCTATTGCTGATGTAGTATGGTTAATTAGAATGCCTAGAATAATTTTAGCAGTGGCGGTAGGTATGGGACTTTCTGTAGTTGGTGTGGTTATGCAGGCAATTGTAAAAAATCCTTTAGCTGATCCATATATTTTAGGAATATCATCTGGGGCATCTTTAGGTGCTAATTTAGCTGTAATCTTAGGTATTGGAACTATGTTTGGGAGTAACTATATAGGTATAATGGGTTTTATAGGAGCATTTTCTATTTCTATAATTGTTCTAGTAGTAGCAAATGTAGGGGGAAGAAGTAATTCTACAAAGTTATTGTTGTCAGGTATGGCTTTAAGTTCTGTATGTAGCTCTTTTGCAAGTTTTATGGTTTATATAAGTAATGATTCACAAAAATTAAAAACTATAACTTTCTGGTTAATGGGGAGTTTAGCAGGAGCAAAGTGGAATGAAATAGTAATAATATTAATAATTGTTGTAGTAGGAAGCGTATTTTTTATAACTCAAAATAGAACATTAAATTTAATGCTACTTGGTGATGAGGTTTCTATTACACTAGGAACGGATTTACATAAATATAGAATAGTTTATTTATTAGTAACATCTTTAATTATAGGTATAATAGTTTATGCAAGTGGAATTATTGGATTTATAGGATTAATTATTCCTCATATTGTTAGAATGATATTTGGAACAGATCATAAAAAGGTTATTCCAATATCAGGATTATTAGGTGCAATATTTTTAATCTATGCTGATGTGTTATCAAGAGTATTAATAAAGGGGACGGAAGTACCAATTGGAATACTTGTTTCAATAATTGGAGCACCATGTTTTGTATATCTTATGATAAAGAAGAGTTATGGCTTTGGAGGTGGAAATTAGTGAAAATAAAAACTGAAAAAGTTAAAATTAGAATAGATGATGATGAAATATTAAAAGGCATTAATATAGATGTTAATAATAAAGAATTTGTTGGAATAATAGGTCCAAATGGTAGTGGAAAATCTACTTTGCTTAAATGTATTTATAGAATCTTAAAACCAAGTAGTGGCGTAATTACTTTGGATGATGTAAATATTAACAATATTTCTGTAAAAGAAACATCAAAAAAGATTTCAGTATTATCTCAGCATAATGATAGTGATTTTGATTTTACAGTAAAAGAGATGGTTCTTATGGGAAGAGCACCCCATAAAACTTTTTTACAAAGAGATAATAAAGAAGATTATAATATTATGAATGATGCGCTAGAAAAAGTTGGAATGATAGAGTTTAAAGAACGAAGTTTCAATACTTTATCAGGAGGAGAAAAGCAAAGAGTTATTTTAGCAAGAGCTTTAGTACAAGAGGCAGATTGTATAATATTAGACGAACCAACTAATCATCTAGATATTAAATATCAACTTCAATTAATGAATATAGTAAAAAAACTTAACATTGAGGTAATTGCAGCGATTCATGATTTAAATATTGCAGCTATGTATTGTGATAAGATATATGTTTTAAAAGATGGTGAGATTGTAGCTTGTGATAAACCAGAAAAAGTTATTACTAAGGAGTTAATAAAAGAAGTTTATGAAGTTGATGCAGAAGTAAAAATTGAAGGTAAAAGATTAATAATTTCCTATTTACCATAGATAATTAAATATTTTAAAATAAATAACTGTTATATGCCCCAAACAAAAATTTATAGGGGCATATTTTTTTACGTTATATATAAATATAAAGTTTTACTTATTATAAGTTTATTTCAAATGAATCTTTTATTTTCTAATGTATATCTTTAGTATATAATATTATTAATTTGCTATATATTGTTATTAAAATTTTACTTATGTAGGAGTTTAAAATGAAATATATTAAAAGGAGGGGGAGTTTTTATTGGAGAAAAAAATAAAGAGAATATTTATTTTTTCATTAATAGGTATAGGAATTCTAGTTGTATCAGCATTTATATTTGCATCTATGAAAGCAAACAGTATAAATGTTAAACAAAGTGAAAAATTAGCACAAGAATATTTTCAATTATTAAATGAGAAAAAATATGATTTAATGTATGATAAGTTATCAGATGAAAGTAAAGATAAAATATCTAAAGAGGATTTTATAGAAAGAAATAAAAATATTTATGAAGGAATAGGAGCTAGTGATATTAATATAAATGATATAAAAGTTAAGGTGAACGGTAGTAATATTTTAGCTGCATTTCAATGTAATATGAATAGTATTGCTGGAATTTTAAATATTAATAACACAATACATATTAATAGAATTTATGATGAATTTAAAATAGATTGGTCTTCAAATTTAATTTTTCCTGAACTTAATGATGATTACAAGGTAAAAGTTAAAATAACAGAGTCTAGACGAGGGGATATTTTAGATAGAAATAATATTAAACTTGCTACAGATGATGATGTAGCTGAAATTGGAATTGTTATTGAAGAGCTTGGGGAAAATAAAAAAGAATCTATAAATGAAATAGCTAATGTGATACAGGTACCAAGTGAATACATAGATAAAAAATTAAATGAGCCATATGTTAAACCATATATGTTTGTACCAATTAAAGTTGTTTCTTATAGTAATGATATAGTTAATAAAGTATCTGGAATTTCAGGGGTATATATAAAAGATAAGCCATCAAGGGTTTATCCACTAGAGGAAAAAGCAGCACATTTAATTGGATATATTCAAAATGTTACAGCAGAAGATTTAGAGAAGAATAGTGAAAAAAGTTATTCTGCTTCATCAGTAATAGGAAGATCTGGTATAGAAGCAATTTATGAGGAAAGATTAAGAGGTATTGATGGAGTTAAGATAAATATAGTTAATAAACATTCAGATGAAGTTAAAGTAATTTATAATAGAGAAGTTAAAAATGGAGAAGATATAAAACTAACTATAGATAGAAATCTTCAACAAGTAGCATATAATGCATTGGAAGATAATAAAGGGGCAACTGTTAATATAAATCCTAATACGGGAGAAGTATTAAGTCTAGTAAGTACACCTTCATACAATCCAAATGATTTTGTTCTTGGATTATCAACTGACAAATGGAATGAGTTAAATACAAATGAAAGTAAACCATTATATAATAGATTTCAGAGTAACATAACACCAGGATCAGCATTTAAACCTATTACAGCAGCTATTGGAATAGAGTCAAATGTACTCAATCCTAATGATGACAAGGGAATAGTAGGACTAAAATGGCAAAAAGATGATTCATGGGGAGGATATAAGATAACAAGAGTAAAAGATTATGGATTTCCTTCTAATTTAGAGAATGCTTTAATATTTTCTGATAATATATATTTTGCAAGAGTTGCATTAGATGTAGGAGCAGAAAATTTTGAAAAAAAACTAAAAGAATTTGGAATAGGTGAAAAAATTCCATTTGAATATGGCGTGTCAGTTTCTCAATTTTCATCAAAAGATGTAATTAGTAATGAAATACTACTGGCTGATAGTGGTTATGGACAAGGTGATATTTTAATGAATCCATTACAACTTACTATTACATATACTATGTTTACTAATGAGGGAAATATTTTAAAGCCATATTTAGAATATAAAGAAAATAATGAAAAAAATATTTGGAAAAGTAATGTTATATCAAAGGAAACATCTAAAATTATATTGAATGATTTAGAGAGTGTAGTAAATAAACCAAGTGGAAGTGCACATGGACTATATGAACAAGATATTAATATTTCAGCAAAAACAGGTACTGCAGAAGTAAAATTAGCTCAAGATGATGAAAATGGAACTGAAATAGGATGGGTTGTAGCAACTACAACAAATAAAGATACTAATATATTAGTTACTACATTTGTGGAAGATGTAAAAGGCAAAGGTGGAAGTGGTTATGTAATTCCAATAGTTAAAAAAGTAATACAAGAAATGAAGTAAATTGTTTTTTTACAATTATATAATTAAATTAATGCAAATAATACAAAAATAAATACATTTTATAGTAAAAAAAACAATTTTATGTTACAATAAGAATCATACTGTATTTTAAAATAAAAAATGTAGTATGATTTTTTTGTTATGGTAATTTAATTATTTTTGTTGTGAAATAGATAGCTGGTAGCCAATTGTTACCAGCTTATACTGGTCTTATTACCTTTTTGTAGATACTTTATTACTTTTCAATATTTATTATTTATATTAAAAATGGAATATAACTATAGTTAAAAGCAAATAAAAGAATAAGGTAAATATATGAAGCAATTAAAAAAACAATATGTAGTAATTTTGGTAGCAATAATAATAGGAATAAATATAATAGGAACACTATACTTTTTTAATAAATATGAACAAAATGAGAAAGCAGATGAGTTAAATCAATTGATAAAATCTTTTATTGTTGATGATAATGATAATCAAAAAGAAATTTCTGATATGAAGGACTTTATAAGTAAAAATCCTAATTTAGATAGACGAAATACAGCTAAGTTTCATCTTAATTTGACTAAATTATATGTATTAGACTTATTTGATTGGGAAAATTTAGATGATGCTATAGATAATTTTGTAAAAACCCAAATAGAATCAGGATTATCGAAGCAGTGGGATATTGCAGCATGGTCTTATGCTGATATTTCACAAATATATATTGATTTTTATACATATGATATAGCTGAAGATTGTTTAGAGAGAGCATTAAATTATGCAAGTAGATGTGAAGTTGAAGAGTTTTTTTATGAATATTGTTATACCACATTAGCTATGATATATGCACGAACTAATCGTTCGGATTTAGCTATGGATTATTATAATAAAGCTTTAGAACATGATAGTGAAGATAGAATAGAATATGAATCTATGGAACAAAGGAGAAAAATAGTTTTATCTAGAATCTTATTAAATAATAAAAAATATGATGAATGTAAAGAAAATTTAAATCAAATAAGAGAATATATACATAGTTATGAAATATATCCATCAAGAATATTATGGGTATCTGGAATACTATTCCCTTATCTAGAAATGCAGGCAAAAGTAGGGCTTTTAACGCAAGATTATGATGGCCTTACTCATTATATGGATGAAATGTTTAAGTATTCATTAATATATAATCAAAATAGTATATTATTAAATTTTCTTACAGACATTACTATAATGATTGATAAAGAAAATATTGTGGATTTACCTGTAGAAATAGAGAAAGCAATTTCTAATTATACATTAAAATTAATTAGATTATATCCAGAAGAATATCAGTTAAGGAATATTCAAACTGGCGCTCATATGTTTAATTCAAATGAAACTAATATTACACTTTTGATTCAAAAATACAAAGTGAATGATTTATATACAATAATCATTACAGTATCGTGTATTGTTGTAATAATAATAATAATTTTAGTATTCATGGTTAGGTATAATGAAAGATCTAGTGTGATAGATGAAGTATCTAAGGCATATAATCGTAGATATTTTAATAAGATATATAGAAAAATTCAAAGAGAAAACATTCCATTTGGAATATTAATGTATGATATTGATTATTTTAAACAAATAAATGATTGTAATGGTCATGAAGTTGGGGATAAAGTAATAACTGAAATTTCAGAAATTATTATGGAGCTATTAGACAATAATTCAACACTTTTTAGATATGGTGGAGATGAATTCTGTATTATAAGTAAAAAAAAGAATTTAAAAGAGATGATTTCTCTTGCTGAATTAATTCATGTTATCACTGATCATATGAAGTGTGCTGAGGGAAAAGTTGAGATAACTTTAAGTATTGGAGGAGCATCTAGTGAAAAGTCAAATGATATTATGGAGCTTGTAGATAATAATTTATATGAGGCAAAAAGAAAAGGTAGAAATTGTGCAGTTGTTAAAAATAAAAGTTAAATTATAATATAAAATCAAACTAATGGTGATAGGAAATTTAATGGCTAGGTATATTCAAATAATTGTATAAATTAACAATTATAACAAAATGTGCTTTATAAGATAGGCAAGATAAAAAGTCTATTTTATAAAGCATATTTTTTTATACAAGAAAAAATGAATTCTATAATAAATATAGGAAAATATATGGCTATACCTAGAAGTGAAGTAACTATATGGTATAATAGTGATGTGCTAAATTTGAAAGAGAAGTAAGAAATTTCAAACAAATATTAATAGGTATAGGTGGGTTATAAAATGAAAATAAATTTAGTTGATATAAAAGAAATAATAAATAAATATTCTGTATTATTATCAAATTTGTTAACAATAGATGTTGAGATAGTTGATGATAAATTAATAAGAGTTGCTGCAACGGGAATCTATGAAAAAAGAATTGGAGAAAATATAAGAGATCAGGGGTATGTATATAAGAAGTCCTTAGATACGGGAAAAACACTAGTTATAGAAAATCCAGGAAAAGATGCATTATGTGATGAATGTAAGAAAAAAGGTAATTGTAGTGAATTTATGGAAATATGTGTACCTATTAAATATGAAGAAACCACATTTGGAGTAATAGGCTTAGTATGCTCTAATGAAGATCAAAAAGAGAAGCTAAAAAGTAATTTACCTATTATGATTACGTTTTTAGAACAAATAGCTGAGTTTATTTCAATTAAAGTAATAGAACAAAATCAAATATTCGAAAATGAAAATAGTATTAAATTTTTTAAAGAAATAGTGAATTCTGTAGATGATGGAATTATAACTGTAGATATAAAAGATGAAATTATAACAGCTAATAATAATGCATTAAAGCTATTAAAAGTTAAGCCTAATATTGTAGGTAAGAAAATTACTGTAGAGGAAACAGATGAGTATACTCCTAAAGGTGGTATTTATAATTTCAATATTGAAAATGAGAAATTCAAAATTATAGGGAAGGTAGTAAAAAATTGTATTAATAATAAAGACTGCAACAAAATAATTATTTTTAAAGAGCTAATTACTATTGAAGAGGAATTAAAAAATAATAGTATTAATTGTGATTCAATAGTTGGACAAGCAAATAATATAGCAGAACTTAAAAAGAAAATAAAAAAAGTTTCATATACTGATGCTACAATTTTAATTACAGGAGAAAGCGGTACAGGAAAAGAGTTAGTGGCTAGGGCAATACATTCTGAAGGTAACAGAAAAAACATGCCATTTATAGCTATAAATTGTGGAGCTATTCCAGAAAATTTATTAGAAAGTGAACTTTTTGGATATGTTAAAGGTGCATTTTCTGGAGCAAGCTCTGGTGGTAGAATAGGAAAGTTTGAACTTGCTAATAATGGAGTGATTTTTTTAGATGAAATAGGTGATATGCCATTATATCTTCAAGTAAAAATTTTAAGAGTATTACAAGAAAAAACAATTGTAAAAATAGGTTCAAATAAGTTGATAAATTTAAATATAAGAGTGATAGCAGCCACAAATAAAAACTTAAAAAAATTAGTTGATGAAGGTAAATTTAGAGCTGATTTATATTATAGATTAAATATAATTCCGATGGAAGTACCGAGTTTAAGGGATAGAGGAGAGGATGTTTTATTAATAACTAAAATGTTAATAGAAAAATATAATGCAAGATGTAATAAGTATATACATACTATAGATAAAGAATTAATAAGGATATTTAAAGATTATAGTTGGCCAGGAAATATAAGAGAATTAGAAAATATAGTAGAATTTATGGTCAGTTTATCAGGAGAAAATGGAGTTCTTGAAAAATCTATGTTGCCAATATCTTTTGTACAAAGTTATAATGAAGAACTTAAGAATAGAAGAGATGAAATATGCATGGATGATGAAATAATGAAATTAAAAGAAATTGAAAAGATATATATTAAAAAAGCTCTAGAAAAGTATGGAAATTCAACTAAAAGTAAAATGAAAGTAGCAAAAAAATTAGGAATAGGAATAGCTACTCTTTATAGAAAAATAGAAGAATAAAATATAATTTATCATTATGATAAAAAGTATTTTATTATGTTAACTTAAGTTAAGTGGAAGAAGCTGAAATTCAGGTGTGTTACAGAATTTAACAGATACAATATATATGTATATTGTATATGTTATTTTTTTGTATTTCTTATTATTTTGATAAAAATAATTATCAAAATGATAATTATGAGATTTACAAATAGAATAAGCGTTTAAAATAATGTTGTTAATGTAGTTATATGCGGTATTTTTTATAAAAAATAGAAAAAATACTTTTAAGTTTTGGCAAGGTAATTGCTAAAGTAATAGGTAGTGGTGATATGAGAGTAAAATCATCATAAAACCAAAGATATAAAATAATATTTTCATAAAAAGGCGGGGGAATAACTATGGATTTTAAAAACATTAAGGTAAAAGCAAATGCTTATGAAGCAGATATGACAAAATTTTTAAGGGATTTAATTGCTATCCCAGGAGAAAGTGCTAATGAGGAACTAGTAATAAAAAGAATAGCACAAGAAATGAAAAAACTTGGATTTAATAAAGTCGAAATTGATAATATGGGAAATGTTTTAGGATATATGGGAACTGGTGAAACTTTAATTGCCTATGATGCTCATATAGATACTGTTGGAATAGGTGAGATAAGCAACTGGACATTTGATCCTTATAAAGGATATGAGACTGAAGAAGAAATAGGTGGTCGTGGAGCATCAGATCAATTAGGTGGAATAGTATCAGCTACTTATGGAGCAAAGATAATGAAGGATTTAGACCTTTTATCTGATAAGTATACTGTATTAGTAACTGGTACAGTTCAAGAGGAAGATTGCGATGGATTATGTTGGCAATACATTCATAATGAAGATAAGATAAAACCAGAATTTGTTGTAATAACTGAGCCAACTAATGGAAATATATATAGAGGTCAACGTGGCCGTATGGAAATAAGAGTTGAGGTTAAGGGTATATCTTGTCATGGTTCTGCTCCAGAACGTGGAGATAATGCAATTTATAAAATGGCAGATATATTACAAGAAGTTAGAGTGCTAAATGATAATTTACATTATGATGAATTCTTGGGTAAAGGAACTGTAACCGTTTCAGAAATATTCTATAATTCACCATCTCGTTGTGCAGTAGCAGACATGTGTGCAATTTCTTTAGATCGTAGATTAACTGATGGTGAAACTTTTGAATCAGCATTAGAAGAAGTTAGAAATCTTCCGTTTGCTAAAAAATACAATGCAAAAGTAACTATGTATAAATATGAAAGACCAAGCTGGACAAACCTTGTATATCCAACAGATTGCTATTTCCCAACTTGGGTAATACCAGAAGATGCACCAGCAACTAAATCAATGGTTGAAGCTTATGAAGGAATGTATGGACAACCATTAGTTGATAAATGGACATTCTCAACTAACGGAGTATCAATAATGGGCAGATATGGAATACCATGTATAGGATTTGGACCAGGAAAAGAAGAAGAAGCACATGCTCCAAATGAAAAGACTTGGAAGGCTGACTTAGTAAAATGTGCTGCTGTATATGCTGCTGTGCCAACAATTTATTGTAAAAATAAATAAAGATAAAAAATAGAAAAAACAAATAAAAAAGAAATATTGGAGGATTTACAATGAGTATAATGGATAAATATATTGACAAATTAAATAAATTAAATTTTGAGGATATGCATGAAAATGACTTTATGCTAACTTGGGACAAGTCTAATGATGAGCTTGAAGCTGTTTTTACAGTAGCAGAAGCTTTAAGAAATTTAAGGGAAAATAACATATCTCCAAAGATATTTGATAGTGGACTTGGAATTTCATTATTTAGAGATAATTCAACAAGAACAAGATTTAGTTTTGCATCTGCATGTAATCTTTTAGGTCTTGAAGTACAAGATTTAGATGAAGGAAAATCACAAGTAGCTCATGGAGAAACAGTAAAAGAAACTGCTAATATGATTTCATTTATGGCTGATGTTATTGGTATCCGTGATGATATGTTTATAGGAAAAGGTCATACTTATATGCAAAATGTTTCAGAATATGTTAAAGAAGGTAATGAAAATGGAACATTAGAACAAAGACCAACACTTGTTAACTTACAATGTGATATAGATCATCCAACACAAGCAATGGCAGATACACTTCATTTAATAAATGAACTTGGTGGTGTTGAAAACTTAAAAGGTAAAAAAGTTGCTATGACTTGGGCTTATTCACCATCATATGGTAAACCACTTTCAGTTCCACAAGGTATTATTGGATTATTAACTAGATTTGGAATGGATGTAGTATTAGCTCACCCAGAAGGTTATGAAGTTATGAGTGAAGTTGAAGAAGTTGCAAAGAAAAATGCAAAAGAATCAGGTGGATCATTTACAAAGACAAATTCTATGGAAGAAGCATTTAAAGATGCTGATATAGTATATCCAAAGAGTTGGGCTCCTTATGTTGCAATGGAAAAAAGAACAGATTTATATGCAAAAGGAGATCAAGCTGGTATTGATGAACTAGAAAAAGAATTATTAAAACAAAATGCAGAACATGTTGATTGGCAATGTACTGAGGAATTAATGAAGCTTACTAAAGATGGTAAAGCTATATATATGCATTGTTTACCAGCAGATATCACAGGGGTAAGCTGTGAAGTTGGTGAAGTTGATGCTAGTGTATTCGATAGATATAGAAAATCTCTATATAAAGAAGCAAGCTTTAAGCCATATATTATAGCTGCTATGATTTTCTTAAGTAAAGTTAAAAACCCTCAAGAAACTTTAGCTAAATTAGTTGAAAAAGATAAACCACGTCATTTTGAATAAATTATAAGTTACTATTAGTCCCGATGAGAAAAGATTAGTTGAGAATTGAGAGAGGAAAGTAGTGAGTAAAGGTAAAAGTGATATGAGATTCTAAATATAAATTTTTAACCAAACTCTCTACTCTCATCTATCTAATTTAAACTAAAAAGCCGTGGCATAGCCACTTTGTTTTAAAGCATAAATTATGAGGTGAAAAATTATGAAAAAGAAAATTGTGATTGCATTAGGTGGAAATGCGTTAGGTAATACTTTAAAAGAACAGATGACTGCCATAAAAACTACTGCCAAAGCAATAGTTGATTTAATTGAAGATGGAAATGAAGTTGTTATTTCTCATGGAAATGGTCCTCAAGTTGGGATGATAAATGTAGCTATGAGTGAACTTCATAAATTAGATCCAAAGTACTCTATTTGTCCGATGTCAGTTTGTGTGGCTATGAGCCAAGGATATATAGGATATGATTTACAAAACCAAATTAAAGAAGAGTTATTGAACAGAAATATAAGTAAAAATGTATCTACTGTTATTACGCAAGTTGAAGTAGATTCAAAAGATGAGGCTTTTAAAAATCCAACTAAGCCAATAGGAAGTTTTATGACAAAAGAAGAGGCTGAAGTTGCTATTAAAAATGGAGAAAATGTAATAGAGGATTCTGGTAGAGGTTATAGAAGAGTAGTAGCATCACCAAAACCAGTTAGTATTGTAGAGATAGGTACAATAAAGAGCTTAATTAAAGATGGTCAAGTTGTAATTGCTTGTGGTGGAGGTGGAATTCCTGTTATAAAAGAAGGAAACCACTTAAAGGGTGTAGGAGCTGTAATTGACAAAGATTTTGCAAGTTGTACACTTGCTAAGGATCTTGATGCAGATTGCTTAATTATTTTAACTGCAGTTGAAAAGGTTGCTATAAATTTTGGTAAAGAAAATGAACAGTGGCTAGCTGACGTTAAAGTAAATGATATGAAAAAATATTTAGAAGAAGGACATTTTGCACCAGGTTCAATGAAACCAAAAGTAGAAGCTGGAATAGAGTTTGCTTCATCAAAAGAAGGTAGATATTCATTGATTACTCTTCTTGAAAAAGCAAAAGATGGTATAACTGGAAAGACTGGTACTAGAATAAAATATTAGCAGTTTAAAAATAAAATTTTATGTTTTAAGACTGTGTTTATATATGTGCAAAATAGTTTGACATAGTAGTATGACATAAAGACACATATAAGTACCTATTTGAAATATATTTAAATGGAGGAGAAATCATGGAAAATATAGTGTGGAAAAAAAATGAACTACCTAAAACTAATAATGAAAATTTACTAGGTTTCTTAAATAAAGAGGAAATAACTAAGGCTAGAGATTTTCATAAAAGTTTTCCTCAATATAAGGAAACACCATTAGTTAATTTAGAAAATTTAAGTAAGGATATTGGATTAGGTGGTATTTATATAAAGGATGAGTCATATAGATTTGGCTTAAATGCATTTAAAGTTCTAGGTGGATCTTTTGCTATGGCAAAATATATGGCACAAAAATTAAATAAAGATATATCTGAACTTCCATATGAAAAGTTAATTTCACCAGAGTTAAGAGAAGAACTTGGAGAAGTTACATTTGTAACAGCTACAGATGGAAATCATGGAAGAGGAGTTGCTTGGACTGCAAATAAACTAAAACAAAAATCAGTAGTTTATATGCCTAAAGGATCATCAAAAACAAGATTAGAAAATATAAGAAAAGAAGGAGCAGAAGCTTCTATAACTGATATGAATTATGATGATGCAGTAAGACTTGCAGCTAAATATGCAGATGAAAATAATGGAGTAGTTATACAAGATACTGCATGGGATGGCTACGAGGAGATTCCAGCTTGGATAATGCAAGGATATGGAACTATGGGACTTGAAGCATTAAATCAATTAAATCAATATGGAGTTGAAAGACCAACACATATATTTATACAAGCCGGTGTAGGCTCTTTAGCAGGTGCAATACAAGGATTCTTTGCTTCTGTATTTAAGGGGAATTGCCCTAAAACAGTAATAGTAGAATCAAATTTAGCAGATTGCTTGTATAAATCAGCAAAGGCTAATGATGGAAACTTAATAGCTGTAGGTGGAGAAATGCAAACAATAATGGCTGGATTAGCTTGTGGAGAGGCAAATACTATTGGTTGGAAAGTTTTAAAAGAGTACTCTGACACATTTGTTTCATCACCAGATTATGTTGCAGCAAATGGTATGAGAATACTTGGAAATCCATTAAGAGGAGATAACAAGGTTATTTCAGGTGAATCAGGTGCTGTTACTTCAGGATTACTTTATGAAATAATGAAAAATGATAAATATAAAGATTTAAAAGAATCATTAGAATTAAATGAAAACTCAAAAGTACTATTATTTAGTACAGAAGGAGACACAGATCCAGATAAGTATAAAGAGATAGTTTGGAGAGGCCAATATAATAAATAAAAAATTATAGTTAAAGAGGGTGGCACAATGCTGTTAATTGGAAATGGAAGAGTGATAACTCAAGATAGTAAAAATTCCTATATAGAAGATGGTTGTATTGCAGTAAAGAACAATATTATACTAGAAGTTGGTAATACAGATGAGCTAAAAACAAAATATAAAGATTATGAGTTTATAGATGCAGAGAAAAAAGTTATAATGCCTGGATTAATAAATACTCATCATCATATATATAGCGCATTTGCAAGGGGACTAACATTAAATAATCCTCCAGCAAAGAGTCTTGTTGATATTCTTGAAAATGTTTGGTGGAAAATAGATAAGAAATTAACATTAGAAGATGTTAAATATAGTGCTTATACAACTTTAATTGAGTGTGTTAAAGAGGGTGTTACAACTGTATTTGATCATCATGCTAGTCCTATGTCAGCAAATAGAAGTTTATTTACTATAGCAGATGCAGCTACTCATTTAGGTATTAGAGGGGTTTATGCTTATGAAGTTTCCGATAGAGATGGAGAGAAAATTCTAAATGAAGGTATAGAAGAAAACGTTAACTTTATTAAGGCATCAAATGAAAGAGATGATGATATGGTAAAAGGCATGTTTGGAATGCACGCCTCATTTACTCTTAGTGATGATAGTTTAAAAAAATGTGTTGATAGTTTGGAGGGCCTTAATGTAGGATATCATATTCATGCAGCAGAAGGAATCGATGATTTAAATCATTGTTTAAAAAATAACAGCAAGAGAGTAATAGAGAGATTAAATGATTTTGGAATATTAGGAGAAAAAACAATATGTGCTCATTGTATTCACATAAATAAAAGAGAAATTGATATCTTAAAAGAAACTAATACTAATGTAGTTAATAATCCAGAATCTAATATGGGAAATGCTGTTGGTTGTGCCCCGGTAATGGAAATGATGAAAAATGAAGTGGTAGTTGGTCTTGGTACTGATGGATATACATCAGACATGTTTGAATCAATGAAAGTTGAAAATATAATTCATAAACACAATTTAAACAATTCTAATGTAGGGTTTATAGAAACTAATAAAATGTTATTTGAAAACAATAGAAATATAGCAGCTAAGTATTTTAAAAAACCACTTGGAATATTAAAAGAAGGAGCATATGCTGATTTAATAATTGTTGATTATAATCCATTGACACCTATGAATGCAGCGAATTTAAATGGTCATATAATGTTTGGAATGAGTGGAAGAAGTGTAGATACAACAATAATTAATGGAAAAATTATAATGAAGAATAGAAAAATTATGACGGTAGATGAAGATAATATATTTAAAAAATCAAGAAAAATTTCTGAAGAGTTTTGGAGCAATTTTAATTAAAAGGAGATTTTAATTAAAAGGAGATTTTAATTAAAAGGAGATTTTAATTAAAGAAAAACTTTGATCGAAACAATGGTTTGTAAAAGTCCCATTAGATATATTAGGATTATTTTTGTGTGCATTAGGGATTGTATTAGTTATACAAAGTAATCTAGGACCAAGTTCGTAGGAGGTTTTATCGATTTCAATATGGCAAGCATCTCAACTCGTGTCAGTAGCAATATTTATTGGATATTTAATACGTTTTTCAGCAAAAATATTAAATTATAATTTTGATGCATATAGTCACTATAATTTATTGGATATATGGAATAATAGCAATTTTAATAAAAATATTGCAATAAGCATATATAAATAAAATACTACTTATTAAGTAATATAAAAATAGTAAATTTAAAGTATGAATAAAGCCATTAAGAGTTAGGAGAATAAAATATGAATAAAACACTATTTATTAAAAATATTAAATCATTAATAAGCTGTGATGAAAAAGATAGTGTATATGAAGATGTAAATATTTTTGTTGAAAATGGAGTTATTAAATATATAGGAAAAGATTTGTATGAAGCAAATGAAATTATAGATGCAACCAATATGTTAGTTTATCCAGGACTTATAAATACTCACCATCATTTATATCAAACATTTACTAGAAATTTACCTCAGGTACAAAGACTTGAATTATTTCCTTGGTTAATATACTTATATGAAATTTGGAAGGCTATAGACAGTGAAATTATTAGATATAGTTCTTTAGTTGGAATGGGAGAATTAATGAAAAATGGATGTACTACTTGTTTTGATCATCATTATGTATTTCCAAAATCTGAGGAAGAAAAATTGATAGATACTCAATTTAGTGCAGCAAAAGAATTAGGAATAAGAATGTATGCATCAAGAGGAAGTATGTCATTAAGTAAGAAGGATGGTGGATTACCTCCAGATTCAGTAGTTCAGACTATTGATAAAATATTGTATGATTCTGAAAGAGTAGTTAAAAAGTTTCATAATCCCAATAAATTTTCAATGAATCAAGTTGCGCTTGCTCCTTGTTCTCCATTTAGTGTAACTAGTGATTTAATGAAAGAAACAGCAAATTTAGCAAGAAAGTTAGGAGTACGATTGCATACTCATTTAGCAGAAACAATTGATGAAGAAAGATTTATAGCAGAGAAATTTGGAATGAGACCTCTTGAATATATGGAGAGTTTAGGTTGGGTTGGAGAAGATGTTTGGTATGCTCATGGTATACATTTTAATGATGAGGAACTAAGAATTTTAGCAAAAACAAAAACAGGAGTAGCACATTGTCCAATCTCAAATATGAAGTTATCATCAGGAATAGCAAAAATACCACAAATGATTAAATTAGGTATTCCAGTTGGATTAGCTGTTGATGGTAGTGCCAGCAATGATGGTTCTAATTTATTAGAAGAAATAAGAGTTTGTTATTTATTACATCGATTAAATTCAAGTAATTATGCTCCAACAGGATATGAAATACTTAAACTTGCAACCAGAGGAAGTGCAGATGTACTTGGAAGAAATGACATTGGAGAATTAAGCGTAGGTAAAGCAGCAGATTTATTTATGATTAATTCCAAAAGATTAGAGTTTGTAGGAACTCAATTTGACCCTAAATCAATACTTGGAACAGTTGGGATTAAAGGAAATGTAGATTATACAATAGTCTCAGGAGAAATAGTCGTAAAAGAAGGTAAACTTATTAATATTGATGAGGAAAAGATAACTTATGAGGCTAATAAATTAGTTGAAAGACTTATAAGTAAAGCATAAAAATGATTAAAGAATTAGTTAATAGGGGGAGCAGTATTATGGCAAAGTTAAAAGTTAATATACTCGGAATGGAGTTTAATAACCCGATATTTACAGCAGCGGGACCCGGTGCAAAAGATGGAGAATTATGTGTTTCAGCAGTAAAGGGAGGTGCTGGTGGATTAGTTACAAAAACAATATCTGAAAAACCAGCAGATGTACCAAGACCTTGTATGGCAAAAACCAACGCAGGTTTTTTAAATACAGAACTTTGGTCAGAACTTCCTAAAGAACAATGGATAGAAAAAGAATATAAAAGAGCAAAAGAAGCAGGCGTTCCTATGATAGTAAGTATGGGATATACTGCGGATCAAATAAAAAAAGTTGCGCCTTTGGTAAAACCATATGCGGATGCTGTTGAACTTTCAACTCATTATGTTGGAACTGATATTGCTCCAATCGTTGAATCAATGAAGGCAGCTAAAGCAGCTCTTGATTGCCCTGTATTCATGAAAATGAGTCCTCATACAGATATTCAAAAAATAGCTAAGGCATTAGAAGAAGCAGGTGCAGATGGATTAGTAATGATAAACTCAGTAGGACCATGTATGGCAATTGATATAGAAACAGGATACCCAATAATGGGAAGTCAAACAGGATATGGATGGTTATCAGGATCAGCCGTAAAACCAGTAGCTATTAGAAATATTTATGATGCGTCTAAAGTCATAAAGATACCAATAATAGGTGTTGGCGGAATTACTTGTGGAAAAGATGCAGCAGAGATGCTAATGGCAGGAGCTCAATCTGTACAAGTTTGCACAGAAGCTATTTTAAAAGGACCAACTGTTTATGGAAAAATTGCTAAAGAATTAAATGAATTTTTAGATAGTCATGGATATAAAGATGTAAATGAGATAATAGGACTTGCTCATAAAAAATGTGAAGAAAGAGATTTTAGAACAGAATCAATACCACCTAAGGTAAATCAGGATGCTTGTATAAAATGTGGAATTTGTAAAACAAGCTGTGTATATGATGCAATAGAAGTTTCAAATGAGTTAATTATTGATAGTAAGAAATGTTTTGGATGTGGATTATGTGTAACTAGATGTCCAAAGAATGCATTATCAATGCAATATAAGTAGACGCATATACTGCAATAAAAATTAGATTTTAAAATCTTATAAGATAGAATCAACAGTTAAATAATTATATAAAAATCTCTTGTAAATAAAATTAAACTTTAAAAAAGAAACAATAACATAAAAAAGGAGATATTGTTATGAAGAAAATAATTAATATACAAAATGCACCAGAAGCAATAGGACCATATTCACAAGGAATTATTATAGATAAACTAGTATATACATCTGGTCAATTACCTATAAATCCAAAAACAAAGATACTTGAGACAGAAATAAAACAAGCTACTAAGCAAAGTTTAGAAAATTGTAGAGCTATTTTAGAAGAAGCTGGTACAAATCTTGAAAATGTAATTAAAACTACAGTTTTCGTAAAAGATTTAAATGATTTTTCAACTGTAAATGAAGTATATGCAACGTATTTTACACAAAATTTCCCCGCAAGAAGTTGTGTGCAAATAGCTAAATTACCAATGGATGCTTTAATAGAAATAGAGGTAATAGCTACATTATAATTAATATGATGAGAATTTAAGAAATTTAACGAGGGAATTTAATTATGTATAAAAATATATTAATTACAGGAAAAGTACAATGTGGAAAAAGTACACTAATTAACAAAATACTTAATGAATTGACTATACCCTATACAGGATATAGAACAGTACCTTATTATGAAAAAGAAGAAAAAGCTGGTTATTATATAGAGTCAGTCAATTTGAAAAGTGAATTAAAAGAAAAAATTTCAGTAAATACATCCAATATATCATCACCTAAATGTAATGTTTTTGTTAATGGATTTGATATTACAGGTGTAGATATTTTAAATAAGAGTATTGAAGATAAAGTTTCTAAAATAATTTTATTAGATGAGATTGGAGTTTTAGAAAAATCCTCTTTAAAATTCATAGAAGAAATTAATAATTGCCTTGATAGTGATAAATTAGTAATAGGAGTTTTGAAAAAGAATGATGATGAATTTTTAAATGGAATAAGTGAAAGAGAGGACACTTTCATTGTAGATATAGAAAATAGTACAGAGGAAGAACGAAAAATTATGAAAAAACAAATTGTTGAATATATAGAAAGTGTATTTATGTGCATTAATAATTAGATTTATTAATATTTAAAAGTAATTTTTCTAAAAACATTTTATAAAATGAGGTGGTAAGAATGTCTTTATTAATAAAAAATGGAACTGTGATCACTGCTAGTGATATTTATAATGGAGATATTTATATTAAAGATGGCATTATAAGAGAAATTGGAACTAATCTTATAAGAGAAGCTGATGAAATAGTAGATGCTGAAGGAAAATATGTTATTCCTGGTGGGGTAGATGCTCATACTCATTTAAATTTAGATGTAGGTATATCTGTTGCAAATGATGATTTTTACACAGGAACAGTTGCAGCAGCTTGTGGTGGAACGACTACTGTTGTAGATCATATGGGATTTGGTCCTAAGGGATGCAATTTAAAGCATCAAGTAGATGTTTACCATGGGTATGCTGATGATAAAGCAGTAATAGATTATAGTTTTCATGGGGTTGTTCAACATGTGAATGATAGTATAATTGATGAAATGAAAAAAATAGTTGATGAAGAGGGAATACCGAGTTTTAAGGTTTATTTAACATATGATTATATGATTGATGATAAAGGTGTACTTAAAATTTTAAATAGATTAAAAGAATTGCAGGGAATTATGACTGTTCATTGTGAAAATGATGGAAGTATAAAACTTTTAAAAGAAAATCATATAAGAAAAGGACTTACAAGTCCTTTATACCATTGTTTAAGTAGACCAGTTGAAACTGAAGCTGAAGCTGTGAACAGAATGATAAATATGGAATCAATAGTAAAGGATGCACCTCTTTATATAGTTCATTTATCATCAGAGTTAGGATTAGATTATGTGAAAATGGCAAGAGAAAGAGGTCAAAGCATATATAGTGAAACATGTCCACAATATTTAGTATTGGATGAAAGTAAATACAATCTTCCTAATAATGAATCATTGAAATATGTAATTAGTCCTCCATTAAGATCAAAAAGGGATATAGAAAAATTGTGGAAAGGAATTAATGATGGATATATACAAACTATAGCATCAGATCATTGCGCATTTTCATTTAAAGAAGATAAACAAAAGGGAAAAGATGATTTTACTAAGTGCCCAAATGGAGCACCTGGAATAGAAGAAAGAATTCCACTTATATTTTCTGAAGGGGTTATGAATGGAAGGATTAGTATAAATAAGTTTGTTGATTTATGCTGTACAAAACCGGCAAAAATATTTGGATTATATCCGAAGAAAGGGACGATACAAGTTGGTTCGGATGGAGATATAGTAATAATTGATCCACAAAAAGAAGTTACTATGTCAAATTCAAATTTACATTCAAATGTAGACTATTCTGCATATGAAGGAATAAAGGTAAAGGGTTATCCAATAATGACTATTTCACGTGGGAAAATAATAGTTAGAGATAATAAGTTCATAGGTAAAAAAGGATATGGAAAGTTTATTAAAAGATCAAAGGTGAATTTAAAGAGTATATAAGAAATTTAGATAGAATTATATTTAAAAATAAAAAATATGAGATAAATTATTAGGCACATGAAAGATAATAGTAAGTTAAAGAAATTAAGGCTTATTATTATCTTTTGTGTGCCTTACTTGATAATATTTTTAAATTTAAAATATTTTTTTAATTAGTATATATTAATTTAGCATGTAAGCTTTTAGAGTTCTAGTATTTATATTAATATAATTAAATTTTTATTAATATAAGCATGTTTTTATAAATCTGTATGTGAATGTTGTTTTAAAAGTAAAAATAAGTATAAAATGTACATTTTATATTTCAAATAAATTATAAAAATATAATTATCAAAGTGATAAAGAATTATCCTTTTGATAATTTTAACATATAAATTATGAAGAATAATATGTAATTTAATGATTTTAAGTTACCAAAATGATAAAAAACATAAATAATTAAAAATTAAATGGGTATTAAAGGTGTAAACATTTACTGTAATTTGTAAAAAAAATTATTATTTAAGCATAAATGCATTTAAATTGAGAAGGAAATAATAGAAAATTAGTACAAAAACACGAAAAAAATTTAAATTTAATTTTGGCATGAAAAATGCTACTTACTAGTAATAAAATGAATATCAAAAACAAGTAAGAATTAAGGTAGTTCTTATATTTATATTACAGTTAAAAATATAGATAGTAGTAAGGTGAAAATATAATAAGATATAAAAACAGATAATTAAGTATAGTGATAGATTTTAAATTTTTTTATAATTATGTAAATTTATATACTACTCGAGATAAAGTTATCACAGGCAGGAAGGTAAGTTATGAGATATTTATTAAATATAGAAAATATAAAGATGTTAATTTTAATAGAATTCATTGAAGGGATTTGAGAATTATGAGGGAAAAATATGGGGATAATTTAATACCTGCAGTTGATGAAAAAATACCTTTTTCAAAAGCATGGATATTTTCACTTCAACATGTAATGTCAATGTGTGCAGGTGCAGTAGCTGTTCCACTTATGATTGGAGAAGCAGCAGGTTTAAATAATTTAGAGATAGTTTTTCTTATAAATGCAGGGTTATTTATGGCTGGAATAGGTACTTTGCTCCAAGGTTATGGTCTTAAGAATGTTGCAGGAGCTAAAATACCAGTGATAGAAGGTACAAGCTTTGCAGCAGTATCGGGTATTCTTGCTATTATAGCGGGGGCTCATGGTGATAAATATTTGGCAATGACAACTGTTTTTGGATCAGTAATTATAGCAGGATTATTTTGTTTTATTATATCACCTATCTTTGGTAAATTAATAAAATTCTTTCCAAAGGTAGTTACAGGAACAGTTGTATTAGTAATAGGTATTTCTATAATGCCAGTAGGAATAAAATGGATAACTGAAGGAACTGCTAAACCAGCAACTACACAAGAGGTGGGATTGGCATTAGCAGTTTTAGTTATAACTTTATTGCTATTTAAATATATGAAAGGAATTTGGAATAGTGCAGCAATATTATTTTCTATAGTAATAGGAACTTTATTAGCTATGATTTTTGGAATAGCTGATTTTAGTAAAGTTAACGATGCAGCTTGGTTTAGTTTAAATACACCTTTAAAATTTGGAATGCCTACATTTAATATATCAGCAATAATTTCTATGATTTTAATAATGCTTGTTTTAATGACTGAATCAGTTGGAAACATGATAGCAATACATGAAATAACAGATAAAGAAGTAACTGAAGAAAATATAAGAAAAGGTTTAGCTGGAGATGGTATTTCAACATTTTTAGCTGGTATATTTAATACTTTTCCAATTACACCATTTGCTCAAAATACAGGTCTTGTTGGATTAACAAATATAAAATCTAGATTTATAGGAATTTATGCAGGAATAATTCTTTTAATATTAAGCTTTACACCAAAATTTGCTGCAACAATGGGTGCTATACCAAAGCCAGTATTAGGTGGTGTGGGATTTGCAATGTTTGGAATGGTTCTAGTTGGAGGAATAAAAACATTATCAAAAGTCAATTTTGATGGAAATAAAAATTCAGTAATAGTTGCTGTTAGTATAGGACTTTCCATGATACCGTTAGCTAATTCAGTATTTTATGATAATTTTCCAACATGGGTGCAAACAATATTTCATAGTGGAATAACTACAGGAAGTATATCTGCAATTTTATTAAATATATTTTTTAATGTAATAGGAAATGAGAATGAAGAAGAAACAGCAGTTAATAAAATTAAGGATTTATATATAAGTAATGAATCAGTAGAAATACATCAGTAAAACTAAATATAAAAATAATAATTTAAAGTATAAGCTAGTTATAAATTATAAGATAAAAAATAAAATGAGTAATATTTAAAATTGGAATTATGAGGAGTGATAGGATTGTTTAAATTCATTCTTAATGGACAGGAAAAAAGTGTCGATGAAAATAAAAAGCTTTTAAAATATTTGAGAGACGATTGTAACATAACATCTGTAAAAAATGGATGTTCAGAAGGGGCATGTGGAACCTGCATGGTTATAGTTGATGGTAAAGCTATTAAAGCCTGTGTTCTTACTACTGAAAAGGTGAATGGTAAGGAAATAACAACAATAGAGGGATTCACAGATAGAGAAAGAGAAGTATTTGCTTATGCATTTACTGAGGCTGGTGCAGTTCAATGTGGCTTCTGTATACCAGGAATGGTTATTAGTGCTAAGGCTTTATTTAATAGAACTTTAGATCCAACAATGGAAGAAGTTAAGAAGGCTTTAATTGGAAATATATGCAGATGTACAGGGTATGTAAAAATAGAAAAAGCTATTATGATGGCAGCAGAGATATTTAGGGAAAATAAAGAAGTGCCTAAAGTTTCTTGTAAAGGTTTAATAGGGGAGCCAATGGCAAGGGTTGATGCAAAAGATAAGACTTTAGGTTTGGGGGAATATACTGATGATATAAGAATTAATGGAATGGTTTATGGATCTGCATTAAGAAGTAAATATCCTAGAGCTTTAGTAAAGAGTATGGATATAACGGAAGCAGAAAATTTAAAGGGTGTAATTAAGATTGTAACTGCAGAGGATATTCAAGGACAAAGGTATTTAGGACATTTGAAGAAGGATACTCCTGCATTAATAAAGGTGGGAGAAGAAACAAGATATCTTGGAGATGCGGTGGCTTTAGTTGCAGCAGAAACAGAAGAGATAGCAAAAGAAGCACTAAAATATATAAAAGTGGATTTTGAAGAATTAAAACCACTATCATCTCCAATGGAAGCTTTAAAAGATGATGCTCCAAAGATACATGAAGGCGGAAATATTTTAGTACATGAACATTTAGTAAGAGGAAATGCTGATGAAGCTATAAAAAATTCTAAATATGTTGTTACAAATAAGTATAGTGTTCCATTTACCGAACATGCTTTTTTAGAACCAGAGGCAGCTGTTGCAGTTCCTGATGGAGAAGATGGATTAATAGTTTATACAGGAACTCAAAGTATATATGATGACTTGAGAGAGATAGGTTCTTTATTAAATTTAGGTGAAGATAAGTTAAGAATTATTTCAGAATATGTAGGCGGAGGATTTGGTGGTAAGGAAGATATGAGTTGCCAACATCATACTGCATTGCTTGCATATCTTATTAAAAAGCCAGTAAAGATGTGTCTTACAAGACAAGAAAGTATCATGGTTGATACCAAAAGACATGCTATGGAAATGGAATTTACAACAGCTTGTGATGAAAATGGAAAATTAACTGCTATGAAAGCAGAAATAATAGCAGATACAGGTGCATATGCATCCCTTGGGGGACCAGTTCTTCAAAGAGCATGTACTCATGCAGCAGGTCCATATAACTATCAAAATATGGTTGTTGATGGAATTGCTGTTTATACAAATAATACTCCAGGAGGGGCATTTAGAGGATTTGGAGTAACTCAATCAGCATTTGCAACTGAATGTAATTTAAATCAATTAGCAGAAATGGTTGGTATAGATCCTTTTGAAATTAGAATGTTAAATGCAATAAGACCAGGTGAAGTTCTGCCAAATGGTCAAATTGCTGATGAGGGTACTGCTTTAGTTGAAACGTTAGAAGCTGTTAAAGATGTTTACTATAGTAATAAATACGTAGGAATAGCATGTACATTCAAAAATGCAGGTGTAGGAGTAGGAATACCTGATACAGGAAGATGTAAGGTTAAAGTGATAGATGGAAAAGTTCACATCAGAACATCTGCAGCTTGCATTGGACAAGGAGTAGGAACAGTAGTTGTTCAAGTTGTAGGTGAAGTTTTAGGAATACCTGCTTCACAAATAGTTTATGAAACCCCAGATACAAGAATAACTCCAAATTCAGGAACAACAACAGCATCAAGACAGACTGTATTTACAGGGGAAGCAACAAGAATTGCATCATTAAAATTAAAAGAAGCATTGAAAGGCAAGTCATTGCAAGAGTTAGAGGGTATAGAATTTTTAGGAGAGTATATAGGAATCACAGATAAAATGGGTAGTCCTAAAGAAAATCCAGTAAGTCATGTTGCTTATGGATTTGCAACTCAAGTTGTTATTATTGATGAAAAAGGAAAACTTGTAAAAGTAGTTGCAGCTCATGATGTAGGAAAAGCAATAAATCCTAAGAATGTAGAAGGTCAAATTGAAGGTGGAGTTGTTATGGGATTAGGTTATGGATTAACAGAGGATTATATAATAGAAAATTCAGTTCCTAAGGTTAAATTTGGAACATTAGGACTTTTAAGAGCAACTCAAGTACCAGAAATTGTACCTATTATAATAGAAAAAAATACGCAAGAATTATCTTTTGGAGCAAAAGGTGTTGGAGAAATCACTTGTATTCCAACAGCACCAGCAGTTCAAGGCGCTTATTATAAATTAGATGGAATATTTAGAAGAGAATTGCCATTAAAGAATACATTCTATAAGAAAGCAAAAAAATAATATAAAGCTAAAATAAGAGGTTGCCATAAAATTTTAAGGCAACCTCTTAAAATATATAATTTATTTTAGGAGATATTAATAACTTGTTTTGTTTTGACTATTTGTCCACATTTCAAATGCAGCCATACAATTAGATTTATCTATTTGTTCTAAATCTAAAACCTTTTTATTAGTGCAGTTACCTTTTAAAAATTCTAAAATATGCTCATCTCTAAATCCTATATCTGCTGCATCTTTAACAGTACATCCATAATAAACTTTTGATATATTAGACCATATTATTGCAGACATACACATTGGACATGGCTCAGAGGTTGTATATAATTCACAACCAGATAAATCAAATGTAGATAGTTTATTACAAGCTTGCCTTATTGCATTCATTTCACCATGAGCAGTTGGATCATTATCTTTAATTACTGTATTATTAGCAAGAGCTATGATTTTACTATCTTTTACTATAGCAGCTCCAAAAGGTCCACCTTCTAAATTTAACATACCTTCTTTACATTGTTTAACACATAAATCCATTATCTCTTTTTGTTGCATTTAAATATCCTCCATAAGTATGATTGAGTTTTATAAAAACTCTTGAGATATAAACTAGAATTACTTAATATTAGTAGCAATTGTTATGCCATAAGTGTATGAAGATTTTGGTGATTTTAATTTATATTTTTGTTGCTTGAAGCTTATATATGTTTTATTTAAAACTAAAACTAAAACTAAAGTTTACAGTTATTTATTTAAATAATTACACTAATTTATCAAAACGATAATATGTTTTATCATTTTGATAAATTTATAAATAGCTTATAGCCAATAATGTGTAATTTGATATTTTAAAATTACCAAAATGATAAAAAAAATTATAATAAAAATTAATATTTTAAAGATAAATGTAAACAATTACTTAGATTTGATGAGAATTTTTTATTATATCAAAAGAAATACATTTAAATTAATCAATAAATAATAAAAAGGTAGTACAAAAACACGAAAAAACCTATAAATTTAGTTTTGGCATGAAATATGCTATTTACTAGTATTAAATGGATATTAGTAAAAATATTATAGTATTGAAAAAAATAATAAATAAGTACATCTTATTTCAACTTATGTTAAAATATAGCAATAGAATATAATTTTATGCTATGTAAATTTTATGGAGGTGTGATATGACAAATAATATAGTAGGAAACAGCGTAATTAGATTTGATGCTGTATCTAAAGTTACTGGTAAAGCAAAGTATGTAGATGATTTTTTTGTGAGTGATATGCTTATAGGTAAAGTTTTAAGGAGCCCTTACGCTCATGCTATAGTTAAAAATATAGATACTAGTAAGGCAAAAAAATTAGATGGGGTAGAAGCAGTTATTACACATGAAGATTTACCTAAAATTAAATTTGCTACGGCTGGACATCCATGGTCTTTAGATCCAAGTCATAGAGATATAGAGGATAGATTAATTCTTACGAATAAAGCTAGATTTGTTGGAGATGCCATTGCTGCAGTTGTAGCAGTAGATGAAATAGTAGCAAAAAACGCGTTAGAACTTATAGAGGTTGATTATGAAGTCCTTGAACCAATAGTAAAGAGCGAAGATGCTATAAAAGAGAATGCACCAATAATTCATGAAGAAAAGCCAGATAATATTTTAAGTTCTTTTGGATCAGAAATTGGAAATGTAGAAGAAGATTTGAAAAATGCAGATAGAATATTTGAAGGAAGTTTTGAAACAAGTATGGTTCAACATTGCCATATGGAAAATCATAGCACATATGCTTATGTAGATGGTGAAGACCGTATAGTTATAGTTTCTTCAACTCAAATTCCTCATATTGTAAGAAGAATTGTTGGACAGGCATTAGGAATACAATGGGGTAAGATAAAAGTTATTAAACCTTATATTGGTGGAGGCTTTGGAAATAAACAAGATGTAGTTATTGAACCATTAACAGCAGCTATGTCTCTTGCAGTAGATGGAAGACCAGTAAGATATACATTAGATAGAGAAGAATGTTTTATTGATACAAGGACAAGACATTCTATGAAGATTAAATTTAAAACAGCAGTATCAAAAGATGGTAAATTAATATCATTAGATATAAAAAATCTTATAAATAATGGAGCTTATGCATCTCATGGTCATTCTGTTGCATTAAGTGCAGGTGGAAAATTTAGAGGAGTATATGATTTTAATTCAATAAAATACAGTCCTATAACAGTATATACAAATTTACCAGCAGCAGGTGCAATGAGGGGATATGGAGCACCTCAAATGTGTTATGCACTAGAAAGTCATATAGAAGATATTTGTAGAGCTCTTAATATGGATCCTATAGAATTTAGAACTAAAAATTTTATAAGTGAAGGTTATGTTGAACCGCTTAGTAAAAATGTGGTTCGTGCATTTGCATTACCAGAATGTATTGAAAAGGGAAAAGAATTAATTAAATGGGATGAGAAAAAGAAAGAATATAAAAATCAAAGTGGAGATAAAAGAAGAGGCGTAGGTATGGCTTGCTTTAGTTATTTCACAGGAACACATCCAGTAGCGTTAGAACCAGCTGGTGCAAGAATAGTAATGAACCAAGACGGATCAGTTCAATTGCAGATAGGTGCAACAGAAATAGGACAAGGAAGTGATACTGTTTTTGGACAAATGGTAGCAGATATTCTTGGATTAAGAATAGATATGGTACATGTAATTTCAAATCAAGATACAGATATAACTCCTTTTGATACTGGATCTTATGCATCTAGGCAAACGTTTGTAAGTGGAGCAGCAGTTAAGAAATGTGCATTAGAAGTCAAAGATAAAGTATTAGCATTTGCAAGTAGTAAATGTGGTTTGGAGGCTAGTGAATTAGATATTGAAGATTGCAAAATTGTAGAAAAAAGATTGGGTAGAGTTATATGTCCACTTGAAGAAATTGCTATGGAATCATATTACGATAGAATTAAATGTTGTCCTATAACTAGTGATACATCAGTTAATGTTAGAATTAATTCAATAGCTTATGGAGCTACATTTGCAGCTGTAGAAGTTGATATTAAAACAGGGAAAATAGAAGTTTTAGAAATATATAATATTCATGATTCTGGCATGATTATGAATCCTATGTTAGCTGAAGGGCAAGTACATGGTGGAGTAAGTATGGGACTTGGATATGCATTATCAGAACAAATGTTATTTGATGAGAAGACTGGTAAACCACTAAATAATAATCTGTTGGATTATAAGTTACAAACTATAATGGATACTCCTACTATTGGCTCAGCTTTTGTAGAGAAATATGAACCAGCAGGTGGATTTGGACAAAAATCTATTGGTGAGAATACAACAGTTTCACCAGCACCAGCAATTCGTAATGCTGTTTTGGATGCGACTGGGGTTGCATTTAATAAAATACCTATGAATCCACAATCTGTTTTTGAAAAATTTAAGGAAGTTGGATTAGTGTAATTTAAGGAGGACTTAAAATGTTTGATATTAATGAAATATTAGAACCAGAAACTTTAGAAGAAGCATTGGAATTATTAGATAAAAATAAGGAACTTAAGATAATAGCAGGTGGTACAGATGTTTTAATAAAATTGCATCACAATAAAATGAAGGAAGCAGAATTATTAAGTCTTAGAAAAATAAATGGACTTGATCAAATTAATATGCTAGAGGATAAATCTATAGAAGTTGGTGCAATGGCATGTTTTTCAAAAATATTTAGAGATGATATTGTACAAAAGCATATAAAAATATTAGCAGAAGGGGCAGTTTCTATGGGGGGACCACAAGTTAGAAATATGGCTACCATTGGTGGAAACGTTTGTAATGGTGCTGTTTCAGCAGATAGTGCACCAGCATTGTTTTCTCTGAATGCTAAATTAAGATTAAAAAGTAAAAATAATGAAAGAATTGTTCCAATACAGGAATTTTATATAGGACCAGGCAGAGTAGATATAAAAGATAATGAGATATTAACTCATTTAATAATAAAAAAAGAGGATTATGAGAATTTAACAGGTCATTATATAAAATTTAGTAATAGAAAAGCTATGGATATAGCGATGGTCAGTGTAGCGGTTGTATCTTCAATTGAAAATGACAAGTTTAAAGATTTAAGGATTGCATTAGGCGTATCAGCACCAACTCCAATAAGATGTAATGAGGCAGAAAGTTATGCTAGAGGAATTGAGGTAACAGAAGAAAATATTGAAAAGATTGCTGAACTTGCAGTTAAATCATCAAAATCAAGAAATTCATGGCGTGCATCTAAGGATTTTAGAGAGCATTTAATTAAAGAGCTAACTAAAAGAGGAATAAAAAAGACTATAGAAGTAGAGGGTGAAAAATAAAATGAGTAATACAAAAATGAAAAAAATATCAATGACAGTAAATGATAAATCTTACGAATTAGAAGTTGATATAAGAGAATCTTTACTTGACGTTTTAAGAAATAAAATACATTGTACAGGTGTAAAGTGTGGGTGTCATGTTGGAGAGTGTGGAGCTTGCACTGTACTAATAGATGGAGTTCCTACTGATTCTTGTATATATATGGCAGTATGGGCAAATGGAAAGAGTATCGTAACAATTGAAGGGGTTAAGAAAGATGGTAAATTATCAAAAGTTCAACAAGCTTTTATTGATGAAGGTGCTGTTCAATGTGGATTTTGTACACCAGGACTAGTATTAACATCTACAGCTCTTGTTAATAGTGGAAAAAAATATACTGATGCTGAGATAAAAAGAGAAATTTCAGGACACTTATGTCGTTGTACAGGGTATCAAAAGATATTTAATGCAACTAAGAAATCTTTACAAAAATAATTAATATGAATATTTTTAATATAGCTGATTCTAAATTTAAGACTATTAATGAGTTAAATTTAGAAAATAAAAAAATATAAATTAAAAATTAAATATGACAGAGATAAAAA
The DNA here is from genome assembly GCF_000827935.1 of Clostridium botulinum. Taxonomy (NCBI): domain Bacteria; kingdom Bacillati; phylum Bacillota; class Clostridia; order Eubacteriales; family Clostridiaceae; genus Clostridium; species Clostridium botulinum. Next base: position 597,583 of record NZ_CP010520.1, read on the forward strand.
GAAGTAAAGACAATATAAAAGTTTTTGGTGAAAGATGAATTTGTTATTTGGAATATTGATACTAAGGAAGATTATTACAGTTTGCTTAGAGTACTCATAGATGAGCGTATATTCTAAAAAATATATTACTTAAAATATATAAATAAATTTATAGGAGGTATTTTTTTATGTCATCAGAAAATAACACCAAAGCAGTTGATAAAGTAAATGAAATGTTACCCATTGGCCAATTAGCGACTTTTGGCTTACAACATGTTCTTGCTATGTATGCAGGAGCAGTTGCAGTTCCATTAATAATTGGAGCTGCTGTAGGTTTAAGTCCAGAACAATTATCTCTTTTAGTAGCTGCTGATCTTTTTACGTGCGGTATAGCAACATTGCTTCAAGCTATAGGTATTGGTAATTTTGCAGGGATTAAGTTACCAGTAATATTAGGTTGTACATTTGCAGCAGTAGGTCCTTTAATTATTATTGGTAAAAGTCTTGGTATGGATTATGCTTATGGATCAATAATAGTTGGAGCTATAGTTGTAATACTTATAGCTCCTTTATATGGAAAATTATTAAAATTTTTTCCTACTGTAGTAACTGGTTCAGTCGTAACAATTATTGGATTATCGTTGATTAATGTTGGAGTTACTAGTTGTGGTGGTGGTGCTAATGCAGCTGACTTTGGTAGTGTACGTAATATACTTCTTTCTATCTTTGTAATGTTAGTTATTCTTATATCTAATAAATATTTAAAAGGTTTTTTTCAATCTATTGCTGTATTAAATGGTATTATTCTTGGAACAATTGTAGGTTCATTTATGGGAATGGTAGATTTTTCGGTTGTTTCAGAAGCTAAATGGGTAAGCTTTGTTAAACCATTTACTTTTGGTATTCCTAAATTTGATACTGGTGCAATATTTATGATGACACTAGTTATGATAACAGTTATGGTTGAATCAACAGGTACATTTTTAGGAGTTTCTAAGCTATGTGGTAAAAATTTGACTGAGAAAGACATTGTAAAAGGTTTAAGAGCAGAAGGACTTGCAACTATATTAGGAGGGATATTTAATTCATTCCCTTATACAACATTCAATCAAAATCTTGGTTTACTTTCATTAAGTAAAGTATTTAGCAGATTTGTAGTAGTTGCTTCAGGTATCATACTTATGGCATTGGGACTTATACCTAAATTTGCAGCTTTAGCAACAATAATTCCTCAACCTGTAATTGGTGGTGCTACTACAATAATGTTTGGTACTGTTGCTGTTGCTGGTATTAAAATGTTACTTGATATAGATTTGGAAAAAAATTCTAATGTTTTGATAGTAGCGACTTCTTTAGCAGTTGGATTGGGAATAACTGCTGTGCCAACTTTATTATCTCAAACACCTCAATTTATACAATCAATCTTTGGAAGTGGAATAGTTTCAGGTTCAATAGTTGCGATAGTTTTAAATGCATGGTTAAACCATGGTGAAGCTGAAAGTAATTTTAATGAAGAGGGTGACGACAATCATATTAAGATAAAAGAGAAACAGGAATGTGAAATAAAAAGTTAACTATAATAAATTTATATTTATCTTATAGTAAACATAGAAATTTAATAAATATAAACTTCCAAAAATTAAAAGTTTATATTAAACTTGTCAGTTTATTTAAAACAAGTTTAATATAAACTGACTTACATATAAAAATAACATATATTTTAAACATAAATGGTAAAAATATACTGGGAAATAAGGGGTATATATGCAATAATGTAATAAAATATAAAATAGGGAAGGGGTACCATATGAGAAAATTAAAAAGAGTTTCATCAGTGATATTAGCATTCATATTAATAACAACTTTTTTTATTGGATGTGGAAAAAGTAAAGAGGTAACGGGTAAAGATGAACAAGCTATTACCGTTGAAGATCAGTTAGGAAGAAAAGTAGAAATAAAAGGCGAAGTAAATAAGATAATATCAAGTTATCCTATTACAACATCACTTTTGGTAGCTCTAGATCTTAAGGATAAGGTTGCAGGAGTTGAAATGAAACCAAAAGATAGGGAACTTTATAGAAGAGTTGCACCAGAATTTTTAGATAAACCACAAGTAGGTTCAGCTAAAAGCATAAGTGTAGAAGAGTGTGCAAAAATAAATCCAGATTTAGTTATAATTCCAACTAGAATTAAAGAAATGATTCCAAAGTTTGAAGAACTTAATATTCCAGTTATAGCTGTTGAACCAGAATCGTTAGATTCATTTTTAGATTGTGTAAAGCTTTTAGGAAAATCTACTAATACAGAAAACAGAGCAAATGAAATAGTAAAATATTACGAAGATAATTTAGAAAAAGTAAAGAAACTAAATGAGAATAATGCCAATAAACCTAAGGTTTATTTATCAGGAAGTACAAATATTTTAAGAACATGTACATCAAAAATGTACCAAAATTATATGATAGAAGCTTCTGGTGGAAATAATGTAACTTCATCTCTTGAAGATGGTTATTGGGTAGATATATCAGCTGAACAATTGTTAGCTTATAACCCAGATATTATTTATATAGTTCAATATGCAAAATATAGCGTAGAAGATGTTCTTAATGATGAAAGATTAAAAGATCTTAATGCAGTTAAAAATAAGAAAGTCTTTGTTATTCCATCAGTAATAGAACCTTGGGATTATCCTACTCCATCATCAATTCTAGGTATTCTTTGGATGATAAATGATATTAATCCAGATAAATATTCAACAGAAGAATTTGAAAAGACAGCAAAAGATTTTTATAAAAAATTCTTTAATCTAGAAGTAGATAATAAGGATATTGGGATATGAATTTAAAATATTCCAAAGTGATAAGCAGTATAGTGTTATTGTTGTTAATAATTATATCTCTATTAATAGGGAGATATAATATTAAACCAATAGATATAATAAATACTATGTTACATGGACAATCTAATTCATTGGAATTTAATTTAATATGGAACATAAGATTTTCAAGGGTAGTATTAGTTTCAATAAGTGGAGCTGCATTATCACTATCAGGAATTGTTTATCAAAGTATTTTTCAAAATCCTATAGTATCTGCTGATGTACTTGGTGTAAGCTCAGGAGCTTCGCTAGGTGCAGCAATTGCCATAGTATTTTTACCTTTTTCGCCAATAATAATTCAAGTAATGGCATTTGCTTTTGGAATAGGAGCAGTTGTATTCTCATTGCTGTTATCTAGACAAATGAGAAGTAATAGAATATTAGCTCTTATTATAGCGGGAATTGTAACTGGTGCAATATCATCATCATTTTTAATGATAATAAAGTATTTAGCAGATCCATATAAGGAATTACCATCAATAGACTTTTGGTTAATGGGTGGATTTTATAATAGCACATGGAACAATGTAGTTTATGTATTTATATTAACAACTATATCAGCAGTAATATTATTTTTATTAAGATGGAAATTAAAAGTTCTTACTATGGGAGATGACCAAGCAAAACTATTAGGAGTAAATGTTAAGGTTATTAGAATAATTGCTATATTTTCAGCAACTCTTTTAGTATCAACTGTAGTTTCAGTAGCAGGTATTATAAGCTGGATAGGCTTACTAGCACCCCATATAGTAAAATTTTATGCTAAAGATGATATATCAGAGGTTATGGGATTAACTATGGTAGTTGGAGCAATAATCCTTATAATAGCAGATACTATTGCAAGGAGTTTAACTTCAGTAGAAATTCCAGTTAGTATATTAACTTCGTTAGTTGGTGCACCATTTTTAGTTTATATTCTTAATCGAAAGGAAAATACTATTAGATGAAAAACGATTTAGAAATAAATAATTTAACTGTTAAATATTCAAATAAAACAGTACTAAAAGATATCAATTTAGCACTTAATAAAGGTGAAGTTACAATACTTTTAGGATTAAATGGAGCTGGAAAAACTACCTTATTAAAGTCTATGATTGGACTTATGAAAAGAACTACTGGTGAAGTAATTTATAATAATGAGGATATATTAAAACTTTCTAATAAAGAGAGAGGAAAATTAATATCTTATATTCCTCAAAATTTGCATACAAGCCAGAATTACAGTGTAAAAGATGTAATTCTTATGGGTATTACACCATACCTTGGAATGTTTGATATGCCAAGTAAAGAGCATCATGAATTAGTTAACGATATTTTAAAAAAATTAAATATAGAATATTTAAAAGATAAATATATAAGTGAAATAAGTGGTGGAGAACGAAGGCTTGTTTACTTAGCTAGAATATTTATTCAAAATTCCAAGATTATTCTTTTGGATGAACCAAATACTTTTTTAGATTATGTAAAACAGCATGAATTTTTTAAATTTATCAGTGATTTGATAAGAACAAATAATTTGATTAATTTAATTACAGTACATGACATTAATTTAGCATTAAGGTATGCAGATAAAATAGTTATATTAAGTTCTAATGAAATAGTTGATGTTATAGATTGTAAAGTCAATGGGTATGAGAAAAAATTCGTAAGTTTGATGGAGAAAATATACAATAAAAAACTTGAAATTGCTTATACAAAATTTGGCCCAGTTATAGTTTGTTAGCATATAGTAAGTAAGTTAACATAATAAAGTTTAATATTTTAAAACTGCATAAAGGAGATAAGTTAACATAACATGAAAATTTTTAAATGTGAGAATAGGAAAATAGATAATGTAACATCACTAATACAAGCATTAAATATAGATATTAATAAAAAAATGATAATTTCATTTGTTGGTGGTGGCGGTAAGACGAGTTCAATATATGAATTAGGATCTGAGTTAAGTAAATTAGGCAAGAAGGTTATTATAACGACTACAACTCATATGCAGATGCCTGAAAAAAATTTTGCTCTAACAGATAAAGAGAACGATATTTTAAACTTATTAGATACTGAAAATATGATTACTGTAGGGCAAAAATGTATTAAGAAGTCTGATGATGATAAATATAGAAATCTAATTAGTAAAGAAAATATTGTATGTGATAAGAATAAAGGCAGAGAAAAAATACAAGGATTTTCAATTGAATCTACTAAAAACTTAATAAAATATTGTGACTTTTTATTGATAGAAGCAGATGGAGCAAAAAGATTGCCATTAAAAATACCAGCAAATCATGAGCCTGTAATACTAGAAGAAAGTAATTTAGTTATAGGAGTATGTGGTATTGATGCAGTAGGTCAAAGTATTAAGGAAATATGTCATAGAAAAGAATTAGTTACAGAGTTTTTAAATGTAGATGAAGAACATAAAATCAATGAAGAAGATATAGCGCAAATTTTATCCAGTGAAAAAGGTCAAAGGAAAAATGTTAAGTGTGATTATAAAGTTATTGTAAATAAAGTTGATAATGAAGAAAAACTAAATATAGCCAAGAATATTTTTAATGAATTTTTAAAGTTAGGAATTAATGAATTAATATTCACAACTTTTAAAAACTATATTTAAAAAATTGTGGATAACTTAAATTATAATTTTTTATTTGTTAATTATGCTTTAATGAAATATTGATATATATATAAGAAAAATGTTATGAGTAATTAAGCGATTTATAAAAATTTAGCGTAGGTTAAAAAAAGGAGTATAGAACTATGATAGTAATAAAAGGTGCTGGAGATTTGGCAACTGGAGTTGCCACTAGGTTAAAAAAATGTGGGTTTAATATAGTTATGACAGAAATTTCACAGCCAACTACAGTAAGAAGAACAGTAGCCTTTTCGCAAGTTGTTTATGATGAAAAAGTAGAGGTTGAAGGGATAACAGCAGTGCTTGCTTCAAATAAAGAAGACATAAATAAAATTGTTGAAGAAGGCAATGTAGCAGTTTTAGTTGATGAAAAAGCAAAAATAATCGATGAAATTAAGCCTGAAATAATAATCGATGCTATTATAGCTAAGAAAAATTTAGGTACAAAAATTGATGATGCAAATATTGTAATCGCTTTAGGTCCAGGATTTACAGCAGGGATTGATTGTCATTGTGTCATTGAAACGAAAAGAGGTCATTATTTAGGAAAAGCAATATATAAAGGAAGTGCTATACCTAATACAGGGGTTCCAGGTGAAGTAGGGGGTTTTAGTAAAGAAAGAATAATAAGGGCTACAACCGATGGAAAAATATTACCTGTATCTAAGATAGGAGATTATGTGAAAAAGGGAGATATAGTAGCATATGTTAATGAGACTCCGGTTTTGGCAAAATTGGATGGTATAGTACGCGGAATGCTTCAGAAAGATGTCAGTGTTTTTAAAGGAATGAAAAGTGGAGACATTGATCCAAGGTGTGAAAAAAATCATTGTTTTACAATTTCAGATAAAGCTAGATCAATAGGCGGAGGAGTTTTAGAAGCAATTTTGTATTTGAGTAATTTTAAGTTTTAGTGGAATGTTGATATTTGCATGCATGAAGCAGACTGAGCAATTGAACTTAGGAATACTAAAAAGCAAATTTAGAAGAGGATGTTTAGGAGGCGTATTATGAATAAAATAGTTGATGCAAAGGGAAAGAATTGTCCAATACCTGTAATAATGGCAAAGAAGGAAATTGATAATGGAAATGTTAATTTTGTAGTTGAAGTTGATAATAAAATAGCTAATGAGAATCTAAAGAAATTAGGAAATAGTATGAGCTTTGAAATAAAATCTAAAGAAGTTAGTGGAATATTTAAAGTACATTTTTTTAAGGGGGAAAGGGATAATAATCAATCAGAAATCTGTGAAGAATGTAATGAGATAATAGAGGAAATTAAAAAAGATAAATTAAGTACATGGTCAATATTTATTGGAAAGGAAATTATAGGTTCTGGAAGTGAAGAACTTGGAAAGTCTCTTATGAAGATGTACTTTTATACAATGACAGAATCTGATGATTTACCAAAATCAATTTTATTTATGAATGAAGGAGTAAAAATACCAGCATTAAATGAACAAATTGTAGAACATCTAAAATATTTGGAAAAAAAAGGTGTTGAAATATTAGTTTGTGGTACATGCCTTAACTTTTATGGATTAGAAGAAGAATTGAAAGTTGGAAAAGTAAGTAACATGTATGAAATATCTAATTATATGAAATCATCATCAAAAGTTATTACTTTATAGGCATGGATAGTTTTCAGAAGTATGTTGATATATACATACGTAGATTGAGTACTTAAATGTATTAACATTACATTTAAATATGATCAGAAATTAAAAAATGCTTTGAAGTAATAAGTAAGGGGGAGAGATGATATGTCAAAGAATATAAAACTTACGAGTTTAACTAAAAATTCAGGGTGTGCAGCTAAGATAGGACCAGGAGTTCTTCATAGCGTATTAAGTAGTTTACCTAAGTTTGAAGATGAAAATTTAATTGTTGGATTTGATACAAGTGATGATGCTTGTGTATACAAAATTAATGATGATACGGTAGTAATAAAAACAGTAGATTTTTTTCCACCAATGGTAGATGATCCATATACCTTTGGACAAGTTGCAGCTGCTAATGCACTTAGTGACGTTTATGCTATGGGTGGAAATCCTTCAATAGCAATGAATCTAATTTGTTTTCCTTCTTGTTTAGATATATCAATTATGCGTGAGATACTTGCAGGAGGTTACGACAAGGTAAAAGAAGCTGGAGCAGTAATTGCAGGCGGACATACTATAGCTGATCCTACGCCTAAATATGGACTTTGTGTAAGTGGATTTGCACGTCCAGAAGAAATACTTTCAAATAGCAATGCTAAAATTGGAGATGTGATTATACTTACTAAACCTTTAGGAATTGGAATTATGAATACTGCAGCAAAAGCAGAATTAATAGGTGAAAATAAAATTAAAGAAGTTACATCAATAATGTCTACATTAAATAAGTATGCAAAGGAATGTACTTCTGGATTAGAGATTCATTCATGTACTGATGTCACTGGATTTGGACTTATTGGGCATGGTTATGAAATGGCAAGTGGAAGTAAAAAGACAATAGAGATTTTTAGTGAATATGTACCAATTATAGATGGGGCATTAGATTATGCAAAGATGGGGATTATACCTGAAGGTATGTACAATAATCTTGATTATTTAAAAGATAAGTTTGTAGTAGAAGCTAATATATCACAAGAGTTACAAGATGTATTAATAGATCCACAAACATCAGGCGGATTATTGCTTTCACTTCCAGAAAAACACGCAAAAGAATTTTTATCAAGAATAGAAAAGTTCACGCCATATGCTAAGATAATAGGTCAAGTACTAGATAAAGGTGACAAACCTATAGTTATTAAATAATTTGTCTATGTTTATAGTGCATTGTTATATACATAAACAAATAAAGATTGAATAGTTTAACTTGGAAATCATAAAATGACTATAATTTAATTTTAGTTTCAATTCAATGTAAAGTTGATGCAAGAAGTAAATGTGACAGTTTGAGTTTTATTATCTAAGTATAATTTTTCTTAATCAATTATATAAATATAATTTTAAAAATATAAAAATATTGAAAAACATTATAAATAAATGGAGGGTATTATGGAATTACAAAAAAATTTACCAGAGATATTTGAAGAGTTTGCAGAAGGAAGAAGAAATGCGTTTATTAAGGCTAAAGAACTTAAAGATAAAAATATACCTTTAATTGGAGCATTTTGTACTTACTTTCCACAAGAATTAGGATTAGCTATGGGAGCAGCTACAGTTTCAGTATGTTCAACATCTGATGAAACTATTGCAGCAGCAGAGCAGGATCTTCCACGTAATTTATGTCCTTTAATAAAATCTAGTTATGGTTTTGCGAAGACTGACAAATGTCCTTTCTTTTTCTTTTCAGATTTAATTGTTGGAGAAACAACCTGCGATGGAAAAAAGAAAATGTATGAATATCTTTCAGAATTTAAGCCGGTACATGTTATGGAACTTCCAAATTCTCAACGTGAAGATGGACTAGAATTATGGAAAAATGAAATTATTAGATTAAAGTCATCTTTAGAAAAAATGTTTGATGTAAAAATAACAGAAGATGATATAAGAAAGTCTATAAAAATAAAAAATAATGAACGTAAAGCATTAAAGAAATTTTATGAATTAGGAAAAAGAGAACCTGTTTCAATGTTAGGGCAAGATATGTTTAAAGTTATAAATGGAACAACATTTAGCTTTGACAAAGAAAAGATTCCAGAGCAAATTAACGAGGTAATTGAAAAGATTAATTGTGAATATGAATCTGAAAAAAAATATGAATCTAAGCCTCGTATATTAATAACTGGATGTCCTATTGGAGGAGCAACTGAAAAAGTTATTAAAGCAATTGAAGATAATGGAGCTTATGTAGTAGCTTTTGAAAATTGTAGTGTTGCAAAAGCAGTTGATGAATTAGTAGATGAGGAAAATCCAGATGTTTATGATGCTCTTGCACGTAAATATTTATCTATAGGATGTTCTTGTATGACTCCTAATCCAAATAGAATTAAACTTCTTAATAAAATGATTGATGAATATAAAGTAGATGCTGTAATTGATGTTGTATTAACAGCTTGTCACACATATAACGTTGAGACTTTATCAGTTAAAAGATTTGTAAATGATGAAAAAAGTAAGCCATACATGAGTGTTGAAACTGACTTTTCTCTTAATGATATTGGTCAATTAAATACTAGAATGGCTGCATTTATAGAGATGCTTTAATTTTTAATAATATACAAATGTTAAGACGATATGAGGGAATAAATTATGAGTAAATATACTTTAGGAATTGATTCGGGATCAACAACAACTAAAGGTGTATTGTTTGATGGTAAAACAATTATTAGAACAATGCTTGTAAAAACAGCAGCAAAACCGAGGGAAAGTATTTCCAAAATTTATAATGAACTGTACTCTAATAACGTAAAGTACACAATAACTACAGGTTATGGTAGAGAGTTATTAAAAGAAGCTGATAAAACTATTACAGAAATAACTTGCCATGCAAAGGGTGCGGCATTTTTGAATCCTAATATTAAAGGTGTTATAGATATAGGAGGACAGGATTCTAAGGCTATTTTATTAGATGAATCATTAAATGTTGTAGATTTTCTAATGAATGATAAATGTGCTGCTGGAACTGGTAGATTTGTTGAAGTTATGATGAGAATTTTAGAAGAAGATATAACTAATATTGATGAATTTGTAAAAGATAGAAAGCCTGTAAATATCACTAGTATGTGTACTGTTTTTGCAGAGAGTGAAATTATTAGTCTTCTTGCAAAAGATGTTCATAGAGGGGATATTGCTCTTGGAATTATTCATTCAATTTGTAGACGAACAGCTAATTTTGCTCAAAAATTAAATTTAAAAGATGAGATATTTTTTAGCGGTGGACTAGCATCATCAGAAGTTTTTAGAGAAACACTTGAAAGTTATATTAAACAAAAAGTATCAATTAATGAATTAAGCCAATTTGCCGGGGCAATTGGTGCAGCCACTATTGGATATAAAAAAATCAAATAAAAAATAATAAGGAGAATGTACACAAAATATTTATTAAGATGTGTAGTTAAAAATTAATATGATGAAAATAAATTTAATATTATTAGCATCAGGGGATAGTACTAGATTTAGAAGCAATAAGTTGTTAACTATTGTTAATAATAAACCAATGTATATGAATGTAATAGATGAGGTTTTAAAAATAAATTTTCATAAAATAGTTTTAGTTACTAAATATGAAGAGATTAAATTAGCTTTGTTAAATAAAAATATTGAAATTGTTATGAATAAGAATAGTGAACTTGGAATATCTCATTCTATTGAGCTTGCAATGAAAATGGATGTTGAAGCAGATGCATATATGTTTATGGTTTGTGACCAACCATTTATAAAGTCACAAACTATAGAAAATTTAATATTTAGATTCATGGAAAGTAAAAAGGGAATGGCATGTGTTGAGTTTAATGGAAATTTAGGTAATCCAACTATATTTTCAAAAAAATATATTGATGAATTGCTTAATTTAAAGGGTGATGTTGGAGGAAAAGCAGTTATGAAAAAACACCTTGATGATTTAGAGAAAGTTTCTATTGTTGATGAGATGGAAATTAAGGATATAGATACTAGAGAAGAATTAATTAATATATCCTACAATAATATATATGAGGTAAAAGAATGATGAAGAAAAAATTTTATAAAGATCTTTTTGAAAAGTTAAATTTAAACAAAGAAGTATTTATAGTCACTGTTATACAGGGATCATATGACGGTAAAAATATAGTAGGCCAAAAGCTATTTAAAAGTAAGAAATTTATGGTTATAGAAAATGATAATCTTAAAAATTTCTGGGATGAAATTTTAAGTAAAATAGATTTTGATAAAGGCACATATGTTTTAGAACTTGATAATGATATAAAATTATTTATAGAGTATATTATAGGAAAGCCTAATTTAATTGTTTGTGGTGGTGGACATGTTGCATTACCTTTATGTGAAATGGCAAATTTATTAGAGTTTAATGTTACTGTAATCGATAATAGAGAAGAATTTGCGAATAAAGAAAGATTTCCTATGGTAAGTAATGTTATATGTAAAGATTTTAATGAAGCATTTGAAGAAGTAGAATTTAATAAAAATAGTTATTTCGCTATAGTTACAAGAGGTCACAAATATGATAGAGAATGTTTAGAAATAATACTTAAAAATGATTTTTATTATGTTGGAATGATTGGTAGTAAAGGAAAAGTACAATTTGTAATAAGTAGTTTATTAGAAAAAGGATATAAAAAAGAAGATATTGATAAAGTACATACTCCAATAGGTCTTAGCATAGGTGCTAAAACACCAGCAGAAGTAGCAGTAAGTATTTTATCAGAAATAATACAAGTAAAAAATGAAAAAATAATAAGTACTATACCAGATGATATATCTAATACTATATCAAATGCAAATGAGCCAATGATTTTAACTACAATAATTGAGAAGCATGGATCAGGTCCTAGAGATCCTGGTACAAAAATGCTTATAAAGAAAAATGGTGAATTTATTGGTACTGTTGGTGGTGGAAGTGTTGAGTATTCAGTTTATAAAAGAGCATTAAAGTTATTTGAAGAAAAAGAATCCATTTTAGAAGAATATAATTTATCAAATTCTGCGTCTGCAAAACTTGGTATGGCTTGTGGTGGGCATATAAAAGTATTTTTTGAGTTTATAAATTGTGATTGTAATAAAACTAAATAATTAAATATAAGAATAAAACTCTAGCTAAGAATAAAAAATTCAAAGTTAGAGTTTTCTTTTATTAAAAAATAAATTATTACTTGTAAGTTATGCAATAGAAAGTATTATAATATTTCATGATAAAGAGATGATGGTATTGCTTGACAATGATATTACTAAATAACTATAATTTTCATAGTTATAATGTGAAATATGAATCGGAGGATATATTAATGGAAAATAAATAAATTTAAGAGATAGGAATGAAAAAATGAAAATTAAATTAAAAAAAAAATCGCATAATCACTCAGAAGGAATATATTCAATTGACTTTTATGCATACCAATCTCAAATAGGTCATTGGAATTCTATGTTCAAGGTATTATTTGCATTTATTACATTATTATTTTGCATTATTGCAGATAATTTTTATGTATCTTTAACTGTTGTACTTACTATGTCTTTTATTACTATATACAAAGGTGGAATTCATTTTAGGGAATATTTGCATCTATTTACTATACCAATTATTTTTATGATTTTTGGTAGTATTGCAATTGCTATAGGAATATCAACACGACCACTAGGACAATATAATTTGAATTTTCACTGGTTTTATTTATATTCATCAAATGAAAGTATAATAAAAACATTGAAAATTATGATGAAGGCATTTGGAGCAATAAGTGCTATGTATATGATGACTTTATCTACATCTGCTAGTGAAATAATTTCTGTTTTACGTAAACTCCATATACCAAAGCTTATTATTGAATTAATGAACATGATATATAGATTTATATTTATTTTACTAGATGTACAATGTAAAATGAAAAATTCAGCACAATCTAGATTAGGATATGTTGATTTTAAAACAGCTTGTTATTCTTTTGGAAGCACAGCAGGAAATCTTTTGATTGTTTCTTTAAAAAAAGCAAATTCTTATTATGATGCTATGGAATCTAGATGTTATGATGGTGAGATGACTTTTTTAGAAGAAGATAAAAATATAGAAATAAGTCAACTAGTAGTATCAATAATTTATATATTATGTTTAATAATATTGTGGTTAATAACTAGATAGGAGTAGAGAAGATGGATGGAAATTTAAATGAAGCTATATTAAAGGTAAGAAATTTAAATTATAAATATAACAATGAAAAAATTGTATTATCAAATATAAATATTGATATTTATGAGGGAGAAAAAGTTGCTATTCTTGGATCAAATGGAGCAGGAAAATCAACATTTTTTTTAAATATCAATGGAGTTTTAACACCTAAAAGTGGTGATATCATTTATAGAGGAAAAAAAATATCTAAAAAAGAACTTAATGAATTGAGAAAAAATATAGGAATTGTATTTCAAGATGCAGATAATCAAATAATTGCTTCAACAGTTTTGGCAGAGGTTTCTTTTGGTCCTATGAATTTAAAGTTACCTAAAGAAGAAGTTAAAGAAAGAGTTGAAGAAGCATTATCATACATGAATTTAACAGAATTTAAAAATCGTCCCCCACATTATTTGAGTGGTGGTGAGAAAAAGAGAGTTAGTATTGCAGATATTATTGCAATGCAATCAGAAATTATAATTTTTGACGAACCTACAGCATCGTTAGATCCTTTAAATGCAATTATGCTTGAAGAAGTTTTAAAAAAATTATCAGAAGAGAAAAAAACGCTTTTAATATCTACACATGATGTAGACTTTGCTTATCGTTGGGCAGAACGTGTTATTGTTTTTGCTAATGGAGAAATTATAGCAGATGGAACACCATTACAAATATTTAAGGATGATAAAATAATAAAATGTGCAAATTTAAAGCGTCCTACTATGCTAGACATATATGAAATTTTACTAGATAAAGGTTTAATTGATAATAACTCAATTTATCCTAAGGATATAGTTCAATTTACTAAAATGTTATAATGCTATATTGAAATTATGTGAATTATAGGATATTAAACCAAATTAAGTTGACAATTTGAATACTTTTACTATAGAATTAAAATTGTTTATAAAAGTAATATGAAAATATTACCATATTATTATAAAAAGGTGCCTGTGGTTTTCTCCGCAGGATAATAGGGAAAAGAGTGAAATTCTCTTACGGTCCCGCCGCTGTATTGGAAGAGCTATATTTTATTATGTCACTGGGAAACTGGGAAGACAAAATATAGAGATAATTCTTAAGTCAGAAGACCTGCCTTTTTTATCGGATATATATAGTTACGAGAGATGACTATATATGGATAAGTCTCTTTTAATGTTATTTAAAGAGATTATTTATGATGCTAGTTTGATGAGTGGGAATCATTGAATGTGGTATCTTTTTTTATTTGAAAGGAGAAAAAAATGAAAGAACAAAAAACCATTAAGAAAATCGCTATTGTATTTGCTTTACTATTTGGAATAACTCCAGCAGTAAATGCGATGCATATTATGGAGGGGTATTTACCAGTTAAGTATTGTGTATCATGGGGAATTATAAGTTTACCATTTTTAATAGCAGGATTTTTTTCTATTAAAAAAACTTTAAGAGAAGATAGGAAATCATTAGTAATTTTAGCGATGTCAGGCGCATTTATATTTGTAATATCATCTTTAAAGATTCCATCAGTTACAGGAAGTTGCTCTCATATGACAGGAACAGGTCTTGGTGCCATTTTATTTGGACCATTTGCTGTTGGGATTTTAGGAATTATAGTATTAATATTTCAAGCAATTTTATTAGCACATGGTGGACTTACTACACTTGGAGCAAACACTTTTTCTATGTCAATTGCAGGACCAATATTATCTTATATAATATATATTCTATGTAAAAAGTTAAAGGTTAATAAAAAACTAGGTATCTTCTTAGCGGCATCTTTAGGAGATTTATTTACTTATTGTATTACTAGCTTACAACTTGCTATTGCTTATCCTTCACCAGATGGTGGAATAGGTGCTTCTGCAATAAAATTTTTAGGTGTTTTCGCACCAACTCAAATACCTCTTGCAATTGTTGAAGGTATATTAACAGTTATTGTTATTATTGGATTAGAAACATATGCAAAATCTGAATTAACATCAATTGGATTTATGAAGGAGGGAAAATAATAATGAGTAAAAACAAAAAAACAGTAATAATATTATTAATTATTGCATTAATTATTACTATAGTTCCTCTATTTGCATTAAAAGGTGCTGAATTTGGTGGATCTGATGATGCTGGAAGTGAAATGATAGAAGAAATACATGGAGAATACGAACCTTGGTTTACACCTGTTATGGAAACATGGATTGATGGAGAATTACCAGGTGAAATAGAGAGTCTTCTTTTCTGTGTTCAAACAGGTATAGGCGTTGGAGTCTTTGCATTTTTTATGGGAAGATTTGTAGAGAGAAAGAAATGGCAAACAGGTAGTAATAAAGAATGCTAAAATGTAATTAACTTTAATAAAATATTAAAATAATAGTTTGAGAATTTAATAGAGCATTAACATAAGAAACTTAAAAATATTAGATAATTTTTTTTTATTAGAGTTATCTACTATTTTTTATTATTAATAAAGTATAGTATTTTTAAAAATTAAAAGGGTTATGCACATGAAAATAAATAATAAGTCTAAATTTACAATGGATATTTTTCATAAGGCAATAAGATAAATTGTCCTGATTGCGTGCGTATTAGGTCAATTTGATGACGTAGCATGATGGAAAATAAGCTGGCAAATGGACTTGTTATTTTTAATTGTACCTTATATAATGCAGATATTGGTAAATATAAAGATTTTAACCAAAGAAGTATTGTACAAATATACTGAGCTCTATAGTAAATATTATTTATATAAATACATTATATTTACATAAATGTTATAATAAACATTGAAGAGGAGTGATAATAATGGAGACAAATTATATAGCTATTTTATTTACAATTATAAATATTTTATTAATAGTATTGATAGGAATAGGGATCTTTAAATGTGTTAAATGGCTAAGGAATTTTGCAAATAAAGTTGAAAATTTAGATAAAAAAATAGATGATGTTTTAAAGAAATTATAAAAGAATATTATGTTAATTTGTTATAAAAAGTAGCTTAACATTTAATAGAATTACTTATCAGGGGGGGAGTATTTATGGAGAATATGAGTATTATGAGTGGCGCTATAGCATTTGGTATAATTCCAAAGCTAATTTTATGGGGAATGGAAGTTTATGCATTATTTTTAGGAATTAAAGCACTTAAGATTTATATTGATAAGAATTCTTAGAAATAAGTTAATATTATATAACAAAAGAGTTAGTAAAAATTTATCTAGCTCTTTTTTTATTTAAATTAAGAAATATTATAATAACTAAAATATCTATTCTAAATGTCTCTCCATAAATAAAGGAATACTTTCTGCAAAGAAGTCATTAAAAATTTTAATAAAGTCTTTTTGTTTTTGTGGAAGAAGTCCTAGAGAATATTGTATTGCCATCCCATCTAATGCTGCAACAAATATTGAAGCTAGACTTTTCTTTAATTTTTCATTTTCAACTCCAAAGGTATATAAGTACATATTAGCAACTTTATCAATTATGATATTATAATTTTCCTTGTATTTTTCTTTTAATTCCCCATTTTTTGAAATAAGATAACTAATAAGCAATAAATGTAATTTTTGTTCATCTTTTTTTGATAAACGTATAGTCACTTCATTTTTTATTTCTGATAAAAGTACATCTTTATCCTTTAAATTTGTTCCATCTTTTTCTGATATTTTATAAATAAAATGTATGGAGTGGTTTATCACATCGTATAATAAATCATCTTTACTTTTATAATGATAATATATTGCACCAGTAGTAAGTCCAGCTGTAGCTGCAATTTCACGCATAGTAATTTCTTCAAAACTTTTATTGGTGAATACTTTAATTGCAGCATCTATAATTCTTAATTTTCTTTTATTGTTAATGTTTTCTTCCATATTGCCTCCATAAATTTATTTAGAATACATAGATATTATTAATATTAATAATTATACCATAAATTACAAAAATAAAAGATTAGTTAATTAGATGTTTTAAGTATACATAATAGATAATTATGTATATATAAAACAATTCTAGGATAAATACATTATTTGTATTTAATGTTAAATAATGTTGACAAAATCCGGTTGTGATTTATAATAAAATTAAATAGAAAAAATAACGATCGTTATTTTTTTTGAACTGTTAAAAGGGGGAATAGTTATGTTTTTATTTCAACCAATTCCTTGGCATTCTTGGTTAATGTTTTTTATTGTATTAGGTGGTTTAATGCTATTTAATGAAATTGGTCGTTACAATAAGTACACAGGAATTGCATTATTTATAGTATTACCTATTCTATTAACTATTTTTGTGTGGCCTAATACTTCTGGTGCTAAATCTGGTCAATCAACTGCAAACTGGTTTCAGTGGGCAAAGACATATTCAGCTCTTGCTGGTTGTATTATTTTTATGGGATTACGTTTCTCAAAAAAGATTCAGGCAAAAAAGTGGTATTATGTGCTTCCACCAGCTATTCTAGCTATTAATATTACTGAAGCAGTTATTCGTGAATTTCAAGTTTATGGTATGAATGAAACTATAAATGGTATGACCTATATTGGTGGCCCTTGGAATATCATGAACGGTATTGCAGGAATTCTTAATATACTAACAATTTGTGGATGGTTTGGAATTATAGTAAGTACTGATAAACAAAAAGATATGATTTGGCCGGACATGCTTTGGTTCTGGATTATTGCTTACGATTTATGGAACTTTGGTTACTTATATAACTGCGTAACAGATCGTGCTTTTTATGGTGGCTTAGCACTATTATTATCTTGTACAATACCAGCATTTTCTATAAAGAAAGGCGCATGGCTACAACATCGTGCTCAGACTCTCGCTTTATGGATGATGGTAGTAATGATTTTTCCAGGATTTTTTACAGAAGGAAAATATGCAGTTGCATCTACTCACAGCCCTACAGCTTATATGCTAGTTAGTATTATTGCATTGGCTGCGAACATTTTTGTAGCAGTATATCAAGTGCGTACAATTGTAAAGAATAAGAAGAATCCTCTTAAAGATGAAATTTATACAGAACTTAAATCTTATAATACGATTAAAAAATCTAATATGTAAAAATAAATTATTAAAAAAGAGCTTTCATAGAAGCTAAAAGTTTCTATGAAAACTCTATTGATTTAAGGAGGAAATGTTATGCATTATGATGTAATCGTTATTGGTGGGGGTAATGGAGGTCTGTCAGTTGGAGCTACTCTTGCTAAAAAAGGAAAGAAAATTTGCTTATTAGAGAGGCATAATATTCCAGGGGGGTGTGGTACAAGTTTTAGACGTGGAAGATTTGAATTTGAAGTTGCTTTGCATCAGCTCAGTTCCGTGGGAACAGAAGAATCTCCAGGACCAACTAGAAAGATTTTTGAAGAATTAGGAATAATGGATCAACTTGATTTATTTACTTTAGATAGTTTGTATAGAGTTGTTTTACCTGGTAAAGTAGATGTAACAATGCCAACAGATGTAAATGAAGCAATAGTTTATTTATCAAAAAAATTTCCTGAATATACAGAACAAATAAAGGATTTTTATAATTTAGCTTTTTCATTATTTAAAGAAGCTAATGAGATACAAAATGTTTCGGTGGATAAAATATCAAAAGAAAAGTTTCCAATATATTTTAAGTATGCATTAAAAACTGCCCAAGAAGTATTAGATGAATTTTTTGAGGATAAGAACTTACAATTATGCCTTAATGCATATTGGTCATTTATGGGCACACCTCCATCTATTTTCCCATTTATTATATTAGCAGGGAATATATCTGTTTATATGAAATTCAAACCTAAGTATTTAAAGGGAGGATCTCAAGTTATTTCTCAAGCTCTTGCAGAAGTTATTAGAAATAATAATGGTGAAGTAAAATTTAATTGTGGAGCAAAAAAAATTATTGTAGAAAATGGTAAGGCAGTAGGTGTTATTACAGAAGATGAAGAAAAATTAACAGCAGATGTAATAGTATCTAATATTAGTCCAACAGCAACTTATTTTGATCTTTTAGAACCAAAAAACGTACCTAAAGAAGCAGTAAAATATTTAAGTAACTTTAAGCCGAGTATATCTGCATTAACATGCTTTATTGGTTTGGATTGTGCTCCAGAAGATATAGGAATCAAAGAATCTATGAATGTCTTCTATAAATCAGCAGATGTTAATGAAGACTTTTTAAAAGCAAATATTATAGAGATTGAAGATGATCCAATAATATTTACTTGTTATACAATTGATGATCCAACAGTATCGCCTAAAGGCACATCTATTATTACAGCAGGTTGCATAAAATATGGAAAACCATGGCTAGAGTTGTCTCCTGAAAAATATTATGAAACAAAATATCAATGTGCAAATTCAATAGTAGATCGTATTGAAGTAAATTATCCAGGATTTAGAGAGCATATTGAGGAAGTCTCAGTTGCAACTCCTTTAACACATATGAGATATTTAAATACACCAGAAGGATGTGTCTATGGATATGAACAAGACCTAAAGTCTACAGGATTTTTTTATCCAAATAAGTCAATGATTGAAAATCTAGAGTTCACAGGTGGATTTGTAGGACTTTGTGGATTTAGTCCAAACTATATTCAAGGATATAAAAAAGCAAATGAGATTATTGATAACTATTGGAATGGAGGAATTTAATTATGAATGAGTTTATTTCAGAAATCGAAAATATTAATGAATTAATGAAAGAAATTGAAATTCTTAAGAAAAATGGTAAGAACTATAGTGTAGATAGTGGAAGAACTGAAAAGTTAATTGATAGATTACATCCTAAAAGATTAGATCTTATAGTATCAGAGATTATTGATAGAACTGAGGACTCTAAAACTTTTCGTTTGGTATCGAAGAATGGATATCTTCCCCCTTTTGAAGCAGGTCAGTATATTAATATGTTTGCTCAAATTCATGGGGTTCGTACAAGTAGACCATATAGTATTTCTTCGTCACCAAAACAAAGAGCCTATTATGAAATTACTGTTGCAAGAATTAAGAATGGATTTGTATCAGACTATTTTTTAGATAAAGCTAAAGTTGGAGATAACTTTCAATCTAGTTCACCATCAGGAGAATTTCATTATAATCCAGTATTTCATGGAAAAAACTTAATTTTTTTAGCAGGAGGAAGTGGAATAACTCCTTTTATAAGTATGATTAAAGAAGTACTAGATTCAGGATTAGATAGAAATATTAACTTAATTTATGGTATTAAAAACGAAAAATCAGCAATATTCTTAGAGGAGCTTAAAGAATTTAATTCTCGTCATAATAATTTTAATTTAACACTTGTTGCTTCAGAGCCACAAGATGATTATACAGGAGAAAGTGGATTTATTACTGGAGATTTAATAAAAAGAAAAGTAACTAATATAAATTCATCAAGTTTTTATATCTGTGGTCCTCAAGTTATGTATGATTTTTGTAGAAAAGAACTTAAAAGTTTAGGGGTTAAAAATTCAAAAATTCATCAAGAAATGTTTGGTTCTAGACAAGATATTCAAAATGAACCTGGTTGGCCAGATGATTTAACTGGAAAAGAAGAATTTAACATTTATCTATCTGATGGAAGAAGTTTAAAGGGATTTTCAGGAGAATCATTATTAACTTCACTTGAAAGAGCTGGAGTTAGAGTAAATGTATGCTGTCGTTCGGGAGAATGTAGTTTATGTAGAGTAAAGTTAGTATCAGGAACTATTTTTCAACCAAGAGGTGTATTACAACGTTATGTAGATGAAAAGTATGGATATATTCATTCTTGTAAATCATATCCACTTAGTGATGTGAAAATTATTTTATAAAAATGAGAGTAGGTTTTATATATTCATAGGTAAATTAGTATAGATTTATTAAAGTTAGTAATGCCAAATTTTAATACTTAATTGGTAATGAAAATTTAATGATTTTTAGGGGGAATGAAAGATGCCAGAGAAAGAGTTACACATTTATATTGATAAACTGTTAGATTTATCTGGAATAAATATTGATATGAAAACAAATCCTAAATTAATATTAGAAGTGTTAAAAGAAGATATGTTATTATCAGAGTTTGAACCTGTAAAAGTTATATTGAAAGAAAGTTTAGAAGAACCTGTATCTCTTAAACCA
Source organism: Clostridium botulinum (assembly GCF_000827935.1). Lineage (NCBI taxonomy): Bacteria > Bacillati > Bacillota > Clostridia > Eubacteriales > Clostridiaceae > Clostridium > Clostridium botulinum. The sequence goes on from NZ_CP010520.1 coordinate 618,960, forward strand.
ATGTTTGAAAAAACTATTAAAAGTATTGTTACAAAGCAACCGGCAATTTACGAATTTTTAACAGAAGCAATTGAATCAAATCTCTTTACTAAAGTAAAAGAAGAAAAGAGCAAGAATGAAATTTTAAGATCGATACATCATGCATATATTTTAAATGAAATAACTAAAGAGATAGTAAAAAATATTGATTTTGTATTTGAAATTCAAGAATACTTATTAAAACAACGTTCAAAATATGGTATAGGAACAAACTTTGTTGATGCACTTGATTCATTAAAGAAATTATATAATGGTAGTATGTTTGAACCAACAAAAATTGTTGGCATGGATATGGTTTATAGAAGCCGTGCATTAGTACGTAGACGTGGAATGATCAATGAATATGATGTACAAGCTCAAATTGATGGGCTTAAGTTAAATATTCTTGAGGCTGCTGTAACAGATAAAAATTCAGGTTATATAGATAATGCAATTGTTGGGGCAGTCCTTTCTGCAATTCCACCAGATACAGTTTCACTTACAGATGATGAAAATAAGGTTATGCTTTTTCATCTATCAAGGAAATGGGTTAGTCTTTATGAAACTTGGAATTTAGCTTTTGTAATAGGAAATCTTGCATATTTACCAGTGCTTATTCCTAAATTACTAATACCTTCTGTTATAGGTGCAGAGCATAATGAATATTTAATTACTAGGTCTGCTGCATTATGGCTTTCAACTTTATTTCACCAATTTGCTGTATTAAATAAAAGAGAAAATATACCTCTTAAAAATAGCAAGGAGCTAGCAATGCTTTGGGGGAAAGTTAATTTAAAGTATGCAGAAGAACTTGCAAAAGAAGAAGCTGGAAAGGAATTAAGTCATTTTAATGATGTATTAAAAATAACATTAGGTGATATTATGGAAAAAATGAAACACTCTATAACTTCTGTTCCATTATCAAAAGACGAAGCAGAAAGACTTACTCGAATATATAGTTAAAATAAAAATACTAAAATTTTAGCCTAAGGTAGAGAAGCGTAACTCAAAGAATTTTTACTTTAGGCTTTTTTTATTATAGCCTTCTTTTATTATAGGATAATTTTATATTTTTTTCTTAAGTAGTAGTTCATAAATAAATTAAGTATAATAATATCATGTAATGTTATTTTAAAAATAGTTATACAAGTATTGGAGAAGATATATGGAAAACTACATGACTTTTATTGATAATGCATGGAAAAAATTTATTGCTACGGGAGAAGTAGATCCTAAAGTTAGAAGTGATATTGGTGATTCGTGGATAAGGTGTAGGAAGTTTGGAGTTGACCCTAACAATGGAAGAGGAAGCATTAAGCATCACAACATAGATGAATTAATAAAAAATAATATCGAACTTATTTCAGTAGCTAGACCTATCATGGAAAGTATTTATAGTATGGTTTCAGGATCAGGCTTTGCTTTATTTTTATCAGATAAAGATGGATATTTATTAGAGATAATAGGTGATCAGGATATAATGGAGAGAGTTAATGAACTAAACTTTTTAAAAGGTGAACTATGGACAGAAAATATAGTAGGAACAAATGCTATAGGAACAGCATTATATCTTAATAAACCAGTTCAAACTATAGGAGCAGAGCATTATGGAGTAAATCAACATTCATGGACTTGCTCAGCATCACCTATTCATGATGAAGATGGAAATTTAATAGGATGTATAAATATGTCTGGAAATTATTATAATGCCCATTCTCATACTATGGGTATAGTAACAGCTGCAGCTCAGTCAATTCAAAAGCAAATGGCGTTAACTATTTCATATAAATTATTAAATGTGACATTTGATTCTATATCAGAAGGCATGATAGTTATTAATGAAGATATGAAAGTGAAAAGGGTAAATGGAAGAGCATTAGAAATATTAAATATATCATTAGAAGAAGCTATAAAAATGGATATTAATAATGTTTTAAAGGGAGTTCATTTTCATAAATTGTTGAATGAAAACAACAGATCATTAAATAATATAGAATGGGATTTTAATATAAATAGTAGCATAGTGAAGTGTGTTATAAATGTAGTTCCATTAAATATAAGTGGTAAGAATAATGGAATGGTAATAACTTTTACAGAAGTTAAGAGAGTTCATAAATTAGTAAATAAGTTTGTAGGATATAAGGCACAGTATAAATTTGATGATATTATGACAACAAATAATGATATGAAGAAGATGATGGCTTTTGCAAAAAAAGCTGCTACAAGTGATTGTAATATATTAATTCAAGGAGAAAGTGGAACTGGTAAAGAGTTAATAGCACAATCAATACATAATTATAGTGAACGACATAAAGGACCTTTTGTTGCTGTAAACTGTGCATCGATTCCGAGAGAATTAGTGGAGAGTGAATTATTTGGATATGAAAAAGGTGCTTTTACAGGCGCTTTAAAAGAAGGACATCCAGGAAAATTTGAACTTGCAGATGGAGGAACAATATTTTTAGATGAAATAGGAGAACTTCCTTTAGATACTCAAAGTAAGCTTCTTAGAGTTTTAGATAATGGTAAGGTTATAAGAGTGGGAGGAACTTATGAAAAACAATTAGATGTCAGGGTGATTGGAGCAACTAATAGAATATTAAAAAATGAAATAAGTAAACAAAATTTCAGAGAAGATTTATATTATAGATTAAGTGTAATGGAGATAAAAACAATTCCGTTAAGAGATAGAATAGATGATATAGATGTACTTATAAAATACTTTATAGAAAAGTTAAATTTAAAAAATAGAGATAAAATTACAAGAATAAATGATTATTACACAGAGGAATTAAAAAAGTATAATTGGCCAGGAAACATAAGAGAGCTTAGAAATGTAGTGGAAAGAGATTATTATTTAAGTGATAACGAAATTACTAATATAAATAATATGGATTATATTGAGGAAAGTAATAAAACTAATGATAGAACTGTAAAGGAAACTTTTAATATTAAAGAAGATATAAAGATAGTACCATTAGAACATTTAGAAAAAAATGCTATATGTGATGCAATAAAAAAGTGTAATGGAAATATTCAATTAGCATCTAAATTTTTAGAGATAGGTAGAGCAACATTGTATAGAAAAATTAAAAAGTATGGAATTGATGTATCAAAATGAGACTAAAAATAGTTAGTGTATCAAAATGAGAAAATAAATGTATCATTTTGATGCACTTATTTTTATATTAAAATATACTTAAAAATAAATTTAATATTTTTAAGTACTGTAATGCATGTAAACAAGCGAGTTTATTTTAAATAATTTTATTGTTTAATAGTTATATTGAAATTTTGGCACGGATATTGCTTTATAAATATGTATGTGAATTAATTAACAATATATGTTATATATTTTAGGGAGGAATTTTAATATGAAAGCAGCATTATGGTATGCAAAGAAAGACGTTAGAGTAGAAGAAATTGAAGAACCAAAGGTTACAAGCAATGGTGTGAAAATAAAAGTAAAATGGTGTGGGATATGTGGATCAGACTTACATGAATATTTAGGAGGACCTATATTTATTCCAGTAGGACAGCCTCATCCATTAAGTGGAACAACTGCACCAGTAGTTTTAGGTCATGAATTTTCAGGTGATATTGTAGAAGTTGGTGAAAATGTAACAAAGTTTAAGGTTGGAGATAGAGTAATTGTTGAACCTATAGTTGCATGTGGAAAATGTCCAGCATGTTTAGAAGGAAAATATAATTTATGTTCATCTTTAGGATTCCATGGTCTTTGTGGCAGTGGTGGAGGACTTGCAGAATATACAGTTTTCCCAGAAGAGTTTATACATAAAATACCAGATGAAATGTCTTATGAACAAGCAGCTTTAGTTGAACCAATGGCAGTAGCATTACATTCAATTAGAGTAGGAAACTTTAAAATTGGAGATACAGCATTAGTATTAGGTTCTGGTCCTATAGGATTAGCAACTATAGAATGCTTAAAAGCAGCAGGTGCAAAGTTAGTAGTAGTATTACAAAGAAAATCCATAAGACAAGAATATGCTAAAAGAGCAGGCGCTGATGTTGTATTAGATCCTAATGAAGTTGATATAGCAGAAGAAGTTAAAAAGCTTACAAATGGATTAGGCGTAGATGTAGCATTTGAAACTACAGGAGCTCAAATAGGTTTCGACACAGGTATTAATAGTTTAAAATTCGAAGGAACTATGGTTATAACAAGCATATGGGAAAATGGAGTTACATTTAATCCTAATGCTTTAGTATTTACAGAAAAGAAGATAGTTGGAACATTAGCATATAGACATGAATTTCCAGCAACCATGGCTCAAATGAATGATGGAAGAATAAAAGCAGAAGGATATGTAACTAAGAGAATACACTTAGATGACATAGTAGAAGAAGGATTTGGAGCATTAACAGGTCCAGAAAAGAAGAAACACGTTAAGATATTAGTAACACCAGATAAAGGTCTTTTATAAAAGAATCAGGGGGAACATAAATGTACAAGATAGTTAGTAAAAGAGAGCTTACAAATAATATATTTTTAATGGATATAGAAGCTCCAAGAGTATCAAAATCAGCTGAGCCAGGTCAATTTATTATTATTAAAAATGATGAAAAAGGTGAAAGAGTACCTTTAACTATTGCAGGTTATAATAGAGAAGAAGGAACTGTAAGTATAGTATTTCAAACAGTTGGCAAGAGTACACAAGAATTAGCTCAATATGAAGTTGGTTCTTATGTAGCAGACTTTGTTGGACCATTAGGACAGCCAAGTGAATTTATTCATGAAGATTTAGAATGCTTAAAAAAGAAAAAACTAATATTCGTTGCTGGGGGAGTAGGTGCAGCACCTGTTTATCCTCAAGTTAAATGGATGCATGATAATGGAATAGATGTAGATGTTATAGTTGGATCTAGAACAAAAGATTTATTAATATTAGAAGAAGAAATGAAAGCAGTAGCTGGAACTCTTTATGTAGCAACTGATGATGGAAGCTATGGATTTAATGGAAGAGTTACTGATTGCTTACAAGGTCTAGTTAATGAAGGAAATAAGTATGACCATGCAGTTGTTATAGGACCTATGATAATGATGAAATTTATGGCAGATTTAACTAAGAAATTAGATATACCAACTACAGTAAGCTTAAATCCTATAATGGTAGACGGAACAGGAATGTGCGGAGCTTGTAGAGTAACTGTTGGTGGTGAAATTAAATTTGCTTGTGTTGATGGACCAGAATTTGATGGCCACTTAATAAATTACGATGAATCAATGAGAAGACAAGCTATGTATAAAACAGAAGAAGGTAAAGCTAAACTAGCATTAGAAGAAGGTAATACTCATAGTCATGGTGGCTGTGGTTGCAGAGGTGATAAGTAATAATGGATATGAAAGAGAGAATGGTAAGAGTACCTGTAAGAGAACAAAATCCAAAAGTTAGAGCAACAAATTTTGAAGAAGTTTGTTTAGGATATAATGAAGAAGAGGCAATTAAAGAAGCTTCAAGATGTCTAAATTGTAAAAATCCTAAATGTGTAGAAGGCTGTCCAGTATCTATTAATATTCCAGGATTTATTTCACATGTTAAAGAAGGTAATTTTGAAGAATCTGCAAAAGAAGTTTCAAAGTATAGTGCACTACCAGCAGTTTGTGGTAGAGTATGTCCTCAAGAAAGCCAATGTGAAGGGAAATGTGTTTTGGGAATAAAAGGTGATTCAGTATCAATTGGTAAGCTTGAAAGATTTACAGCCGATTGGGCAAGTACCAATGATGTAGATTTAAGTGAAACAGCATCTAAAAATGGAATAAAGGTAGCTGTTATAGGAAGTGGTCCATCAGGACTAACTTGTGCAGGAGACTTAGCTAAAAAAGGATATGATGTTACTATATTTGAAGCACTTCATAAAGCTGGTGGAGTTTTAGAATATGGTATACCAGAATTCAGACTTCCAAAAGAAAAAGTAGTTAAAAATGAAGTTGATAATATAAGAAAACTTGGTGTTAAGATTGAAACTAATGTTATTGTAGGTAGAACAATAACAATTGATGAACTTTTTGAAGAAGAAGGTTTCAAAGCAGTATTTATAGGTTCAGGAGCAGGTCTTCCTAAATTCATGGGAATAGAAGGAGAAAATGCAAATGGAGTATGTTCTGCAAATGAGTTCTTAACAAGAGTAAACTTAATGAAAGCAGCAGTTGATGGATATGATACACCTGTTAGAGCAGGTAAAAAGGTTGCTATAGTTGGTGGTGGAAATGTTGCTATGGATGCAGCAAGAACTGCATTAAGACTTGGAGCAGAAAGCCATATAGTATACAGAAGAGGTGAATCAGAACTTCCAGCAAGAGTTGAAGAAGTACATCATGCTAAAGAAGAAGGTGTAATTTTTGATGTTTTAACTAATCCAAAAGAAATATTAGTAGATGAAAATGGATGGGTTAAAGGAATGAAATGCATTAAGATGGAACTTGGAGAGCCAGATGAATCTGGAAGAAGAAGTCCAGTTGAAATTGCAGGATCAGAATTTATTATTGATGTAGATACTGTAATAATGTCACTTGGAACATCACCAAATCCATTAATATCTTCAACAACTCAAGGATTAGAAATAAATAAGAGAAGATGTATAATTGCTGAAGATGAAACTGGATTGACATCAAAAGAAGGTGTTTATGCTGGTGGAGATGCAGTAACTGGTGCTGCAACAGTAATTCTTGCTATGGGAGCAGGAAAAAAAGCAGCTCAAGCAATTGATGAATACTTAACTAAATAATTATATATATTAAATGAACGCACACACTCAAAAAAGGCTATTACTAATAAATTTTTAGTAATGGCCTTTTTTATATTTAAACAGCTTTACATATAAAGTAGTAATTTAGTTGTATGTAATATTATATATTTCAAAGTTGTTATTCACAAAAAATTGCTTTTAAAATTAACAAATACATAAATAAAGAGAGAATAAACTAGCAATTAAAAGAAAACTATTAATATAATTAAAAACATAGTTTTTTTGTAAATAACAATATTAAAGTTTAATAAAAATATAGTCGAAAATTATATATAGTGTTAAAATTATGCAGATATAACAGTAAGGAGATAAAAATATGTTAAAAACAATAAAAAGTAAGTTGATTTTTTTAGTAACTATGTTTGTAATTACAATTGTATTTATGGGGATATATTCAACAAAAACTTTAAGTAGTGTAAATAAGCAATCAACAATTATAACACAAGAGTTTATACCAGCAATGATATGCTCAGAAGAATTGAATGTTATGACATCGGATTTTAGATTACTTGAATATGATCATATTATTTCGAATACTTCAGAAGCTATGCAAGAAAAAGAAAATGAAATGGAAGAAGATAAGAAAGAAATACAAAAAAGTTTAGATTTCTATGATACCACAATAAGAGCTGAAGAGGATAAAGAATTATTTAAAACGGTTAAAGATGAATGGAATAAGTATTTAGAATTAAATAAACAAGTTATAGATTTAAGCCGAGAATTAAAAACTGAAGAAGTAATGAATATAATGAATAAAGAGTCAAAGGAAGCCTTTGATAAAGCTTCATCATCTTTAATAAAATTAGCTAATCTTAATAAAAAAATGACTGAAGAGGCTAGTTTAGCAGGCGATAAATTATCTAGTGGTTCAATTAGAATAAATATTATAATTATATCGGTATTAGGAGTATTAAGTGTAGTTTTCGGAATTATGATAATTAATACTATTATAAAACCACTAAATATGTTAAAAGTAGAGTTAGATTCATTAGCAGAAAGAGGCGGAGATTTAACTCAAGAGATAGAAATAAATTCAGAAGATGAAATAAAAGATCTTTCAGTGAGTTTGAATAAATTTATACAAAATTTAAGGAATATTATAAAACAAGTTAATGAAAGTTCTAATAGTATAGAAAATGTTACGGAACTTATAAAGGATAATGTTACAAAGTTAAATTCAGATATAGAGGAAGTATCAGCTACTACAGAAGAACTTGCTGCAAATATGGAAGAAACAGCGGCTTCATCTGAAGAAATGCTAGCAACATCACAGGAAATTGAAGAAGTGGTTAAATCTATTTCTCAAAAATCTCAAGAAGGGGCTATTAAAGCAGGAGAGATAAGCAATAGAGCGGAAGATACTAAAATAAATGTACAAGCTTCAGAGATGAAGTCAACTGAATTATTTAAAAGTACAAAAATAGAATTAGAAGAGGCAATACAAGAATCAAAAGTTGTTGAAGAAATAAATGTACTTTCAGAATCAATAATGCAAATAACTTCACAAACTAATCTTCTTGCATTAAACGCAGCTATAGAAGCAGCTAGAGCAGGAGAAGCAGGAAAAGGATTTTCAGTTGTTGCTGAAGAGATAAGAAAGCTTGCAGAGCAATCAAAGGATACTGTAATAGAAATTCAAAATATAACAGGAAAAGTAACAAGTGCAGTTGGAAATCTTTCTAGTAGCTCAGATAAATTGCTGAAATTTATGTCTATAGATGTTTATAATGATTATAAGAAGATGTTAGATGTAGCAGATAAATACAGCGAAGATGCTGAGTTTGTTGATAGTCTTGTAACTGATTTTAGTTCAAGTTCAGAGGAACTTTTAGCATCGTTACAAGAAGTAATTAAAACAATAGATGGAGTTTCACAAGCTGCAAATGAAGGAGCTGGAGGTACTACAGATATTGCAAGTAGTATTTTACAAGTCAATGATAAATCTAATAGTGTTTTAGAGAATTCATTAAAATCACAAGAAAATGCTAAAAAATTAAAAGAAGAAATTTCTAAGTTTAAAATTTAGAATATGTCTAATTTAAGATTTTGCTTTAGAAGTATTTTAATATATGAACATTTAAAATACAAAATAATTAAAAAGATAATATAAATTAATGGTAGAGGTAGATATTATATATTTAGAATAATGTCTACCTTTGTTGTATATAAAAATAAGTAAATTATGTTATACTTATATTATTAAAATTTTAATTGTAGGGTGGAGGAATTTGATGAGTATAAAAAGTATAAAGAAGTATACCAAGTTGATTTTATTATTAGTTTTTGTTAGCTCTTTAGGATTAGTTGGTTGTGGAAATTTAAAAGATAATGATACTAAACAAAATGCTGAGTCAAACTCTACAACAGAAGATACTTACAGTAATACTCCTGAGGTAATTGGCAATCTACCATTAGCAACTATAAATGTTAAAGACTATGGAGTTATTGAAGCTGTGCTGTATCCAGAAACAGCACCAAATACAGTAAATAATTTTATAGATTTAGCTAATAAAGGTTTTTACAATAACCTTAAATTTCATAGAATAATTAAAGATTTTATGATTCAAGGTGGAGATCCAAATGGCGATGGAACTGGAGGGCCAGGCTATTCAATAGAAGGAGAATTTGCATCAAATGGTATACCAAATGGATTAAAGCATACCAAAGGTGTACTATCTATGGCAAGATCACAAAACCCTAATAGTGGAGGTAGTCAGTTTTTTATAATGACTGGAGATTCTCCGCATCTTGATGGAGAATATGCTGCTTTTGGTAAGGTAGTATCAGGTTTTGATGTGTTAGATAAAATAGGCAGTGTAAAAACTAAATCAAAAGATATTCCTAAAGATGATGTGATTATCGAATCAATTACTGTAGATTGTAAAGGTGTAGAATATAAAGAACCAAATAAAAAATAGAAGATTATTTATTAATATATCATCATTGCTTTTATGTTATGATGATATATTTTTTGCGTTGTATAAAGGGGGAGTTTAATATTGTTTACTAAAGATATAGATGTTAATGCATGTAAAAATAAACACGTTAATACATCGGAATCCGTACATTTAGGAATACTTTTGGCTATTGTGGGAGGATTCCTTGATGCTTATACATTTGTATGTAGGGGGGGGGTTTTTGCAAATGCAGAAACCGGCAATATAGTTTTAGTAGGAGTAGAGGTAACTAAAGGAAATTTTAGAGGAGCTTTAATGGCATTTTTACCTATTTTAGCATTTATAATTGGTGTAATTGTAGCAGAGAGAATAAAAGAATTTGAATTTTGTATTGTAGTTGTAGACAGTCATCGTGCTATTTTAATAATTGAAATGTTGGTACTTTTTATTATAGGATTTATACCAACTACAATTCCTGATATATTTGTAACTACCACCATATCATTTGTTTCATCTGTACAGATATCATCATTTAGAAAATTAGTTGATTCTCCATACAGTACAACTATGTGTACTGGGAATTTAAGAAGTGCTTCACAAGCTGCATATATGGCATTTAGAAAAAAGGATAATACCTACACTATGAAATCAATTCGTTATTGTATAATTATAATTTCTTTTTTAGTAGGAGCATGTTTAGGAGGAGTATCGACTCTGAAAATTGGAGTTAAATCAGTTTGGATTTCTGTAATTGTATTGAGTTGTGCAATTGTATTATTTACTATCGATGAAATAAGATTTAAAGAGTAATTTAAAAAAAGAAATGCATCTATATAAAATCATGGTAATACTTTATTCTTTTTATTTTAAAACTAAAACTTTTAAGTTAAAAAACTTAATTTTAATAATGGAAATGTAATTAAATTCAATTAAATTACTTTTAATAGAATTTAATTGAATTTAATTACAGCTACCAATAAATTGGAAGAAAACTCATATAAATTGAGAATAGATAGATTATTTCAATATAATAACATATTACAAAAATTACAGCATTTTACTATTGGCTTGTATAATTGGTACAATCGACTAAGATTATTAGATTATTTGGAGGGATAGTACAATGTTATATTCAGATATAAATCTCCAACATGAGGTTTATAGAGACGATGTTTTTGATATTGCAAAATGGTTAAAGGATGAAGATGTAGCTAAATACTTAAATGAAAAAGATGGAATAACAAATAGTTTAGATAGTTTAGCAAACAATTCAACATTACCTGTAATGACTCAATATTTTAATAATAATGGTCCATTTTATATGATAGAGCATAAAAATAAATCAATTGGTTATTTAAAGATTGTTACTAAAGGTAATAATAACAGTGCAGAAATAGTTGTTGCGATTGGCGATAAAAAAAGATGGGGAAAAGGGATAGGAACAATAGCTGTAAAAAAAGCTTTAAGTGAAGCATTTTTAAAGTATAGATTTAATAAGGTTGTAGCTAAAATTCATAAAGAAAATCATAGATCAAGTAAGGTTTTTAAAAAGGTTGGATTTATTGAAAATGAGTTATTAGAAAAAGAAACAAAATACTGTTTAACCTTTAATACTTACATTAGTCAATTTAGTAGTTAAACTTTTAAATAAAAAGCAGTTTATTTGAAAGCTTAAATTTTAATAAAGTAAATTATTTAAGTAATTTGTTGGTAAGGTATTTGCATTTTATTAGAGATAAAGATCATTTTATAAATGATTTTTTATAAAGTATGTAATAAATAATTTTTTAGGTATTAGGAAATAATATTTAGTATTAAGTAAATACTAAGGAGGAATAAAAATGAAGTTTCCTAATTCATTTCCATCACAGCATCAGACTAATCATCCAGGGCTTGAATATGAGATGAACCCAGTACCAGTTTATGATGATTCTAATTACAATAAAGATGGTGATTTGTTAAACAATAAAGTAGCTTTAATTACTGGTGGAGATAGTGGTATTGGAAGAGCTGTATCAATAGCCTATGCTAAACAAGGAGCAGATATAGTAATTATTTATTATAATGAAAATAGGGATGCAGAAGAAACAAAAAAACTTATAGAAAATATAGGACGAAAGTGTACTATTATAAATGGTGATATTGGAAAATCAGAATTCTGTAATGAAGCTATTAAAAGAACTATAAGTGAATATGGGAAGTTAGATATTTTAGTAAATAATGCAGCTGTTCAATATGAATGTCAAGATATAAAGAATTTATCTGATGAACAATTTGACAAGACTTTTAAAGTCAATGCATATGGAACTTTTTATATGACTAGAGAGGCATTAAAATATTTAAAACAAGGAAGTTGTATAATAAATACTGCTTCTGTTGTAGCATTTAAGGGGAATGAAACATTAATTGATTATTCTATGACAAAGGGAGCTATAACTGCATTTACAAGATCATTAGCACTTTCTCTTGCAAAGAATAAAAGTGGAATAAGAGTAAATGCGGTTGCACCAGGACCAATTTGGACTCCTCTTATACCATCTAGTTTTGATTCAACTAAAGTAACTACATTTGGAGCAGATACTCCTATGGGGAGAGCGGGCCAACCAGTTGAATGTGCTGGAGCATATGTATTTTTAGCATCTGAATGTGCATCATACATTACAGGTCAAACAATACATATTAATGGTGGAGAAATAGTTAATTCATAATATAATATTGATTCTAAAATAAGACTTAAATCTTGCTCTATGCAAAATTTAAGTCTTATTTTAATTGAGTGTATATTGTTTTTTAGTATACGTAATTAAATTGACTTTTTATACTAAAAAATAATATATAATTTATAAAAGTACATTTTATTTTAGCATGAAATTTTAAACTTAATTAGTATATACATATTTAAATTATAATCATTAAAATTTAAATAGTATAATTAAATTATAACAGAATTTAAACTAAATTTATTTATTAGACAAACAAGTATCTGAGATATAAAAGGAGGGAAAACCATTGAATAAATCATATTCCGATATAATTACTAATAAAACAGCTGATATATATTATGAAGTATATGGTAATGGAGAACCAATAGTATTCTTACATGGGAATGGTGAGAATTTAGAGTATTTTAAAAATCAAATAGAATATTTTTCAAATAAATATATGGTTATTGCCATAGATACTCGGGGTCATGGTAAATCTACAAAAGGAAATATACCATTTGATTTTTGGCTATTTGCAGATGATGTGATTTCAGTTTTGGATTCGCTTAATATTAAAAAAGTACATATTTTAGGATTCAGTGATGGTGGCAATACTGCATTGCATTTAGGTTTAAAATATCATAATAGAATTAAATCACTTATTTTAAATGGAGCAAATTTTAATCCTAATGGAGTAAAGTTTTTAGTTCAAGCTCCAGTTATAATGGAATATTATATATCAAGACTTTTTTCGTTATTTTCAAATAAAGCAAAAAATAATAGAGATATTTTAAATTTAATGGTAAGTAATCCAAAGTTATCAGAAGAACAACTTCAAAAAATTAAAATACCTGTATTAGTAGTAGCTGGAGATAATGATATGATTAAAGAAAATCATACTAAACTGATTTCACGACTAATACAAAATTCTGAAGTAAATATTATTTCAAATTCAAGTCATTTTGTTGCATCAGAAAACCCTAAGGAATTTAATAAAGTTGTAGAAGATTTTTTAAATAAACATAAAATATAAGATTAACTAATTTATAAAGTAAAAGGTGATTTCTTAAATGTATAGAACTCATCTTTTTTAGTTTACATAAAATTAAATTATTTAGTAAAAAAATATAAAAAAATAAAGAAAAAATAGAATAAAATTCAAAAAATAGTATAATTTAAGTAATTATGGGTTGACATGAAATTAAATGTAGATTATCATAATATATGTTGGTAATATTTTACAATAAGATTATTGTATGTATACATATTAATCTATAATTATGACATTTTTAAGAACTATTAATTAATTAAAATAATTAGAATGGAGAAATATAAATGAATATAAAGATAAGAGCTATAGAAACAGAATATCCAGAAAATATAGTAAATAATGAATTTTACATAAATCACTTTAAGGAACAAGGAAAAGACATACATAGACTTTTAGAAGCTTTCGGAAGAAAAGAACGAAGAATAGTAAATAATGATACGGATACAACACTTAGTATGGGAATTCAGGCTTCATTAAAAGTATTAGAGAGTGCAAATCTTAAAGGTGAGGATATAGATTTAATTATATTTTCAAGTCAATTTCCAGAATATATATGCCCAACTCAAGCTTTGATAGTACATAATGCTGTAAAAGGTAAAAACGATACTATAGTTATGGACTTAAATGTAAATTGTCTTGGTATGTTAGTAACTCTTGATACAGCCTCAAGACAATTACTTCAAAATAAGAAACTTAAAAGAGCATTAATAATAGGATCAGATTATGCTTCAATTCATATGAAACGTAGTGATGAATTATGTTACCCGATGTTTGCAGATGCAGCATGTGCAATGATTTTAGAAAAAACAGATGAAGAGTGTGGATTTATTGATTCAGATTATTTTACTGATAGTAAAAAATATAGTGCAGTAATGTATCCACAATGCGGTTCATCTTCATATTATAAAGATACTACATCTTATGATGATATGAAATTTGGATGGTCAGAATGTGATGATGATGTGATTGATATAGCAGTAAATTCTATTAACAAATTATTAAAAGATAATAATTTAAATATATCTGATATAAGTGCCTTTTGTCTTTCACAGTTTGCACTTCCTATAATAAATGGATGCATAGATAGATTAAGATTAGATTCAGAAAAAGTTATTTTTGTAGGAGATAAGTTTGGATATACAGGGACAAGCTCACCTCTTATGGCTTTTAATGATGGAGTAAAGAGTGGGAAAATTAAAAGAGGAGATTATGTAGTATTTTGGTCTATTGCAGCAACTAGAACTGCTTGTTCTGTTTTATATAAATATTAAGAATAATATTGATATATCAATATGAAGAGTGAGGATATTAATTAAATTTAGGAATAAAAAATAAGCATAAAATAGATTTTATTAATAATATAGTATACTTATATGAGTATATGGGGGAGAGCATAATGGAGAAAATTAAAAATTTAATTGAAGACCTTAGTAAAAGACAAGAAATAGAAAGCATAGCTCTTGGAGGCTCAAGAGCTACTAAATTAAATGATAATAATTCAGATTATGATCTATATGTTTATTTGAATTCTGATTTATCTAAAGAAGTTAGAAAGAATATTTTAGATAAATATTGCAATTATATAGAGTTAAATAATACTTATTGGGAAGTTGAAGATGATTGTTATTTAAATGATGGAACAATTATTGAAATTATTTATCGAAGTGTGGATGAATTTGAAAATGAATTAAAATCAGTAGTCTTGGATTGCAATGCACACAATGGATATACTACTTGTATGTGGTCAAATATTAATGAATGTGTAGTTTTATATGATAAAAATAATAAATTAAAAGATTTAAAAGACAAATATGACATTAAATATCCTAAAGAATTAAGAAGAAATATTATAGAAAAAAATCTGAAATTATTAGATGGATATATTCCTTCATTTTCTACGCAAATAAAAAAAGCAATAATTAGAAGAGATATAGTTAGCATAAATCATAGAATTACAGAATTTCTGGCTAGTTATTTTGATATAATTTTTGCAGTTAATGAATTGCAACATCCAGGAGAAAAAAGATTGATTTCAATATGTTTAAGTTCGTGTAAATACTTGCCTAAAGATTTTGAAGAAAATTTAGAAAAACTTCTATCAGGAAATAGAAATAAAGAGGAAGTTATGTTAATTGTAAATAAAATAGTAGATAATATAAAAGAATTAGTTTTAGATATTAAATAATTACTGTAGGGTTAAAATAGAGTCAAATAAAAAAATATCCTTAGGATAAATTCCTAGGGATATTTTTTTTTATTTGTTAGCAGGTTCCCATTTGCAACGAACTGGAGAAATTATTAATTCTTCTTTTTTTAATTCTTTAAAGGTTTTATCAATATCTTTACGATCTAATCCAGAAAGTTTTTCTACTTCTCCAGCACTTAGTGGTTTATTTGCTTCATTCATAGTATTTAATATTTGTTGTTTTATATCCATTTCGAATTACCTCCGCTTACTAAATAAATAATCATTATTTATTAATTTATTATATTATAACATAATTATTATTTATTTGAAAGAATTAAGTTCAATATTTTACAATTAATATTAGTTAATTCCATATTTTCCGGTAGTTGAATCGATGAAAAGAGGTATTTTAGGTTGGACAAATGTAAATAGAGTAAATAGAAATATAGTAATAAAGAAAAGACCAGAATATAAATAATTATTACTTAAATCATAATTAGCATAAGCCTTAAAGCCAATATATTGACCAATAGATACACCTAAAACTAAAGAAAATATATCTAAGACTAAAGAGTGAATCCCTAAAGCACCAGTATAGGTATAGTAAAAGACAACTATTATAATTGAAGCAATTATCATTGAAATTGTGCATGTATAAAACCATTTTTTCCAATCCAATATAATATTTTTGAAAATAATATTAGACATAGCATACCAAATTATTGTAGGGTATATAGCAAGTTTTAAGTGTTCCCAAATACTTTCGTTAATTGGAGTAAATATGCCAACTAATAATGAATTATTACTTAATTTATATGTGTAATGAAATAATGTTGCAAGAAGTACTATGAATGGAATTGACAATAGGAAATATAATTTATAATAAAAATAAAATTGAAACATTATGAGCGCCTCCAAAGTATAAGTTGTTTTATCGTTACTATAATATATAGTAATAATGTACTGAATTATGATTTGTGTTAAAAATTATTTTAAAAGAGGAAACATATCTGATTATAAAAATAAGAAGATAAAATATTGACAATAAAATTTTAGGAAAATACTGAAAAATGTTAGTGGATTTTAAGACGTGTATGTATTAAAATATCTATTAAAGCAATATGTAATATGTTCTTAAAATTTATAAAAAATACAATTATTATTGGGGGAATTAAAATGTTAAAAGTTACAAAGACAGATAAAGCACCTAAGGCAATAGGTCCATATTCTCAAGCAGTAAGCTTTGCAGATTTATTATTTACATCAGGACAAATTCCATTAGATCCATTAAGTGGAGAAGTTATTGGAAAAAATATTGAAGATCAAGCTACGCAAGTTATGAAAAATATTGGTGCTATATTAGAAGCTAATGATATTAAATTTTCTAATGTTATAAAAACAACTTGTTTTCTTGCTAATATGAATGATTTTTCTAAGTTTAATGAAATTTATGCAAAATATTTTATTGGTAATCCTGCACGATCTTGTGTTGCAGTAAAAGAATTACCTAAAAATGTATTATGTGAAGTAGAAGTAATAGCAGCAAAATATTAAATTAGGAAAAGACTATGCCTATTAAGAATAAATTTCTAAATAGACATAGTCTTTAATTAATTTAAAGAAAGATTTTAATTTATAGAAATAGTTTTTATTGTAACATTATTTTTTAATAATTCATTTTTAATGTTATCAGAAATATTATTGTCGGTTAATAAATAATCTACTTCACTGGCTTTAAATTGAGCAACAGTACCTCGTTTAGAGAGTTTTGAAGATTCCGTAAGTATTATGAGATTATTAGCACATTCTGCCATAGCTTTTACTGTTTCAGTACGAAGATGATTTATGCCACTAAATCCGCTATCTATGCTAAATCCATCTGTACCAACAAATAATTTATCAACAAAAAATTCTTGTGCACATTTTTTTGTGATGGGTCCTACCAAAACTTGTGATTCATGTTGATAGTCGCCACCTAACAGTATAATATTTATAAAAGGAACTTCCCTTATATAAGATGCTATAAATGCTGAATTAGTAATAATAGTTACGTCTTTCTTGTTACGCGCAATTTCATCTGCAAGTAATGCACAACATGATCCAGATTCAATCATAATAGTTTCACCATTAGAAACAAGATCTGATGCTAATTGTGCTATTTTTCGCTTGATATCATAATTTATAGATAATCTATTATTGATATCATCACTAGAATTTATTATTGCATATCCATGCTCACGCCTTAAAAGACCTTTTTCTTCTAATACTTTTAAATCTTTACGAATTGTAACTTGAGATACATCTAAATATTCTGATAATCTAGAAACCTCAATACGTTCATTGCTATTAACCAATTCAAGAAGTTTAGTATGTCTATTTATCATATTTATCACCCTTATCAAAATCAATATTACAAAAAGTATATCATAGATTAATTTTGAATACAAATATAAACATTTCATATGAAACTAAAATACTTTCTTTTATAATATAAGTATATTACATTATAAGGCAAAGTCAATAAAAAAGTTTCATATGAAACTTTTTTTGTTTCTAGTATAATTAATTGATTTTTTTCTGATTTTTATAAAAGGAATCTGAAGTTCTATAACAAGAATTGAAAGAAATCCAAGAATGCCAATGGATAGTATTATATAAATGATAATCAAACTTTAAAGATTGGCTAGCACTAGTAAATCATAGAAATAATATTATTATTAATACTTAGCATAATAATATTTACAGTTTATATTTATGAATGTTTAAGTTTTACTAAAATTAAAATGAGCCTTAACATTTTAAGGCTCATTTTGGCGTTCCATTATCTTCTATGATTAGAATTAGTATTATTCATATTATTTTTATTCATGTTATTCATGTTATTCATGTTATTTTTATTCATGCTGTTCATACCGTTAAACGGATTACCGCCATTATTTTGATTTCCCATAAGCATATTCATAAGAGCATTATTATTCATATTAGGATTATTCATCATGTTAGCACCATTCATCATGTTTGGATTCATTCCGCCCATAAGCATGTTTAAAAGGGGATTACCACCCATTCCTTGATTTTGGTTGTTATTTCCACCACCAAACATATTCATCATAGGATTACCATTCATCATCTGGTTATTTCCCATCATTTGGTTTCCACCCATCATAGGATTATTTCCCATCATTTGATTACCACCCATAGCATTCATCATACCAGATAGGGGACTATTAGGAAATAATGCGCTAAATATCATACTTAATAATGGATTCATACTATATTCACCTCAAATATTTATTGCTGTTACTGTATAGTATTATGATTAAAGCTAAAATGTACTTAATTTATATAAGATATAGTAATTAAAAATATTTTATGTAAAAAAATCTAATGAATTAAAATATAATATTAGGATAAAATAACATCATAATATTATAGGAGGTGTGATTTTATGAATAATAATAAAGAAATGTTAGATGGTGTATCAACTAACAGTACTAAAGAAGTGACTACACCTAGTAGTAATTCACAATCAATATCAGCTGTAATAAAAAATTCAGGAGAAATAACAGGATACGAACTTTCAAATGGTCAAAGAATATCTAAAGAAGAAGGCGTTAAAATGGCCAAGGATGGGAGTATAGCAGGTGTATCAGTTAGTGTGTCTAGAAAGGGAGAAGAATATCTTAGAAGTTTACCAGATCAAAATGAATCAAATAACTTAAGCTCACTACCAACAATTAGTGACTAAAGAATAGAGATATAAATAAATTTAATAGTAAATAAAAATAGTTGAGATTAAAATCTCAACTATTTTTATTTAATGCAATTATTCTAAATTTAATTTATTTTTTATGATGTAATTAGTTATTAAGAAATAACATATAAAGAATATAGCATTAATAGCTATAGCAGAAATAAAAACTCCGTGAAATTGATTGATTGAAGATATATTCCATGAAATCATAGAATTAGAAACTTTATCTGAAAAAGTAATTGCTAAAGTAGAAAGTATTGTATTCATGATAAGATTTAAAACTATAAATGCTCCAAATGAAGATAATATTTTTCTCTTATTAAATAAGTGACCTATTGATATGGAAGCATATATCATAATAATTCCCATAGCCATTTGAATTAATGCAGCAATTATAAATTCTAAACCAACCATATAACCACTTATACCCCAATATTGATAAATAGATGAAAAAGCAGTACATAAATCATTAAAGAAATTTGGGTTAAGTGCATTAGAATTAAATGCTAAAATTAACACTGAAAGTATTGCAACAATACCACTAACTATAGTCCACATAACAGCAATTAAAAGTTTACTAAATATATTTTGCCAAGGAGCTACAGGTAATGTATTCATTAAATAACCTTCATCTCCAAGAATGTTTTTATAAAATCTTTGTACAATTATAAAAAATGTTACTATAAATACCGCAGCCATAGTACATCCATAAGCAAATACACTAAGGACAGCTGGAATTCCACCTAAAGTATCTGTGTTAAGAACAGAAAAATCATTATTCATAAAAACTTTATTAATTAGTGCAAATATTAAAAGTGCAGCATAAAGTGGAAGTAATGTTCTTCCAGTTGCTTTTGTCTCATATTTCATTAATTTTCCTAACATTTAAATACCTCCCTAAATAAAGCATCAACACTTTTTCCGTGTTCTTCTCTAATTTCATCAACACTTTTTGTCAAGTATATTTCACCATAAGATATAAATACAACATCATCTAATACTTGTTCAATATCTGATATTAAATGTGTAGATATAATTACAGTTGCATTTTCATTATAATTATTAATAATAGTGTTTAATATATAATCTCTAGCCGCAGGGTCAACTCCAGCTATTGGTTCATCTAAAAAATAAAGTTCAGCATCTCTACTCATTACTAAAATAAGTTGTACTTTTTCTTTTGTACCCTTAGACATAGTTTTTAATTTATCATTAGGATTAATATTTAGATTTTTTAACATATCATAAGCTTTATCAGAATTAAAATCTTTATAAAAATCTTTAAATAAATTTATAATATCAGATACTTTCATCCAATCATTTAGATAAGTTCTTTCTGGTAAATAGGAAACTATTTTTTTTGTTTCAACACCAGGTTTATTTCCATTAATTAATATTTCACCACTGTTAGGTGTTAAGAGTGAATTAGCAAGTTTTATTAATGTACTTTTACCACTACCATTTGGTCCTAAAAGGCCAACAATTCTACCGCGATTAATTGTTAAATCAATACCTTTTAATGCTTGTTTTCCACCATAATTTTTAACTAAATTTTTGCATTCCAATATAGGTGTATTATTCATTATTTCATCTCCTTCATAAATTTATCCATAATATTAATTATTTCATTTTGGGCATAGCCTATATTTTTCATATTATTAAGAAAACTCTCAATTTCTTTTTTAGCTAGATCATTTCTAATTTTATTAATCAAGTCTATATCCTCCGTAATAAATCTACCACTTGTTCTTTGTGTAAATACTAAGTTTTTTCGTTCAAGCTCAGTAAGAGCTTTTTGCATTGTATTAGGATTAACAGAAGCTTCACTAGCAAGTTCTCTTACAGATGGTAATTTATCACCAGTTTTATATATACCTGAAATAATTCGTAATTGCAGTTGATCTATTAACTGTAGGTATATTGGTCTATCATCTTTGAATTCCCAACCCATATTTTCAACTCCTTGTACTATTGTATTAATAACGTAATACAATAGTACAGCTATATACTAATTTTGTCAATACTATATTTGGAAAAAATACAATTAAATTTAAAGATAATAAATTATTTATAAAAAAAGAAATGATTAAATATATTAATCACACTTATAAGTATAGAAATGCATTAAAAAATAACTTTTAATAAAATATAAATGTAGTTATAACATTATAAATTAAATAAGAATAAATATCTTTTAATAGAAGAGCATGTATAAATATGTTATTATATTGTATAAAGTAGGATTAGGAGGGAATTTATGAAAAAGGGGACATACGAATTAGAAAGAGCAAATATTTTAAACATTAAATTATTATTATTTTTATGCTTAACATTAATAGTGCAATCATATGTTTTACATGGATTAGTTAGGGGTACAACTACATTGGCGTTTTGTGCATTTGTAACTGTATGTGCATTGTGCATTAAAAAATTTGTAAATACACCTGTGATATGTGGGATAGGGATTCCACTTATTATAATGATATCAGAATTGGCTTTTGTAATTTTAGCTGGGGGAACAGGTTTTGCAATAATATTGTTTTTATCTACATTAGTAATGAGTTCATTATACTTTGATCATAAAATAATAATAATCTATTCAATAATATTAAACGCAATTATACTATTTATTCAATTTATAATAGGCTTTAATTTATTAGGAAAAGGACAAGGTATAGATATATTTATAACACAATTTACCGCAGTAATAATATCTGAAGTAACATTATATTTTATGGTCAAATGGGCTAAGGAGGCACTAGAAAGTTCAATTCATTCTCAAAATGAAATAAAATCTGCTATTTTAAAAATTAGTAATACTAATAGCAATATAGTTAGTCAAATAGATACATTAAATGAAAGTACTAAAAGCACAAAAAATCAATCACAAAGTGTAACACGGGCAATGGAAGAAATAATTCAAGGAATAGAAGTTCAAGTGACTAGTATGTCTGATATTACAAATTCTGTTGAATATATCAAGGAGGAAATAAATTCAACATTAGAATTATCTAATGAAATTGAGGAGAGTTCTAAGAATCTTAGTATAAAAACAGATGAGAACTTTTCAAGTATTAATATAGCAAGTGATCATATTAATAGCATTAGAACTATAATGAGTGAAGCTAATTTAACAGTAATAGAATTCAGTGATAATATGAAACAAGTTATAAATGTACTTAGAGGAATAAAAGAAATTTCGGAACAAACTAATCTTTTAGCACTTAATGCATCTATAGAAGCAGCAAGAGCAGGAGAGTCTGGTAAGGGATTTGCTGTTGTTGCAGATGAAGTAAGAAGCTTATCTGAAAAAACTAAAGAAACAACTAATGAAATAGAGGAATCTATATTAGGTATACAAAGTAAGATAGAAATGGTAGTTAAGTCTGTTAAAAAAGGTGATGAAGAAGCTGAAAAAGGTCGAGACATCATAGAATCTACTTTGATTAGTTTTAAAGATATGCAAAAAATGTTTGAAAATATTAAAGATGACATATATAAAGAATATGAATTAGTGGAAAAAATAAATTCATTAGTAGATAATGTACAATCAAATGTTGAGAGTACAACAGCTATTACTGAACAATATGTAGCTAATACAGAAGAAGTAACAACACTACAAGAAGAACAGGAAGAACAAATTAATAGTATACAAGAAAGTGTTGAAAACATATATAATGAAGCAACAGAACTGACGAATTTATTTGCAAATGATTAAATAAGAATAGGTTAATATATTTAAAACAGAGTGAATAATAAAAATAATTAAGGAGCAATTAATTGCTCCTTAATTATTTTTATAGATATTATTCTAATATTTCTCTATAAGTAGAAATGGTTACAATATAATATAAAGTGAGTTTTAGAAAAATAAAACGTTAACTCAGATAATATTGACATTGATATAACTATCTGTATAAAATATTAATGATATTAAGCAGATTTATGATATTTATTTTTAGAATTAATGTGTATAAAATTTTAATGATGAATAGTTAATTATTAAAAAGGAGGGACAATATGAAAAAGATAGCTATATACATAATACTTCCTATTATTATAATGCTAATAACAGTTACTTCTTTAAATATTTTTTTAGATAAAGAATTAAATGATATGTTAAATTCTAAAGATTTAACCAGCATAAATAAGGAATATGGGAGCATATATAAGGATAAAGGATTAGCATATAATGAGTATATTACTCAAGAAAATGAATTAGTATTACAAGGGTCATCAGAGTTAGGTTCTCCAGTTTCACAATTACCTACAACATTTTTCCCAGTTAAGGGATTAGATCAAATTGTTACAAATGGAAGATCGTATTCTCAACATTTACATCAATCATCTATATTGGGAAGTCAACAAGTTGATATGGAAGGTAAAAAAGTTGCACTAGTACTTTCATTACAATGGTTTATGGGAGAAGGTGGAATAGATTCAGGCAGTTTTCAAGCCAATTTTTCACCAGTACAATTTTATAATTTTTTAAGTAATGAGAAAATAAGCGAAGGTAATAAAAAACAATATGCAACTAGAATATGTAGTTTATTATCTGGAAGTACTCAATTTGCACCAGAAAGATTATATTCAAAAATGTATAGTAGTGATAATTTTTTATATAACATGGCTGATATATTATGTAAGCCTTATTTTATTGCAAGAAAAGAAGTGGTTGAACTTAAAGATAAAGGACTATTATATAAAAAGTTAAAAAAATTACCAGAAAAAAGTGAACTTCAAAGTGAAGTAGTTAATTGGGATGAGGAATATAAAAGAGCAGAAGAAGAAGCAAGTCCACAAGTAACTAACAATGAATTTATGGTGTATGACACTTATTACAATAATAACTTAAAGAGTAATGTAGAATCACAAAAAGGTTCAAATAAGAATGTTGATTTAATGAAGTCAAAAGAATTTGAGGATTATGAGTTATATTTAGATACTTGTACGGAGTTGGGAATCGAGCCATTTATAATATTAATGCCAACAAATGGATTATGGTATGACCATACTGGACTTAGCAAAGAAAAAAGAGACGAATTTTATGATAAAGTTCAAGAGATGGCAGAAGAAAAAGGCTTTGATGTCTTAAACTTAAAAGATGAAGAATATACACCTTATTTTATGTGTGATGTAATGCATTTAGGATGGAAAGGATGGCTTAAAGTAGATGAAGAACTTTATAAACGCTTTAAAGAATAATGAAGAATTGAAATTTGTTTTAATAAGTTCAATAGTAGTGATTTTTGCTATTTTAATATTAGTATTTGAACCATTTAACGAAATTCCATTTATATACAATCAATTTTAAAGAAAGGTGTAGTTAAAATGAAGATATTAGAAGGAATAAAGAAGTTTTCAAAAAGTGATAGAGTTGCATTAACTTGTGATGGAATATCTATGACATATAAAGAATTAGATAATATATCAGAAAGTATAGCAAGCTTTGTATTAAAGAAATTAGGTAATGATAGAACTCCTATTATTATTTACGGAAATAAAGAAAATTTAATGATGGCATCTATGATATCATCATTAAAATGTGGGAGAGCATACATACCTATAGATATAAGTTATCCTAAAGAAAGAGTGGATGCAATCATTAAAGAGGTAAATCCACAAATTCTTATAGATTTTAGTGACGGTAATGTTTTCGATAATATATTAGTTTTAAAAGAAAAAGAAATTAAAGAAATAGTTAATGAATATAGTGATTTAGAGGTAAGTGCAGAAAATTGGGTAAAAGAGGATGAAAATGCATATATTTTATTCACTTCTGGTAGTACAGGAAAACCAAAGGGAGTGCAAATAAGCAGCAACAATTTAGATAATTT
This sequence comes from Clostridium botulinum, assembly GCF_000827935.1. NCBI lineage: Bacteria > Bacillati > Bacillota > Clostridia > Eubacteriales > Clostridiaceae > Clostridium > Clostridium botulinum. The sequence continues at coordinate 644,178 of NZ_CP010520.1, forward strand.
TGTTGAATGGATAGCAGAATATTTAAAGCTAGATGAAAGTAAAGAAGTGCTTATGAATCAAGCAGCATATTCATTTGATTTATCTGTAACTTCAATTTATCCGGGATTATGCTATGGAAAAACTCTACATGGATTTTCTAAAAATACACTTTCAAATTTAAAACAAATGTTTGAGGATATAAAACATTCAGGAATCAATATATGGGTATCTACGCCTTCATTTGCGGGAATGTGTGTAACTGAGAGCGACTTTAATTCAAATATGTTAACTAATCTAAAGGCTATGGTGTTTGTAGGAGAAATACTTCCTAAGCCATTATGTGAAGAACTTTTAAAGAGATTTCCAAATACGAGAATAATAAATGGATATGGTCCCACCGAGGCAACAGTAGCGGTAAGTATAAATGATATGAATAGAGAAGTATTATCGCAAGAAGGAAGTTTACCTATTGGATATCCTATGAAGAAATCAGTAGTTAAAATTGTTGATGAAGAAGGAAATGTTTTAAAAGATGAAGAAAAAGGAGAAATTATAATAGTAGGTCCTAGTGTAAGCAAAGGATACTTTAATAATGAAGAAATGACTAAAAAATCATTTTATTACGATGAGTATAATGGAGAAAAATGCAGAGCTTATAGAACTGGAGATTTAGGATACTATGTTAATGGAAACTTATATTACTGTGGTAGAAAAGATTTTCAAATAAAATTAAATGGATATAGAATAGAGATAGAAGATATAGAAAATAATTTAGTTAGAGTAAGTAATGTAAAGAATGCAGCTGTTGTTCCAGTTAATAAGGATGGAAAGATAGCATATTTAACTGCTTTCATTGAATTAAAAGAAGATAATGGATTAAGTGGATTAAAAAATGGAATAATGATAAAAAAAGAACTAAGTGAATTAATACCTTCATATATGGTTCCTAGAAATATAAAAATAGTAAAAGAATTTCCTACTAATATAAACGGAAAAATTGATAGAAAGAAATTAGCGGAGGAATTATAATGAAGTTAACGCAATATGGAGATTACTTCTACTTATATTTACTATTACTAACGTTTATTCCTGCAATAATATTATTGTTAAATGGAAGAAGACCTAAGTATTATGGGATAATTGTATCAGTAGTTATGATCTTATTACTTATGGGTAAAACTATAGGCTTGTATTTATTTTTAATGTTTTTACTGGGTGAAACTTTTGTAATCTATATGTATTTATTTATAAGAAAGAAAACAGATAATAAGTACATATATTGGTTAGCATTATTTTTATCAATGCTTCCTGTTGTTATTACTAAATTAGCAGGGGTTACTAGATATTCATCTATTATTGGATTTATTGGTTTATCATATTTGAATTTTAAAGCTATTCAAATGATAATTGAAATTTATGATGGAAGAATTACAGAAATAAAATTCACTACATTTATATATTTCATAATATTTTTTCCAACTTTAAGTTCAGGACCTATTGATAGATGGAAAAGATTTGAGGAAAATTTAAATTGTAAGATTGAAAAAGAAGAATATATAAATGAATATTTAATACCAGGGTTTAGAAAAATAATTTTAGCTATAGGATATAAATTTATCTTGGCATATTTAATAGATACGTATTGGCTATTAAAGATACCTACAGATATAACGTTCTTAAATAGCTGGAACTATATGTATGCATATACATTATATCTATTCTTTGATTTTGCAGGATATAGTTTATTTGCAGTTGGAACTAGTTATATATTTGGAATTAAAACACCAGACAATTTTAACAAACCTTTTGTAAGTAAAGATATGAAGGAATTTTGGACTAGATGGCATATATCTTTATCAAGATGGTTTGGTGATTATATCTTTTCAAGATTCGTATTAAATTCAATGAGAAAGAAAAGATTCAAAAATAGAATTATAGCATCACATGTGGCTCAAATAATAACAATGTTTGTAATGGGATTATGGCATGGACTAACTACATATTACATAATTTATGGATTGTATCAAGGTTCAGCATTAGTTTTAACTGATATATATCAAAGAAAATCGACTTATTATAAAAAGCATAAAAAAGAAAAATGGTTTCAAATGATACAAAGAGTAGTAACATTCCATATTGTATGTTTTGGTATGTTAATATTCTCAGGATATTTATTTAAATAAAGTATTGTTATCTTAAATTTGAATGAATTTAAGATTATCATTTGCTATACTATATGTGAAAAGGATGTGTGTTAATTATGAAAGATAAAGTATTAGAAATGTTTATTGAAGTTACTGGAAATGATGAAATTGCAGAGGATTTAGATTTAGATCTTTTTGAAGCAGGATTATTAGATTCTTTAGCAATAATTGAAATGTTACTTCAAATAGAAGAAAAACTAGGAATAAAATTACAACCTACTGACTTAGAAAGAGAAGATATGTCAACTGTAAATAAGTTAACTGAATTCTTAGAAAGTAGATAAGGAAATTAAAAAGTTCTTTTTATAATTTAAAATTATAAAGAGAACTTTTTTTGTTTTTTAAGTAGAATGTATTTTATGTAATTATTGTAGTAATATGATATTTGACATTATATTTTTTATAATATATAATTTAGGAACAAAGAAAAATTGAATAATGAAGTTTCAAACTTCGTTACTAACATGGGGGCGTTTTGGCTTCGACGGGGGTAAGAGGAGTTTGATAAGCGAGTCGAGGCAGCATGTCACCTCGTTAATCAAGTATGCAAAAAGATAAACGCAGAAGACAATTTTGCAATAGCAGCCTAATTTAGCGCTGTTCATCAGCCCGGGGTGCCCACGCTTCGGATCACTGGTGTCATTAAAGTGGGAAACGAAGTTTAGCAAAGCTTTGAGCTAAAGGGGTATTTATGAAGCTAGTAAGTATGTTGCCTGTCTGTAGGCGTTCATATGAGCGAATTTTAATATATAGACTACACTCGTAGAAAGTCAGATGCATCTACTTTCGGACAGGGGTTCGATACCCCTCGCCTCCACCAATGAAAACACATTGATAATTATCAATGTGTTTTTTGTGTGCTTGGCATTAATAACAATTTAATGGTGAAAACTAATAGTTAAAGGAAAGGGTATCCACCATGAGATAAGCCTACCGTGAAATATTGCTATGAAGATATTTTATTAACATTATATTTTAGAAAATAAATTAATGTAATAGTAAGTAGGTTTTTATTTACTTATATATTATTAATTTATGAATAAAGATAATATTATAAGTAATATGGAATAAATTATAATGGGAGGAACAAGTGAATGTGCACAGCTCTTACATTGCAAACAAAACAATGTGAAGTTTTATTTGGTAGAAACTTAGATTATGTAGTTAATTTTAATCAATCGGTAAATCTTATACCTAGAAATTATAAGTGGCTAAATGGAGCAATAGATAAAAATGAGTATGTTAAATATGCTATATTAGGTATGGGTACCGTATTTGATAAATTTCCGTACTTAACTGATGGATTTAATGAAAAAGGACTTGGGTGTGCTGCATTATATTTCCCTGGATATGCATCATATAATAAAAACTTAAAAGGGGATAAGATTAATTTATCACCATATGATATAATTTTATGGATATTAGGTAATTTTAAAACTGTTGAAGAGGTTATCTTTGCATTTAAATATGTTAATATTGTTGATACATCTAGATTTAGGAATATTATTCCAAATGAATATCATTGGATTGTCACTGACAGAAGTGGTAAAAGTATAGTTATAGAAAAAACTAAAGAAAAATTAAGCATTTATCAAGATAAGTTTGGTATATTGACTAATTCACCAACTTTTGATTGGCAAACAACAAATTTAAATCAGTATATTCCTTTAAATCCAAGACAACCATCTGATGTATGTTGGAGTGGCCAAAAACTAACTCCTTTTGGTCAAGGCTTAGGTGCTTTAGGTATGCCAGGAGATAATACCCCGCCATCTAGATTTGTTAGAATAGCATTTACTAAAAGCTTTATACCAACACCAATAAATGAAAAATGTGGTATAATTGAATTTTTTAATTCACTTAATACGACTTTTGAAGTTAATGGATCTTTAATAACACCAGAGGGATTAAATGAAAAATCTTTATATACTTCATGTATGAATTTACAAAAGAGAATTTATTATTATAATACTTACGATAACAATAGAATAAATGCAGTTATTATGAAAAATGAGGATCTTAATTCGAAACAAATCATAAAATACCAATATATGAACTCATTAGATATTAACTATCAAAATTAATATATTATCTTAAATTTATGATAATATATTTTTTTAGTTAAGTAGTTATAGTAACGGCTAATAATATTACTGAAGGTAAAGAAATATGTAAAGTTCATATAACGTATCTACTTGTTAGAAATTTTACAAAAGTAAAGGATGAAATTTTTCTTGCCTTTTTTGTTATACAATTTAAAGAGTAATAAATATTTAAAATAGGTGAATTATAATTGTTACAATTTAATTCACCTACGATATAAAAATTAATAGTTTATGCACAACCGAGCGAGGTTGTTTGTCAAGTTATAATTTGATTTATTAAGAGCTACTGTTAGTAGATATTTGATAATCCGTTAAGTTGTCGTTAACTGCTATAGGATAAGCTCTTAGACCAATTTGGTTATTTCCATATAAACAATCATTCGTACAACATATAGGCATGAAATAGGATTTAATTATGCTATATAATATACATAATGCATTCATCGATATTATAATAGGAATTGATTTTTCACAGGAATATACAGCCCAAAGCATGTGGTTGGTAAGATAGTAGTATTTTGGAATAATGTCTTCCATACTTTTATATTCATGACATTGGCAACAATCATATGTGCATTTATTTTCACAACGGATAATTCTTTTAGCATTAATTGAAATCAAATCTATTATATTTTTATCACTAACTATTACTATGCATAACTTTTCTTCTATAGGATTAGTTGTTTTTCGAGTACATAGTAGTGCATAATTAATTGTATTAGTTTTCTTGTATGCTAAATATAGCTCTAATTTATAAAAAGCATCCTTTTGTTTATTTAAAATGTTTCTTAAATATTCAACTAAATCACAAGGTAGTTCTTCGGGTAACTTAATACTTACTATCCATCCATTTATATTAGTATATTCAGCATCTTTTGGGATAAGAAATTTATTATTGTAACTTGAACTAGCTATTTTAGACACCTCTCTATAATATTTATTTATATCTACACCTTCTTGCCCAAAAAGATATTTCATTTTTTTATTGGCATACTAAAACAAAATATCCTTAAATAGATTTTGTATATAAAAACTTACTTTCCTCAACATTGTGTGGCAAATATAACAGTTTATATTTTTTACTATAAAATTATAGGAACATATATGAATCAAATCTTTATATATATAATATTTCTTCAATTAATTATTATATTTCAAACAATACTATAATGTATAAATTTGCGTAATGCTATATAATATTGTCATAATATAATATATGATTTTCAAAAAAAATAGTGAATACAACCTGGATTGAAACAAATAATAATATAATTATTGAAACAATAATAGGAGGAATAAAATGAAGTGGTACAGCTAGTATAAAACATATTGAAGATTTGTGTAGAGGTGTTAAAAGAAAGAAGGAATAACATATGATAAAAAATGGATTTAGACAAGTGCTAAGTCTACTAAAATTTAATATAGCAACAATGGTTAAATTTGAACTTATATATAAGATACTTTCGACATTAGTGTTCATTCCACTTGCGGTACTGTTGCTTGACTTTTCTATGAGTATAACAGGGTATAGTTATCTAACGATTGAAAATGTGGGAAGTTATATTTCAAACCCAAAGAGCATTCTTATATTTATTATTTTAATTTTACTTTTAACTTTTTTTTCTATGATAGATATAAGTGCAGTTATTTATATAATTAATAGTTCAAAGCATGGTAAGCACATAACTTTGAAGCAAGTCATTAACTTTGCATACGAAAATTCAAGAAGAGTATTTAGACGCAAAAATTTTCTTATCGCATTATTTGTACTTTTAATACTTCCTGTTGTGAATATTGGAATGGCTTCTGGCCTTATAACGTATATAGCTATTCCTGAATTTATAATGGATTTTATAATTGCAAATAGATTTTTATCTATTGCATGGGTATTACTGATGATTGGTATTGTAGTTTTTACAGTAAGAAGACTTTACTGTTTTCATTATTTTACTCTTGAAGGATGTCAATTTGATGAGGCAAAGAAGCGAAGTTGTCAACTTCAAAAGGGACATGGGCTAAGTGATTTTTTTGCTTTGCTTATTTTGCAAATAATGTGTTTTATACTATTTTTTGTAGTTATGGGTATTCTCATTGCACTTATAATATTTTTTGCTACTATTTTTGATGTGCAATCTGTTTTTTATTCTATAATTTTAGGAATAATATCATTTATAAGTATAGTAACACTTATTATATATCTTTGCTTGACGGTACCAATCAGTTTTAGTTGTATTAGTATTTTATATTATAATCATAAGAATAGGATAGGAGAAAAAATAGCAACTATAGATGATTCAAAGGCTATAAAAAAACATTCTTTAAAATTTAAGATTGTAACTAGTTTATTAGTAATAAGTTGTATTGGAATAATAAGTACTTTTTCATACCTTGTCTTTAATAATCAGCTTGATTTAAATATAGAATATATAAATCTTACGGAAGTATCAGCACATAGAGGAGCTTCTATAAATTATCCTGAAAATACTATGAAGGCTTTTGAAATGGCAGTAGAACAAAATGCTGACTGGATAGAGTTAGATGTTCAACTTACAAGTGATGGAATTCCTGTTGTCATGCATGATTCAAACTTATATCGAATTACTGGAGTTAATAAAAATATTTGGGAAGTAACGTATAATGATATTAAGGATTTAGATTGTAGTTCCTGGTTTTCACCTGAATTTGCAGGAGAGAGAATCTCTACTTTGGGAGAAGTTTTGGATTTTGCAAAGAAAGAGCATATAAAATTAAATATAGAGTTAAAACCAACAGGATATGAAAAAGATTTTGAAAAAATTGTTATAGATACAATAAATCAAAAGAATTATAAGAATAGCTGTGTAGTAACATCTCAAGAATATGGTACTCTTGAAAGAATTAAAGAATATGATCAGGAAATTAAGACAATATATGTAATGAGCATAGCACTTGGGGATATTACAGAACTTACTGAGGCTGATGGATTTAGTGTGGAAGCCAGTTTCATTACACCACGACTTGTTTCTATGGTACATAATTCTGGAAAGAAAATTTTTGCTTGGACAGTTAATACACGTGAGAATATGGATAAGATGATAGAAATGAATGTTGATAATATAGTAACTGACAATATTGCACTTGCCAAAGCAGCAGTTTATGAAAGTCGTTCTGGAAATTTGGTGAGAAATTATATTTTAGATATTATAAAGTTATTTGGATAGAATTCTTTAAAATGATAATTATTTATAAGGCTTATTATTAACAATTAAATTAGTTGATTTATGAAAGTTAATTTATTATGTAGATACATGCTATCTACCATAAAAAAACTGTACATTTATTTGTACAGTTTTTTTATTTTATATACATGAACTTATTTTTAGTTTTAATAATTCATTAGAATACTTCATATTTCTATACGGAATAGATTACATTCTATCTGCAGGAAAAACTATATCTAGCTTATTTCTTATTGAATCTATAGTGCTAATAGTATCAAGAGTATTATCTAAGGTATTAAGAGATGAGTAGGTAGCTTTAATGTCGCTACAATCAATTAATTTAATAAATTCTTCAATTTCATAGTACATATCATTGTCATATTGATCTTCACTTAAATTTTCCACAGTGCCATCATTATATATTAATTTTACATTTTTGAATGTATTTATTTTATCAATTATAATACTTCCTTTTTCACCTTGTATTTCTGATGGTATATTAGAATTTGCTATTTTAGAGTAAAGTATTACCGCATCCATATCACCATAATCGAGTATGGCACTTCCTTGTCCATCAACACCATTATTTAAAAGAAATGAATTACATTTGATATTATGTGGTTTACCAAATAAATTTATCATTGGAGATAAACAATATACCCCTATATCCATAAGAGATCCATTTGATAATTCTTTTTTAAAAGCATTCATTATTATTCCATCTTTGAATTTATCATATCTAGATGAATATTGGCAGTAACTTGCAAAGTATCTTCTGATTTTACCAATCTTATGAAGATTATTTTTAACATTTATAAAGTTTGGAAGACAAGTAAGTCTCATAGCTTCCATTATCACTACATTGTTTTTTTTAGCTGTATTTATAATATTTAAAGCTTGAGTGTAATTTGATGCAAATGCCTTCTCACATAAAATATGTTTTTTATTTTCAAGAAAAAGTATAGCTTGATCATGGTGAAATGCATTTGGTGAAGCTATATATACAGCATCTAATTCAGTGTCCTTTGACATTTCATCTAATGAAGTTGATGCTTTATTAAAATCATATTTATTTTTAAATTTTTCAGCTGTATCCTTATTTCTTGAATAAAATGTATGGAAGTTTAAGTTTTTAAAATTAGAGGCAGCATTTAAAAAATTTTCAGCTATGGCTCCACTACCAATTACACCTAAATTAATAATTTTTTTCATCATTATTCCTCCTAAAACTAATAAAAATGGATTTTTCAAGTTTAGTACTAGTTGTATCTTTTGTTTTTTATAATAGACATAAACATTATTAACTAAATATTGCATTAGTTAGCTTGTTTTATTGTGTGTACTATTTTATATTAACATCATAAAGATGAATTTAAAAGTTACACTAGAAATTTTTAAAAAGGATATAATATAAACTAGAGTTTTTATTAAAAATTAGAATTATTTGTTCACATATAATAATTTACAATAAGCATTAAAGTATAAATATTTATCATTATATGTGATGTTGATGATATAATTAGCTTTAGATAAAATATTAAAATGTAAGGAAGATAAACATGAAAAAGAGTGTAAAAATTATATATCCATCATACATAGATAAGTTTCAGTGCATTGGAGGAAAATGCGAAGATAACTGTTGTATTGGATGGGATATAGATATTGATAAAGAAACATTTAAAAGATATCACAAAGTTAAAGATGAAACCATGAAAAAAATGTTCCAAAAAAATGTTCACAATAATAAATTTTGTACTAATGAAAACCTAGATTATGGGAGAATTAAATTAAATAAAGCTAAAAGATGTCCATTTTTAGATGATGAAAATTATTGTTTGATTCAAGGAAAATTTGGTGAAGATTATCTGTCTAGTGTTTGTACTCAATTTCCTAGAGTGCTAAATAAAGTAGATGATCATTATGAAATATGTCTTGATTCAGCATGTCCAGAGGCAGCAAGAATTATTCTTAGCAGTAAAGAAAAGATAGATTTTAAGGAAAGTGAAAAGAGTTTAGGTAAATATACTATGTCTGGCGTACTTGATACTAGATTATCTGAATTTAAAAATACGCCAATAAAATATTTTAAGGAAATACGGGATTTTTCAATAAAAATAATACAGAATAGAAAATTAAATATAAGTTCTAGATTATATGTTCTAGGAGATTTTCTAAATAAGTTAGAGGATTTAGAAATTCATAAAATAAAAGAGTTTATAAATAAATATGATATAGAAGTTGAATCCAAGAACTACAAAAGAGAGCGTATGAATTATGCACTTCAAGTTTCATTTTTTAAAAATGTAGTTGATTCTTTAGATATAGTAAATGAAACTGATAGTGATAAGTTTAAAAATTATACGAAAGAGCTTTTAAAGGGATATAACATTAAAGATAATAATAGTGTAATTGAAAATGCAGATGAATATATAAATGCATTTGAAAGATATGCAGAGACATACATAGAAAATAATAGTTACATATTTGAAAATTATTTTGTTAATTTTATATATAACAATTTATTTCCGTTTTCAGAAAGTGATTATATGTTTGAAGGATACATTATGCTTTTATTTAGATATTCATTAATGAGATTTTATCTAGTTGGAAAGTATATATACAATGAGAAAGACTCTAAAGAAGATATGATAGAGTTTATCCAAGTATTTATAAAAGCAGTAGAACATGATAAGAATTATAGAAGTGAGATTTTAGAGTATATTAAAGAAAATAGCTTTGATAATATGGAATTTGCAAAAATGATTTTGTAATTTTAAATAAAAATATATAAGTAACAATACCTGCTGCAACTTGGACTATATTTGAATCATCTGGAGCGTTACCTAATGCTACACAAGATCTTACTATAAGGATATTTACTGAATGGTTACTATCTACTGGATATGAGAATACTTGTGCATCGCAGTTAGAGATTTATCCTGAAGGTGATATATATTCTTCTGATTATAAATGTGAAATTTTGATTCCATTTAAAAAGTAAATTAAAAGAGTTACACTTAATTCATATTAAAAAATCCACGACAGAAATATCGTGGATTTTAATATTTAAAATATTTATAGGTTAACAAAAAAAAGTTTTATTTTAACAATGGCAGCATGGATACTCGTATATTGTTTCTTCCCACCATCCGAAAGCAACTATTACATTATCAAATTCAAGTGGTAGAAATCCTCCCAGATAAACTATAAGAGATTGTCCAGGTGAAATAATTATTTGTCCACCATCAATTACTAAAGTTGAATATGAAGAAACTATTCTACTAAATATATTTACACCATCTTGAGGTGGTTCAGTAACTGTAGTTAAATATTTAATTTCTCCTTCAGGAATTGGTTCTGGAATAATACCTAAGTTAGTGCAGCTAACTGAATCATTAACTATACCTTCGTTTAGGGTAGCTCTAAGGTAAAATTCAGCTGATAAATTAAGAGTTGAAATATTTGTTACAGTTATAGCATTTACATAAAGATCTACTTTTGAGTCAATAGGATTTACTAATGCAGCTAAGATATTTTGATTTTCACCAATTAATTTTGGTGTCTGACCAATAAAGTATTCTCCTTTTTTTGCTTGATATAATGGGTAAGGTATAGATACTTCCTGTTCAATTTTTTTATTAGGATAGTACATTCTAATCACCTACATTGAAAAAAATTATAGGAATATAATATTTCCTATATATATTATATTTACAATATATAAAACATGTGATGAATATTATATTTTCGTTATCAATTTGTAACTAATATGAAAAAAATATGTCCATAATAATGTTTTAAAATTTGATATAATAATGAATATAATAACTAAAATCAAGATATACGAATGAGAGGTAATTATGAACTTTAAAAAGCTTTTAACAATATTATTACTAGTAACTTTTATGTCAGCAACTGGATGTGCTAAAAGTAATATAATGAGTGGCAGTGCTAAAAGTTTTACTACTGAAATTCAATCTATGGATATAAAAGAAAATACCAATAAATCATATGAAGCAGAAGTTATAGATTTTGATTTAGGTGATGAATCATATATATCATCTTCAGCAAGAGAATTACCATATAAAATTAGAGGAACTATGTCAATTCCAAAAGGTGAGGGAAAATTCCCTATTGTATTAATAACTCATGGGTCACATGAAAATATGGATGAATCTAAGAGATTTGATAGTGGATTTGATTATTTGGTTAAAAGTTTAGCTGAAAATGGTTATATTGCTGTATCCATGGATATGAGTAAGGCTTATATTTGGAAGTATGGTGATAATGATGATAATGAAAAAACTATTGCTATGACTAATAAGCAAATTGAAAAATTAAAGTTAGCAAATGAAGGTAAAAATCAAGGGTATAAAGTTGATTTAACAAACAAAATAGATTTTGATAAATTATCATTAATGGGTCATTCAAGAGGTGGAGAAACTGTATTTGATATTGCTAATGATCAGATAAGTAAGGGACAAAATATTCAATCTGTTTTATCACTTGCACCAACAGCATTTTTTGATAGAGAATATGGAAATTATGATATTTCAGTATTAGTTCCAGAGTATGATGGAGATGTATCAACTTTAGATGGTTTTAAAATTTATGAAGAGATGAAAAGTAAAAATAGAGATAATTTAACTTCAATAACATTGTTGGAAAAAGCAAATCATAATTATTTCAATAAAAATATATTAATTAATGATGCTAAAATGAATAGGACAGAAGATGAACTTTCAAATCAACTATCTAGGGAAGATCAAGAAAAGTTCTTATCAAATTTTGCAGTAGATTTCTTTAATGCATCAATATCTAATAATATAGAAAACACAATGTATGATTTAAATTTACCACAAGTAAATAAAATGTATGGATATAATGTAAAAGTTCAAACTATTAATAATAAAGTTAATAATTTGATTGATGTAAAGAATACAGAAAACTTTTTAGGGGAAGGTGCTACAATAGAAAATACACAGGACTCATGGTTTTATGCTGATGATAAAGTAACGGTAGATACTGTTACTTTTGGGGATGATGCATATAAAATAAGACCCTTAATAAATATAAAATGGACTTCAATTGATGATAAAGTTAAGGTTTTACCTAAATCAACAGACTTCAGCAATAATAATAGTTTAGTATTTAATGTGGTTATAGATTCTTCAAATGAACTTAATGAAAAACATGTATCTCAACGTTTTAGTATAGAGATTAAAGATAAATCTGGAAATACTTCAAAAATAGTTTTACCAGAAAATTTATCAGCATTAGCATATACTCAAGGAAAAATTGATTCTACAAAAATCAATGGTGAAGATTTTAAATTTTGGACATCAATCACTCCAATTGGTCAGTTAAAATTACCATTAAGTGAATTTGAAAATATAGATTTAAAGAATATAGATTCAGTTTCATTAATATTTGATCAAACTAATAGTGGATCAATTTTAATAGATTCTATTGAATTACAATAATAAGGATTAGAAAAGTTTAAGTATATAGTTATAAATTAATTAAAGGAAAAGATACCATATAGAATTGACTTAAGAAAATTGTCTCTTCTATATGGCATTTTTTTTGTAAAAATTATAGCTTTTTTACATAGTAGATTTAATAGTATCATTTTAGAAGTAGGACATATTAACAAAGCATAAAAATCTAAATTATAACAAAAACTAATCTGAATTAGAATAGATAGTAGGAGCTGATGATATGGGTTATAGGTTAGAAGTAAATCAATTTAATGATTTACTTAAACTTTTAGAAAGTAAATATGAAATATGGGCACCAAAAAGATTTGTAGGTAAGGGTAATTTTGCAGATACAGATTATATTAGATACGATAAAGTTAATAATTTTGCAGATATAGAATTTAAAGAAAAATCTAATGCACCTGCAAAGGAAGTTGTATTTCCAATAACACAAACTACAATATATTTTAATGAAGATAATTTTTCAGTACCGAATAATAAAGAAAAAGATAAACTTGTTATAGCTAGAGCGTGTGATATAAATGGAATACATAGATTAGATACATTATATTACAAAAATGGAGAGCTTGATTTTTATTATAAAAGACTTAGAGATAAAATTAAGTTTATTATTTTAGAATGTCCTCACTCATATAGAAATTGTTTTTGTGTATCAATGGGCGGAAATAAAACAGATGATCATGTTATGGGTATGAAAGTGGATGAAAATAATATATTTATGGAAATAGAAGATGAAGAATTTGATAGTTATTTTGAAGAGATAGGTGCAAAAGAAGAGGAATATAGTTTTCATTATGTAGAACAAAACAATATAAAAGTTAATGTACCTCATGTAAAAGAAATTCCTAAGGATGTATTAACTGATGAGAGAATTTGGAATAGTTATGATAGATGTATCAAATGTGGACGTTGTAATTTAAATTGTGCTACTTGTACTTGTTTTACATCTTCAGACTTACATTATTCAGAAAATAAAAATGTAGGAGAAAGAAGACGTGTTTGGACCAGCTGTCATTTTGATAATTTTTCTCTTATGGCTGGAAATCATGCATTTAGATATGAGAATAGAGAACGAGGAAGATATCATGTATTACATAAAGTATATGATTTTAAAAAGAAATTTGGTGAAGGAAATATGTGCGTAGGGTGTGGAAGGTGTGAAGATACATGTCCACAATATATTTCATATATAAATACAGTTAACACTTTAACTAAGATATTAGAGGAAGAATATCCTGAAGTAGTAAAGGAGGCAAATAATTAAATGAATAACAATGTATTGCCACAATATTATGAAATTATAGAGGTAGTAGAACAAACACAAATCGAATTTATATTTAAGATAAAATTTGATAAAGTAGATGAAATTAATTATGGCCAATTTTTACAGGTATCAATTCCTAAAGTGGGAGAAGCACCTATATCAATAAGTGATTTTAATAAAGAAGAAGGATACATAGAACTTTTAATAAGAAAAGTAGGTAAGGTAACAGATTCGATTTTTAAATTAAAAAGTGGAGATAGGATAGGACTTAGAGGCCCATATGGAAATGGATTTCCTTTTGAAGAATATGATGGAAAAGATTTAATAATTATAGCAGGTGGTTCAGGAGTAGCACCTGTTAGATCAATGATTCAACATGTATATAGAAATATGAGTTTAGTTAAAAATATAGAATTATTATTTGGTTTTAAGGATACTAATTCAATTTTATTTAAAGGTGATCTAGATAAATGGAAAGAGCAGATGAATGTTGTTCTTACTTTAGATAAGGGAGAAGAAACTAATAATAATCATGTTGGACTTGTAACACAGCATTTAGATAAACTACAAACCCTACATAATAGATCACAAAAAAATAACTTAAATATTATAATAGTAGGTCCTCCAGCTATGATGAGATTTACTGCTATAGAAATTAAGAAATATGAAATACCTGATGAATGTATATGGTTAAGTTTTGAAAGGAACATGAGTTGTGCAGTTGGGAAATGTGGGCACTGTAGAATAAATGAAACGTATGTATGTCTTGAAGGTCCTATTTTTAGATATGATAAAGCAAAAAGTTTAATAGATTAAGGGGTGAGATATTGTGATAGGAAATTTAGATTTACAAGCACTTAGAAGAAATGAATATAGAGAGTCTAAAGTTAGAGGAAACTTCATGGTAAGTATAAGAATTCCAGGAAGTATATTTCCAGCAAATTTGTTACCAATAGTTCAAGAGATAGCTGAAAAATATGGTAGTGGTAAGATACATATGCAAACAAGACAAAAATTATCTATACCAGATATATCATATAAACATATTGATGAAGTAAATAAATTACTAGCACCAATAATAGAAGAATTAGAAGTAAAAACTTGTGGAATTGAACTGCCAGATATTCATGATGGATATGCGACTATAGGAGCAAGAAATATTATGAATTGTATAGGGAGTTATCATTGCATATTTGCTAATTCAGATACTATTTCACTTGCTAGAAAATTAGAAAAAGATATATATCCTAATGATTATCATATAAAAATAGCAGTATCAGGATGTCCAAATGATTGTTCTAAAGCTAATTTTACTGATTTAGGTATAATGGGAATCTCTAAAATAGATTTTGATTATGATAGATGTGTTGGTTGTGGAGCTTGTGTTAAAGAGTGCAAACAACATGTAACTTCTGCGCTTTATGGTAAGGATGGAAAAGCAGCAAAACAAATTGATAAATGTATTGGTTGTGGAGCTTGCGTTAAAGTATGTCCAACAATGGCTTGGTCAAGAAGTAATAAAAAATTTTATTGGGTTAAAATTGGTGGAAGAACAGGAAAACAAACTCCTAGAGCTGGGAAAACAATGTTTATGTGGATTACAGAAGAACCATTGCGTCAAATTGTAAAAAATATATTTAAATTTCAGGATTATGTTCTAAATGGAAAACCAGTATATCGTCATTTTGGACATTTAATTGATGAAGCATCATATAGAGTTTTTAGAGATTTTATATTAGGAAACAGCCCAGAGGCAGAAGGGTTACAAGTTCCTAAGGTTATATTAAATGAAGAGGCTTTAGTAGCAGATAGAATTTATTGGGCAGAAGATGAAACTGTAGCAAGAATTCATATGAGAAAATATTAATATGATAAAAATCATATTATTTCATAAAATTATATGATTCAATTGTATGAAACATTTAATCCAAAATTATATTTCTTAAATTTAATAAACATAAAAAGATAAATAGTCCTTGAACTTTGTGTAGTTCAAGGATTTTTAAAAATAGATTCTAATTTACAAAAAAACAAGTTCTTTCAGTTTTTTTTCATCTATAATTTTCACTTCTTTATAGCCTAAATATACTAATCCATCCTTTTGAAATCTATTTAATATTTTGGTTACAGTAACTCTACAGCATCCAATTAATTGAGCAATTTCTTCATGTGAATAATCAATAGTGTATGAATTATCACATTTATTTTTCTTGAAATATACACCTAAACGTACTAATAATTCAGCGGTTTTTTTATCGGCTTCTAAAAAAGCCATACTAGTAACTTGAATTGATAAATTCTGAATGGATAGTGACATAAGATGGAACATTTGAATCATTAATTCAGGGTATTTTGTTAGATAAGGGTAAAGATCATTTAGGCTTACAGCTATTAATTCTACATCTGTAGCAGCGCTACCAGAAGTCATTCTAGAACCATAGGCGAAATAAGATGATTCACCAAAAAGATTTCCTTTCCTTAAAATTTCAATAGTAAGTTCTGTACCTTGAGGAGATATTAAAAAAACTCGAACTCTTCCTGATTTGATTAAATAGAAATTCTCAGCTATATCATCTTGAAAATATATTATTTCATTTTTACGATATTTTTTTAGTGTACCGGCGTCTTCAAATACTTTATAAAATTCAGATGTTATATTTACAGTTGAACTAGGAAAAAATTTTAGTTTATTATTCATAAAACCACCATCTATAAAAAATATTTATTAAGTAGATTGTAGCCTATATTACAATCTATTTTCAAGTATCTAGTTAAAATATTGTAAGGAAAAACAAATGTAGGATGGGGATAACGTAATGGATAAAAAAGAAAAACTATGGACAAGTCATTTTATATTGGCATTATTTATTACAATAGGTGTAAACCTAGCTTGTAATTTATTATTATCAACAATATCAATTTATACAAAACAAATTACTCATGTTGATACCTATGCAGGCATCATGACAGGGGCATTTACATTAGCCGCATTATTTATTAGATTGCTTGCAGGAAAACTTTTAGATAAGGTTGGAAGAAGAAAAATATTAATATTAGGTGTGGCTATAACTGCATTGTCAACAATAGCATATTTAGCTATAAATAATATACAAATGATTATACTACTAAGAATATTTCAGGGGTTTGGATTTGGTATATCTTCTACTGCAGTAGCAACAATTGTTACAGATGTTACACCAAAATCAAGAATGCTTGAAGGAATAGGGTATTCTGGAGTCGGAATAACTATAACTACAGCGATAGGACCATCAATTGCATTAGCTTTAGTTGGTAAGAATTATGAAAATTTTAGATTATTATTTATCACAACAACAGTTGTAGCTATTATAACAATTTTGATATCTTTAAAATTATCATATAGTGAAAACACTACAAAAATTCAGTTGAATGAAAAGAATAATAAAGATAATGCTGAAGAAAAAATAAATGAAAGAAATATGTTTGTACCTGCAATTATATTATTTTTAGCAGCAGTTGCAGAAAGCACTATTTTAGCATTTACAGCTTTATATGGAATAGAATTAGGCTTTAATAACATTGGATTATTTTTTACAATAAATGCTTTAGGGATTTTAGCATCAAGATTATTTATAAATCAAATAGTAAGCAAATTCGGAACAAATGCAGTATTATCATATGGATTAATAATTTTTTCAGCATCTATATTTGGAATATCAATAGTTAAAACAATGGCTCAATTAATAATATTTGGATTTCTATGTGGAATTATGATGGGATCGTTATTACCAATAATTAATCTTATGATATTAGATTCGGTAAGTGAAAATAAAAAAGGAATGGCTAATGCTATTTATTATGCACTATTAGATGGTGGATATGGAGTAGGCTCGATAATTTGGGGTAAAATAGTTATGAATTATGGATATAGAAGTATTTATGCATATGCAGGAGTTACCCTAATGATAGGTGTTGTTATATTTACAATTCACTTAATGAAAAGTAAAAAATTAGTATTAAATAAGATATAAATAATTCAACAAAAAAGAAGTTTATAATTATTAAATGTATTGTAATTATAAACTTCTTTTTATTTTTTATAAAATTATATGATATATTGAAATATGTTTATATATTCAATATGCAAAGTTCAAGAACTCAGTCCACTTTGCTTATGCATTTAGCAACAACTTTTTATAATATTAAAAGTTAAACTTGACTTATGTTTAAACAATTAAATATAAAATGCACTATGTAAAAGTTAATATTTCTAAATATAAAATTTTTACTTGCAGACATTCATGTATGGACTATAACTTAAGAATTAAATATGTCTTCATTCAATAAGTTTTCTGATTTTGCAACTACCACTGCTGTTGCACCATCACCTATAACATTAAGGCATGTAATTAACATATCAATTGGTCTATTAATTGCAATGATAAGTGAATAAGCAACTACAGTAGCGGGGTTGTTATAACCCATTCCTGTCAAAATAGAAAATAGTATTATAGATGATGCACCTGGTGCTGAAGGTGTACCCACTGATGATATAAGTGCAAGTAGTGCAATAACAAATATATTAGAAACACCTATCTCATATCCAGAAGTAGATGCAATAAATACAGCAGCAATTACTTGCATTATAGCAGTACCATTCATATTGATAGTCATACCAAGAGGTAAAATGAAGGCTGCAATATCTTCATCAACTCCTAATTCTTCTACAGCTGTCTTTTTATTTAATGATAATGCTGCAGCAGAGGAGGCAGCTGAAAATCCTAACAAGGCAACTTTAGCCATTTTTTTCATAAATATAAATGGATTTAATTTTGTTTTTATGTATACGAATAGTGGATATCCAGTAAATAGAAACAATATAGAAGCAGCTGCAACAGTTAGCATATATGCAAAAGCAGGCTTCAGATGTTCAACACCATATACTGCAAAAGTTCTTGCAATAAGTACAAATATAGCTATTGGACCAAGCTTATTTATAACAAAGTTTAAAAATACAGTTATTATATTATTAATATCTTGAAGCAGTTTTTTTAATACTAATATTTCATTCCCAAGTTTATTAATACAAAGTCCAGTAACTACAGCTAAAAATACGATTGATAGCACCATTGAATTGCTTGTAAAAACCGAAAATATATTATTTGGAACTGCTTGAATTAAAACAAGTAGAGGGTTAGAACCACTATTTGCTTGAACAGAAGACATTTCATGAATATTTACACTAAATAGTCCCGTTGTATGTGCTAAAAAAGCAAATATTCCAGCAACTATAAGTGCAAAAATAGATGTTGTTAAAAACCCAGATAGAGTTTTTACAGATATGCGTCCAAGTTTTCTTGTATCACTAATGTGACACATTGATAGTGTTATTGATGCAAAAATCATAGGAACAATAATTAATTGCAATGCATTAATAAACAGTTGCCCAAGTATGTAAAAAATTCCTATAGCATGTTGTCCTTCAGGTACACTTATATCTTGGAAAAGTAGATTATTTATTATATTCCAAACGTTTTCTCTTCCAGAAGAAGTCAATGATTCCCTTAAAAATAAAAATACTATACCTACTAATAATCCTAAAATAAGTGAAAAAATCATACGTATAGCTAAGGAGTTTGAGCTATTTTTTTTGTTAATTTTAAATCGTTTGTTCATAACATTACCTCATCAATAATATTTTGAATCCAATATTATATTAGAAAATTTATTGTGTCAAGTTATTAACATAACAATAAATTTTCCTGATAATACAGTATAGAAGGTTTTATAAATAATTAATTAAAATTTTTTTATAGTGTTAATTTAGAGTCTTTTACATGATTAATAAATTTTTTTACAGCAGGATTTAAATATCTATCTTTAACGTAAGCTAAGTATATATATCTATTAAATTCTAAATTTTTTATTTGTATTTGCTTAACATTAATATTATCTAAATCAGGAGTTTTAGCAACAACAGCAACACCAAAATTTTCTGATACTAATCCAGCAATTGCATGTTCATTTCCTCCTTCAAAAATAATGTTAGGAGACAGACTTATAGTTCTAAACATTTCTAATGTTAATTTTCCAAGACCAGTTTCTTTCTCATAAACAATTAAAGGATAAGGCTCTATTTCTAACAAATCTATAGAATCAAATTTACTCAAAGGATGATTAAGTGGTGCAATTACTATAAGTTCTTGTTTTAATATTGGTTCAAAGATGATGGCAGGTTCATTTTCTGAAAAAGAACAAAAGCCAACATCGTATTTTGATGTTTTTAACCCTTGAATTATTTCAGAGGTTATACCTTCTTTAAAAGTGAAAGTTATATCTTTATTTTCTTGTATATCTAAGAAGTGTCTAACTGTTTTAGGTATATAAGAAGGGGCTAAAGGGAAAACATAAGAAATATCAATATTTCCAGTTTCGTTATTACTTAACTTTCTAACTTTTTCTTCACCTAATTCTAATATGCTTAATGATTTCTCAACATATTCTAAGAAAATTTTACCGTATTTAGTAAGAATTATATTTCTACCGTGCTTTTCAAATAAACATGTTTCAAGTTCTTCTTCAAGATTTGCCATGGCGTAGCTAAGGCTAGGTTGAGATATATTTAACTCTTGTGCTGCAAGTCTAAAGTGTTGGAGTTTAGCTATAGTTTTAAAATAATAAAGTTGATTTAAATTCATGAAACAAATATCCTCCTTAATTTTTTTTCTAGTATATCACAATTGATAGATAAAATATATCAATTATATTGAAAATAAGTATTAGAATTATCAGAATTTTTAAATTACAATGAGTACAAAGAGACAAACGAATACAAAAGTGTTAAAAAAATAACTAAATAAATATATAGTGTGGAGGAATAAGTAGTGAAAAAGACAGTTGAAGTAAGAAATTTAAAATTAGGTGAAGGAATCCCTAAGATTTGTGTACCGTTAGTAGGAAAAACAAATGAAGAAATTTTAACAGAAGCTGAAAATTTAAAAACTCTTAAATTAGATTTAGTAGAGTGGCGTGTAGATCACTACAAAGATGTTGAAGATATAGAAAAAGTTAAAGAAATTTTATCAAAGCTTAGAGAAACAGTTAAAGATTTACCAATATTATTTACTTTTAGAAGTGCTAAAGAAGGCGGAGAAAAAGAAGTGTCTACAGAGTACTATGCTAAGTTAAATAAAAATATTGCAGAAACAGGAATGGTTGATTTAATAGATGTTGAATTATTTACAGGCGATGATGTAGTAATTGATATAGTTGATTATGCTCATGAAAAAAATATAAAAGTAGTAATGTCTAATCATGATTTTGATAAGACACCAAACAAAGAAGAAATAATAAAGCGTCTTTGTAGAATGCAAGAACTAAATGCAGATTTACCTAAAATAGCAGTAATGCCTCAAAGTACTACTGATGTATTAACTTTATTATGTGCAACAGATGATATGGTAACTAAATATGCAACAAGACCAATAATTACAATGTCAATGGCTGGACTTGGAGTTATAAGCCGTATAGCTGGAGAAACTTTTGGATCAGCACTTACATTTGGAGCAGCAAAAGTAGCATCTGCACCAGGACAAGTAGAAGTAAGTGAATTACATAAAATTTTAAAACTTATGCATGAAAGCAAGTAAGAAAAAAGTTAATTTTAAAGATAAGTTGATATTTTAGTATAAAGTGCTTAGCAAAGGGCAGCGTATTTTAAAGGTACTAAAATATCAACAGATTAATTAATAAATATAAAAAATTATTTTAAGGGGAGAAATATTATGGCAGAAAGAATAACTGGACACACAGAACTTATAGGATTAATAGCAACACCAATAAGACACTCAAGCTCACCAACAATGCATAATGAAGCATTTGCAAAATTAGGTTTAGATTATGCATACTTAGCTTTTGAAGTTGGAACTGAACAATTGGAAGATACTATAAAAGGATTTAGAGCTATGAGTGTTAGAGGATGTAATGTATCAATGCCTAATAAAACAGTAGTTCACAAGTATCTTGATAAATTATCACCAGCAGCTGAACTTTGTGGAGCAGTAAATACTGTAGTAAATGATGACGGAGTTTTAACAGGCCATATTACTGATGGAATAGGATATATGAGAGCTTTAAAAGATGCTGGAATAAATCCAATAGGAAAGAAAATGACTATAGTTGGAGCTGGTGGAGCTGCAACTGCAATAGAAATTCAAGCAGCTTTAGATGGAGTAGCAGAAATATCTATATTTAATAGAAAAGATGAATTTTTTGCAAGAGCTGAAAAGACAGTTAAAGATATTAATGAAAAAACTAACTGTAAAGCTACATTATATGACTTATCAGATTTAGATAAGTTAAAGGAAGAAATTGTAGATAGTTATTTATTTACGAATGCAACAGGTATGGGGATGAAACCATTAGAAGGAAAAACTTATATTCCAGATTCATCATTCTTAAGATCAGATTTAATAGTTTCAGATGTAGTATATGCACCAAGAGAAACTGAACTTTTAAGAATGGCTAGAGAAGTTGGATGTAAAACAGTTAATGGATTAGGAATGATGTTATTTCAAGGCGCAGTAGCTTTTGAAATGTGGACAGGTAAGGAAATGCCAATAGAATATATGAAAGATATATTAGATATAAGATAGGATTCTAATACGGGGGAGAACAAATGACAAACCAAAAATCAAATAAAAGAATATTATATATAACAGCTTTTTGTATATATATGAACTACTTTGTACATGGTATGGGTGCTGCTATTCTAGCACAGAATACTAATTCTTTACAATCATTATGGAGCACTAATGCAGCAGGAGTACTTTATGTAATATCTGCATTAGGGATTGGACGTTTTATAGCTTTACCTTTTTCAGGTGTTATATCTGATAAATTAGGTAGAAGAGTAACTATTATTATAGGAATGATTGTATATGCAGCTTTCTTTGGTGGAATTTTATTAGCACCAAATGCAAAAATAGGTTTCTTAGTAGCTTTATTAGCTGGTGTTGCAAATTCGTTCTTAGATTCAGGGTGTATTCCAGCAGTAATGGAAATATTAACTGAATCAACAGGTTTAGCTAGTATATTAACAAAATTATTTATATCAGTTGGACAATATTTCTTACCTATTATGATAGGATTTTTAATTGGTAAAGAAATGTACTTTGGATATTCATTTATATTATGTATAGCAATACTTATTATAAATGGTTTAATATTACTTAAATTACCTTTTCCACAAATGGAAGATATCAGCGCTAAGACTGAAGCTACTACAGAAGAAAAAGAAGTTGTTAAAGCTAATTTCTTTGTAGAAGGTATTGCATTAATAGTAATAGGGTTTACAGCAACAGCAACATTCCAAATATTTTTAAATGTTAATAAGTCATTTGGAACAGATATAGTTGGAATGAGTGAAATTGCAGCAGGAAAGATTCAATCTAATTATGCAATGGGTTCAATATGGGCAGTAATAATAACAGCATTATTAGTTAAAAAGTTAATTAAACCAGCTAGATTTTTAATTATATATCCATTAATATCACTAGTTACTTTAGTGGCTATGTTTGTATTAAAGAATGAAACAGTATCTTTAGTTGGTGGATTTTTAGTAGGATTTAGTGCAGCAGGTGGAGTATTACAACTTGCAGTTTCAACAATGTCAGATTTATTCCCAGTATCAAAGGGGAAAATCACAAGTATGGTTATGATGTCATCAAGTATAGCTACATTCAGTGTAACAGCTATTGCAGGAGTTATTACTCAAACTATGGGAACTGAATATACTTTATTAGTTGCAGCAATAGTAACAGCAATGGGAACAGTACTAGGAGTTGTAGTTAACTTTAGATACAACAGATTAGAAAAAGCAAAAAAACAAATAGCAGCATAGAATTTGTATTCATGATATATCTTTAAATATAATATTGATATTTTATTGTAAGATTCATTGGACTGAATTAAAAATGCAAATTTTAATGTCAGTTCATCTTTACACAAAAACATTAATGATTATTTAAAACATAGTAAATATTATAAAAAAGATGTGTATTAATAACTTATTAATACACATCAAACTTTTTAAGGGACTACTAATGAAAAATTTTAGTATAAACAATGAGGAGATTGAACGATGAAAAAGTATAAGAATATATTTACACCTTTAACAGTAAAACAAATGGTTATGAAAAATAGAATAGTTATGCCACCTATGGGAACTAACTATGGTGGTGAAAATGGTGAATTTACAGATGAACATATAGAATATTATGAACAAAGAGCTAAAGGCGGTACAGGCTTAATCATAATTGAAAATGCATGTGTTGATTATCCACTAGGTTCTAACGGAACTACACAAATCAGAATCAATCATGATAGATTTATACCAGGATTATTTAAATTAACAGAAACATTGCATAGACATGGAGCTTGTGTATCTATCCAAATTAATCATGCAGGTGCATCAGCAGTTCCAGGAAGAATTGGAGGAAGGACTCCTGTATCAGCATCAGATGTTCCATCAAAGGAAGGTGGGCCAATACCAAGACCCTTAACTAAAGATGAAATATATGAAATTGCTAATAAATATGCAGAAGCAGCTAAAAGGGCTCAAGCAGCTGGATTTGATACAGTAGAAATACATGGAGGGCATTCTTATATACTAAGTCAATTCTTATCACCTGTATATAATAAAAGGGAAGATGAATTTGGTGGAAGTATTGAAAATAGATGTAGATTTCCGAAATTAGTATTAGATAAAGTGAGGGATGCTGTAGGTCCAATGTTCCCTATAATGTTTAGAGTTAGTGCAGAGGAATTAGTAGAGGGCGGAAATACTTTAGAAGATACATTAGAAATATTAGAATATTTAAATGAAGAAATAGATATATTTAATGTTTCAGCAGGATTAAATCCTTCAATCCAATATCAAATAGATGCTATGCATTTAAAAGATGGATGGAGAGCATATATGGCTGAGGCTGTTAAAAAGAAATTCAATAAGCCAACGATGACAACAGGAAATATAAGAAATCCTCAAGTTGCAGAAGATATATTAGCAGATGGAAAAGCAGATTTAATTGGTATGGGAAGAGGATTAATAGCTGATCCATATTGGGTATCAAAAGTGAAAAGTGGTCAAGAAGATACTTTAAGAAAATGTATATCTTGTAACATTGGATGTGCTGGTAATAGAATAGCTTTAAATAGAGGAATAAAATGTACTATTAATCCAGATGTTATTTATGAAAATTCACATAAAGATAAAAAAGTCAAAAAACAAACTAATGTAGTTGTTATTGGTGGAGGTACAGCAGGACTTGAAGCAGCTTGCACAGCAGCAGAAGTAGGATGTACAACATTTTTAATAGAACAAAAGAGTTACTTAGGTGGATTAGCTAGAGAAATAGCTAAATTACCAGAAAAAAATAGAATAAATGACTTCCCGGATTACTTAATTCAAAGAGCAGAAAAATTAAAGAATTTAATAGTATTTACTAATACTAAAGCAGATGCTAAATTAGTTGCAAATTTAAAACCAGACTTAATAGTTAATGCTACAGGTTCAACGCCATTACTTCCACCTATAAATGGATTATTAGATAATGTTGATAAAGGTGGAAAAGTCCATTCTATATTTAGTTTAATAGAACATTTAGATAAATTTGAGTTTGAAGGAAAAAAAGTAGCTGTTATTGGCGGTGGAGCAGTAGGTTTAGATGTAGTAGAATTATTTTCTTCAAGAGGTGCTAAGGTTTCTATAGTAGAAAGATTACCTATGCTTGCTCGTGATTTAGATATAGTTACTAAAGTAGGAATGCTGTCTATGGTTAAAGAAAATAATGTAGAAGTATTAACTAATACATCTTTACTTGAAGTTAAGCCAAATAGTTTTTTAGTTGAAAAAGATGGTAAACAAGAAGAAATTGAATTTGATTATGGATTTGTTTGTTTAGGAATGAGAAATTATGCTCCGATATTAAATGAATTAGAAGAATATTTCGAAGATCAAAATGTAGAAATAGTTAATATAGGAGATAGCTCAAGAGCTAGAAGAATAATTGATGGAATTAAAGAAGGAAGAAACATTACTAGTGAATTAGAGAGAATAGGTTCACTTTAAGAATTAAAAAATAAGTGTAATTATAATAAATTATTAGATTAAATATTGATAATAATTTTAATATAGTAGTAACATAAATAATGCTTTTTAGGCCTTAGTAATTAAGAAGAATTACTAAGGTCTTTTTATATAAATTAATATATTTTAGTTATATAGCTTTTATTTTTTAGCGAAATACTATTGACAACATTATTTAAGTGGAATATTATAATAATATAATGAAATTGATAATTGTTCTCAATAAGAGAACTAAGAGGAGGATTTATGAAGATAATTTATTGGAGTGGTACAGGTAATACAGAGGCTATGGCAAATTTAATAGCGAAAGGAATTGAGGAATCAGGAATTAAAACTGAAATGATAAATATTTCTAGTGCTAATGTAGATAATTTAAAAGATGAAAATATAGTAGTTTTAGGATGTCCTTCTATGGGTGATGAAGAACTTGAAGGGGGAGAATTCTTACCATTCTTAGAGAATGTTCAAGAGGATTTAAAAAATAAAAAAGTTATATTGTTTGGATCTTATGGATGGGGTGATGGACAGTGGATGAGAAGCTGGGAAGAAGAAATGACAGCTTCAGGAGTTAATGTGGCTTTAGAACCACTAATTGTAAATTATGCACCAGAAGGTGAAAGTGAAGAACAGTGTATTCAATATGGAAGAGAAATAGCTAAATTAAGTAATTAATGGAGGAGTAATGATGGGAGAAAAAATTAGTACTTTTTATAACTTATTAAATGGTATGGAGGGAAAAGAATATATTGAAACTTTTATATCTTATAATGTTGCATTAATAAGTGCTAGATTGAAACCATCAATTACACTGAATTTAAGTAAATATGATAATAAAGATATATTTTACTTATGGAATATATATGGAAAGGATTATTTGAAAAGATTAAATTTAGATTATGTTTCATTAAGAGATAGCGATAAATCTTTAATAGTATTAATTTATGATAAAGAATTATTAGAAAAATATATCAATAAGAAGGATAATTTGAAATTTCTTAATTGTGTAGGATACGATAGAGAGCTATCAGCAGAAGATGCATTGAATACATTAAAAGATAGATATGAAGTATATAATTGTCCTCATGAATTAGGAATATTTTTAGGATATCCTTTAGAAGATGTTAAAGATTTTATGGAATGCTCAAATAAAAAATGTTTAACTTGTGGATATTGGAAAGTATATAATAGTGAACATAAGGCAAAAACAATTTTTACATTATTTGATAAAGTAAAAGAATTCACAGTAACCAATATAATAGAAGGAAAAAGAGCAAATAGTTTATCCCTTACATTAAAAAATAACTTTCAAAAAAGCCATAAAATAATATTTGATTAAATAATCATAAAATAGCTGAATTTATATTAGTTGAGAAGTTAGAGTTAAGAAAAAAATCATTAACTCTTAATTATAAATTTTACACTATCAATTAAAAAAAACGTGACATAAAGTCACGTTTTTTTTATGTAAAGATAATATTCAATATAGTTATTTAGTATTAGGGTATAGGAATTTAAAATTTAAGTTCTGGATATAATATTTTATATATTTTAACTCTTTTTTCTATTTTTTCTCCATAGTATTGTTTAGCATATGCAACCATTTGTTCTTCATCTTTTTCGTCATTATTACGTAAAACCCATTTTCCCATCATATCATCTAAATTTGAATCACCACCATTATGAGAAATATACCATGTACCAATTTGTATATTTACATCATCTGATGCAATGTCTTTAGGATCTGTAATATTTAACCCAATTTCTTTAGACATTTCAATACCTTCAGTATCTTTTATATTCATTAAACCAACTCTATGTCCTTCTTTATAAGGAGTTGATTTAAAGCCAGTTTCAAAATGTATTACAGCAGCTATCACTTCTGGTTTTACATTGTATTCTTTAGAGTATTTTTGTATATTATCTTTATTATTTAATGGATACAATACAGATCTTGCACAAACTCCAGTTCCAATTAATAATGCTCCAATTATTCCTAATGTTATAAATATTTTTTTCAAAATTAACGCCTCCATTTGTATTGATTTTAATAAATTTTTATTTGTTATTTGTAAGGTATGAGCTAATTTTAAATCAAGTATTTATATTTTAGTATTCATTTAAGTGACTGTAATATTTCAGTTTTGTAAGGTTTGTTTTATGGAGTATTAACATTGTTATTTATATATAATTGATCCTGTATGAATACAGTAATCATAACATATCTTGTAAAATAGAAAGGATGTTTAATGTTATTATATATAATAATAGATTTAGAAGTTTAATATAGGGCAATTTGGAATTGTCAAAAAAATATATTTCTAATGGCGAGTGGTAAGAAAATTGGAGGAAATAGGAATACTTATTATTATTTATAAATTTTCAATATAATTGTGGTACAATATACTAATTATTTAATTTATAGCAAATAATTATAATTTGCATATTTTTACACATAATATTTTTATAAATAAATTTAAGATGGAGGATTTTATGAGCGATAAAGATAAGTTTTTATGCGATTTAAAAGATGAAGAAACTATAGAAATAAATTTAATGGTTATGAGGATAATTTTTAAAGATCCTAATAAGACTGTATGTATACTTGCAGATAAGACAGGAGAAAGCAAATCAAATATAGCTAGTAAAAAACAAGATATTAAGGAAGGTATGGTACTAAAAGTACATGGAACAAAGGGCATAAATTTAGATATTAGAAGATATGAATTTATTTCAGAGTACAATTTAGAAGATTATCTACCAACAGTAAAGAGACCAATTGAAGATATAATGAATGAAATTGAAGAATATACAAATAAGTACATAATCTCTAAAGAGGGGAAAGCACTAAACGATTATTTTTTTAAAGATGAAGAGTTTTTAAATAAATTTAAACGAGGAATTGGTGGTGTTTCTATGCATCATAATTATATAGGTGGACTTGCAGAACATACATTAAATGTCATGTATTTAACTGCAATGCTTTGCGAAAGATATGATTGTAGAAGAAATGAAATAGCAGTACTTTCTGCTAAGCTTCATGATATTGGAAAGATATATGAACTTTACTATGATGGACCTTTTAAATATACACTACAAGGTGAAATGGAGGGACATATAGTA
Organism: Clostridium botulinum; assembly: GCF_000827935.1. Taxonomy (NCBI): domain Bacteria; kingdom Bacillati; phylum Bacillota; class Clostridia; order Eubacteriales; family Clostridiaceae; genus Clostridium; species Clostridium botulinum. The sequence continues at coordinate 673,679 of NZ_CP010520.1, forward strand.
ATTGGTGTTCAAATGATAGATCAAGCTATTCGTGAAACTTCTTTTTCTTATAGTGATGATTTTGTAAGTAGAATAAAAGGCTGCGTTACTCAACATCATGGTAAGCTTGAATATGGATCTCCTAGAGACATGAAGATGGAAGAATCTTTTATAGTAAATTATGCTGATACCATAGATGCTACTATGAATAAAATTAGTCAATTAAAAGATAAGACTAAAAGTGGCACATGGTCAGAATACGATAGAAGAATTGACACTAAACTTTATTTATAGAGAAAGGATGGATTTTAATTATGTCTAGAAAACCAAGATATTTTATAATAGTATCACATTGCTTATTAAATCCATCAACAAGAGTACATGTGTTAGGGAAAAGATATGAAATAGCAAAGATAGTATGTGATTATTTTTTAGACAGAAAAATAAGTATAATACAACTACCATGTCCTGAATTCACAGCTATGGGATATATGAGAAATCCTCAGGGAAGACAACAATATGATAATACATTTTTTAGAAAACATTGTAAGAAGGAATTACAAGGATATGTTGATATGATTTGTGAATTGAAAAATAACAACAATACACCTCTTTGTTATATAGGAATACAAGGAAGTCCAACTTGCAGTATTAATTGGGGAGAGCACAAAATAAATAAATATAAGACAGAATCTATTATGGAAATAGATAATGTAAATTATGATAAAAAAAGTGGAGTTTATGGAATAATGACTGAAGTTTTAGATGATATGTTGAAAGAACAAGGAATAATAATTCCATATATAGAGGCTCCTGTTAAAGAAGATATAAAATCAGAAAAGGCTAAAGAATTTTTTAACTCTCTTTATGATTTATTTGATATTCCTAATGAATACAGAGAACCTTATTAAATTATGTTTAAATAGATTTAATGATTATCTATATAAATAATGATTATTGTGTGGTAATAATTATTTATTAGCAGTATAATAAAATAAGATATGCTTTTAATATATGTTGCTATATGCAAAGAGTAAATATTTGAATATTCTTTCTAGTTTTACTTAAGGATATATGAATATAATATTAAAATATAACTAATAAATAAACTGCTAGTTAAATATGGAGGATATAATATGTTAAATATAGGATGCCATTTATCTTCATCAAAGGGATTTAAAAATATGGGCGAAAATGCTTTGAAAATTGGAGCAAATACTTTTCAGTTCTTTACTCGTAATCCAAGGGGAAGTAAGGCAAAAGATATAGATGAAAATGATGTTAAAGAATTTTTAGAATTAGCAAAGGAAAATAAGTTTTGTAAGATATTAGCTCATGCACCATATACATTAAATGCATGTTCAGCTGATGAAAGAAATAGAGAATTTGCAATAGAAATAATGGCTGATGACTTAAAAAGAATGGAGTATATACCTAATAATTTATATAATTTTCATCCAGGTAGTCATGTTAAGCAAGGAACAGAAGTTGGTATAGAGTATATTTCAAGTGCTTTAAATTCTATTTTAAAAAAGGATCAAACAACTAAAGTTCTTTTAGAAACTATGTCAGGAAAGGGAACTGAAGTAGGCAGAAATTTTGAAGAAATAGCTGAAATTATAAAACGTGTTGAATTAAAAGAACATGTAGGAGTGTGCTTAGATACATGTCATATTCATGATGCAGGATATGATATAGTAAATGAGTTAGATGAGGTTTTAGAGGAATTTGATAGTATGATAGGATTAGATAAATTATATGCGATTCATTTAAATGATAGCAAAAATCCATTTGAAAGTCATAAGGATAGACATGAAACTATAGGAAACGGGTATATAGGATTAGACGCTTTAACAAATATTATTAATCATCCTAAATTGTGTCATCTACCATTTTTCCTTGAGACACCTAATGAGCTTGAGGGATATAAGAGAGAAATAGAACTATTAAAAAGTGCATATAAGAAATAATTTTAAGGGATTCTTATTAGAATCTCTTTTTATTTTTAAGGAATTTATATTCTTAAAGAATATGAATACAACTTATAGAATGTTGTATTTTTAAAAGATTATGATAATTATTAAAAAATAATCAATAAAGGCTGATATAGTGGTATTTAAAAGTATACTAAAATTTTTCTAGGAAATAATACTTTTATCAGATGATTATTAAATATATGTATAATTTTACTGCCTTTGCTATTAAGTTGAATTTCATCTGAAACAAATATTTTGATTAAAGAATATATTGGAGGGTCTAAACATGGATTTACAATTTGTTAAGGGAGATTCTTTATTTGCTAAAATAAATAAAGTTATTAAGCAATATAGTTATTTAACAGAAGATATAGAAACAGATGTAATTATTGTTGGAGGGGGAGTTACAGGAAGTATTTTAGGATATTATTTTAGTAAAAATAATATAAATTCAGTGATTTTAGAAAAAAATATAATTGGGTATGGAAGCACAGGAATTACGACAGCGTTATTACAATATGAATTAGATGGAACAGTTAGAGAATTGGAACAGTATACTGCGACTGAAAATGTAATACAATCATATAAATTGGGAATAAAAGCATTGAATGAAATTGAAGAATTTATAAAACAATACGATAATAAATGTAATTATAAAAAAAGAGATACTTTATTTTATACTGCTAAATCTAGTGATATAGTACAGATAAAAGAAGAGTATAAAATAAGAAAAGAAAATGGATTCGATGTTGAGTTTATCGAAGAGAAAAATAATCCGTTTTCGTTTGATTTAAAAGCCGGATTATATTCTAAAAATGGCGGGGCAGAAATAGACCCCTATAAGTTTACACATCAACTGATAGATGTATCCACTAAAAAAGGGTTAAGAGTATATGAAAATACAGAAGCTGTAAAGGTAATTTATAATGATGATGGAGTAGAAGTAGTAACGAAGTATGATTTTAAAGTTAGAGGTAAGATAGTAATAGTTGCTACAGGTTATCACACAGACCTATTTACAAGTAGAAATTTTGGTGTAACTACAACAGCATTTAATATAGCAACAAAACCCTTAGATAATTTTGATGGATATTATAATAAAGTTTTAATTAGAGATAATAAGGACCCATATAATTATCTAAGAACAACTAGTGATAATAGAATTATAATTGGTGGAGAAGATATAAATTTTATTCCTGATATTTATAATAAAAAGCAAGTTAGTGAAAAGTACTCTATATTAGAACAAAGATTAAAATCAATGTTTCCTAATATAAGGAATATTGATATAGAATATAAATATTGTGGAGCTTTTACTTCAACTCAAGATAATTTAGGGTTTATAGGAAAAGATCCTAAGAATGAAAAATTATGGTTCAATCTTGGATATGGAGCTAATGGAATACTTTTTGCGATACTAGGTGGAATCATGTTAAATAAGCTTTATTTAGGTGAAGTTGATGAAAATTTAAAGCTTTTTAGAGTCGATAGATTTGACAATTAACATAAGAGTTATTGTTATTTAAGAATAAGCTATATAATGAAATTAAATTTATTATATAGCTTATTATAATTTAATAATAATTATATCTAAAATCAATGGTAATACAATGTGTAGTGTTGATGCTTTTTATAATTATATGTTATAATTAGGGGCAATATGTAAAAGAAGGTTTTATATAGAAAATTTATTTTATATAATATCTTACTGATGAAAATTTCTTTTTTTAATTATTATTATCATAATACTTTACAATTGGAAAAAAATGTATAATAATAAATATAAAATTATAACTTTTAAGTAAGTTGTAACTTTATTTAATAAATATAAAAAGTATTGTTTAATCTAATATAAAAATTTTAGGGGGGGATTATTTTTATGGAGAAAGAAATTAATAATTATAATAAGTTTATAAGTAAATGCTTAGCCACTTTTTTGAGTATGATTTTAGCATTAAGTATAATCTTTATTAATACTACAAATGTTTATGCAAAATCTTTAAGTTCTACATCAGGTGATGAATATGTATTAAAATTAATAAAAAGAGGTGGAACTACTGAAGAAATTAAAGGAAAAGATATAAATTTAAAATTAAATTCTACAGATCCTATATCCATTTCTTATGATGAACAATTATTGAAACAATGTATAGACAAATTATCTTGTTTAAATCCAACTAATGTAACTGAACCCAAAAGTTCAAATCTAGAATATAGAAATTATTCTTATATAATTACGCCCGAAGTTATAGGAAGCAAATTAAATAAAGAAAAATTATATACTAATGTAGTTATGGCTATAAAGAACCAAGATAGTGAATTGAATTTAGAAATTTTGGATTGCTATGAACATCCACAATATACATCTAATTCACCTGAAGTAATTTATGCAGCAGATACTATTAACAAATATTTATCAGCTAATATAACTTATAGTTATGGTGGAATGGTACAAGTTGTAGATAAATATAAAGTAATAGATTGGATTTCAATAGAACCTAATTTATCAATAATATTAGATGAATCTAAAGTTAGAAACTTTGTAGAAGGCCTAGCTAGTTCTTATAGAAATTCGTTAGGAACTTCTATAAAAGTTAATGGTGGATATTCAGGAAATAATCACGGATGGGCGATTAATGTTGATGAAGAAACTAGAACATTAATAAGCCTTATAAAAAGTGGACAAACATTAACAACTTACCCATCATATTATCAAACATCAGCATCAAGTTACTTTAATAATGTATCAGATACTTTTGTTGAGATCGATATGACTAATCAACATTTATGGTTTTATAAAAATGGATATCTTATTGTACAAAGTGATATTGTTACAGGAAATATGAGTGCAGGATATGCAACACCAAGTGGCACTTATAAATTATATTACAAACAAAAAGATACTGTATTAAGAGGTCCAGGATATGCAACACCAGTAAGCTTTTGGATGCCATTCAATGGTGGAATAGGGCTTCATGATGCTAATTGGAGATCAGAATTTGGTGGCGAAATATATAAAAATGGTGGTTCTCATGGATGCATAAACTTGCCATATAGTACTGCTAAATCTATTTATGATAATATAACACCTAAAACTACAATTATTTGCTATTATTAAATATAGTATAGAAAGTCTAATGTAGAATAAAACTACATTAGGCTTTTTTGTTTATCCTATATTTTAAATATATAGACTTATATATGTACAAGTAAAGTGGATTAAGCAGTTAGAATTAGGAATACTAAAACGAGTATGAGACTATTTAAAGGTTATACTATGTTAATATTTCAATAAGATAATAAATTTTTTAATAAAAATAATTGACATTGAAAACGATATGGCATATTATATTGGTATAGACCAATTGGTATATACCAATATAATATGCCAAGGTGGGGGAGATAAAATTGAAAATAGTAGACAAAAATTTAAACATACCATTACATACTCAATTATCTTTGATAATTAGAGATATGATAGAAGGTGGTGAATTAAAAGAAGGCAACTATTTAATGCCAGAAAGAGAAATTTGTAAGATTCAAAATGTTAGTAGAATGACAGTTAATAAAGCAATACTAAATCTTGTATCTGAAGGTTTGTTAGATAGAAAGCAGGGAAAAGGAACATTTGTTGCTTATAAAAAGAAAAAACATAAATTTCAAAAGTTACTGGGATTTACTGAAGTAATGAATGAAAAGGGATTTACGGTAAAAAGCAAATTATTAAAGTTTGAATTAGATTCTCAAAATAAAAGTATAAGAGAAAAGCTAAATGTGGAAGATAAAGATACTCTCATATATAAGATTGAAAGAATAAGATATATAGATGAAGATCCTTTTGCATTAGAGATTGTATATATATTACAAGATATGTGCGAAGACTTAAGCGAGGACTTAGTAAGAGAAAATTCTTTATATACATTATATAGGGAAAGATATAATCATAAAACCAAAAGAGCAGAACAAGTAATAAGTCCAATAATGATAAATGAGTTTACAGCAGAGTTATTAAATCAAGAAAGTAATACATTAGCACTTAAAATAGATAGGTTAGTATATACAGATAAAGAAGAAATAATGGAATATACGAGTTCAATATTTATGACAGGAAAGCATGAATATGAAATAGTATTACATGAAGACTAAAAAATTGATAAGAAGGGTTGAATATGAAAGCAATAACAAATGGAATAATTGTAACTAAGAGTGGGGTTTTAGAAAATAAGGTTCTTTTATTTGATAAGAAAATAATTAATATATGCGATGAAATACCGGAAAATTGTGAGATTATTGATGCAAAGCAAAAAATAGTAACACCAGGTCTTATAGATATTCATGTGCATGGTAGTTGTAATTTTGATACCATGGATAATTCAATAGAAGCAATAGAAGCTATAAGTAGTGGAATTTGTAAAAATGGTGTTACTTCATTTTTACCAACAACAATGACAATGACTAAAGAAAATATCTATAGTTCTTTAAATATAATAAAAAAATGTATGAAAAAAGACCTTAATGGTGCAAAAGTTATTGGGGCTCATATGGAAGGACCGTTTATAAATCCAATTTATAAAGGTGCACAAGATTCTAAATATATATTAAAGCCAAATTTTGAATTTATAAAAGAATACACTGAGGTTATAAAATTAATTTCATATTCACCTGAATTAGATGATGATTATGAATTTACAAAAGAAGTTAAAGAAAATACTAAGATTACATTGTCAATTTGTCATAGTAATGCTTCATATAAGCAATGTATGGAAGCAATAAGTTTAGGAGTTACTAATATAACTCATTTATTTAATGCTATGACTCCATTAAATCATAGGGAACCAGGGGTAGTTGGTGCTGCTCTTATGAGTAATGCTTATTGCGAAATAATAGCAGATAAGATACATGTAGATAAAAGTTTATTTCAATTTATATTAAATAATAAAGGTAATGAAAAAGTAATTCTTATAACTGACAGTATGAGAGCTGGATGTATGAAAGATGGTAAATATGAGCTTGGTGGACAAGATGTTTATGTTAAGGATGGTGCTGCAAGGCTAATTAATGGAACTTTAGCAGGAAGCATTTTAACTTTAAATAAAGCAGTTTATAATTTTTTTGAAAATACTAACTTAGAACTTAATGAAGTTATAAATATGGCTTCATTAAATCCAGCCAAATCGATAGGGATAGATGATAAAAAAGGAAGCTTAGATATCGGAAAAGATGCAGATATATGTATTTTTGATGATGAGATGAATTGTTATTTTTCAGTATCAGAAGGAAGAGTTATTTTTAATTCTTTATAAAATAATATTATGTAAAAATTTAAAAAATCACAATAATATAAATGTTAAAAAAGTGAATTCTGAATAACAGAAAATAGTTATAAAAATTAAATTAGAGGTGGGTTAAAATTATGAAAATATTAGTTTGTGAAAATTATGATAAGTTAAGTGAAAAAGCAGCTCAAATAATAATGAGCCAAATAACTTTAAAGTCTAATTCAATATTAGGTCTTGCAACAGGAAGTACACCAATAGGTATGTATAAGAAATTAGTTGAAATGTATGAAAATAAAATGATAGATTTTTCTGATGTAAAAACATTTAATTTAGATGAATATCAAAATTTACCTATAAGTAATGACCAAAGTTATCATTATTTTATGGATGATAATTTATTCAACTATATAAATGTAAAAAGAGAAAATATCCATATACCTAATGGAATGGCTAATGATATTGAAAATGAATGTATAGAATATGATAATTTAATAAAAGAAGCTGGTGGCATAGATATACAAGTATTGGGAATAGGAAATAATGCTCATATAGGATTTAATGAACCAACAGTAAGTTTTGAAAAGAAAACTTATGTAGTTGAATTAGAGGAATCTACTAAAATTGCAAATGCAAGATTTTTTAATAGTTTAGACGAAGTACCTAGTAAAGCGATCACAATGGGAATAGGTTCAATATTTGAAAGTAAGAAAATTATGCTTTTAGCAACTGGAGAAAATAAGGCAAAAGCTATCTATGATACTATTTATGGAAAAGTAACTCCAGAAGTTCCAGCTTCAATACTTCAATTTCATGATGATGTAATAGTTATCTTGGATAAAAAAGCTGCTAGCTTACTGAACCCTAAAGATTATAAAGTAGTATAAAAATTAATTTTTTATAGATTAACAATTTAAGGGGGAGGATTAATTTATGATTAAATTTTTGCAACGTATAGGAAAGTCACTAATGCTTCCAATTGCATGTCTGCCAATTGGTGGATTAATGCTTAGAATTGGGCAGCCAGATGTTATTGAAGCATTAGGATTTATACCATTTCTAGCACAAATATTACCTTTTTTTAAAGCTGCAGGAAGTGCATTATTCGATAATTTGCCGTTATTATTTGCAGTGGGTGTTGCTGTAGGATTATCTGATGACCAAAATGGTTCGGCTGGATTGGCTGGTGTTATTACTTATTTAACTTTAACTAATGTAACTAAACAATATTGGGTTATGAATTATGATGCAGAATTTGCTAAAACACTTAATATATCATTTTTAGGGGGTATACTTGCAGGTGTTATAGGTGGGTTATCTTATAATAAGTTTAGAACCGTAAAGTTACCAGAATTTTTGGCGTTTTTTGGTGGGAGAAGGCTTGTTCCAATCATGTCAGGATTAATTGCATTTGTGGTAGCAATACCTCTTGGAATGATTTGGCCTTCAATTCAAAATGGATTGGGCACTGCATCAGCTGGAGTAGCAGCATTAGGGGCAGTTGGTGTAGCACTATTTGGATTCTTTAATCGTTTGTTAATACCTATGGGACTTCATCATGTTTTAAATTCATTTTTCTGGTTCCAATTAGGAGAATTTAATGGTAAAGCAGGAGACTTAAATAGATTCTTCCAAGGAGATCCTACTGCAGGACATTTTATGGCAGGATTTTTCCCGGTAATGATGTTTGGTATGCCAGCAGTAGGATTTGCAATTTATTTTGCAGCTAAAAAAGAAAAAAGAAAAGCAGTATCAGGAATGCTAATATCATTAGCTCTTACAGCTTTTTTAACAGGTGTTACTGAACCATTAGAATTCTTATTTATATTCTTATCACCAGTTTTATTAGTAGCACATGCTTTATTAACTGCTTTATCTTGTTTCATAGTAGACTCTATGGGAATATTACATGGGTTCACATTCTCAGCAGGATTCATTGATTATGGATTAAACTTTAATTTAGCAACTAATCCAATATTAATAATACCAATAGGGCTTGGAATAGGGCTTCTTTACTTCTTAATATTCTTTGTATTAATAAAGAAATTAAATTTACCAACACCAGGTAGAGAAGATGATGATGATGAATTTACAGAAAACATAAATTTAAGTACATCAGATGAAAACGTTTATGGAAAGTATATACAATATTTAGGTGGAAAAGAAAATATATTAAAAGTTGATAATTGTGCAACTCGTTTAAGATTAGAAGTAGGAGATTCAAGTTTAATTGATGAGAAGAAATTAAAATCTATTGGAGCACGAGGTGTAGTTAGATTAGATAAAAATAGTGCTCAAGTTATAGTAGGAACTAATGTAGAATTCGTTGCGGATGGAATTAAAAATATAATGAGGGTTTAATTAAAATTAAAAACATAATATAATTTAGATTTTAAAACATAATTAAAAGTATATAATACGGAGTCGTAAGATACACGGCTCCTTTAAATTATTTGAGGTGATATATAATGTTAGAAATAATAGGAATGACAGTAGATGATGCAAAAATTATAGAATATTGTGGCGCTGATAGAATAGAGCTTGTAAGTGCGTTAACAGAAGGTGGACTTACACCAAGCTTTGGAATGATAGAAAATGTAATAAAAAATGTAAAAATACCTGTAAATGTAATGATACGAAACCATGCAAAAGGATTTGTCTATAGTGATGAAGAAATAGATATAATGATGAGAGATATTGATATCGTAAGAAATTTAGGGGCTAATGGTGTTGTTATTGGAATGTTAGATAAAAATAAAAATATATCAGAATTACAGCTTAAAAGGATAATTGAAAGTTGTAAGGAGATAGATGTAACATTTCATAAAGCTATAGATGAAACTAATACAATAGAGAGTGTAAAAAAACTTAGCAAATATAATGAGATAAAAAATATATTAACTTCTGGTGGAACTGGAGATATTGTAAAAAATATATCTGTAATAAAAGAGATGATAAAAAATTCAAGACATATTAATATACTTTTAGGTGGTGGATTGAATTTTAATAATATAGAAATGCTTAAGGAAAATACGGAGTTTACAGATTTTCATTTTGGAACTGCTGTGAGAATTGATAATAAACCATTTGGAGAAATTAGTGAAGAAAAATTAAAATATTTAGTAAAAATATTAAAAAAGTAATTTTAAATTATATATAATTGAAAAGAACTAGAACAATCAATTAAGGAAATGTTCTAGTCCTTTTTATATATTAAGGTTTTTAAATGGGCTTATTTAAATAGTAGTTTGAGTTACATAAGTTTTATTTGTTAAATCTTTATTCATAATAGTTCTTTTTATATTAAAGTACTTATTATATAATATCTCGTTATTATTCTATGCTACTTGATGGGTATTTATAAAATATTTTAATAATATATTTATTGTCGACTTTAATTAAAAATAAAGTTGACAATATAAAGTTGTACAACTATAATTATTCACATATTTATAAAAATAGGAGAGTTATAGTTATGAGAAAATCAAAAATTAGGAATATGAGTTATTGTGCATTATTTACTACATTAATTATAATAGGAGCATTTATTCAAATTCCTGTACCTTTTATGGACTATTTTACATTACAATTTCTTTTTGTTATTTTATCTGGAATGATTTTAGGACCAAAGTTAGGAGCAACTTCTGTGGGTACGTACGTAATGTTAGGATTATTAGGAGTACCAGTATTTGCAGCAGGAGGTGGAATTCAATATATTTTTAGACCAAGTTTTGGTTATTTAATAGGATTTATTGCAGCATCATTTTTGGTTGGATACGTAGTTGACAAGATAAAAGCAAATAATTTTAAGCAATATTTAATTTCGGCTTTATCAGGTTTCTTTGTAACATATTTTATTGGAATATTATATAAATTTATAATTTTAAATTTATATTTAAAAACTCCAATATCAATAGGCATTATTGTATTATCATGCTTTCCGTTAGATATGCCAGGCGATATTGTATTATGTATAGTGGGGGCGATATTAGTAAGTAAGATAAATCCAATTTTAAGGAGTAAGTATATTGAATATAATAGATAGATTTAAAGAAAAGATTTTAAGTGGAGAATTAATTTCTAAAAAAGAAGCTATAATACTTTCAAAAGAAAATGTAGATAAATTAGCAAGTGCAGCAAACGATATAAGAATGAGTTTATGTGGAAAAAAATTCAACTTATGCACAATTATAAATGGAAAAAGCGGAAGGTGTGGAGAAAATTGTAAATACTGTGCACAATCTGTGTATTTTAAAACTGATATTGAAGAATATAACCTTTTGGATAGTGAATCAATAATAACAAGTGCAATCTCTAATTATAATAGTGGAGTACATAGATTTTCGGTTGTAACTTCTGGAAAAAAGTTAACTAATAAAGAAATAGATATAGTTTGCAAAACTTACAGTGAAGTACAAGAAAAATGTGCTATTAAGCTTTGTGCATCTCATGGATTATTGAATTATGAAGAATTAGTAAAATTAAAAGAATCAGGAGTAATTCGATACCATAATAATTTAGAAACATCTAGAAGATTTTTTTCTAACATTTGTACTACACATACCTTTGATGAAAAAATAAATACTATTAAAAATGCATTAAAAGCAGGACTTCAAGTTTGTAGTGGTGGAATCATAGGGCTTGGAGAAACTATGGAAGATAGAATCGATATGGCGTTTACTTTAAGAGAACTTAATGTAGATAGTATACCAATTAATATTTTAAACCCCATAAAGGGAACAGCATTGGAAAATCAAGAAAAATTATCTTATGATGAGATAACAAAAACATTTGCGCTATTTAGATTTATTCTTCCAGAAAAGCAAATTCGTCTTGCAGGAGGAAGAGCATTGCTTAATGATAAAGGTGAAAGACTTATGAAGTCTGGAGTAAATTCAGCTATTTCAGGGGATATGTTAACAACAAGTGGGATAAAAACTTTTGATGACATAAAAATGATAAAAGAGTTAGGATTTGAGGTGTAAATATGGCAAAGGGAGTTTTTATAACAGCAACTAATACAGATATAGGAAAGACATATATAACTGCTTTAATTGTAAAAAAATTAAGAGAAGCAAATATTAACTGTGGTTATTATAAAGCAGTACTTAGTGGTGCAGAAATTATAAATAATAATATTGTAGCTGGGGATGCAAAGTATGTTTATAATGTAGCAAATATTAAAGGAAATCCAAATAAATGTGTAAGTTACATTTTTGAACAACCTGTATCACCTCATTTGGCAGCTAAACTTAACAATGTACATATTAGCATGGATAAAATAGTTGATGATTTTAATTATATATGCAATGAGCATGATTATATTACAGTAGAAGGAAGTGGGGGGATAGTATGTCCAATTTACTATGATAAAGAAAAAATAATGTTAACGGATATTATAAAAAAATTAAAAATTCCAATTATACTAGTATCATCGTCAGGATTAGGTAGTATAAATGGAACTATTTTAACTTTGGAATATATAAAAAAACATAACATTACTGTAAATTCAATTATATTAAATAATTACGATAAGAATAATATTATTCATATAGATAATAGAATAATTTTAGAAGAAATGACTAATTTACCTGTTTATATATGTGAACAATATTCAAAGGATATAGATATTCCATTGAAAGAATTAAAACAGTTTTATGATTTTATATAAAAAAATAAATTTAGTACAATAATATTAATTTATAAGTGTTTTAAATGTTAACTTATATATGGAATAACTAAAATATAAGCTATGTAAGTAATTTTGTGTAAACTGAATAAAATAAACTCTTTATTGGAAATAATTAAGATAACAAATTATTACAAGCTTTGATGTTGAATATATTAATTCAATTAAACACTTAGAAATCTATTTAGTATTAACCTCAACTGAAATTTCTGTTAAGTAATTTTCAAATCCAATAACAGAAGCTTCGTCTAAAATGTATTCTTCATAAGCATAACCACCAATATTAAGGTTAAAGGAATCTAAAAATGATATTATTTTTTTATATGTAGAATCAATAGTTTCATAACTTCCTTTATGATAAGCGATAGCATAAATTCCTTTAGGTTTAATAAAAATTGAACTACAATTTAATTTTGGATCTATTTTTGTATAAAGATAAGAATAATTTTCTTTTACACCCTGAAGAATATTTTTTTTATTTATCATTGCACCAAGGGAATAACTTGTATTTAATTTATTTGAAGTGCAGTACTTCATATGTTCTGATACTGATCTTAGGTACTCGTTATAACTAACATTTTCTATAGATTTACTAAGAATTAAATGTTCTTCTTCTTTAAATTCTAAACATATCTTTAATGGGTCAATTTTACATGATTTTTCTGTCACATCTATTTTAGTTTGCATAAGTTCTTTTATTCTATTTAAATTTTCAATTTCATTATCTAGTTCTAACATTTTATTTTTAAATAAATTAATTAATGAATCCGGAGTTCTATTATCAAGATAAGATTTAATATCTTTTAATGGCATATTAATTCCTTTTAGAATCATAATAACATTAAAGATTTCAAATTGATGGTGTGAATAATATCTGTACCCATTTTTATCTTTTATCTCAGGCGAAAAAATTCCTATTGCATCATAGTGAAAAAGTGTTTGTTTTTTTACATTACAAAGTTTAGCAAACTCTCCAGTATTAAAATATTTTTTTAATTTTTCGCTCATTTTTTTAATCCTCCTATTGACTATATGGTTACTGTATACCTTATGATTATATAATAATATTTCTATAAAGTTTTTTCAATAATGTAAATTTTATGTGGTAAAATTAAGGAATGTCCAAAATAATACAGTAGTTGTAAAATTAATATTAATAACTCTAAGTAAAAATATCATATATTAAAGTTAATCATATTTTAATATATTGCTCATATTTTAGCATAAATAAATTAAAATAAAGCTAACTAATAATATAAATTTTTTATTAAATATAGAAAAATTAGTACAAACTAATTAAGAACAATTTAATATGGAATAATAGTTTTAATATTTTTTTAAACAATATAATCAATAAAAAATAGATGGGAGAAAATTACAGAATGAAATTAATTTTAAGATACTTAAAAAATTATAAATTTCTAATAGCTTTAAATGTGATATCTGTGTTTGGATTTGCTTTAGTTGAATTAGGAATTCCAACTGTTATGGCTAAAATTATTGATAATGGAATAGCTAATAGTGATGTACAGTACATAAAAAATATGGGATTAGTTATTGTTTTAATCTCTATTTTAGGAGTAATAGGAACAATAATGGTTGGATATTGTTCAGCAAAAATCTCTACAAGTATAACTAGAGATATAAGAAATGATATATTTAAAAAATCTCAAGAATTTTCACATAGTGAATACAATAAATATGGAGTTTCTTCAATGATTACAAGAACTACAAATGATGCTTATCAAGTTATGCAATTTACAAATACATTGCTTAGAATGGCATTACTTACTCCTGTTATGTTTGCAGTAAGTTTAATTATGATAGTAAGAACTAATGTGAAATTATCAACAGTATTATTAATTGCAGTACCTTTTATAATAGTAGGGGTTATTATAATTGCAAAATTATCTCATCCTATATCAGAAAAACAACAAAATAGATTAGATAAGCTAAATAGAATATCTAGAGAAAATTTAACTGGTATAAGAGTTATTAGAGCTTTTGGAAATGATGATCATGAAAAACAAAGGTTTTATGAAACTAATAATGAATATGCCAATATATCTAAAAATTTATTTAAATTAATGGCAGTATCACAACCAGCATTTTTCTTATTGCTAGATGTAGCTATAATAGCTATTTTTTGGTTATCAAGTAATATGATAAATGTAGGTACTCTTCAAGTTGGACAGCTAGTAGCATTTATAGAATACTTGTTTCATGCTATGTTTTCAATGATGTTATTTTCAATGATATTTATTATGTATCCAAAGGCACAAGTATCTGCAAATAGAATTGAAGAAATATTAAAAGAAGAGCCTATAATAGCAAATCCTAAAAATGGTATTAAAAGTACGGAAATTAAAGGCTTAGTAGAATTTAATAATGTAACCTTCACTTATCCAGGCGGAGAAGAAGCTGTACTAAAAGATATATCTTTTATTGCTAAAAAGGGTGAAACAGTAGCCTTTATAGGAAGTACAGGTAGTGGAAAATCTACTTTAATTAATTTAATTCCAAGATTTTATGATGTTACTGAAGGTGATATAAAGGTAGATAATATTGATGTTAGGGACTATGATTTAAATTCTCTTCGTAAAAAGATAGGTTTTATACCACAAAAAACGTTATTATTTACAGGTAGTATATCTAATAATATTAAGTTTGGTAAAAAAAATGCAAGTACTGGAGAAGTAGAATATTCAGCTAAAGTATCACAAGCTTATGACTTTATTTCACATAAGCCTAAGATGTTTGACGAAATGATAACTGAAGGTGGAGCCAATGTATCAGGTGGTCAAAAACAAAGATTATCTATAGCAAGAGCTATAGTTAGAAAACCAGAAATATATATATTTGATGATAGTTTTTCAGCACTTGATTTTAAAACAGATTCATTACTTAGAGCGAAATTAAAAGAAGAAACAAAAGAATCAGTGGTTTTAATAGTAGCGCAAAGAGTAAGTTCAATAATGGATGCAGACAAAATTATAGTTTTAAATGAAGGAAAGATTGTTGGAATAGGTAAACATAAAGAACTATTAAATAATTGTAATATATATAATGAAATTGCCTCATCTCAGCTTACAAAGGAGGAATTAGCATAATGAAAAAATTCAAATATACAGTAAATAAGATATCTCCTTTTGTAAAACAATACAAAAAAGGATTTATAGGAGCAATTTTATTAATAATAATAGCAGCGATATTTACGGCTATTTCACCTGTTGTAGAAGGGCTTATAATAACGCAACTTACAAGAGATTCAATTAATATAGTTAAAGGAATTGAGGGTGCAGCAGTAAATTTTAATTATATTATAAAGGTTCTTATATTATTAGGAACAGTCTATATATTTAGTGCTGTTTCAACTTATGGGGCTAGCTTTTTATTAACTAATTCTATACAAAATGCAATGAGAGATTTGAGAAATGCAGTTCAAAATAAAATAAGAAAATTACCAATAAGTTATTTTGATAAAAATAGTCAAGGGGATGTATTAAGTAGAATTACTAATGATATAGATACAATATCTAATGCACTTCAACAAAGTTTTAGCCAAGTAATTAATGCTGTATTGTCATTAACATTAGCAGTAATAATGATGTTTACAATTAATGTTAAATTAGCATTTATTGCAATATTGATTATTCCTGCAAGTTATTTGGTATCAAAAATAGTAGTATCAAAATCTCAAAAGTTATTTTATCATCAACAAAATGCTTTAGGTAAATTAAATGGCAATGTTCAAGAGATGTATACTGGATTTAATGAAATAAAATTATATGGAAAACAAGAAGATGTTATTAAAGAATTTTCAGATATAAATGAAGAATTATATAAAACAGGATTTAAAGCTCAATTTATATCAAGCACTATGTCTCCATTTATTTCATTAATAACTTATCTTGGAATTGCTATCATAGGCGTTTTAGGAGCATTTTATTCTGTAGCTGGAATATTAACAGTAGGTAATTTACAAGCATTTATACGTTATATATGGCAAATAAATCAACCTCTTTCACAAGTGACACAATTATCTTCTGCAATTCAAGCAGCATTTGCAGCAATAGAACGTGTATTTGAAATATTAGATGAAGAAGAACAAATACCTGATAAGGAAAACTTTAAAAAGTTAAGTAATCCAAAAGGAAATGTTTCTTTTGAACATGTTAAGTTTGGTTACTCTGAAGATAAACCTTTAATTACTGATTTAAATGCAGAAATAAAAAGTGGTCAAATGGTTGCTATAGTAGGTCCAACTGGGGCAGGGAAAACTACATTAATTAATTTGTTAATGAGATTTTATGAAATTCAAGATGGATCCATAAAAATAGATGGTGTAGATAGTAGAGATATGAAACGTGAGGATTTAAGAGCTATTTTTGGAATGGTTCTTCAAGATACTTGGTTATTTAATGGAAGTATTTATGAAAACATAGAATATGGTAGATTTGGTGCTACTAAAGAAGAGATTAAAGATGCTGCTAAGATAGCAAATGTACATCATTTTATTAAAACTTTACCAGATGGTTATGATATGTTTATTAATGAGGAAGGATCTAATATATCTCAGGGAGAAAAACAACTATTAACTATAGCTAGAGCAATAATATCTGATCCAGCAATCTTAATATTAGATGAAGCAACTAGTTCAGTAGATACAAGAATTGAGTTAATGCTTCAAAAAGCAATGAAAAATGTAATGAAGGGTAGAACAAGTTTCGTTATT
This sequence comes from Clostridium botulinum, assembly GCF_000827935.1. Taxonomy (NCBI): domain Bacteria; kingdom Bacillati; phylum Bacillota; class Clostridia; order Eubacteriales; family Clostridiaceae; genus Clostridium; species Clostridium botulinum. Next base: position 691,334 of record NZ_CP010520.1, read on the forward strand.
GCACATAGACTTTCAACAATTCGTAATGCAGATTTAATTTTAGTAATAAATGATGGAAATATTGTTGAACAAGGAAACCATGAAGAATTAATGAAAAAAGGTGGATTTTATGAGAAATTATATAATAGCCAATTTTCTAATAAAAATGCAATTTAATATATAACAGATAAAGAATATGATATAATAATTATTGTCAACAATAAACAAAGGGAGAAAATTATGAGTAATAAGGTAACATTAATATATGAAGATGGAAAATTTAGTGTATGTATAAATGAAAAATTAATAAATGAAGATAAAGATTTAGAAAAATCACTTGATAGGTTTAAGCAAGTGATTAGAGACAATGTAGTTGCAAAATCAACAACTTGGGAAAATATAGTTGAGAGTATTAAAGATATTAAAAATAATGAGTTGGAAATTAATAATGAATATAAAACACTAACATTTGGATTTTTAAAATATTTCTATAATACAGGAAAAATATTTTATACTAAGGATAATAAAATGACTCAATTAATGGGTGGATGTGAGCTATTTAATTTTGTGGTACAAATAAGTGTTAATGGAGAAATTGATAATTACGAAGACTTTTTAGAATTTTGCAAGGAAATTTTAGAAAATAAGTCTACATATAGAGTAAGTGAATCAAGTTTATTTGTTTCAAATGCAGGCTTTAATTACGGATCAGCAGAATATAATTTTAGTAGCAAAAAAATAAATAAAGGTGCATCTATTGATAAATGTACTTTTGATGAATTTAAGTCATATGTATTAGATATAATAAAATAAATAGAAAAATTCAAAAAGGAAAGTGGGAGTTCTAATTAATAAATTCATTTTTATATTTTAAAATATAAATTTAATTAGCAAATTCCCACTTTCTATTAAAGTATCAAATAGCTGTTTCTATATATAGCTATTTGATACTATTTTATTTTTAATACTTTATCTAGATTTTGAAAAATTGAATAATCATAATCTTGATGAAGTGAGACTTCAAGAACATCATAAAGTTTCTCTAATTGTTTTATAATTTGTTCTAATGCGAAATCATTCTTTACAAGTAAGAACATTTTGCTTGTACTACCATCACCAATTTGCGTACAAAGTATACCTTCTAAATTAAAAGCTCTTCTAGCAAACAGTCCTGTTATATGACTCATTACTCCAGGATGATTTCTTACAAGCAATTCAACGAGATAAAAATCAGTATTAATCATATAAATTTTCACCACCAATCATTTTTGTATTTGCACCACCAGGATAAACCATAGGTAGTACATTTTCAGTTTCATTAATTAGTATATTTATTAAATAAGGGCCAGGTTTTGATAATATATCTTTTAATTTATCTAATGAATCATTTTCTTGTGAAAAAGTACAACTATTTATTCCGAAGCCATTAGCAATTAATTTAAAATCAGGATTTGATATAAATTTTGATGCAATGAAGTGTTTGTTATAAAATAATTCTTGTTGTTGGCGAACCAACCCTAAATGATGATTATTTAATATTATTATTTTTATATTTAAATCTAGATCCTTAAGTGTTGAAAGTTCTTGGATATTCATTAAAATTGAACCATCTCCAGAAAAACAAATAATTTGTTTTTCTTTATTTGCTAATGCAGCACCAATTGCTGCAGGAAGTCCAAATCCCATTGTCCCTAAGCCACCAGAAGTCAAAAAAGTTCTAGGATACTTAAATGGATATCTCTGAGCTGTCCACATTTGATGTTCACCTACATCAGTAACAATTATCGTATCATCAGAAACAGTATTACCAACGAAAGAAATTATGTTAGTTGGATGTAGAGGATTATCAAATTCGGGAAGTGGATAATCCTTTTTAAAGCATTTAACTCGTTCTATCCAGGCTGTTCTTTCTTTATTATTAACAAGAGGTAAAATATCCTCTAAGAAATACTTAATATTTTCATTCATAGATAGGCTGCTAATTTTAACTTTGTTAATTTCAGCAGGATCAATATCTATATGGATTATTGTAGCTTTAGGACAAAATGTATTTATATCTCCAGTGGCTCTATCATCAAATCTAACACCGAATGCTAATATTAAATCTGCTTCGTTAAGTAGATAATTTGTATAAGGGGCTCCATGCATTCCAAGCATTCCTAAATTTAAAACATCATTAGATGAAAATGCGCCTAATCCCATTAAGCTTAAAGTAACTGGAATGTTACTCTTTTCAGCTAATGCATATAGATTATTAGAGGCATTAGCACTAATGATACCTCCCCCAGCATAAATAATAGGCTTTTTTGCTGTATTAATTAATTCAGCAATACATTCAAGTTTATAACTTTTAGGAGATTTTTTTTTTTGCTTGCCTTTTTCTGTTTGTTTAAAAATATTTTCATCTACTTCTATTATTTCGGTTTGAATATTTTTGGGAATATCTATTAGTACAGGGCCAGGACGGCCTTCCATTGATATTTTAAAGGCTTCTGGGATAATAGTAAAAAGATCTTTGGAATTTCTAACTAAAAAATTATGCTTAGTAATAGGAATCGTTAGTCCATAGGCATCAACTTCTTGAAAAGCATCTGTACCAATAGCAGAAAGAGGCACTTGTCCAGTTATTGCAATTAGAGGAATAGAATCTAATTTAGCATCAGCAATAGCAGTAAGTAAATTTGTAGCTCCTGGACCAGATGTTGCAAAGCATACTCCAGGTTTTCCTGTACTTCTTGAGATACCTTGAGCTATAAAAGCAGCACCTTGTTCATGTCTAGCTAATATATGAGTTATATTACTTTTATATAAAGCATCATATATTGGGAGGTTAAAACCACCGGGAATGCCAGCAATATATTTTACACCTTGATTTTCTAATAATTTAATAACTATTTCCGCACAATTGTATTTCATATAAATCACTCCTCTTTGAAAAATCAGTCTATAGATATATAAAAAAATCTTCATCCAAATAAAATAGGACGAAGAGAAGCACGTGGAGATACTATCTAAAATTTGCATTACTTATATAATATATTCTAAATAGTATTGTTATTATAACAGTAAATGCTTCTTTGAATAGGTATGTTAAAATTTATAATGTGATTATATAGGCATAATAAAAATTATAAGTTATTTTAATTTATGAAATATTTACTTGTTTATGAAGTTAGATTGTTAATTTTATAATGTTTTATATAATTATATGATTAAATGTTATATTTTATCAAGTAATTTTTATAGATTATCAATAAAAATATTGTAAAAAATTTAAAAATATAGAAGTATATATTAAAAAAATAAGCTTATAATCCATATGTGTACGTTTAAATGATTAAATAATAAATTAATGGAAATTTTATGTTGATACTCAATAGGTTTTGTGATAAAATAATAATTTTATAAAAGTAACTAAATGTGGTATACTATAATAGTAAAACCAAAGGAGGTTATTTTTTGTTTAATATAGGAGATAAAATTGTATACCCTAGCCAAGGGGTAGGTATAATAGAATTAATAGGTGAAATGTTATTTAAAGGGGAAGTTCAAAATTATTATAAAATACATATATTTAATAATAATATGACATTAACATTACCAATTAATAGAGTAGATGATTTAAACATAAGATTAGTAAGTGATTCGGAAACTTTAGATAGCGTTCTAGAAAATGTAAAAGACTTTACAACTAATATAGAAGAATTAAATAAATCTGATTTTAAACAAAGAGCAGCTATTAATAATCAAAAAATAAAATCAGGAACATTAACTGATTATTTAGAAGTTATTTATAATCTTACTAAAGTAAGAGAACAACATTCTTTAAATTCAAGTGAAAAGGATACTTTACGCAAAACTGTTAAAACTCTAGTTGAAGAGATAAGCCAATCTAAAAACTTATCAAATGATGATGCTAGTAGTTTATTAAATTTAGCAATTAATTTTTAATATTAACATTTATAAGATAAAAAAAGGCTTGCTATTTATCAAAAAAGTGTTATTATAAGAATATCGGTAAAAGATATAAGTAAGTTATAGAAATATCGATAAAGATAAAAAGGTTTTTAATATAGATGTATAAATTTCTCCTTTTAGAGAATGATATTAATCAATATATTAATCTTTTAATTAACAAGGAGGAATTTTAAAATGGAAGATAAGACTTTAGTATGTAGAGATTGTGGTAAGGAATTTGTTTTCACAGTAGGAGAACAAGAATTCTACAAAGAAAAAGGATTCACTAACGAACCTACAAGATGTATCGATTGTAGAAGAGCTAGAAAACAACAAAACAACAGAAGATAGTTTTGTTTAATATAGAAGTGCTTTTAGTAAAGTAATTTACTAAAAGCACTTCTTTTTTTGTTACTCTGAAGTTATTAAAAATAACTTCAGAGTAAAATATTTAACTTTATTTTATCCAAGCTCCATTAGAGTTTAGTTTATAATTGTCTATTGTTGTATTACATGCCATAGCACCATTGGAATATAGATAATACCAAGTGCCATTATCGTTAAGCCAATTTGTAGCCATAGATCCATTAGGATTTAAGTAATACCAAGTATTTTTATCATTCAACCAACCAGTTAACATAGAGCCACTAGAATTTAAATAGTACCATTTATTATCTACATAATTCCAACCAGAAGCCATAGCTCCATTGGAATTTAGATAGTACCAAGTACCATTATTGTTTAACCAACCAGTAGCCATATCGCCTTGAGGGTTTAAATAGTACCAAATGTTATTTAAATGTTGCCATCCTGTTTGCATCGTTCCTGAATTGTTCATAAAATACCATTTGTTATTTATGAATTTCCAACCAGTAGATTTAGAACCATTTTCTATATATACCCAAGTTCCATCAGGATTTTTAACCCAAGTATTGTTGCTAGAATCATTATTTGAGTTTCCAGCATTATTTGAATTATTATTGTTATTATTTCCATTACCGCCAGAGTTATTATTAGAACTTCCTCCACCATTAGAACCGCCATTATTAGGTTTATCTATTTCTGGCTTATCTGTATCAGGGGTGTCTGGTATATTTGGAACATCAGGTTTCTCAGTATCTTCAGAATTATAATCATGTATATAAGTGAATTCTGATGGAGAATTTATATTTAAAATTTCTAAAGAGTCAATTTTATTTTGACTAGAATAAATATATTTAAATTCACCGTTATTAGATATATTATAATTAGTATTTTTAGATCCAGTTACAGTTATTGTGCATATAGATAATTCACCATAATCAACAAGATTCTTTTGTGAAGTAACATATATTTTTACAATATTAGAACTAGAATCATATGAATAACTTTTTTCAATACTATTTGAATTAAGTATTCCATCCCACTTTAAGTTTTTTAACTTAACATAACCATCGATTTTTAATTCCATTTGAAATGATTTTACTTCATTATTAAAATCATTTATTGAAATAGAAATATTGTTAGGTGAATTTTCATATCTATTCAAATAAGCAGCAGATGAAGCACTTGCTTGAATAGAAGGACAATATATAAGTATACCTAAAGTAAGAAATAGTGAAACTATAATTTGTTTAAATTTATTCATTTTATCCTCCGTATAAATTAGTTGTTTTTAGGTTCGAAAGAACTTGAATTAAAAGTTTTTGAATTTTCTGGAATTAGACCACCTTCAAGAGAAATATTAGGCAATTCATTTGGAATTTGAACATAAAGAGTATCACTTACTAATCTTTGACCTTCTAAAGTCTCAGCATCATTAACTCTATATAATTCACCTTTTATTTTTGAAGGAAGAGCATTAATTTCACTGTATTCATCTGAAGAAATCCAGAAAATCCAACTTCCTTCGCTAACTTCTCCTAAATGACCATTATCAGGTATTTCAGCCATAAAAATTTGATCACCAGAAAGTACATTATTGTTTTCATCTTTTAGTAAAATTGCATTAAATCCAGGGTTACCTCTATAGTTACCAGTGAATATAATCGAATCTTTAGGAATAACATCATCTGGAGAGTTTCCAAATCTATATTCTGAAGATAGCGTACCTATTCCAGAAGTTTGTAACTCTAAGTTGTCTCCAGGATTACCTATAACATCAATTTCACCAATTGAGATACTTGAAGCTTTAGGAGCAACTAATTTCACATATGAGGCTTCATATGTCCATAATTGTTTCCCACCAGTGGAATCATTTTGATTAAAATAAATTGTCTTAGTAGCATTATTGACATCTAAATTAAAGTTCCCAGAACTTGCTAATATCCAATTTTCTTTATCTTTACTTACATATACTTGATAGTTATTGATAGTGCCATCTGGTAATGAACCTTCACTTGCACCAACTGAATACTTTATACCACTTACTTGTTCAACGCTATTTAAGTCTACTATTATAAATGGATCTGAATTATCAGCTTTTTTACCAGTATAAATTGTACTAGGATTATTATCCTTAACTTTATCTATAGACGGTTTTTCTACAGGACCAGAAGGATTATTTTCATCATTAACATCTTCAAGAGAGTTGGTATTAGATTCTAATAACCAATTTCCTTTAGCCAAGCTTCCATCGTGAGAAACCCTAATCGGCTCTAATTTTATACTTGAAGTTTTATTTAAGTGATAATCATAAGCTATTACTTCATAATTAAATACTCTATTATTTGCTGATATTACATCAGTGAAGTTATTATCTGTTGTAAATCCTACAGCTTTACCATTTCTATAAATCTCATATCCCAATATTTTCTCATTATCATTATTAGTTGAAAGTGAAATATTTACTTCTTTTGATTTAGAACTATCATCATATGTTAAATTAGCAATAACCTTTGTATTAGGTGACATTTGTGATATTCCACTTAATACTTTTCTTCTTGCATCATCATTCATATAATAAATTGCTTTATTTTCTTTTTCATATCCTTTTGAAGCTAGATAAGTTATAGTGTCATTATTTGCTATAAGTCCCCATCTTTTAAAGAATTCTGTTAAATCTTTTTGAGCAGCATCACTAGCTAATCTTATAAGTAAATTATCTTTTGCTTGCACATTAGGAGTAGATTCAGTATTTTCTCTATATAATCTGTTTAATTTAGCATAGAATGAATCTTCTTGATTTATAGAAGCTTCATTATCATAAGCTAAATGTAATTGCCAGAACATACCTAAACTAACAAATACGTTTGAAGCAACACCTATAGATCCAGAATTAACTTTTTCATATATTTTAGGATATAAATTACTAGATTCTAATCTAGAAAGTGCTTTGTCATCAATAGTTTGAGCCATTAATGATATTATGTTATTTGTGGTTTCACCATATATTGCATTACCTTCATCAATAACATGGCCTATTTCATGGGCTATTCCCCAGCCATAATAATTATAAGCTGTTATATCATTATCAGAGTTTTTAGTATAAGGCTTCCCATTTAATAAAGGTGCAACAGAGCCAAATTCAATTCCGATATGACCACTAGAAGCGTACATAAATGCACCGGAGAACATTCTAGTATATCTTATATTTAAACGAGAAGAAGGCATTGAATGTTTAATTTCACTAGAATCAACTTTTCCATCATTATTTAAATCTGGATTTTCATATAAGCCTTTAACTCCATAAGCAATATCACCCAGTTCTTCCCAAGCAAGTAGAGCGTCATAAACTTTGTCTATTTTATCAGATAGAGTAGAAGCATCTAAATTAATACCTCTTAAAACTTCTGTTGCAGGAAGTGTTAATAAGAACTTATCAGTAACTATTTCAGTACTATTTAATACACTAGTTTTTTCATCAAACTTATATAGGTTTTTATTTTCTCTAGTTTTATTAAACATTAATCTATTAGCATCTTCATAATATGTTGGAAGTTTCTCATTAAATTCTTCTAATGTAGTAATATACTTTTCAATTTCTTTTTTACTTATTTCTTCATCAACAATATTTGATAAGTTAAGATAAGGTATTTTTGTTCCGCCACTTACTCTTATTTTAATTTCATTATTAGTTGCTGAATTTCTAGGATATCTAACGTAAACAGAACCACCACGTTCAGTAGCCATAGATCCTATTTTAGGAACTTCAATTACATTTTTACCCTTTGTTAGAGATTTTACTGTAGTTGTCCATTGACTACTTTCAGGATAGTATTGAGTAAATATAACTTCAGGCATTACATTTCCATCAGTTCCAACATAAATAGATATTTCATCACCAGCTCTAGCTGATATGCCTAATGGTTGATAATCATTAAGTTGCATTGCAAAACCTAAGTGACTATTTCTACTATTATTTATATTTTGATCTAATGTAATAGTTTCAGCTATATTTCTATCTTCTAATATAGATTTAGCAGTATTTAAATCATATAAAATATTATCTCTTTGTGGATGATATTCTTTAGATATATCATCTAAAGTATTAGCTCTATTTTCTAATTCAGTTATTTCTTCTAAAGTTACATCATCTTTTAGTTCTATACGCATATCATCAGTAAATAGATTTTTTACATCAGTTTCAAGAGAATCATAATGATAAAACTTTAATTCTGATACAGTAACATTTGTACCAGCTGAGACATTACTTAAATTAACTTGTACTTTATTAGCAGTTATAGGCGAACTTAATTTAATTTCATAATAAACTTTTTTATTGCTACCAGTTTTAGATGAAATTTTTCCTTCAACTAAATGTTCCTTATTTTCTTCATCCCAGTATTTTATATTACAATAATAAAAGCTGTTGTAATTACCATCTAATCTAGCACTAAGTCTTATTGTATCTATTTCATAATTGTCATCAAAGGTAACAATAGGACCTCTTTTGCTATATTGAGCTACATCCCAATCAGCAATTTGCCAATAAGTAGAGTAGTCATTATCAACTACATTAAATTTGTTAAATCCATTAGGATACTCATCTTCTTTGTATCCACCGGGATATTCCACATCTACAATATGATTAGTTATGTCACTATCATTAGATGTATTTAAAAGTTTGTAATTGGGTATTATTGGAGCTTCAAGTCCAATAGTTAATCCTTTATGTAATTTGGAAAGTGGGCTTGCCCCAAATTCATTATGAGACATAAGTTGTATATCATAAGTTGTATCTTCATCTAAACGATTAAGATAATAAGATGAAGATTTTATATTTTCTATTTTAGTAAACTCACTATCAGTTTCTTTTTTATAAAATAAAGTATATTCTTCTGCGCCATCCATAGCTTTCCAACTTATGTTCAATCCTTTATATTCACTTTTAATATTTATATTTTCTGGTGCATCTGGAGCTTTGGTAGGAGCAGGAGTAACACTTATTGTTTCAGACCAATCACCATACCAGCTATCTCCACTATAAGACCTTACTTTTATATTGTATTCTTTAAAATTCTCTAAATCTTTAAGTATAATACTGTTTGTACCAACTTTAATGATTTTTTCAGAATTATCTTTTCCAGATTGAGCAATATAGGATATTTCATATCCATCAACATTTGCCATTTCGGTCCATTTAAATCTAACTTCTTTTGAATTAGCTATAATGCTATCTGAATATATAGTTGGTGCATTAGGGTCAGGAATTGGAGCTTCAGCATAAATATTGTTTAAAAATTCTACTTTACCTATTTGTGCAAGATTTGAATTTGTAGGATCAGCTGAAGAAATTTTTATTTTAATTCTTTTTACTGCAACTTGAGTACCTAAATTAATAACAATTTGTTCATTTGTAGATACTTGTCTTGCTTTTGAAATTATTTCTTCAGAGCCTAAGACTTTATCTCCTTCGCCTAAAACAATAATTTCACCTTCAGTTATTCCTTTGGTATCTATGCTAACAAAAGAGGTTTCGATTTCAGGAACTTCTAAGTCAACTTCAGCTTTACCGTTTTCATCAGTAGAAATTTCAAGTAATTCATCTGAACCATTGAATAAGTTTTCTATATCTCCAGATACAGAACCTTTTTTAGCATCTACAGATACTTTTGAGTAGTCAAATATAGCCGAAGTATCCATTAGGCCATCTTTATCTTTTTTATTTTTAATACTTTCATTACAAATGGTTAAATCGGATATATCTACTAAACCATCTCTATTTAAATCATATAGAGAATTAAGAGTATCAATATTTTTTTCGATTAATTCATAGTCTTTCTTTGTAGATTCACCATCACCATCAACATCTACTATAAGTGGAATTTTACTATCTGTTGCTATGTATACCCTTTGAGAATAATCTTTAATATTAACTTTATTTTTTAGTGTTATTGGAGCAAATCCCTCACCAGTAATTTTTAAAGAATATTTTCCAAGTGGAAGATTATTTATAGAAACATGATAGTTATATATATCATCACTTGTTTCGTTGTGAAAGTAATCTAATGATTTTACAGTATAATTTATATCATCAGTTGAAGTTTCAACAACATCTTCAATTAAATCAATTTCCTCTTCAGCTTCAACTTCATCTGTTGTTATATTGTCTTCAGGTATTTCTGGAGTAGAAGAGATGTTATCTTCACTTGAAATATCACTATCTGGAATTTCAATATCGTCACTATCTGAAGGTTTATTATTATCAGGAGTTTCAATATTATCACTATCTGAAGGTTTATTATTATCAGGAGTTTCAATATTATCACTATCTGAAGGCTTATTATTATCATTAGAAGTGTCATCGGTATCGGCAGGATTACTATTAATTAAATCATCACTATTATTGGGAGTGTTATTATCAACTGAATCATTATTTTCTGGAGCATCTGGTGAGTGAGATTCACTATTAGATAAATTATCATTAACTTCTGGAGCTGTATTTTCTAAGAAAGTATCATTTACAGTTTCCCCATTAATAGGATCTGTTAAAGTATCATCAGTAATTGGTTTATTTTGATTTTTTGTTTTAAGTAAAGATCTCTCCAAGTTTATTGATTTTTCTAACTTAGAATTCTTGACTTTTTCTTTTTTAGACGAATGATTATGTTGGTTATCAATTAATGGAAGTTTAACAATATTTCCTTCATCATTTTCAAGAAGTAAGTTTAGAGGTTTTCCTCCGCATTGTTCATCAAATTGTCTTTTAAATGGAACGTCTAAACGAATATTCACATCTAAAGTTCCCTTTAAATTAATATTAGATTTTTCATCTTTAGTAGTATTAGAGTCTCTAGTTGCTGCTAATACTGGTGTAAAGTCACTTGTAATAAATTGTGTTGTTAATACTGTAGCAAGTAAAAAACAAATGGCTTTTTTATTCATATTTTTCCTCCTTTGATTAAATAAAGTAAATGTTATAATGACATATCAATGTTAACAAATAATTCTTATTATGTAAATGCAAAAAAATAACAAAATGTTAAAAGAAAAGGAAAACAAATAATAAAGTGATAAAAAGTCATTTGTAAATTTAATTTAAATAATAAAAAATAAGGAAGAAGATATTTATATAAAGTTTAATTAAATGAATTTATTTATATATTTAAACTATGGATTAATAGAAAAATTAATAACATAAGTAATTAACGATAACTTAGAATAATTGTTACTTAAAAATAACAATTCAATTAAATAATAGCGTTAAAATTATTATAATAAAAAAGAAAAAGTAGAAATATTAAGTAATTAAGGTAAAATACGATAATAGAATCACGGATGAATAAGGGGGAAGTAAGTGTATGGAAGAGGATTTAATAAGAAATCATGTTAAAAAAGTAAATAAGATAATTGTTATTAGTTTATTGGTAGTAATCTTATGCCATATTGGATATGTAGCTATGAACATAACTCCAATGAAAAATATACTAAGAATAGTGCTTTTAGGGGTAGTAAATTTAGTATGTATAGTTTTGAATAAAAGTGACAGAAATTATAAAGTTGTAAAATACATAAACGTAATCGGAATAATGACATTAGCTATTACTTATAATACATTTAATACTATGACAATATGGATTATGGTAGCAGCAGTGACTAGTGCAGGAATGTATTTTGATGAAAAATATTTCAAAAAGATGTTTTTAATAGCAAATATTTTTGAAATACTTGTACAAGTATCTTTAGTTGAAAAAGATATAATGGAATTTATAAATAGTGTAATAGCAATAAATCTTGTTCTTGTAATCATATATTGTATTACAAGATGGAGCAGTGAACTAAGACAAAAATCTAAGGATGAAGCAGATAGTGCAAAAGAATTACTTAAAAAGCTTCAAGGAACACTTAATATAATAGAAAATAATACAACTACTTTAAATGAACATATAAATGAAAATACTCATAATTTACAATTAGTTAATGAGAGTAGTCACGATTTAACACAAACTATAAATGATGTAGCATTAGGAATTTCAGAAGAAGCAAACAGCCTAAGTCAAATCAATGAAATGATGAAGGATGCTGAAGAAAAAGTAAGTTATACATATAAAATATCTCAAGAAACAGGTAATGTGTCAAATAAATCTAGAACAGCAGTAAAAGATTCTACACAAATGATTAAAGATATGAATGAACAGATGAGTGGAATACAAAGTGCTGTTTTAAGTGCTATGAATGGAGTTAAAGACCTTATAACAAATAGTAATGTTATAAATGATTTTCTTAAAGGTATAGAGTCAATAGCGCAGCAAACAAACCTGTTGGCTTTAAATGCATCTATAGAGGCTGCAAGAGCTGGAGAAGCTGGTAAGGGATTTGCTGTTGTTGCAGAGGAAGTAAGAAAACTTGCAGAAGAAAGTGGAAGTGTAGCAGGTGAAATTAACACTATAATAATGCAAATGCAAAATATGACGCAAAAGGTTTTAAATGAAGTAAGTAATGTTAAGAATGTTTCAGAAAAAGGAGTAGAAACGGCTCGTAAGGTAGATGGCACCTTCAAGAATTTAGAAAGTGCATTTGAAGATATAGATACTAACCTTTTAGATAATCTTAATAATATAGAAAATATAAAATCATTGTTTGTAAATATATTGAGTGAAACAACAAGTATATCTAATATAGCTCAAGAGCACTCAGCTTCCACAGAAGAAGTTTTATCAATAACAGAACAACAAAATGAAAAAATAAATGATATTTCGTTAGTAATGAAAAGTATACAATCATTAAGTGAAGAATTAAGATCACTTGTGAATAATTAGAAAATAAATTTATTTGATAAAATATTTATATTGAGATAATTTAGAAAGATTTTAATATGTTCTTAAAAAAGTAGGGAAACAATTTTAAAAGTCTATCTCATTTCATATAGTACATATATAACTAGATGTTTAAAGTAAAAATAGATCTATCTGTAAATAAGAAATTATTTAAGAGTATAGGTCTATTTTTATTGTATAAAATTTGAGATTTAAAAAATTGATAGTAACTGAAAACAGATATTTTATTTCATGAATAATTTAAAGAATTATAAACAAATTATAAGTAATAATAAATTTAGTTATATAGGAGATAAGCACTTATGGATATTTGCCAAAGAAATAATAAGTATAATTTATTAAAAAATCTTATGTTTAAATATAAGAAAATGATTATAAATATATATGGTTACTATTTATGATTGATAAAATAATAAATAAATACCATATTAATGTTTATTCAATGTTAAAGCATGGTACTGTAGCTGTAATAACAATGTTTGGTGTTGGATTATTATTTGGAATAAAAAATATAATGCTAGCGTTTCCAATAGCATTAACATCAACAGTTTTAAGTAGACAAAACTTACAAGTTAAAACTACGAGTAAAATTTTAAAGCTGATAGTTGTTGATTTAGCAATTGTATTAGCAGCATTTATTTCATCACAAAATAGTTATTTGGGAATTATAATAAACTTTATATCTATATTTTTAATAATGTATAATATAATATCTCCTTATGATATGGCGTTTTATAAGCCATTTATTATGTTATATATATTTACTCAATATGCAAGTGTATCTTTAGAAGAATTACCTCTTAGAATATTAGCAGTTATTTTTGGTGTATTAGTTATAGAATGTAGCAATATAATAACAAAAGTTAATGAAAAATCTAAATTGGGAAATAGCATAACATCATCTTTATTATTAATAAAAACCCAGCTTAATAATATTATTGATGGTAAATTTGAAGAAGATATAGTAAAAAAATGTTCAAAGATTATGAGAGAATTAGTATATAAAGTTTATATTACAAGACATAAAAAATATCTAACAACCAATTTGGGAAGAATACAATTTAATATATATATAAATATGGAATATCTTAATCTTTATTTAAGAAATATATATTTTGAATATAATAATAATGATATTCAAAAGAATGAAGTTGAAGATACAATAAATGTAATAGATGATATATTAGATTATTCTAATTATAGTATAACTGTAGAAGAATTAGAAAATAAAATAAATTTATTTAAAGATATGTATAATAATAAATCCAGGACTTTAACTGAGATATGTAATATTATGAATTCTTTAAAAATTAGTATAAAAGAATTAAAGGAATTGGGAAATAAAGAAATAAATAAGATTTATAGTGAGTGGGAAAAAGAAAATATAGAAAGCTTTAAAGAATCATTTCATAAAGGTATGAGATTTAATTTTGCAATGAGAATGGCAATAACTTTAACAATAGTTTTATTTATTGGTGAAATTTTAGGATACTATAAAATAATATGGGCTATTATAACAATAATGTCTGTAATTCAACCATATTATGAATATACTTTAAATAAAACTAAAGAAAGAATAATTGGGAATGTTATAGGAATATTATTTACAGGAATATTTATAAATTTAGTAAATATAAAATGGATTACTATATTAATTCTAATAGCATCATTGTATTTATTATATGGATTTAAAGAATATTATAAAATATCATTATTTGCATCAATTGCTTCTATATGTATAGCATCATTAACAGAGAATATAAATGTTCTTCTTATTTATAGAGTAATTTATGTAATAATAGGAGTAGCAATAGTTATAATAGTAAATAAAAAAATCTTTCCATACAAATTAAAAGATGGAATAGATGAACTTATAATTAAAATTGATAAATTAAATACCATGCTAATAAATTATAGTATATCTATTTTAAATGGAACAGAAAATCCTAATAAGGTTAGGAATATAATAATACACTCTACTTTGCTGTGTGAAAAATTGGAAATTAGAAATATGAATTTTAATGATAATAACATAAATAGAATTGCAAATCTTAATAATGAATTTGTTATTCAAGTGGGTTATAGAGTTCTTAAATAAGTGATTGTATTAGATTTATAAATTTAATCTTAATAGCTGATTTAATATTTGTGAAAATTATGTAATAAGAGATGTTAAATTTAATATATTAATAATTAAATAAAAGAATTGTTTAGAATTTTTAGAAAAGTATTTTAAATAAACAAATAAAATGATAGAATGATAAAAAAATAAACGAAATATTGACAATTAAAATATAAGGGTATATTCTAAATATAGATTTAATAAAATAAATTCTAAGAAGAGAAAGAGTAAGTAATATTTTTGTTCTACAGAAAGTTAGTGTATGATGAAAGCTAATGTGCAATATATAACCGAAGATCATCTCAGAGAATTGAAACTGAAATTTTAATAAAAATTGAGTAAGTTTCAACGGAGTTTCACCGTTAAAAGAAAAGCGTATTATTTAGTACGTGTTCGAGTGCTATAAAATGATTTTAATATTTTCATATATCATTTTATAGAATTAGGGTGGTATCGCGATTTAACCTCGTCCCTTTATTAGGGACGGGGTATTTTTATATGCAAAAAGGGGGAATTTATATGGATATTGAAGGTGACATTAAGCATTGAGTTAATAATAAAAAAACAGGATTTAGGGGGATTTTAAAATGAAAAATTTATCAAAGAAAAATTTAGTACTTGTAAGTTTTATGCTTTTTTCAATGTTTTTTGGAGCAGGAAATCTAATATTTCCACCATTTTTGGGACAATCAGCAGGAACTCAAACATGGATAGCTTTGCTAGGATTTTTTATAACTGCAGTTGGATTTCCGATATTAGGAGTAATTGCAGTTGCCAAATGTGGTGGACTTAAAAATTTGGCGAGTAGAGTTAATCCAAGCTTTGCAATCATATTTACAATATTAATATATTTATCAATAGGCCCATGTCTTGGAATACCTAGAGCCGGAAGTCTACCCTTTGAAATGGCAGTGGCGCCATTTTTACCAACGAAATTTTCAATTACATTATCAAGATTAGTTTATACCTTTACATTTTTTTCAATTGCTTATTGGTTATGTTTATCACCAGGAAAATTAGTTGATCGTATAGGAAAGTTTTTAACACCAACATTACTAGGACTTATTTCAATTGTATTCATAGGAAGCTTATTTAAACCATTAGGAGGATATGGAGTAGCAAGCGGTGAATATTTATCATCACCTCTGGCAAAAGGATTTTTAGAGGGATATATGACAATGGACACAATTGCCGCATTAAATTTTGGAATAGTAATTGCATTTGCAATAAAATCTAAGGGAATTGATGATGAAAAAGGAGTAATTTCAACATCAATAAAGGCAGGTATAATTTCAGGATTAATGTTAATAGTTATTTATTCAATGTTAGCACATTTAGGTGCAGCTTCAGGTGGAATGTTTGGAGCAACTGAAACTGGTGCAGAAACACTTACTATTGTAATGACATATTTATTTGGGAAACCAGGGGTTATTTTATTAGCTGTAATTTTTACAGTAGCATGTTTAACAACTTGTGTTGGTCTTATAACATCTTGTAGTGAATATTTCACAACATTAAATTCAAAAGTTAATTATAAAACATGGGTTGGAATACTTACACTTTCAAGCATGATACTTGCTAATATGGGATTAAGTAAAATTCTTGCAGTTTCAGTACCTGTGTTAAATGCAATTTATCCAATATCTATAATGCTTATATTACTAGGTATATTAAATGATTTTTTTGGAGGAAGTTCAATAGTTTATACTTTAACACTTTTGTTTACAGGAATAGTAAGTATTATTGATGCAGTTAGTCAGGCTGGAATAACAGTAGATATCTTAGTAAATATATTTTCTAAATTGCCACTTTATTCTAAAGGATTAGGTTGGATTTTACCAGCAATTTGTGGAATGGGGTTAGGATTAGTATGTAAATTGTTGAAAAGTAAATTCAGAAAAAGAGATTTAGTAGTACAGGATATTTAAATTAAATATCGTATATATGTTGTTAAAATATATTATGTTATTTACTATATATAGATTAGATATTGACACTTAAATAATTATTAGATACTAATTATAAATAAAAAATTTAATTATAATTATAATATTAATGATATAATATAAATTAAAATTTAGAAAAACATACATTTAATATAATGTGTGTTTTTCTTTTTAGAAAGGTGTAATTTATATGAAAGATTTAATAAATAAGTTAACTAAAAATAATTTATTTCAAGGACTTAATGAAGAGGAAATAAATTATGTTATATCTGATAAAAATTATTTTATTAAGTCATATAAAAAAGGAGAAATTATTGCTTCAGAAGATGATGAGTGTAGTAGTTTGGGTATTATATTAGATGGTATGGTAGAAATACAAAAGATATATTTAAGTGGAAAATATATTGTTTTAAAAAGGTTATCTAATAACCAAGTATTTGGAGAAGCACTTATTTTTTCAAAGAAAAATACCTATCCATCTACAATAGTTGCATTTGAAGACTGTAGTATTTTATATATGAAACGAAAGACTATTATAAATTCATGTTTGGAAAATGAAAAATTACTAGAAAATTTTATGTCTATATTAAGCAATAAAGTTTTAATGCTTAATTCTAAAATAAAAAATATATCATTTAAAAGTATTAAGCATAAAGTTATAAATTTCATACTTGAATTATCTAAAAAACAAAATAGTATATATGTAAATTTAAAAGAAAGTAAAAAAGAAATTGCTTCTAATCTGGGGATACCTAGACCGTCATTATCACGAGAACTTATGAACTTAAGAGATCTGAAGTATATAGAATTTGATAAAAATACAATTAAAATATTAGATTTAGAAAAATTAGAAGAGGAATTATTTAATTAAATATATTTAAATTAGTGCATATTTTAGTAAGTATTAATACCTATACAACAGAGATAGTAGTGTTTTAATATTTATAATTATAAGATTTGGTGTGTTTTTAATAGTCAAATTAACAATAGTTGTTAAAATATAAATAAAATGAGTTGTTCAAAGAATTATAATCTTTTGAATAACTCATTTCCTTTATATATTTTAAAGAATTATAGATTTTTAAATAATTAAGCGATAATAACTTGTATTTCCATATCTTCAAGGCGTGTACGCCATTCATCAGGAATACCATGATCTGTAATTACAATATCGAATTCTTTAAGGTCTGAAAAGTAAGATGATTTTACAGAATCAAATTTATCAGAATCAACTAATAATATTTTTTCAACAGATGAACTTATAATAGCTCTTTTAGTTGCTACCTCGTAGTTGTTAGAACATGTAACCCCCAAAGTTTCATGCACTCCAGCAGCAGATACAAAAACCTTAGTAGCTCTCATATTTTCAATAAGAGAAATTCCTTCAGGACTTTCAAACATTTGAGTGTTTTCGTGAAAATATCCACCAGAAAATATTAATTCAATATTTTTTCTGTTTTTTAAGGCACTCAGTATGTTAATACTATAAAATAATGCTGTTAGTTTTATATCATCACTAATGCTTTGAGCTAATTTTTCTGTAGTTGTACCAGCATCTATTATGATAATATCATCATTTTGTATTAATTTTGCAGCAGCCTTGCCTATTTTAATTTTTTCATTTTCTCTTTTTATAATTTCATTTGTAATATCATAATTATTATTTAATTTTTCGATACTATTTAAAGGATTATATATCGTAGCCCCATATACATTACTAACTATATTATTTGATTTCAAAAGATTTAAATCTCGTCTAATTGTCATCTCAGAAACCCCTAAGGTAGATGCTAAATCTTTAACTGAAGCACCATTTTTTTCTTTTAAAATTTCTATAATTCTATTAGCACGCTGTAGTTTTTTATTCATTATTAATCACCTTATTCTATTTTTTAGTGAACAATTTCATATTTTAATACTGCTTAAAAACAGTTTATATAATTAAAAACTTATTGTTTATATTCTAACATTATTTAAAAAATAATACAAAAAAATAAATAAATTTCATTGAAAGCACTTATAATAACTATATAAGCAATTATTTAAAGTTAAAAATGTTCTAACTTTAACATTTTATGTTGACAATATAACATTTGAGGAATAAAATAAAGCCATAGAATAAAAGTTTATATTAAAAGAAACAAAGAAATGAGGATGTAATTTATGAATAATGCAGAAATTTTAAAACATGTTGACCATACTTTATTAAAGCCGGTAGCAACTTGGGATGATATAAAAAAAATATGTGATGAATCAATAGAATATAATACAGCATCAATATGTATTCCAGCTTGTTATATATCTCGTATACATGAAACATATGGGGACAAGATTAATATATGTACAGTAGTAGGTTTCCCTTTAGGATATTCTTCAACAGAAGGTAAAATAGCAGAAACAAAGCAAGCTTTAGCTGATGGTGCAAATGAAATCGATATGGTAATTAACATTTCAGATGTTAAAAACAAAGCATATGATAAAGTTACAGAAGAAATAAGAGCTTTAAAAGAAGTTGTTGGAAATAAGATATTAAAAGTTATCATTGAAACTTGTTATCTAACAGAAGAAGAAAAAATAGCTATGTGTAAAGCTGTAACAGAAGCAGGTGCTGATTATATAAAGACATCTACTGGTTTTGGAACAGGTGGAGCAACTCTTGAAGATATAAAATTATTCAAAAAACACATAGGACCAAATGTTAAGATTAAAGCTGCTGGTGGAGTAAGTACAGTAGAAGATCTTAATATGTTTATAAATGAAGGCTGCGATAGACTTGGAACAAGTAGAGCAGTAGGTCTTTTAAAAGGTGAAGAAACACAAGGATATTAATCCTGATTAAGACTTGAATTTGACATGGACAATTAAAAAATAGTCTAGTTGTAATTATTAGGCTGCTACGTAAGATTTAATTGTCTTTGTCTAGTCTTATTTTTTATAAGTTACTAATATGAAATGTTACTCAAGAAAACGTTTGCTAAATTGAGGCGAAAAAAAGAACAAAGAAAAATTGACGATTGATAATAGAGAATAAAGCAAAAAAATAGCTAAGTGGTTATAGTAAATATAATTATTTAATTAAGTAGCTTTTTGTAATTATCTATTATGAATTGTTAACTGAAATAAAGGGAGGATGCAAATATGCGTTTTGTAGATATTATCAATAAGAAAAGAGAAAAAAAAGAACTAACTAATGAAGAAATTCAATTTTGGATAGATGGTATAGTAGATGGATCTATCCCAGATTACCAAACAAGTTCTTTATTAATGGCTATAGTATTAAATGGAATGAATGAAAGAGAAACATCTTATTTAGCAAAATCTATGATGCATAGTGGAGATGTAATAGATTTAACTTCTATAGAGGGAATTAAAGCAGATAAACATTCAACAGGTGGTGTTGGTGATAAAACATCTATGGCACTTGGACCAATGGTTGCAGCTTGTGGACTTAAAGTAGCTAAGATGTCAGGACGAGGTCTTGGACATACAGGTGGAACATTAGATAAGCTAGAATCTATTGATGGATTTAATTGTTTCTTAACAGAAGAAGATTTTATAAATCAAGTAAAAGATATTGGTGTAGCTATAATAGGCCAAACAGGAGATTTAGTTCCTGCAGATAAAAAATTATATGCATTAAGAGATGTTACTGGGACTGTAAATGCAATTCCTTTAATAGCTTCTTCTATAATGTCTAAAAAATTAGCATCTGGATCTGATACTATACTTTTAGATGTAAAGTATGGAGAAGGAGCATTTATGCATACTATTGAAGAGGCTACAAACTTAGCACAAGCTATGATTTCAATAGGTAATAGTCTAGGAAGAAATACTATGGCTATGATTACAGATATGAATCAACCTTTAGGCAATACAATAGGTAATTCATTAGAAATAATAGAAGCTATTGAAACTTTAAAAGGGACTGGTCCAAAAGATTTTACCGAGCTTTGTATGCAAGCAGGAGAAATCATGTTAATGCAAGGAAAGCTTGCTAAAGATAAAGATGAAGCAAGAGCAATGCTAAAAGAAGGTATTGAATCAGGAAGAGCCTTTGAAAAATTTAAAGATATGGTTAAAGCACAAGGTGGTAATGTAAAAATGATAGAAGATACAACATTACTTCCAAAATCTAAATTCATTACAGAAATAAAATGTGAAAAGAATGGATATGTTGAAACTCTTCATTCTGAACAATTAGGAATTTTAGCTATGCATTTAGGTGCTGGTAGAGCTACTAAGGAAGATGAAATTAATCATGGTGTTGGTCTTATACTTAACTGTAAAAAAGGTGATAAGGTAAGTGTAGGAGATACAATCTGTTATGTACATCATGATAATGAATTAAAGAAAGAATGGATAGAAGAATTACATGAAGCATTTTTAATAAGTGATAATCATGTAGAAGCTTCTCCACTTATTGAAAAAATATTAAAATAATACGTTAAGTTTTAAATTCGGCTTAATACTATAATAGAAAAAATTATTTTAATATATTTTAAATATCGACCACTCCTATATATATAAATAAAGGTAAGAGATTTTAATTATTTTTAATAATTGAAATCTCTTATTTGTTTGATAAATTTTATAAAATAGAAATATAAAGTAGAATTTAATGATGAAATAAAGAATAATATTTGCTAGTTAAATTTTGTGAGTTTTAAATATAAAAATAATTGTAACAATTGTTACGGAACATTTTCATAATTCAAGATAAAATCTAATCATACCAAATAAAAAATATGTCTAAGTTGAAAATTAGATATAAGCAGTAAGTGAAATAAATTTTTAATTGCTGCAATTAATTCTATTTATAGATGTATTAAAATTAAAAAAATATAGAGAAATAAAGGAGAATTTATTATGGAAAATAAAATGTTCTGTTTTCAATGTCAAGAAGCAGCAGGATGTACAGGCTGTACTATAAAGGGAGTGTGTGGAAAAACACCTGAACTTGCAAAACTTCAAGATTTATTAATATATACAACTAAAGGATTAGCAGAGGTAGCAACTATAGCTAGAAAAGAAAAAATAGAAGTATCAAGCGCTATAAATCACATGGTAACGATGAATCTTTTCACAACTATAACAAATGCTAATTTTGATAATGAAATTTTCTATTTAAGAGTAAAAGAAACTATTGCTTTAAAAGAAGAATTATTATCTAAACTAAGTAATAATGACAATTTAAGTGAAGCAGCATTATTTGTATGCGAAACAAAAGAAGAAATGGAAGCAAAGGCACCTAAAATAGGGGTACTAGCTACTGAAAATGAAGATATAAGAAGTTTAAGAGAGCTTATAATTTATGGATTAAAAGGTTTATCAGCATATATGAAGCATGCTAATGCTTTAGGATATGATGATGAAAATATTTCAGAATTTATGCAAAGAGCTTTAGCAACAGTGAATGATGATAATATTAGTTTAGATGAATATATAGCTTTAACTTTAGAAACAGGTAAAGTAGGCGTTGATGGAATGGCTCTTTTAGATAAAGCTAATACAGAAAGTTATGGAAATCCTGAAATAACTAAAGTTAATATTGGAGTAGGAAAAAATCCAGGAATATTAGTTTCAGGACATGACTTAAAAGATTTAGAACAATTATTAATACAAACAGAAGGTACTGGAGTAGATGTATATACTCATTCTGAAATGTTACCAGCTCATTATTATCCACATTTAAAGAAATATGATCATTTAGTAGGTAACTATGGAAATGCATGGTGGAAACAAAGAGAAGAATTTACAAGCTTTAATGGACCAATTCTTATGACTACAAATTGTATAGTACCTCCAACTGACAGGGATGTATATAAACATAAGATGTATACAACTGGTGCAGCAGGATTTGATGGATGTGTTCATATCAAAGTAGATGAAAATGGAAAGAAAGATTTTTCAGCCATTATAGAACAAGCAAAAAAATGTGAAGCGCCAATTGAAATAGAAAATGGAGAAATCGTTGGAGGTTTTGCACATGCTCAAGTATTAGCATTAGCTGATAAAATTGTTGAAGCAGTTAAAACTGGAGCTATAAAGAAGTTCTTTGTTATGGCAGGGTGTGATGGAAGACATAAATCGAGAGAATATTATACAGATTTTGCAAAAGCTCTTCCAAAAGATACTGTAATTTTAACAGCAGGATGTGCAAAATATAAATACAATAAATTAGACCTTGGTGATATTGGAGGAATTCCTAGAGTATTAGATGCAGGTCAATGTAATGATTCATACTCATTAGCTGTAATTGCTTTAAAACTAAAAGAAGTGTTTGAATTAGAAGACATAAATGAATTACCAATAGCTTTTAATATAGCATGGTATGAACAAAAGGCCGTAATAGTATTATTATCATTATTACATTTAGGAATTAAAAATATTCACTTAGGACCAACATTACCAGCATTCTTATCAGAAAATGTGGCAAAGGTATTAGTAGATAACTTTGGAATTTGTGGAATTACAAATGTTGATGATGATTTAAAAATATTTTTAGATTAATATAATTTGTTAAGAGTAGTTATATAGATATAATTCTATAATAATTACTCTTTTTATTTAAATTTATATTTCCAAATAAAGTAAAATATGGTAAAATAAATACAAAGATGAGTTAAATTTATATTTAAGGGAGTGTAGTTATGATAAAGCCTAGTTTTGGTAGAAAAAACAATGCAGAATTAGAAACTAATAAAATGTTTGCTGAAGAAATTAAGAAAGAAATGAAGGAAAAATGTGAATTAAAAGAAATTAAGTATAAAAACAATGATTTATCAATATTAAATAAAAATACTGTAAAATATATTATAAATAATTTTCCAGATATGTCTATAAAAATAAAAGAAAGTTTGTTAAATTTAATAAATACTTTAGAAAATACAATAGATTATATAGAAGATGAATCAAGTAAAATCGTTAAGGAAGATAGAAACTTTACTTTAAGTGAATCTTATAGAAAAATATCAATGGAAGTATATGATATGGTTAAAGATATAAACAATTATTCAAAATGGATATCAGAAGAAAATTTAGCAAATAAAAATGAAGCTTTTGAAGAAAATGAAAAAATGATTATGAAAGAAGTAGCATGTAGCAAAATTGATGATTTAGAAGAAAATCAGGTTAAAGATGTAGTGGACAATATAGGGGTGGAAATATACAAAGATTTTTCTTTAAAGAATCCTAAAGCATTTAAAGTTAATGATAATATTGTAGAAGTAGAGAATTGGGATGATTTACTTGTAAAAACAGCAGAAATATTAAATAAAAAATATAAGGAAAATAAAAAATTAAAACCTATACACAATGATATTAAAATTGAAAATAAAAAATCTAATGAAAATATTTTGAGGAATACTGTTATAGAGATGTTAAACGAATACAGAATAAATCTTGAGGAGTTTAAAGTCATAGTTCATTAAAAGAATTATTTGAGTATTTTATAAAATTTGTTTCATGATTTAAAATGATTTTTTTTGAATGTTTTTGACAAAGTTGATGTGATAATGTAAAATAAAAATACTTTTTAAATTTAAAGGATTTTTTATTTATGGTATTAATGTGAACGTTTGAGAATTATATGTAGTAATAAATATGGTAAAAATTAAAGAAGAGGATGAAAAGCATGAACCAAAAAAAATTATTAATGAAATTGATTTTGTTTTTTTTAGGAATGGCAATAATACAACTTGGCGTAGGATTATCACTAGTAACGAATATAGGATCGGATTCATTTACTGTATTTACTCAAGGAATATCAATATTACTTAAAATTACTCCTGGAATAGCAAATATGTGTATACTTTTTGTATTAACTATAATAATTTTATTAATTAATAGAAAAAAGATAAACATTGGAACATTTATTTGCCTTATTGGAGTAGGACCAGTTATAGATTTGTCTATAAGCATATTTTCAAAATTTAATATACAAGATTATAATATGCTTATAAAAGCGCTTATTATAGTTTTAGTAAACTTTATCATTGCAGTAGGTTTTTCAATACTTTCAGCAACAGATTTAGGGGTTGCACCTAATGATATAGTACCTTTCATAATCCAAGATAAGACAAAATTCCAATACAGATGGATTAGAATGAGTTTAGATGCAATATATTTAATAGTAGGATATTTACTAGGCGGAAAAGTATGGCTTGGAACTATTATATCAATGTTAACAGTAGGACCTTTTATTCAATTATGCCTTCCGTATGGTAAAACTTTTGTGGGAAGTTTACTTGGAAACAAAAATGATATCGTTAATAATGATATCGTTAATAATGAGAATATAGAAGAAGTAGAAATTTAATAATTAAAATTTTATTTTAGTTTATTTTATAGAAAAAAGGTGGATTTATTTATATAAATCCACCTTTTTTTATTTATAATACTTTATTTACATAAAATACTATAAATAATTTAATTTCATATATTTATTTAAGGTATTTGTAATAAAAAATAGAATAAGTTGTATCAATGCTAAAAATCACAATTTTTATTGTAAAAATTGTAAATTAATAGTATAATGTAATAAAATATGAAGTATAAGAGATGGAAAAGAAATGATTAGAAATTTTATAGGAGATTTTGTACAAGACATTTGTAATTATAATGGATATAGCGAAGAACAATGTGAGCAAATTCAATATACAACAACCGTATTGTTTTTTGAGCTTATAAAGTTAATATCAATAATAATTATCTTTTCGTTAATTGGATACTGTAAAGAAAGTATTATAATAATAGGAATAATGAGTATAACAAAACCTTTTATAGGTGGATATCATGAAAATACTCAATTAAGATGCTTTATATCATCAATGCTTATAACTGCTGGTATTATATTATTGAGTTTAAATTGTAAACTCAATTTTATAAGTAACTGTATTTTAATAATTATTAGTTTATTTTCAATATATAATACAGCACCAGTGTTAAATGATAAAATGCCAATTACGCGCCTCGAATTTATAAAAAGAAATAGGGTACTAGGAATTACTATTTCATTAATTGTTGCAGTAAGTTCAATATTACTATATAAATATAGTGAGTTTTATGAACTGATGACATGGACAATCCTATTTCAATCTATACTTATGTTTAACAAAAGAGAAAAGCATTAAATAAATATTAAAAATGATATTACAATTTTTGAGAGGGTGATAACAATGAAAATAAAAGAATTAATAGGAAAAATATTATTGGGATTAACAGAAAAATTTATAGTCGTTAGTCCAGCTTCAGCATTAACAGTTGGAACAGAGGATATGCCTAAATCAATGAAAAAAATGAGATAAAACTCTAGAAATTAGGAGGCGCATAATTTGGTGATAAAGTTAGTAGATACATTAAATTCTATGCTACAATCCATTTTTTTTGTATATGTAATAGATTATTGCATTGAAGATAATTATAAGAAAAATACTATACAGAAGGTAAGCGCAGTTTTAATTCTATTTTTAGTAATGAATATTTTAGATTATCTATTTGGAAATTTATCTATTTGTATTTTTATTATACATTTTTTTATTATAATTGTTATTGGATGTTTTTTATACAAGAAAAAATTTTATAGTTCTTTGGTAGCATATACAATAATGTATTTTTTTATAGCATTTAACGTTAATATATTTGGAAATTTATTTTTTGGAT
Source organism: Clostridium botulinum (assembly GCF_000827935.1). NCBI lineage: Bacteria > Bacillati > Bacillota > Clostridia > Eubacteriales > Clostridiaceae > Clostridium > Clostridium botulinum. The sequence continues at coordinate 718,195 of NZ_CP010520.1, forward strand.
TTTTAAAAAATTTAATATCTTTAAAAAACAGAGATATCTTAATGGTTTGCGTAATATACATTCCACAAATAATAATGGGAATTTTCATTTTGAAATACAAGGAAAAAATAAAAAGTATACACGATCAAATTTTATTAATAAAACCATCTGTTACAACTTTAATTATAATAAATTGTTCTATGGATTTTATAGCAGCTTTTTATTTGATTTTTTATAAAAATGAATCAGAATTATTGAGGAATTTGATGAGTATGACACTCACTTTATTTTTAGGTATAATAATTCTTTATTTTATTAATATAGATATTAAATCACATAAAATACTAGAACTAAATAAGACTTTATATGACAAAAATCTTGAATTGACAACAGTTCAGAATAGTTATGCAAAAGAAATTACATATATGCATGATCTCTATTGTATGAAAAAAATTGATAAAATTGGAGAAAAACTAAAAGATATAATCAATAAAAGTAATGTAGAAGCTGATATTAAATTAAATGAAAATAATACTTTAATTAATAATATAGTTAGAAAAATAAAATATGATGGCGTTAATATAATAGTAGAAGATGAAGGCAGCCTTAATAATGCAAATATAACTGAAATTGAACTTTACAGAATAATTTCTAATATAGTAAATAATGCAGTAAAGGCTATGAAGGAAACAGGAATTTTAATAATAAAAACTTATGATATAAAAGATTATGTAGTTATTATTATAGAAAATAATGGTCCTAAAATTGAAGAAAAAAATATTTGTAAAATATTTGAAGCAGGATTTACTACAAAAAATAATACTGAAAAAAATCATGGATACGGTTTAAGTATTGTAAAGGAGTTAATAGAGAAATATGGTGGAAATATAAATTTGATAAGCAATGATGTTTCTACAAAATTTGAAATAAAGCTACCTTTAAATGATTAATTATTAAATAATACATATTAAAAAATAAAGTGTTGATATTATATCAACACTTTATTATTAGGTAAAATACTTTTTAAATTACTACATATAAAGGGGATAGGTAATGATTATAATGTTAGGAAGTGTAATAGAACTTTTTTTAGAAGCTTTAGTTATATTAAATGTTATAAATTCTTGTGTGAAAAAAGATTGCAAAAAAACTAAAAAAGAATTAGGAATAACAATAATAACAATCTTATTAATATCTATAATAATTAATAATTTGTATATAAATAATAATATGGATATTGTTTATAATGGTATTTTATATATTATTATAGTAGGAATTTTATATAAAGATGATTTTAAAACAGCAGAAATTATATTTAATAGTATTTATACGCTAATAATATTATTATCAATAATAATAATAGGAATATTTTATCCATATATAAAATTATTAAATTTAGAAGAAGTATATTCACTAAAAATAATGCATTTTATAGTATTTTTGTTAAATTACACTTGTTTATATACGTTGTTTAAATATAAAAAATATATAATTAGATTTTATAGATTTGTTGTTAAGGATAAAATATTTATATTTTTAACAATAGTTATAAATTTATTTGTTTATTATAGAATGATAGTGCAAAATAAAATAATGGATTTTGATAATCCATTATTAAAGAATATTATGATTATAAACTTATTTATATTTTTTATTATAACTTCTTTATATTTTAGTAGTATAAAAAAAGAAAGTGAACAAATAAACAGATTAAATATGGAATTAGAAATAAAAAATAATGATTTAAGAAAGATTAAGCATGATCAGGGGGCTGAAATTTCATATTTATATGGTTTATATCTTATGAGTAAAGAAGAAAAACTTGGTGAAGCATTAGAAAATATAATGCAAAACAATAATAAGTTAAAATCCTCTATAGAGATAAATGGAAGTGAAAAAAGGTTTATTTCAAGGATATTAAAACCTATTATAAATAAGGATATGTGTATTATTATAGATGATAATGCTGATATAAATCTATTGAATATTCCTGAGAAGGATTTGAGTATAATTTTAATTAACATAATAAAATGTGTAAATGGAAATAAAGGTTTTATAAGAATACAAACTTATAATATTTTAGATAACTTAATAATTAATATAGAATGTAATATAAAAGATTTATATAAAAGAAGACGATTAAGATTTTTTAATAATGATATAAAAATAGATAATAAAAGATTAGCGTTAGCGGAAGAAGTATTAGAAAAATATAGTGGTAGACTATATGTAAGCAACATGTTTTATTCAAGTGAATTTGAAGTAACTTTACCTTTAAACTAGAACATATATGTTAATTAAAAAATTAGATAAATAATATTAATATTTAATAAAGACTTTTAATAGAAAAAATAAAACTAAAATAAATAATAGAATATAATCTATTATTTATTTTATTATATAAATTAAGTATAATAGACATTAATATAAGTTGCATGGACAATTGTAGAAAAAATATTCTTAAAGGAGAATATATTATGAAAGTATCAAATATAAAGGTTAAACTATCAGGAGAAGACTTGCTTAGTATAATTGAAGAATTTGTTAATATTGATGGTTTATATATAAATAAAATAGAAATAGCTAATGAAATTATAGTAGAAGGTAATTTCCAAAAAGGAATAAACTTAGAATTTTCATTAAAAATTGAAATGCTTGAATTAATAGATGGAAAAATTATATGTAGACTATCTAATGTTAAAGTACTGAACTTAGGACTTTTTAGAATGATAAGAAGTTTTATATTAAAAAAGGCAATTAAAGATTTTAATGATAAAGGAATAACAGCAGAAAAAGATAAAATATCAATAGATATAAGAAAAATATTATATGATATTCCATTTATTGATTTTATATTAAAAGAAGTTTTCATAAAAGATAAAGAACTTTGGGTTGATTTAGAAGAAATTAATATCTCTTTAAAGGGAAATTTAATTAAAGAAAAAGTTATAGAAGAAATTGAGGGAAATGATACAGAAAGTTTTAATGAACTAATTATTGTTAATAAAACAAAGGATAATTATTCAATGGGAAGAGAGTTATTGTCAGACAAGTTACCTCAAAAAACTAAAAAATTCAAGGAATATATATTCTTTTTACCAGATATTCTATCTTTAATATATAGATTATTAAAAGATAGAAGAGTTCCGATAAAAACCAAGTTAATATTATCATCGGCTATTGCATATATTGCATTACCAACGGATATAATACCAAATAATATACCATTTATAGGTTGTATAGATGAAATTGGAGTGGCATTTTTTGCATTAAATAATATTATAAATGATGTTCCAATGAATGTAATTATAGAAAATTGGGAAGGTAAAAATGAAATGATTACAGTCTTAAAAAGTGGTTTAGAATATTTGATAAACTTTACAGGTGCTAAAAATGTTGAAAAATTATGTTTAGTAATAACTGAATTAACGACATTATAAATAGTGAGAGTTTAAATTGTGGAAGGAATAAAGCAGTGGGAAAAAAATTTTATGCAATAAAAGAAGGTTTTGATTTTAAAAAGAATGAAAAAGTAGAAGATAAAATAGTTGATACATGGGTAGAATGTTTAAAATATGTTAAAGGCGTAAAAAATGCTAAATATAAAAGTTTTACCGATATAATTCAAGCAAAAGAATTTTTAAACAATAAAAATAATTTAATAAGTAAATTAGACGGCAAATACCCTAATGATTGTTTACACATATATGTTGATGGAAGTTATAATATTTGTACATCTCAATATTCTTATGGAGTTGTTGTGGTTAAAGAGAATATTGTAGAATATATTGATAGTGGAGTTGGCAAAAATAATCCTGATAATAATATAAGACAGATAGCAGGTGAATTAAAAGGTGCTATAAAAGGGGTCGAGTATGCTTTAAGCTGTGGAGAAAAAAAAGTGGTTATTTTTCATGATTATGCAGGTATTTGTTATCATGCTACAGGCACATGGGAAAGAAAAGAAGAATCATCTAAAGCATACTATAAGAGAATGCAAGAATTAATGAATAATGGTATAGAGGTTATATTTGTTAAAGTAGATAGCCATACAGGAGATTTTTTTAATGAACTTGCTGATGAGAAGTGCAAAGAGGCTTTAGGAATAAAATCAGATAAAGTTGTTGAAAAATGGATTAAAAACAATGTAGTAAAAGTTAAGAATGAAGAATTAAAATCTAATATAGAAGGTTTAATATCAAACTATTTTGATAATATAAGAATTGTTAATGATAAAAGTAATATTGATAATTTTAAAAATGAAGATATTAATATGAATGAAGTTAATATTATAGAAGATAAGAATGAAAATATAATTAATGAATACAAAATAGATAAAGTTAAAGGTAGAAAATTAATTTCTAAATTATTAAGTAAACAAAAAGAAGAAATGATATTGTATTTATTGGAAAATAAGTGTAATTTATAAAATAAGCCAATAATTTCTTGGAGTAAATTCTGAAAAAATACACAAATTATTTATAGGACAATTAATATAATAAAAATATAAGAGGTGTTTATTATGGGAAATTTCACTAAAGGAATTGTTGCAGGAGCATTAATAAGTACAGCAGTAGGAATTATGGTTATGCCTAATTTAGATCGAAGAACACAAAGAAAAATGAAAAAAGCCGGAATAAAAATGAGAGATATGGCGGAAGACACATATGAGAGTATGATGGGTTGTTGTATGAAATAAAATATATTAATGAAAAAGACAAGAAAAATAATTATTTTTTCTTGTCTTTTTTCTATAAAAAATATATTTTTTATAATGAAATTTTTAAATATATATTTATACTATTAAAAGTTATGTAAAAAAATATATTAAATATAATGTAATTATATCAATATTGCATAAATATGTAAAAGATACATAAATAATAGAAAAATAATAATAATTTGGTGTAGTTTATTGTGATTTTATGGTATAATTATTAATATAATAATTCTTGGTATAGAAAAGAGTTGAAAAATGTGGAAATCCTGTCATTAGGTGAAAAAATAAAGACGAGAAGAAAAGAATTAAACATGACATTAAAAGATTTAGCAAAGAATAGGATAACTCCTGGTCAAATAAGTTTGATTGAATCAGGAAGATCAAATCCTTCAATGGATTTGCTTGAATACTTAGCAGCAACATTAAATATAAGTATTGAGCATCTTATGGAGTCAGAAGAAAGCCAAGCTGAAAAAATAAGTATATATTATGAACAAGTTGCAGAATCATATATACTATTAGAAAGTTATGATATTGCGCAAAAATACATAGAAAATGCTTTATATTATTCAGAAAAATATAATTTAGAATATAGAAAAGCAAGACTATTATTTATAACAGCACAAATATATGTTTATAAAAAAGATTTTCAAATGGCACAAAAGTTCTTTTTATCTTCTAATGTCATATTTATAAAAAACAATAATTATGAACAAATAATTAAAACGTTTTTAAACTTAGCTAAAATAACAATAAATTTAAGAGCATATCATTCTGCAAGTAGTTATTTAAGACAAGCAGAAAAAGTGTATTTAGATAATAATATAGAAGATGATTTTCTATTAGGAGAAATATACTATAATATGGCACGAACTTATTTTAATATAGAAGATTTAGATAAAGCATTAGAATATTCAAATGTTGCCAAGAAAAAATTAGAAAGAACTTATAGCGATAAGGGTTATGCCAAAACGCTACTTGTTTTAGCTGAAGAATTTAATAAACGAGGAGATCTATCTAAATCTACTAAATATTCTAAAAAGGCATTAGAAGTTTATAGAAAGATAGAACATAAGAAAAGTGTAGTAGAAATAGAACATAACTTAGGTAAATTATTTTATGAATTAGATGATTTAGAAGAGTCATTCAAGCATTATGAAATATCTAAAAAAGTAATTAATCAAAATGAATTTGAAAATGAAGTAGATATTTTAATAGACATATGTAAATCTCATCTAAAACTTAAAAATATAAAAGAATGTAAAAAAATAGTAGAACAAATTGATACAGTTATAGATGAAAATGATTTTAATAGATTAATAGAATGTAAATTAATACAATATATAATTTTTAATATATCAGAAGAATATGAAGATGCTGAAAAAATGATCATGGAAGCATATGCTAAAGCTAAAGATAGTAATAATTTATTAAAAGCAGGCGAAATAGCTATGAAAATAGGTAAGCATTTTATGGATAAAAAAGATGAAGGTAAAGCAAGTAATTATTTAAATGAAGGAATTAAATTTTTTGAAGAGTTAGGATTAATAAAATAAAATTAATTCATAGTAATAATGAATCAATAAATATAAATGGGTGATGTAAGTGGAAATATTGTCTACAGGCGAAAAAATAAAAAGGGCTAGAATTTTTAAAGGTATTACATTAAAAGACTTATGTGGAACTAAAATTTCAATTTCTAAAATGAGTTGTATAGAAAATGGAAAAGTTAAGGCTGATAAAGAGCTATTAGAATATATATCAGAGAAAATAGGAATTGAATTAAATTATTTAATACAAGATGTATACGATCAAATAGTAAATAATTTAGAAGTAATAAAAAAGACACTGTCTTCTGATCCGGAATGCGAAAACAAGCTTAAATATAATTTAGAATATTCTTTAAAATATAAATATAATGATTTAGCATTTGAACTAATACATATACTGTTTACTTATTATGTTGAACAAAGTAAAGTTGAAAATATTCAATTAATAGTTTCTCAATATTATGATTTATATCAAAAAAATAATAATGTTGAAAATACGCTTGTATATTTTAAAGATATGGCTAGATACTTATATGAAAATAAAGAGTATTTAGAATCAATAGCTTATTATAATAAATTAAGAGAAATTTTAAATCAAGAAAATAAAGAAATAGATAGAGAAGAGTACTGTTTAATTTTATATAATGAAGCTATTTGTTATCAAAGATTAAATAAATATGAAGAAGCATATGAACTTTTATCAAAAGTAATAAAAGAAATTGATAAAATAAATAGTGATTCAAATAAAGGTAGAATATATCATGCATATGCAACTTTATGTATTAAGTTAAATAAAGATTATGCAGAAGATTTTAAAAACAAAGCTTTTGAATATCAAAAGCATAATCCTATAAATTTAGCATTATCTAGAGGAGATTATGGTAAATATTATTTTCAAATAAATGATAGAGAAAAGGCCATAAAAGAAATAGAAGAGGGGATAAAGATATTCCCACATCATAATAAAGAAAAATATGTGGAATTTTTAAATTCTTGCACTAAAATTTTAATAAAGAATTCAGAATTTGAAATTGCATCTAAAATAGCAGATGAATCTTTAAATATTGCAATTTCTACTGATAATATATCTTTATTAAAGAAATCTTATTATCTAAAGGGTACAACTCTTCAAAAATTAGGAGATTATGTACAAGCTGAAAAGTATATGAATATAGCATTAGATGCTTTATTTAAGTCAGGAACGAAAGAAGAACGTAAAGAAAGATATATAGATATGGGAAATATGTATTATAAACTAGGTTCTATTTCTGATTCTTTGAAATATTTTAATTTAGCTTTTTTTGTAGATAAGAGAATATAAGATTTAAGTATTATATTTTAATGATATGAAATATTAAGCTGAAATTAATACTTTTAAAAATTAAATTAAGAAAAACATGTAAAAATAACATCGTTATATCAGTAGATATAAGGGTGTTATTTTACATACATAATAATTTTAATAATGTGAATTAAAAGTTAAATATTTTCATAGATATAGATTAAGAAATATAATTTTAAAGGAGCATTTTAATGAAATTAATTTCTCTGTATCCTTCATCTATATCTGTAATTAGTAAAAGATTTAATGAAGAAAATTTTTATGAAAATAAGTACTTGCCAATAGGAAATGTAGCGGGATCTGATAGTAATGTTTTTAGAACACTAATGATGTTTGATATAAAGGATAAGGTATTAAATACCTATAAGATAAAATCTGCAACACTGAATTTATGTGTAGAAAAGAATATATATAATTTAAAAAGGGTTTCTGGTAATAAAATTTTCTTAAATAATAACACTGAGGAATACAATCCTTTATCAGTTAATTGGAACAATGCACCTAAGTGTGAATATACAGGTAAGTTTTTAATTATTGAAGGTTGTAAAGATAAGTATTTTATAAATGTAGACGTTTCCGAATTGGTAAATAGATGGCTTAATTATTATGATGATAATTTTGGAATTACATTAATGGGTATGGAAGATATAGATGATTGCATAAGTATATTCTCTTATTCTAAAAATAAAAATAAGCCTTATTTATTATTAGAAGTTGAGGCGTAGAAAAATAATGTTATTTTTAAAAAAAGTTCTATTAAAATTTAATAGAACTTTTTTAATTTATAAAATAAACTTTGACTTTCTTTGACTTTGGTATTATTATATATTTAAAGAACAAAATATATAGTGAAAATAATAGAGGAGGTAACAATAATGAATATAGAAAAAATGACATTAAGAGTACAACAAGCTTTAAGTGATGCTAATGTTATAGCAGTTAAATATAATCATCAACAAATAGATGTAATTCATGTTTTTTCTGCTCTAGTAAATCAAGATGATGGATTAGTACCTAATATTTTTACTAAGATGGGAATTCAAGTAAAGTCCTTAAAAGATAATTTAGATAGAGTAATTGATTCAATGCCTAAGGTTTTAGGTGAAGGTGCATCTAATGCGGGGGTTTATATAACAAGAAAAGTAGATGAAGTTTTAATTAAAGCAGAAGAAATATCTAAGCAATTTGAGGACTCTTATATAAGTGTTGAACATTTAATGTTAGCTATAATGGATATAGATAAAAATGGAGAGGTAGCAAAATTATTAGATAAATATGGGATTAGTAAGGATAAATTTTTAAAAGTTTTATCAGAAGTTAGAGGAAGTCAAAGAGTTGATACTCAAGATCCAGAAGGAACTTATGATGCATTAGCTAAGTATGGAACTAATTTAGTTGAGTTAGCTAAAAAGCATAAATTAGATCCTGTTATAGGTAGAGATGAAGAAATAAGAAGAGCTATAAGAATTCTTTCAAGAAGAACAAAAAACAATCCTGTTCTTATAGGTGAACCAGGCGTAGGAAAAACTGCAATAGTTGAAGGATTAGCCGAAAGAATAGTTAGAGGTGATGTTCCTGAAGGACTAAAAAATAAAATTATATTTTCTTTAGACATGGGATCATTAATAGCAGGGGCTAAATATAGAGGTGAATTTGAGGAAAGGTTAAAAGCTGTTTTAAAAGAAGTTCAAAATAGTGAGGGTAGAATAATTTTATTTATAGATGAAATCCATACTATCGTAGGTGCAGGTAAAACTGATGGAGCTATGGATGCAGGTAACTTAATTAAGCCATTACTTGCAAGAGGAGAACTTCATTGTATAGGTGCAACAACATTTGATGAATATAGACAATATATTGAAAAAGATAAGGCATTAGAAAGAAGATTTCAACCTGTAATAATAGAAGAACCTACTGTTGAAGATACAATTTCAATATTAAGAGGATTAAAAGAAAGATTTGAGATACATCATGGTATAAGAATACATGATTCAGCAATCGTATCAGCTGCAAAATTATCAGATAGATATATTCAAGACAGATATTTACCAGACAAAGCTATAGATTTGATTGATGAAGCAGGTGCTATGATAAGGTCAGAGATAGATTCTCTTCCAACAGAGTTAGATGTAATAAGAAGGAAAATATTTAAACTTGAAATTGAAAAGGAAGCTTTATCAAAGGAAAAAGACGAAGGATCTAAAAATAGATTGGTAGATTTAGAAAAAGAATTAGCTGGATTAAAAGAAGAAAATGATGAAATGACAGCTAAATATGAAAAAGAAAAAGCACATATAGTTGTTTTAAAAAATATTAAGGAAGAATTAGATGAAGCTAGAGGAGAATTAGAAGCTGCTCAAAGAAATTATGAATATAACAAAGTAGCTGAAATTCAATACAGCAAGATTCCAGCATTAGAAGAAAAACTTAAAAATGTGGAATTAGAAGTTAAAGAAAACTATGAAGGCGCTCTTTTAAAAGAAGAAGTTACAGAAGAGGAAGTTTCACAAATTTTATCTAAATGGACTGGAATACCTGTAAGCAATATACTTGAAGGCGAACGAGAAAAACTTTTAAGATTAGAAGAAGAGATGGGTAAAAGGGTAATAGGACAAGATGAAGCTATTGAGTCTGTTACAAATGCAATTCTTAGAGCTAGAGCAGGGCTTAAAGATATTAATAGACCAATAGGATCATTTATCTTCTTAGGACCAACAGGAGTAGGTAAAACAGAACTTGCTAAAACTTTGGCTAGAAATTTATTCGATTCAGAAGAAAATATCATTCGTATTGATATGTCAGAATATATGGAAAAACATTCAGTATCAAGATTAGTTGGAGCACCTCCAGGATATGTAGGCTATGATGAAGGAGGGCAATTAACAGAGGCAGTTAGAAGAAATCCATATAGTGTAGTACTTTTTGATGAAATAGAAAAAGCACATGACGATGTTTTTAATATATTTCTTCAAATTTTAGATGATGGTAGACTAACTGATAATAAAGGAAAAACAGTAGATTTTAAAAATACTATAATTATAATGACTTCTAATATAGGTAGTAATTATTTATTGGAGAATAAAAATGAGAATTATATTGAGCCAAATATAAAAGAAGATGTAATAAATCAATTAAAATTAAGATTTAAGCCAGAATTCTTAAATAGAGTTGACGATATAATTATGTTTAAACCACTATCTGAAAATGGAATAAAGAAAATTATAAATATATTCTTAAATGAAGTTAATAACAGATTAAAAGATAAGAATATAGAATTAGAAGTTACTGATTCAGCTAAATCAATAATGGCTAAAGAAGGATATGATCCAATATATGGTGCAAGACCTCTTAAGAGATATATTCAAAATACATTAGAAAATAGTCTTGCAAGAATGATAATTAAAGGCGATTTAATTTATGGATCAAAAGTAATAGTTGATGGAGAAAATGAGGAAATAATATTAAAACCTTGTAAATAAGTAAGTTTTATTTATTAAAGAGGCTATTTAAAATAGTCTCTTTGTTTAATATAAAAATTTGTTATATTATTAAAAATATTTTAATAATATAATTTGTGATGTTAGAATTTCTCATTTAAATTATATTTACAAACTTTATAATAGTATTTATTATAAATCTATAAAGTCTATTAAAACATAGTCCTATAACAAAATGTAAAAGGAGATAGAATACTCCTTTTATCTTTAATAGATTATTTCATATATAATTTATTTTAAATGAGAATTTGTTTTATCTGAAAAATTTCAGTTTTTCATAATTCTATGTTTAAAATGAAAAGTTATATATCAATCTATTAATATTAGAGTATATCTATCTCCTCTTTTGGTACACAGTCAGAATACTTATTTTATGCCAGATTCGTATTGTTGTACCATTCTTTTAACCATTTCTCCACCAACGCTTCCACATTGTTTTGAAGAAAGGTTACCATTGTAATCAGTAAATGGAACACCCATTTCATTTGCTACTTCAGTTTTGAATTTTGCTAACCCGTTTTTTGCTTCTGGTACTAATGAATTTGCCATAATATATTCCTCCTTTAATCTAATTATAAAATAATTTTTATTTGCTAAGCTTTTCTGCTTTGCAGTATTATTTTGTGCCATATCTAAAAATATACTCTATGTAATGAGAGGAATATTAGTAAAAATTAATTATAAAATACAAAGAAAATCATATATGTTAAAAATGAGCTTTTAATGTAATATTTATCTATTTGTTTCTTCAAAACTAGGAACTCCGAACATAGACTTTGCAGATTTGATTCCACGTAAAATAGCTTTTTCCATTACTCTTGCGCTTATCATTCCAACAGTAGTAACATCAGAAGTGACTTTATTTGTTGCCATTGTAAATATTGTATCTCCGTCAAACATAGTATGAGCTGGATACATTGTTCTAGCATAGCCATTATGAGCCATGGAAGCAACTTTATTTGCTTCAGCTTTAGTGAATTTTGCATTAGTAACAATTATGCCAATTGTGGTATTACCCTTAAAAGGATTAATGGGATTTTCCAATGTAGATAATAATAAATCCTCTGTATTTAAAAATTTATTATTTTTACGATCGTATGCTCCAGAAATTACATTTAAATTTTGTGGATCAACTACATCACCTAAGCAATTTACAGCTACAATTGCACCAACCTCTAAATCACCAACTTTAATAGCATAAGTACCAAGTCCACCTTTCATCGAAAAATCTGGTCCTAAAAATTTTCCGACAGTGGCACCAAATCCAGCACCGATATTACCATTTATATCATCATAATATTCTTCAGAATTTAAACATGCATTAATTCCCATAGATTTATCAGGTCTTACTTTAGGATTACCAAAGGCTAAATCAAACAATACTGCTTGACATACTATTGGAACTTTAGCAACAGTTACATCAAATCCAATATTTTTATTTTCTAAGTATTCCATTACACCACTAGAAGCATCTAAACCAAAAGCACTACCACCAGATAAAACGACAGCATGAATTTTATCTACCATCTCCATTGGATTTAATAAATCTGTTTCTCTTGTACCTGGTGCACCTCCACGAACATCAACCCCACCAGTTGCACCATTTTCACATATGACAACAGAACATCCAGTTCCACCTTCTTTGTTTTCAGCGTGCCCTAACCTTATACCTTCTATATCACAAAATTTAATTTCTTTCATAAAAAAATACCTCCTCTAGATTTTATTCTTAAATTTGTTTTAAATATATGTTTATATATTACAAGTTAAAGTCGAATTTAAAACAGGTTTAATTTCTAATATTTTTTACATTAATAAAAGAACAATGATGTAAAAAAATATATTTTTACTATCATTGTTCTTTTATTTTATATTTAAGTTAATTATTTCTATTTATTCTTAATATTGTAATTACTACTGGAACCGAAATTAAAGCACTTACAATAGCTTCAATAGAGCCATTAAGTGTGATAACACTACCAATTCCTATACCAGCAGCTTGTCTACTAATTCCTAATGCATGAGCATACTTTTCTAAATAAATAATATAAGTTAAGCCCATAACACCGATAGTATTAGTTAGTGTTCCAAGTATAGCAGCAGCACCAATACTAATGCTTTTATTCTTCAACTTATTTTTTAAGAATGTATAAACATAGTATGATACTATACCAATTAAAACTCTAGGTAATATTGCAATTATAGGGTTCCAAAATATAAATGATGTTGGCATTGGTGCTGTGAAAGCTTGATACATTGAAAATAATCCAAACACCCCACCAACTAAAGCACCAACAATAGGTCCTTCGATAATTGCACCTATAATAACAGGTATATGCATAATAGTAGCTTTTACAGGTGGTATTGGTATAAATCCTAATCCTGTTAAGCCTAAGAAAATAGAAATAGCAGATAACATACCTACCATAGCCATTTTTCTAGTTGAAAATTTTGTTTTTACATTAACTCTTTCCATAAAAATGCCTCCGTTCTTATTCCTATCTTTAATAAAGGATATAATTCAGAAAAATTTAATTATTAGTTTTTCTGTTCAGTTTCTATATTAAGAATACCGACAATGTAATTTTATCATGTTTCCAAAAATATTCAATAAGAAATTGTTAAAAATTTATCTAAGTTTAAACTTTTACATAAAAATTAAAAGGTTAATAAGTAAATAATAATTAAAATTAGTATATTTTTACCCGGATAATGTAAAAATTATGTTAAGTATAGTAATTTTTATTGTTAATTAAATAATAAATAATGTTAAAAGTTATTTATTATCAATGGTGGCATTTGAAAAAAATTTGAGAAATAATTATTTTTAAATTTATACAAATGATGTTATAATTACTATGAAAAAATGAGGTGTATATATATGAATAGTATAGCAGGTAAAGGTTGTCCGACTATTATACCGGATGAAGAAAAAAAGCCATTAAAAGATATTGAAAGAAGCATAGTAAAAACATATAGAAAACATGTTTGGTCTAAGTTTGTAAAAGCAATCAAGAATTACGAACTTATTCAAGAAGGAGATAAAATTGGAGTAGCCATATCAGGAGGAAAAGATAGTCTTCTTATGGCAAAATTATTTCAAGAACTTCAAAAACATGGTCAAATGAATTTTGAAGTAGAATTTATAGCTATGGATCCAGGATATCATCCACATATAAGACAATTATTATTAGATAATTGTGAATATTTAAATATTCCAATAACTATTTATGAATCGGGAATTTTTGATGTAGTTGATAAAATGGCAAAGGATTACCCATGTTATTTATGCGCTAGAATGAGAAGAGGTTCTTTATATAATAAGGCACAAGAGCTTGGATGTAATAAGTTAGCTTTAGGACATCATTATAATGATGTTATAGAAACAACGTTATTAAATATACTATATGGTGGTAATTTTAAAACAATGCTACCAAAGCTTAAATCAGCCAATTTTGAAAATTTAGAATTAATAAGACCAATGTATTATATTGAAGAAGAATACATAAAGAAATTTATTAAAAGTACTGGAATTGCTCCGTTAAATTGCGCATGCATGGTAGCAGCAGAAAGAACAGGTAACAAGAGATATGAGATAAAGGATTTAATTGCACAATTAAAACAAAATTTTGACGGTGTAGATAAGTCTATATTTAAATCAGCCGAAAATGTTAGTATGGATTCAATACTAGGATGGCAAAAAGGAGAGAAAAAGTACTCATTTTTAGATGTATATGACGAAGAGTAAGTAGGGGTTGTCTTAATTTTGACAACCTTTATTTAATATAAAATTATTAAAAACAATTGAAAGTAATTATATAAAATAATAGAATAAAAAGTATATTATAAATAAAAGTAAAATATCTATTAAAGGAATGATGATGATGAATATAGAAGATGTAATAAGTATGGATGCTAATTTGTTGGTTAGTATTATGAATATGAAATTAAGAGATAATTATGATTCATTACAATCACTTTGTTATGATTTGGATTTGAAAGAAGAAGATATAGTACACAGATGTAAAAGTATTGGATATGAATATAATAAATTACATAATCAATTTAAAGCATTTTAGTTAAAAATTAGGTATAATAAAATAAAAGAGTAGGAGGAAAGAATAATGAACTTAAAAAAATACGGAAAAATTATGGGTGTTCTTGCAGCTACTACAGCTTTAGTGTTATCTCTAGTAAATGATAAAAAAGACAGCAGGGAAGATAATGACAAGTAATTAAAATAATTATTTGATGAGGGAATGTTAATTATGAATATAGAAAAACTAAATTTTAATTACAAGGATTTATTTAATCACTTAGATATTAATGGAATAACTATGTTCTGGAATCCATTAAAGGATGAATTGACATTTGACTATAAAATAGTTGATTTTTTAGAGGATTATGAAATAGATAATAAGAAAATCAATCAATTTTTAAATTATATATATCTAGAAGATTTAAATAAAGTAAAAGATATATTTAAAGAAGACTTAAAAAAAATTTATGACTCTAAAAAGCATCTATTAACTCATTATAGAATAAAAAATAATAATAATATTTTATATTTCATCTTTGTGGGTAAGGTAGTTAAGAAATATGATGGATATACTTTAATGGGAATACATTATTGTTTTGAAAATTTGGATTCTAATTATTGGATTTCCGAGATAGATGTTTTATATAAAAAATTATCTGAAGAATATTTTATTAATCAAAAAATAACATCATTAATTGAATGTGATAGAACAACAGAACTTCCTAATTGTTATTATTTTAAACGAACTGTAATGGAATTTTTAAAAGAATGTAAAGAAGAACAAGTTCAATGTGCTATGTTAATGCTTAATTTAGATAATTTTAAATATGTAAACGAATCTTTCGGACATGAATTTGGAGATGTAGCATTAAGGGTAGCTGCTAATAAAATATTATCGTTGGTTTCAGAACGTGATTTAGTATGTAGATATAGCGGAGATACTTTTTTGATATTTATTCCAGACATTACTGATTTAAATGAAGTAAGCGTTTTATGTAAAAAAATAGTTAAGTCTTTTGATGAATCTATAATAATAGATGAGAAAGAGGTATATGTTAGTGTGAGTATAGGAGCATCTTTATACCCATATAATGGTTTGGATTTTGAAACATTATTAAAAAACTCAGATGCTGCTATGTATGTAGCAAAGGGAAATGGAAAAAATGAATATAATTTCTTTAATGATAAAATATCAATTGAACTAAATAGGGTATATTCATTACAAAAAGGATTAAGATATGCATTAGATAATAAAGAAATATTTATAGTATTTCAACCTAAAGTTACTTTAGATGATTTTTTGGTACGAAGTTTTGAGGCTTTAGTAAGATGGAATAGTAATGATATGGGAGTTGTTAGTCCTGATGAATTTATACCAATAGCAGAAAATACTAAAATGATTATTCCAATTGGAAGTTTTGTATTAGAAGAAGTTTTTAAAAAGGTAAGAATATTGATAAATGAAGGTTACTTGAATTTTAAAATAGCAGTAAATTTATCAGAAATGCAGCTAAGGGAAGATAGTATTGTATCAGATTTAAAAAGATTTATATATAAATATAGAGTTAGCCCTAATTATATTCAAGTGGAAATTACTGAAAGTATGTTAATGAAATCATTTGATAAAAATATAAAAATTCTTAATGAAATTAAAGATTTAGGAATAAGTATAGCATTAGATGATTTTGGCACAGGATATTCATCTCTTAATTACTTGACTAAACTTCCTATAGACGCATTAAAAATAGATAGAACTTTTGTGGTTGACTTAGAAAAGAACTCAAAAAATAAGTGTATAATAGAAAATATTATTAATTTATCACATCAATTAGGGATAGAAGTAATAGCAGAAGGTGTAGAGTCAAAGCAACAAGTAGATTATTTGAAAGAAATTTCTTGTGATGTGGTACAAGGATATTATTATAGTAAGCCAGAAAGATTTGAAAAAATTAAAAATATGATATGCAAAGAAATTTCTAAATAAAATTGACAAATGTGTAAAAATAGGATAAGATATATATTAATAATATAAATCCTAAGAAGAGGAATAGTAATCAGGTGCTAAGTTTAAGAGAGCTGAAGATGGTGGGATTTCAGTACTAATGCTAATGATGAATGGGCCTTTGAGGAGCAATATGAAATCTTTTAGAGAGTAGTTGAGCCGTAAGTCGCACGTTATAGCGAATGAGATATGTTAGTATCAAAAAGAGAGGCATTTTTATTTATGCAATTTAGGTGGCAACGCGGATAATATCCGTCCTATATATTTATATATAGGACGGTTTTTTTTGTTTATATTGTTACTTTTAGGAAGAGTATGTTGTAGATACTAACTACTTAAAAATTAAATTGTATGGGGTGTGGTAGTTATGTTGTGAAAGGAATTGTATTTAAAGACTTTGAATATTAATTTATACAAAAAAATGGGGGAATTAAAATGAATACAAAAAGAATGATTACAAATGCAATTTTAATAGCAATAGGAGTGATTTTACATCAACTTACACCAGCATTAGGATTACCAATGCAACCAGATTTTGCATTAGCTATGTTATTTATAATAATTGTTTATAATAAAGATTATAAAACTACAATGATTTGTGGTCTTATAGTAGGAATATTTACAGCATTAACTAGTAAAACACCTGGAGGTCAGTTACCTAATCTTGCTGATAAATTTATAACTTGTAATATTATGTATTTAATGTTGATGCCATTAAGAAAAAGAGTTGGAATGAATATACAAATAATAATGCTATTATCTGTTGGAACTTTAGTTAGTGGAACAATATTCTTAACAGTGTTAATGTTAACAGCGGGTTTACCAGGAGGAGCTTCATTTGGAATACTATTTATGGCGGTAGTATTACCTACAACAGTTTTAAATGCATTTGCTGGATATGTAGTATATAAAATAGTTGCAAGAACTGTAATAACTACTAAAGCATATGCTTAAGATATAATAAATAAAAAAGCATCTATTATTAATTTATTTTTTAATAATAGATGCTTTTTATTTGGATTTAATTACAACTTAAAATTTCTATTTAGTAATACGATATTCTTCAGGAGTATCATTTGTAATAGCTTTGAATTCATACCCGTTATTTTTATAATATTTAATAACTTCTGGCAAAGCTTTAACTGAATTTTTGCTAATATAGCCACAATGCATTAATAAGATAACTGTATCATTATTACTTCTTGCATTTTTTATAAAAGTGCTAGGTGCAGCTGAATGATTAGCACCATCACCGCTATCTACATTCCAATCGTATATTTTCAAGTTATTTTGATGAAGCAAATCAACCATTGATTTACATAGTTTATAACTATTATTATTACATCCGAATGGAAATCTTAGAATAACTGGTTTTACTCCAATAATCGAATTTATTAATTCTTGAGTTTCTAACATTTCTTTTAAAAAATGCTCATTAGATGAATATAGATTATTTTTTTTATGGGTCATACTATGTAGGCCTAGAGAATGTCCTTCATTATAAATTGTTTTAACTAAATCCTCTTGTCCTTTAATTTGGTCTCCTATTAAAAAAAATGTTGCATGTATTTGCTCTTTTTTTAAAATAGCTAGAACGTCTTCTGTAACTTTACCTGCTGGTCCATCATCAAAAGTTAGATAAATAGTTTTATTAGTTTTTGATTCATCGTCTGCATAAACTACATTACTACTTAAATTAGTTATTAGTATAAGCGTTAACAATATGATGAATAATTTGTTAAATTTGTTGAATTTCATAAAATCACCTTCAATACATATTTACAATAATATTCTTTCCATAATGTATTAAAAATATTTGTGTATATAATAAATATATGTTTTTAGTTGAATTGTATTTTGGTAAATGATAAAATTACAGGTATATGGAATATATGTATAAAATTGGTGAGAAATATTTAATTACGCTTATTAGATAAGACTATTTATAGAAGGGAAAAATTCTCATTTGTAAATAGTCTTTTAAATTAAATATAATAGTTTTTATTTCTTATATTCACACATTAAATCAAAAATAAACTTATAAAATTAAATATATAGTTTTATATGTAAAAACAGTAAAGAGGTGAACTTACTTGAAGACTTTAAATAACAGATATTCTATTAATAGATCTATAGATATTAATGAAAATTTATATATATATCAGGTTATCAATATGATTAACAATGAAATATATAGTTTATATATTTTTCAAGATAATGTTGAATATGAAAATTGTAGAGAATATTTATTAAGTAAGTTTAAAACAATAAAAAATTTAAATTTTATAAATATAGTTAATATAGTGGATATAGAAGTAATAAAAAATATAGATGGAGTAAATTTAGATAAATTAAACTATGGTTATGTAACAGAGTATATAGATGCCGAAATAGATACTAAATCTTACCTTAATAAATTATCATTTGATAAAAAATTAGATATATTTATGGAATTATGTGCAGCTGTTAATACATTAAATATTAAAGGTTATATATTTGATGAATTAAATATCAAGGATATCAATATAGTAAAAGGCAAAGACAATGAAGATACTATAAAAATAAAAAATTTATTAGAATATGAAATAAGTAAATTTAGAGAAAATAATTTATTGGGTGTTAAGTCATTACCTTATCCATATAATATTGAGAAATTAGATGATCAATCAAGGCAAAAGGATAATATAAAGGATATATTATATTTATTTAAGCACCTATTTAATGATGTTGAGTTAAAGCAGTGTTTTAATGAAAACAATTCTATAGACAAGATATTATCATTTAATAAATCCCCTAAAATAACTGATTTTATTAAATGTATAAATAAAAAATTAAATAAGAATTATAGTATATTTATATTTGAATCATTGAATAAAGTTAATACGGATTTGGATATAATCGGTATGGAAGATGAGATAAAGAAAGTAGAATCAGGATTTAAGGATATAATTGAAAATAAATTTAAGTATAAAATAGTATGCTTTAAAGGGGAGCAAGGTAATGGGAAGAGTACAACCTTAAGGGAAATTAAACGAAAGATATGTAGCAAATATATTAGTAATAAAAGAGAAAAATCATATTTAATAATAGATAATTTAAGTTCGAGTAATAATTTAATTTGTACTATTAGAAAGATATATAGCAATTCAGAAAAGTATTTAAAAGATAAATATGGAGTATATTTAGAGAAATTTATCGAGATGATTTTAGAAGAAAAAGTAATTAATGATGAAAATACACTTAAAATTATTAATAGAGTGTGTACTTTTTTACATGAATATACTTTGAATAATATGTTAATTATTATAATAGATGATATTGAAAAAACTAGTGAGGTATTTAAATTATTTTTTCAATATATATGTTTGTTGAGAAAAAAACTAGAAAATATAATGATTATAATATCGACTAATGAAGAAGATATTGATTCTGAAATGATTGAATATATGAAACCGATTAAGTGTTTGCCAAATTATGAAGAATTTACGGTTAATTATTTTAATAATTATAATACTAGTAAAATGGTAAAGAATATGTTGAATTGTCATAAAAGCATAGATGAGTTATGTATGAAAATATATTCTGAAACTTTGGGGAAGCCACAGTTTATTAGTAAAACTATAGAGGAATTATACAAAGAGAGAATTATATATTTATCTAAAGAAGATGGAAGATGGAGAAGTAAAATTGATGTAAATAATATTGTTATTCCTAAAGGGGTAGAAAAAATATTAGAAAATAAAATATTAAATTTAAATAGTGAAGAGCTTGAAATATTGGAAAGGTTATCAATATTTCAAATGCCATTATCAGAAACTTTAATATTTTCATATGTAATTTTAGATAAGAAAAGAAAAAATATATATTATAAATTAAAGAAAAATAGATTTTTAATTGATAAAATAAGTGATTCTGGTGTGAGGGTAGATTTTTATAATGATTTAGTAAAAAAAATAATTTATTCTAAAATGCCTAAAGAAAAAAGCTTAACAATGCATAATGATTCTTGTTATTTTTTAGAAAAAATATTGAAAAATACTCAAGAATATTTGGATGAATATTTAAACCAATTAGAAAAATCCGATCAAAAAGAAAAGCTAATAAAATATAGTTTAAAATGTGGGAAAAAGTTTGATGATTTTGGAGATACTTTTAAATCTATATATTATTATAAAAAAGCATTAAACTATGCAGAAGATAGTGAAAAGACAAAAATTGCAATAAGTATTGGAAAGTTGAATGAAAAGGTTGGAAAAGATAAAGAAGCATATAATTACTTTAATAAAGCTAATATAGAAGCTGTTAATAACAAGGAAAAAAAATTACAAATATATGTACTTCTTAGGATGATAATAATAACATCAAAAGAATATAAGCCTATAGATTTAACTTACCCATTAAAAGTAGTAAGAAAATTTTTAGATGATACAAATTACTCAAAGGGAGAAGCATATTATTATTATTCACTTGCGTTAGTATCTAAAATAGAAAGAAAAAAAACTTTATCAGTAAAATATATAGAAAAAGTTTTTAATATTTGTAAAAATAGCAATATTACAGTAGGAGTATATGCGTGTGCAAAATTATTGCTAAGTAGTATATTTATTTCTGAAGGAAAGTATAATGAAGCCAAAAAGTTACTGAATGAATCCATGGATATATTCAAAGTTGAAAACAATTATGCGGGATTATTAACTGCTAAAATAAACTGTGAAGTTATTAATAAGGAAACTGGAAAAAATATAGATGATATTTTAAAAAGTCTTATAGATATTGGAAAATTAAGTGTTAAATATAAGGTTTATAAAAAGCAAGTTTCAAGTTTAATACACATAGCTAAAATGAATATAGAAGCATTTAAATATGATAAAGCTAGTGAAAATTTATTGATAGCATTAGAAATTGCAAGAGAAAATGGATTGGATAGATATATTCTTCGAATTTGTACTATGTTATGCTGGGTGTATTGTAGATTAGGAAAAATAAAATTAGCATCTAATTATTATGAATTAATTTCTGACTTAAAAAGGGAAATACAAGTATCAGAATTGGACATGCTTACTATAAAGTCTACGGAAGCATTGTATAATTCAATAATATATAACTTTAAATATGCATTTAAGGAATTAAGTGTAATTAATGAAATAAGTAATGATTACAAAGGAACTGAATTTAGTAAAATAAAGAGTCAATATTATCAATTATGTATTATTAATTGTAAAAATGAAAAAGATGTGAAAAAAAATTTTCAATTATTAAAAAATGAATTGGATGAATTAAAAAATCCTGTTACTAAAGAAGGAATATTAATAGGGAGTATAGTAAGTATATTATTTTTAGGATATAAGGAATTTGCAAAAGAATTGTTTTTTAATATAGAAAAATGTCCAAAAGAATATGATAATCAGTTAGGATATATTTTTTTAGAGTTATATTTTTTAAAAGATAATGATTATAATACTGTAATTAATAATTCTTTAAAAATAATTAAGTTTAGTAGAAATCAAGAAGTAAGAGCAATTGTATATTGCTCTATAGCTGAAAAATATAAAAGTAAAAAATATAATGAACTAGCTATAAATTATTATTATGAATCTATAAGTATATTTATAGACTTAATAAATTCATTACCTGAAAAAGATAAATTACAATATGCTAATAATAGTATGTTTTTATTTGTTTATAATAAATTTATAGAGATATTGGAAGAAAATATAGGAGAGAAATTAAATTTAAAAAAATTAGATTATATAAATAATGATTTTAAAATAAATGAATTTCTAGATGAATTAAAAGTTAGTAAATTATTATTAAATAAAGAATTCTTTGAGATTATACAAGAGCAGTATAGTAATTATTATTGTAATTTTGAAAGTAATATTTATGAAATATTAAGTAAGTTTTCAAATAATATAGTGAAAAATTTAGAAAATTTATTAAAATATATTGCAAGAGTAACACTGGCAGATAAAGCATTACTTACAATTGAAAATAATTTTGGGGAAAATGAAGTTATATGTGAATATAGAATAAAAAATAAAAAAGAAATATCAAAATATTTTTTATTAAAAGTAAATCCTAATAAGGAAATAATTATTATATCTAATGATTATGATAATAAGAGTAAAATGAACTATGACATGCTTAGGGAAGGAATACAAGCATGTATGTATATAAAGTTTAGAAATAGAAGAAAATTTATTACTAACAAGGATTGTATTAATGGGAATATTATACTAATGTCAAATAATGCTATAAATAATATAAATTCTAATTCTGAAATTATAGTTAAGAAGCTAATGCCTTTTGTAATGTTTTTATTAGATCAGTATAAGTTAATGATAAGTTCTACTTTGGATAAACTTACAGGGGTTTACAATAGAAAATATCTTGAAAAAGCTTTTTGTGACTTGATAGATGATTCTTATTCAAAGGAAAGAGAATTTTCATTAATTATTTTTGATATAGATGATTTTAAAGGCGTAAATGATAGATATGGTCATCAAACTGGAGATGAAGTTTTGATAAAACTAACCAAAGAAGTTAAAAAATGTTTATCAAAAGAAGACATATTTGTTAGATACGGGGGAGAAGAATTTATTATACTTTTACCTGATAAAAGTGAATATGAAGCATATTTGTTTTCTGAAAAGATAAGAAATAGAGTAGAATGTGCTAAAATTTTAGGCGAAAAAAGAAAAGTAACCATTAGTTTAGGGATATCAGTTTATTTAAAACATTCTTCAAATTCAGAGGACTTAATAAAGATGGCTGATCAAGCGTTATATATATCTAAAGCTCAAGGTAAGAATAAAACAACTATATGGAATGAGAATATTGATGCACTAAGTAACAATGTAAATACATCTAAAGGTATATTGCCATTTAAGTATAATAAAGATAATAATTTAGTTCCACTAATGAAAGATATACTTGAATTATTAACAAATAAAAGTAGTAAAAAAGATAAAATGTATAAATTTCTTTCAAAAATAATTCAAATAACTGGTTCTGAACTTGCTACAGCATTTATTGTAAAAAACAATAAAATAACAAGTATTTATAATGAGAAATTTCAAGATTGTAAAATTGATTATAGAGAAAAATTTAATATGAATTTAATAGAACAAGTTATTAATAATAGTGAAGGATTTTATTTAATAGACTGGGATAATTCATATGTAGATAAATCATTTAGTATACATGATTGGAAATCATTATGCATAGTTCCTGTAATATACAATGGGAAAGTAATAGGCATTATATATGTTTCTATTTCAGTAAATACAAGGGAATATACACAGGAGGATTTATCTTTAATTAACTATTTGGGTCAACTTATGATACCTTTATTTTTATAAAATAATGTTTATTATTTTATAACTAAATTAAAGGTTCTTAAAATCTAAATATTTAAAGTCATTAGCACATAAAATATTTCTGAATCATATTCTAGTATTGTATAGAAAGAAGAAAGGAAATTTTTTATGGCTAAGGATATGAATAATGATAATATGCATATAAATTTATCAAGTTCCGGCGAAAGAATAAAGTATTATGATTATGATGATGATACTTGTATATTTGAAATTTTAGATGATGAATCTAATTCTGATAATATAGATATGGAATATGATGAATTTGGAAATAACATGAATTCAATGGAAAACTGCAATAGCGAAAGTGATAATTTGATTAATAATACAGATTATTCTTTTGAAAACTGTAAATCAGATATGCAAGAATATCATACATCAAATAATTCTGAACTTAACGCATTCAATTATTACAATAATTCTTGTACAAGAATTGAAGGGGAGATAGTAGTTATATCTACTATAAATTGTTGTGGCAAAAATGAATATTTAGAAGGAGTAAAAATAAATTTATACAAGCTTAATGGTGTAAGTCCAGTATTTATTGAATCATGTTTAACTAATAAACAAGGAAGAGCCGTATTTATTAATTTACCTGAAGGTTGCTATAGAGTAATAGCAATTGTTAATAAGAATTATTTTGAAAAACCTAAGTATGTTAATTGGAATGAAGTTAATATAAATAGAGAAAATACTAATGCTAAAATCTTGGTTATGAACAATTTAAAAAAGAATTGTAGAAATAATTGTAGATATAGATAATATCTATATTTCAAAAGATTGATAAGATTGTTACCTTATCAATCTTTTGCTATTTATATAATAATATTTTATAATCATATAAGTAAATACAATAAGAATAGCTTATATGCTATACGAAAATATTTTAAGTAGGTGATTATATGGAAAAATACATATTAAAAATAAAGAAGATTAGTGAAAAAGCAATAGTTCCAAATTATGCACATGATGGAGATGCAGGATTAGATTTATATTCAGTAGAAGAATTAGTATTAGAAGCGGGAGAGAGAGCGTTAATTCATACAGGAATACAAATAGAACTTCCTAAAAAT
Organism: Clostridium botulinum; assembly: GCF_000827935.1. Taxonomy (NCBI): domain Bacteria; kingdom Bacillati; phylum Bacillota; class Clostridia; order Eubacteriales; family Clostridiaceae; genus Clostridium; species Clostridium botulinum. The sequence goes on from NZ_CP010520.1 coordinate 743,773, forward strand.
ACAGAGGCACAAATTAGACCAAGAAGTGGGTTAGCATTAAAACATGGAATTACTACTTTGAATTCACCAGGAACCATAGATGAAGGCTATAGAGGTGAAATTGGTGTTATTTTAATCAATCATAGTAAAGAATGTTTTAAAATAGAAACAGGTATGAAAATAGCTCAAATGGTTATAAAGCCTATACTTAATGTTCAAATAGAAGAAGCTAATGAATTAAGTGATTCTGAAAGAAAAGCAAATGGATTTGGATCTTCGGGATTAAAATAATACATAAAAGTGAAAGTATTTAATTGAAAATAAATAATATATTCTGTTAATAATTATTTTTAGGTATAGATATATATTAAAATAAAAAACCCTACTTTGAAATAATTCATAGAATAAATTGTTTCAAAGTAGGGTTGATTTTTATTAACATTACGGAAAAGTATTCATAGAATCAAATTATTACAAGACTGGGACTATAAAAATGCAATTTCAACTTTTGTTTAATAGATTTAAAAGCCAAGTCCAATGACACTTATGAATATACATTAAAAATATGGATTTTTAGCTTGGTTCATTTAATTCTTCCCATTGTGCATAAAGTTCTTCAATTAAGTTTTCTTTAGCTTTAATTTCTTTGTTAACTCTTTCACTTTCAGAGGGATTAGAATAAATTTCTTCTTTACACAAATCTTCTTGAAGCATTAATAAATCTTCTTCATTTTTATTTATAGTCTCTTCAAGAGATTTTATTTTATTTTGAAGGGCCTTGGCCTCTTTATCTAAAGCCTTTTTTTTCTTTTTTTCTGTATTTAATTGAGTCTTTGTTTTTGATGAATCCTGTTCATCGTAATTTTCAAATCTCAAAGGATTTTTTTTCTTTTCTGTATAATAGCTATAATTACCTAAATAATTTACAACTCCATTTTCAGTTAACTCTAAGATTCTATTTATAACCTTATTTAAAAAATATCTATCATGGGATATTACTAGTAAAGAACCATCATAACTTAGAATAGCATCTTCTAGAGCTTCTCTAGATGGGATGTCTAAGTGATTAGTAGGTTCATCTAATAATAATAAATTAGCTTTTGATAAAATAAGTTTTAATAAATTAATTCTACACTTTTCTCCACCACTTAGTTTATCAATTTTTTTAAAAACATCATCTCCAGTAAATAAAAAAGAAGCAAGAACATTTCTAATTTGTGTAGTAGTTAGTTCAGGAAAATCATCCCAAACTTCATCTATTATTGTTTTATCAAGATTAAGATTTGATTGTTCTTGATCGTAATATCCGACATTAACATTTGTACCTAAAACTTTAATGCCACCATCACTTTTAACTTTATCCATTATTATGTTAAATAATGTTGTTTTACCTCGGCCATTTTCACCGATCAAAGCAATTTTTTCTCCGCGCTTTAGATCTACTGAAAGATTAGAAAATAATTTTTTCTCACCATAATATTTAGATAGATTTTCAATATGTAATACGTCAAATCCACTTTTTACAGATGTTTCAAATTTTATTTTAGAAGCAGATTTTTCAACATCAGGTGCATGCAATAGGTCAATTCTATCAAGGGCTTTTTCTCTGCTTTCAGCAGCTTTAATACTTTTTTCCCTATTAAATGATCTGAATTTTTCTATAATAGCTTCTTGTCTTTTAATTTCAGCTTGTTGAATATTATAAGCTTTTAATTTACTTTCATAATCCTTTTCTTTTAATTCTAAATATTTAGTATATGATGCATTATAGCAATTAACATGACCATTTATAACTTGAAAAGTTATATTAGTAACAGAATCTAAGAAATATCTATCATGTGAGATTATCAGAACTGTACCTTTATAGCTTTTTAAGTATTCTTCAAGCCATTCAATTGCATCTAAATCTAAATGATTAGTAGGCTCATCTAGTAGTAATATATCAGGTTTTAAAAGCAATAGCTTACATAAAGCTACTCTAGTCTTCTGTCCACCACTAAGTGTTGAAATAACTTTATCAAAATCAGTTTCATTAAATCCTAAACCTTTAACTATACGAGATATTTCACCTTTATATGTATATCCACCTCTGTTTTCATATAAATCTTGAGCAGTAGTATAGTCTTTTATTATTTTTTCATGATAAGCAGCATTTTTTTCATCATAAGGCTCACCCATTTTTATTTGTAAATTAGAAAGTTTATTTTCTAATTGTATAAGCTCATCAAATACTGTCAACATTTCATCATAAAGAGTAACTTCAGAATTTAAGTTTAAATGTTGAGATAAATAGCCTATAGATTTATTTTTATCTATATAAATATCACCTGCATCTTGAAGGATTTCTTTAGAAAGTATTTTGAATAGAGTAGATTTACCTTCTCCATTTGACCCAATTATACCAATCTTATCTCCATCATTAACAGAAAAAGTTACTTCTTTTAAAATATCATCTATTCCATAACTTTTACTTATATCTTTACAACTTAAGACAATCATTATTTATCCTCCAATGTTTTATTGTTATAATTAAATATATATTATATAATTATACTATTTTATAATAGGTATATCAATTTAAGGAATAATCTTTGGAGGAATTATAAATGAACTTATATGACGAAAAGATTGATAAGGTTAGTGCAAAGAAACGATTAAAGGAAAAACAGTTATTTGATTCAGCGTATGAATTATTTTTAACACAAGGAATTGAGAAGACTTCTATAAGTGATATTGTAAATAAAGCTGGAATAGCAAAGGGTACATTTTATTTGTATTTTAATGATAAACATGATCTTTTAAATAAACTAATATTAAAAAAGAGCAATAAGTTGTTAAAAGATGCTATGAATGAGACAACTAATAAAGAAATAGAAGATTTTTCAGAACGAGTTTTATTTTTTATAAATTACATAATAGAAAATTTAAAACATAATAAGTTACTTCTTAAAATTATAAATAAAAATATTTCTTGGGGATTGTATAGGAAAAATATATTAAAACCAGAGGAATATTACAATGTAAATAAAGTAGTAGATAATTTTATAAAAAACCTAGTTAATTCTGGTATGTCAAAAGAGGAAGCAGAAATGACTTTGTTTATGATAATAGAGTTAGTTGGTAGTGTATGTTTTACAACGATAATATTTAAGGAACCTACGGATATAGACACCATTAAACCTATTTTGTTTAAAAAGATTCTAGCTATGATAAGAATTTAAAAGTTAATCTATATTTTGGGATAAATAATTTTATTTAATGTGCTTATGTGCATATTAAGAATTTTTTCAATTGAAATATAATAGAAAATACCTATCTTAATATATTGAATTTAAGATAGGTATTTTTTATAATATTAATTTTCTTTGTAGTCATCTTTAGTTAGTATATATCCTATTCTAGGAGTGTCATTAGAGCGTCCAACGATATAAATTGTTATGAACATATTTTTTTCTAATTCAATATTGCTTATAAATTTGCTGAAATTATTTTTATCTGATACAACAAAATTATATATTCCAGGAGATACAGGATAGTAATCTGTTGTTTCTAAGTAAGGGATTCCATTAAATAAAAGTGGACCATCTGGTAATGATAAAGACATATTAGATGAGTTTGGTGAGAGATTAATAAATCTTACATATGATAATAGAGGATTGAATTCTGCTTCACCATCATCTAGCTTAAATAGTGATATGACTTTATCTTCATAGTTTATATTTATAGTTGAATAAGAAAGTGGTAATATTTCTATTGTTTCAGATAATAGAGGTTTATCATGAGTATAGGCTTTAAATAATTTAACATCATACTTACCAGGAGAAATACTTATATAATTTGAAATTTGTGCAAATGCAAGATTGGAATACAATAATTTATCATTAGCATATATATCTACATTTATAGATTCAGGAACAGCATGCAGAAATCTAATTTTTGATTTAATGTCTGGAAATGAATTTCTAAATAAAAACATAAAAGTTCACCTACCTTTCTTTATAGTATTGTAAGGATAACTTTATTATCCTTTTAATCATTACTCTAGCTATTGGATAAGGAATTCCATAAAGTGAAAGTGTAGTTAATAGATTAGGATTCTTTTCTTCAATTTTTAAATAAATTCTATTTACATCATTATCAGAATTAACCCTCTCTAAATCTTCATTTTCATTTAAATCTAAATCAAATCCTCTAAGTACTTTATCAGGAGTTAAATCAGAAGGTTTATCTTTTTCTATATTATTATTTTTTTTATAACAATTTTTCTCTAATTGGTTAATATAGCAGTATAGCTGTGATTCAATAGTTTCATCTGGAAATAAATTTGAAGAATTAATATCACCTCTAAAATCAAAATTAAAATTATTATTAGGATCATGGTCAAAGAGAGAATTGTTAACTTTAAAAAAGGGTGTAAGTGATGATTGATTGCAGCGAAAGTTAAAATTATTTTGTAGTGGTACAAAACTGTAGTCAAAATCATTATTACATTCAATATTCATATATTTTTTATCTGGTTTCATTTTTCTACGATACCTCCATATATTTTCTTAATAACTATATGACTATAAAAGACTATTTGTTACACTTTATAATATGAATTCATATACATATATATTACCTATTTAACTATATTTCATCGTGACACAATAAAAGCCATATATGAATAGGATATATTGGAGGAGATGTATATGAGGATAAAAAATGAGGAGAACATCAGGGATTTATTTCTTGGAATAGATGAAAAAGTTTATGATTATAAAGGCAATGGCATAAATTCAATAAATTTTGATAATGCAGCAACTACACCAACTTTTAAATCTAATTTTTTATATATGAAAAAACTAAGTAAAACTTACGCATCTATAGGTAGAGGTACAGGGCAAAAAGCAGAAATAACTACCGAATTATATTATGAATCAAAAAAATTTTTAATGGATTTTTTTCATATAAAAAATAGTGATAACTATGTTGTGATTTATGTTAACAATACAACGGAGGCTTTAAATAAACTTGCTAAAACCTTATTAAAAGAAGAGGATGAAATTGTTCTTGTCTCAAGAATGGAACATCATTCAAATGATTTACCTTGGAGAAATAGGGGGAAAGTTGATTATATAGAAGTTGATAAAGAGGGAAGATTAAGACTTGAAGAGTTAGAAGAAAAGTTAAAAAATAATCTTGGAAAAATAAAATATGTATCCCTAACTGGTGCATCTAATGTAACTGGATATATAAATAATATTCATGAAATAGCAAAAATAGTTCATAAATATGATGCTAAATTAATAGTAGATGCAGCTCAACTTGTAGCTCATAAAAAAATTAGTATTAGCGGAAATTCAAAAGAAGAGGATATAGACTTTTTAGTATTTTCTTCTCATAAAATATATTCTCCATTTGGAATAGGTGTAATAATAGGATTAAAAGAAGATTTTATGAATTCTCTTCCAGATTATTCAGGTGGAGGAACGGTGGAGTTGGTTTTAGATAACGAAGTAACTTATCTTAAGCCACCAGAAAAAAATGAAGCAGGAACTCCAAATTTTTTAGGAGTAATGTCTTTAATAAATTCATTAAGAGAATTAAGGGATATAGGATATCAATTTATTGAAGAACATGAGAAAGTTCTTTTAAAGAGAATGTTACAAGGACTTGAAAGTATTCCTCAAATAATTAATTATGGCGACACATTTAATATTTATGATAGGCTTGGAATAGCTGTTTTTAATATAAATGAATTCTATGATAAAGAAGTAGCTGAAATATTAGCTAAGAGGCGTGGGATAGCAGTAAGGCATGGATGGTTTTGTGCACATCCTTATTGTAGGAGACTTATGGGCATAAGCGAGGAAGAAGCAAGTTCTTTTTTAAATGATGAAACAAAAAGAATGCCAGGAATGATTAGAGTAAGTTTTGCAGTATATAATACTGAAAAGGAAATAGACTTCTTTTTAAATACAGTAGAAGATATTGCAAGAGGAAAGTTAACTTTATAAATAATGAACTTTTAGAATATATCTAAAAGTTCATTATTTAGATAATATGAAATCTTGGTATATTAGATTTTTATAGTAAGAGAGTTATTAGTTTTAGTTTAATAACTCTTTTACTTAGTTAAATATAATTATGCATTAAAAACTTTATATTTTGGTAAGTTATTTTCTATTTTTAAATTAGGAATATTTTTTACTAATGGTGAAAAATATTCACAAGCCTCTTCTTTTAAAAAGTTTCCATCCTCATTAATCCATTCAGAAGGGAAGTATCTAACATTATTAGCTACTTTATCAGCATCTACTAAGAAGTAAGATGATTTATAGTCTTTAGAATCGTCACGTTTTATAGCAACCATTTTACCACTTTCATTATTTACTGCACTTTGTAAAGCTACATAACCAACATCATAGGCTTCATTTAAATCAGAATCAGATGCAAAATGCATGGCACAACGTTGTAAAATTCCTAATTCTAAAGCCTTTACTCTTTTAGTTATACCAGCATCAAGAATTAGATTTCTTAGATACTGGCTAACGCCACCTAATTGAGCATGTCCAAAATTATCATTAGAAACACACTGAAACTCAGATATAAATTTGCCAGTTTCATCTTTAATACCTTCAGATACAACAATATATACTTTATTTTGTTCTTTAAATTTTTGCCTAACATCATTGATAAATTGATATTTATCAAAAGCAGTTTCAGGTAAGTAAATAAAATCAGCAACAGGCTTGTCATCTATTTTAGCTAAGCAAGCTGAAGCTGCTAGCCAACCTGTATCTCGGCCCATTGTTTCTAATATAAAGATACCATTGTTAATATATACAGAAGAATCAAGATAAGTTTCTAATACTGATGTTGTAATGAATTTTGCAGCACTGCCAAAACCAGGGGTATGATCAGTAAACATTAAATCATTATCAATTGTTTTAGGAATACCAATAAAGTTTATATCAATATTATTTTTTTTAGAATAAGCAGAAAGTTTAGCGATTGTATCCATAGAATCATTTCCACCTATATAAAAAAATGAACTTATATCATATTCTGTTAATATTTCTACTAGTTTTTCATATTCATCACAAGAATTATTAGGATTTTGTAATTTATATCTACAAGATCCTAACCCAGAAGATGGTGTGTATCTAAAAGTTTGTAACTCATCATCATTAATTAGGGTAAGATCGATTATATTCTTATTTAAAATTCCTTCAATACCATTTAAACCACCATAGACTTTATCAAAAACTTTAAGTGATTTATTAGCGTGTATTAATCCTACTACACTAGAATTAATAACAGAAGTTGGACCACCAGATTGTGCAATAATACAATTAGACATAAAAACGCTCCTTTTTAAAACATAATAGCATTAATGTGATACACTATTTGCTTATTAATAATACTCTATTTAATAATATACAACAAAAAGTACATTAAATAAATAGTTTTTTTACTAAATATTAAATTAATTAATTATTTTTGCATATATTTTGATTATAATAATAATAATTATTATAATAGATATTAATTTTATAAATATAAGGAATGTGATAATTATGAGCTTGAGTGAAGTTATATTAATAGGAATTATATTAGCTATGGATGCGTTTGGCGTGACACTGAGTATAGGATTAAATTCAATACTTACTTACAAAAATAAAATGAAATTTATATTATCTTTTGCTTTTTTTCAGTTTTTGTTTACTTACATTGGAGGAGCTTTAGGATACCTTTTTGATGTTTATATTGTAAGTATATCTTCATTAGCAGGAGGCGTAATACTTTTTGCTATAGGTATACTTATGATATTAGATGGATTAAAGAGTGAAAAGAATGATGTATTAGAGAGAAACAGTACTTGTATAATACTTGGGATATCTGTGAGCATAGATGCTTTAGTTGTTGGATTTACTACTCTTCATAATTTAAATAGTGCATTACTTCTTGCATTGGATTCTTTGATGATAGGACTTATAACTTTGGTGATATGTTTAAGTGGATTATTTTTATGTAAATACATAAAAAAAATTAATTTTATAAGTAAATATGCTGATTTCTTAGCTGGAATCATATTAATATTATTCGGATTGAAAATGGTATTCTTTTAGTGTAGTTCTTTAATGATCATGTGTTATAATAAACTTAAGAATGTTTATTAGGGGATAGACTAATGGATTTGAAAGAATTTTTAAAAAATAAAAATATAAAAGTAACAAAAGGAAGAGTTGAGATATTAGAGATATTAAGAATTTCTAATAATAGTTTGAGTGCGGAGAAGATATATCAAATCTGCAGATGTGATAATATAAATATTAATTTAAGTACTATTTATAGAACATTAGAATTATTTGAAGAAAAAGATATAATTGATAAAATCGTTCTTGAAGATGGTATATTTTCTTATAAATTAAAGAAGAAGACTCATATGCATTTTTTAAAATGTGATATTTGTCATAAAGAAGTCGAGATTCCGTGTCCTATGATTCAAATACAAGAACTTGTAGAAAATAAGACTGGTTTCACATTGACAGAACATAACCTTATCCTTAAGGGTGTATGTCAAGAATGTAAGAAAAATAAGTAAAGTATAGATAGAGTTTATAATTTTATAAAAAACTTATAAATATGAGAAAATCATAATATTTTATTTGTAAATAGCTTATTGTATTAATATTGAGACTTTTAATTTTGAGATAAGACTGAACCAAGGTGTTTGATTGAATTATATCAATAAAGTAGAAAAAATAAAATGTGCTAAATAAATTTTTATTTAGCACATTTTGTTTTGTGTTTTTTATAAGTAACTTATATTTGAGTATAAGTATAATAGTAAAATAAAAATCTGTATATTAAATTTAGTTTATAATATACAGATTTTTATTTTTTAAAACTACTTATTAACGATTTTTATTAGACGTAAATATTAAAGTTAACACTAGCATTATTACTGAAGTTAAAGCAATTGTTCCTCCAGGAGCGCTATTAAGGTAATATGATAAAACTAAACCCAATATAACATCTATTAACCCAAAGATTATAGAAAAAATTAGTGTTTTATTAAATCCCTTTTTTAATTGCATAGCAGTTGCTACAGGAACTACCATTATTGATGAAACAACTAATATTCCCATTATTTGAATAGAAAGAGATATAGTTGCACCAACTAATAATGTAAATATGTAATTTATAAGTTTAACATTTATTCCAACAGTTTTAGCACCGTTTTCATCAAATGTTACATATATTAATTTATTATAAATTATAAGTAAAAGTATTATACAAACAGTGCCAATTAATGCAATTAACAAAATATCAGATCTTGTTACAGTTAGTATACTACCAAATAAAAAAGAATCTACTTTAGCAACAGCTTTACCGCTACTTACTAATATAATTGCAATACCTAAACTTAAGGTCAATACAATAGACATAACTAATTCAGAATATTTTTTATAATAATCTCTTAGAAATTCTATTATTATTGCACAAAGTGATGTAAATAAAAAAGCAGTAATTATTGGATTTGTTCCTATTACGAGGCCAATAGCTACTCCAGCAAAGGATGAGTGTGATAATGTATCTCCAATCATAGAATTTCTTCTAAGAACAATAAATAGACCAATAAATGGACAAAGTATTGCTACTATAATTCCAGCCATAAAGGCATTTTGCATAAAACTTAATTCAAACATATATAATTACCTTTCTAAAATTAATAAAATAGTTACATTGCGCAAGACTTATGATGTTCACATTCAAGATAATTAATAAATTCTTTTTTAGTATATAAAGTAAGAATACCACTATTAACTTTTAAAATATGAGTAGAATACTTAAGTGCAACATCTGTATTATGTTCAACAGATATAATTGTTTTGTTTAAATCTTCATTTAAACTTTTTAATAAAGGATAGATTTCATTCTGACTTTTTTCATCAACTCCAGTTGATGGTTCATCTAATATTATTAAATCAGGATTTCCTATAAGGGCTTTTGCAATAAATATTCTTTGTTGTTGCCCTCCAGATAAATTTCCAATTAATGAATTTTTGAAATTTTTCATATTAACTTTCTTTAATACGTTATCTATTTCAGTGGTTTTTTTAATTCCCATGGTTTTCGCATGCATTGATAACAGTTCTTTTACTGTTATAGGAAATTGAGAGTTAAAATTATCTAATCGTTGAGGAACATAAGAAATTTTATTGAAATCTAAAGTTATTGAACCTGATGTTGGTTTTAATAATCCAAGTACCAATTTTATAAATGTACTTTTACAACTACCATTTTCACCTAGTATTGATAGATAAACACCACCAGGTATATCAAGTGTAATATTGTCTAATAAAAGTTCAGATTTGTTTGTATATGAAAATGATAAATCTTTTATTTTTATCAAAAAATAATCAACTCCTTAAAAATAATATATTTAGGCATTATATTATATAATGCCTAAATATATTATATACTTAGTTGCAAATTGTTTGCAACTATTACTAATTATATACTTCATCTAGTACCCAAAAATTACTTTTATCTTTTTTAAAGTTTCCTTTTAAAATTGTTTGTTTATGAGGCTCTTCTTTTGATAGGCCTGAAGCCTCTACAAGAGCATTTTCACCATCAGAGTAAATTAGTGACATTTGTTGAACTCTAAGAAGTTTATTTTTTTTATCAAAACCGTTAGTAAAATAATGTTCAACAGAGTAAGCTAAATCAGTACATCTTTTTTGAATATATATTTCTTTTGTAATAATAAAAGAAGAAACAACTAAAATAACTAAAATAAAAAATGTGCATATATAACGTTTTACAAGAGTTCTTTTTTTCCTTTTCTTTATCTTTTGTTTCTTATATTGATTTAAATTAATAGTATTATTTTTTTTTACATTTCTACTGTAAAATTCCTGATGCTCCATAAACACCTCCTGTAATTTTTTATGTTTTGGAAATTAAAAAAATTTAAGAATACAAAGCCAAAGGTTAACATAATATACAATCTTGTAAGAATATATTACCATATATTTACAATTGATTAAATGGTTTTTATACATAAAATGGAAAAAGATAATAAATAAAATCAATTCTATTGATTATTAAGATAAAATATACTTATAATGTATTTAGGTACAATCAAAAAAAATAACAAGTCTATTTGCCAGCCTATTTTTCATCATGCTGCGTCGTCAAATTGACCTAATAGACACGCTATGAGTCAATTCATTTTCTTGCCTGATAAAAAATATCCATTGTAACTTTGGACTTATTATTTATTTTCATGTGCCTTATTATAAATGAACAAATATTTAAAAGGATGGTGCTGAATTATGGAATTTTCAAGTTTAGTTTTAATAGAGAAAGATAGTGAAACAGGATTTATAAAAAAAGAGTTAGGAAGTTTTGAAGTAAATGAAGGTGGATTATTTGTTAAAAAGTTTTATGTATTAAATGGAATTGTACATATGTATTTTGATACTAATAAAAATGTAGAAGAATGGGAATATTCAGCTATATATGATTTATTTAATACAGAAAGATTCACAGAAAAAGGATATGAAATAGAGGAAGACTTAGATGAATATGATCCAACATATGTTATAAAATTTAAATATGAAGATGATTTTGATTTTATTAAAGAAAAAATACGCGAATGTACAACATTAATACAAGAAGAAATGAATAATGTATGGGAAAATATCAAAGATAAGAAGGAAGAATATATTTAAAATCTTAAAGTATGTACTATTGTAATTTAAATAGGAGGTAAATTAATGGAAGAATTAAAAAAGAGAGAAGAAATTGAATCCAAATTTAAATGGAAAGTAGAAAAAATATATAAAAATATTGATGAGTGGGAAAAAGAATTTAATGATTTAAAAAATGAAGCACATAGCTTAAAAGATTTTTCAGGTAAATTAAATTGTGGGGAAAATATATTAGAATATTTAAAGTTAAGTGAAGAAATATCAAGAAAGGCAGAAAAGTTATATATATATGCTCATTTAAAATCTGATGAAGATACTTCAAATGCAACATATCAAAGTTTAATGAGTAAAATTGATATATATATGGCTGAGTTTGCAAGTTATACAGCTTACTTTGTTCCGGAAATTTTGAGTTTAGAAGATGGTTTTATAGAAAAAGAAATAGAAAGATTAGATGAATTAAAACCTTATAAATTTTTATTTGAAGACATATTAAAGGAAAAGCCACATGTATTGTCAAAAGAAATGGAAGAACTTTTAGCTCAAGCTTCTGATTGTTTAGATGCACCATCAGCTATCCACAATATTTTAACTAATGCAGACATGACATTTGGAAAAATAAAAAATGAAGATGGAAAAGATGTAGAATTAACAGAGGGTAATTATTCTTCTTTTATAAGAAGTAAAAATAGGGAGCTTAGAAAAAGAGCATTTGAACAGTTATTTGGTGAATATGAAAAACTTCAAAATACATTAGCTACTTCTTTAACTTGCTCAATTAAAAACTTTAATTTTAGCAGTAAAATAAGAAAATATAATTGTGCTTTAGAAGCTTCACTTAAACCTAATAATATACCTTTAGAAGTATATAAAAATGCTGTAAAAGTTATAAATGATAATTTAGATTCACTTCACAGATATGTAAAAGTGAAAAAGAAACTTTTAGGTCTAGATGAAATTCATATGTATGATTTATATGTTCCAGTTATTGAAACTCCAAAAGAAAAGATAGAGTTTAATGATGGGGTAGATATAGTATTAGATGCACTAAAACCATTAGGTGATGAATATTTAGGTATATTTAAGAGTGGTATAGAAGATGGTTGGATAGATATATATGAAAATAAAGGTAAAAAAGGTGGAGCATATTCATGGGGTGGATATGATACAATGCCTTATGTATTATTAAATTATAATAATGAACTGGGGGATGTATCTACATTAGCACATGAAATGGGTCACTCAATTCATTCATATTATTCAAGAAAAGAGCAACCATACTATTATGCAGGATACACTTTATTCTGTGCAGAAGTTGCATCTACTACAAATGAATCAATACTTATTCATTATTTAATAGATAAAGAAAAAGATGAAAATAAGAAGCTTTATTTAATAAATCAAGAATTAGAACAAATAAGAACTACTGTATTTAGACAATTAATGTTTGCTGAATTTGAACTATATACACATGAGAGTTTAGAAAAGGGAATTCCTTTAACTGCTGAAGATTACAATACTAAATGGCATGAATTAAATGTAAAATATTTTGGACCTGAAATGATTGTAGATAAAGAAATAGATATTGAATGGTCAAGAATTCCACATTTCTATTCAGACTTTTATGTTTATCAATATGCAACAGGTTATGCAGCAGCCTCAGCATTTTCTAAATCTATTTTAGATAAAAAAGAAAATGCAGTTGAAAAGTATAAAGGCTTCTTAAAATCTGGAGGAAGTGATTATCCTATAGATATATTAAAAAATGCAGGTGTTGATATGACAACGGATGAACCATTAGAAGCAACAATTAAAAGATTTAATGAATTACTAGATATGATTGATTGTTAAAAATAATGATATAGTTTAGTAACGTGTTTATATATGCATAAGTAAAGATAGACGAAGTAATTAGATTTAAGAAGACTAAAAATTTTAACACAAGGTCATTCTGTACAGTGCATATATTAATATAAAACTAAAATACTGGTAATAATATTATTTTATATAATGCTGTCTTAATTTTTAAGACAGCATTTGTAATATTTGGTTAAATTAAAAGCGTAAAAACATATGTTTTAAAAGATGATAATGTTTATAAATGTATGACGTAAATTAAAATTAATTAGTCCAATTTGATTATGTGCATATCAAAACTTTCATAAAATATAATTTGAAAATATAAAAAATGATAAAAAGGGATGGACTTAAAAATGAAGCATTTAGAACAAAAATTATTTAATTTTTTAATAAAAAATGATAATTTTTATATTAAAGAATATTATAGTAAATTTTATGATAAATTAAATTACATTGCAATAAAGGAATTACCATATGGCAGCTATTGTGTATTAATTACAAATGAAGAACATGAAGACATAAATGTACAGGAAGCTATAGAATATTTAAAAACATTAGGAAAGAATTTTGCTTTAAATATGGTTATACTTTCAAATGGAGAATATTTAGGAACTAAACAGGAAAATATAAATAAGTTAGTTATACATAAAAAAAATAATAATATAGTTTTATGTGACAATTCATGCGAACCTTTGAAAAATATAATTACTAATATAAATAAAAGTCCTGAATTTAAGTTTAATAAATATTTAATAAATAAAAAGAGCACTTTAATTTTAATTGCAATAAATGTAATTGTATTTTTATTAACTGTCTTTATATCTAGAAGTATATTAACAATAGATATAAATGTATTGTTAAATTTTGGAGCAAAGTACAATCCTTTAATATATCAAGGAGAAGTTTGGAGATTAGTAGCTTGCGCATTTTTACATGGTGGAATAACACATTTGTTATTTAACATGTATGCATTATATATATTAGGGCCACAAGTGGAAAAAATTTTTGGAATAAAAAAATATTTGATAATATATTTTGTATCAGCAATAACATCAAGTTCATTAGGTGTAGCATTAAATAAAAATACAATATCAGTTGGAGCATCAGGGGCAATATTTGGTTTACTTGGAGCAATACTAGTATTTAGTATAAAACAAAGACATAAAGTAGAAAAAGAATATATATTAAATTTGCTAGGAGTAATAATTCTAAATTTACTTATAGGGTTTAATATTAGTAATATTGATAATTTAGGTCATATAGGAGGTTTCTTAGGAGGCATCATAATGGCAAGAATTTTAATAAGTAATAAAGTATAAGTGTTTTTAGAAAACATAATAAGGAGGAGTAAATTTTGAAAAGAAGATTAACATACGATGAAGTAATAACAATAATAATAAGTACAATATTAGTATTTCATTTATTATTTAATGTGTTATTTCAATCGGGAGATAAAATGTTTAGACTTTTATTAGTTCTTGTTACTGTTGGGATTGCCAAATTTATTTTTTCAGTAACATTTATGAAGCATTGTAAGCTAATTTATATATTGATTCTAACCTTTATAATAATGGCTATGTATGTAGGAAATATACTTAATATATATCAATATATAAATCATTATGATAAGATACTTCATTTTATATCTGGAATAATAATAAGTATTTTAGGATTTTCTATATATATAAACTATACACATAAAGTTAGCGATAAAATAAATCCAATATTTGCATTGATTTTTATAGTAAGTTTTTCAATTGCTATGGCTGGAGTGTGGGAGATTTGGGAATTTTCTACCGATAGATTATTTGGATTTAATTCTCAAAATAATAGTTTAATTGATACTATGTTAGATATAATTATGGGAACATTAGGATGTTTGATAATATTACCAATGGAATATAGTTATATTAAAGGGAGAAATATACGATTTTTCAGAAAATTAATTAGTGAAATTATAAAATAAATATAAAATGTAAAATGATAAATTCACAATATATTATACAAGAATATAATATATTGTGAATTTTATTATTATTTTAATAATATTATAGTAAAATATACCGGCAAGGTGTATTATATAAACAAAATCATTTAAGTTAAAATAATTGATTGTAAAATTTTAAGGAGATGAATTTAATGGAAGCAAAAGCAAGGGCATATGTTGATGGGGTATTAAAAAGGGTTAGAGAAATTAATAGAGAAGAAACAGAATTTATAGATGCAGTTACTGAAGTGTTGAATTCCTTAGTACCAGTATTTGAAAAGCATGAAGAGTTTATTGAATCTGCTTTACTTGAGAGGATAGTAGAACCAGATAGGCAAATCATATTTAGAGTACCTTGGGTAAATGATAATGGGGATGTTCAGGTAAACAGGGGATTTAGAGTACAATTTAATAATGCAATAGGTCCATATAAAGGAGGATTAAGATTTCATCCATCAGTAAATTTAAGTATAATAAAATTTTTGGGATTTGAACAAATATTCAAAAATTCTTTAACTGGATTACCAATTGGTGGAGGAAAAGGTGGTTCAGATTTTAATCCAAAGGGAAAATCAAATAATGAAATAATGAGATTTTGTCAAAGTTTTATGGCAGAATTATATAAGCATATAGGTCCTAATATAGATGTTCCAGCAGGAGATATTGGTGTTGGTGGAAGAGAAATTGGATATCTTTATGGTTACTACAAAAAATTAAGAAATGCTAGTGAACAAGGGGTTTTAACTGGAAAAGGCTTAACTTTTGGTGGTAGCTTAGCTAGAACAGAAGCCACTGGGTATGGCTTAGTATATTTTACAGATGAAATGTTAAAAGATAACAACATGACATTTAAAGGAAAGAAAGTTGTTATTTCTGGATCGGGAAATGTTGCCATTTATGCTACTAAAAAGGCACAAGAACTTGGTGGAACAGTTATAGCGTTAAGTGATTCTAATGGATATATATATGATGAAAATGGAATAAACTTAGAAGTTATAAAAGAAATTAAAGAAGTAAAGAGAGGCAGAATAAAAGATTATTTAAATTATGTATCAACTGCTAAATATGAAGAGGGTTGTAATAATATTTGGAAAATTAAATGTGATATAGCATTACCTTGTGCAACTCAAGGCGAAATTAATTTAGAAAGTGCAAAGATATTAGTAGCCAATGATGTTAAAGCAGTATCTGAAGGTGCTAATATGCCATCAACATTAGATGCTATAGATTTATTTCAAGAAAATAAAGTTTTATTTGGACCAGCAAAAGCAGCCAATGCAGGTGGAGTTGCTTGTTCAGCTCTTGAAATGTCACAAAACAGTTTAAGATTATCATGGACATTTGAGGAAGTAGATGAAAAACTTAAAGATATAATGAAAAATATATATAATAATTCTAAAAAATCTGCAGAAGAATATGGTCATCCGGGAAATATTGTTGTGGGTGCTAATATAGCTGGATTTCTGAAAGTCGCAGATGCCATGATAAGTCAAGGAATTATATAAATTTCTTCAAGATATTTATTAATGCATAAAGAGTTAACTTTAAATAATTTAAAGTTAACTCTTTTAAATATAAAAATATAAACAGTTTAAAGCTATAAATAATGGTATAATTTAAATAATGAGATTAGATTACTTAACATATTAAGAATGAGTGTTAAAATATTTTGAGTTATATATAGTATAATATTATATTAGTTTTAAATTTAAGAAATAAAATTAAGATATGGAGAATTTTTTAGTTACAAAAATTACATTAATAAATATCTTAATATATGCAAACTATAAGGTTATAGAATTAAAGTCTAATTTTATAATATTTATTAGTTTATAAAAATAAATAAGCATTATTGAAGAAATGATAAAGAAACTAAGGAAACTCATGGTAAATGGTTACAGAAAACGCAAATAAAACAATCTTAATTTTATCTTAAGAAAAACATACTTGATTTTTTATTTATATTGAAATATATTAAATAAAGGTGTAATTAAAATGTGTAGATAAAATAATAAGTGGAGAATTAGCTTCATTTAACATTAGGAGTGAATGTAATGGGAAAAAATATTTTTACCATAACAACAACAATATTTCAAATATTTGTATTTATATTAACTTTATATTATATGGTGTTAGGTTTTTTTGGTCTTATTAGAAAAAAGGAAAAGAAAAATTATACTCCAAATAAGAAATTTGCGTTATTAATTGCAGCACATAATGAAGAAGTCGTTATTGGTAAATTGATTGAAAGTATGTTAAATCTTAATTACCCCAAAGACATGTATGATGTTTTTGTTATAGCAGACAATTGTACAGACAATACTGCTAAAATATCAAAAGAATATGGTGTTAATGTCTGCGAAAGATTTAATAAAGATAAACGAGGCAAAGGATATGCCTTAGAATGGATGTTTGATAAATTATCTAAAATGAAAAAACAGTATGATGCTGTAGCTATATTTGATGCTGATAATCTAGTTCATAAGGATTTTTTGCAAGAAATTAATTCTAAAATGAATGATGGTTATAAAGTGGTACAAGGCTATATTGATAGTAAAAATCCTGAGGATTCATGGATTGCAGCTTCATATTCTATAGCTTTTTGGACTCAAAACAGAATGTTTCAATTAGCTAGAGAAAATGTAGGATTTTCTAATCAAATAGGTGGAACAGGTTTTGCAATAGAAACTGAAACTTTAAAAGAGTTAGGTTGGGGTGCAACTTGTTTAACAGAAGATTTAGAATTTACTTGTAAACTTGTATTAAATGGAGAAAAAGTAGGGTGGGCTCATGATGCAATAATTTATGATGAAAAACCATTGAAATTATCTCAATCTTGGACTCAAAGAAAAAGATGGATGCAAGGATTTACCGATGTTGCATCAAGATATTTTTGGAGATTGACTAAAAAGTCAATTAAAGAAAGAAAATGGTATATATTTGATTGTGCATTATATGTACTTCAACCATTCATTACTTTAATGTTAGCTGCATCAGCTGTACTAACAATTATACAAGTGGATACTTCTGGACATAATATATTTGTTCTTAGTCAAGCAGCTGAAGGACACGTAGTTCTTGGTGTTGGAATTAAAGTGTTTGCTTTAGTACAATTTATAATAACGCCGCTTATATTAGCAATTGAAAATAAAGTATCTAAAGGCTTTTTTGCTATGACTGCATTATACTCGACTAATTTGTTTTTAATTCCATATATTTTAAGAATAATGGCAGAATATCAATTAGATGCAACACAAAACTATTGGATAGCGTTAGGTGTTACTGTAGGATTTAATATAATATTTTTATTAGCAGTATTTTTATTGTTAGGAAAGAAAAACGTAATATTATTTTTCAGATTCCTATTATATGGATTATATACTTTAACTTGGATTCCTATTACTATTCAAGGAATATGGAATAAGAATAATAAAGAATGGAATCATACTAAACACATTAGAAATATTGAAATATGTGATGTTTAAATTTGTTATATAAAATTTGATTTAAAGAGTGCTTATGGAATGTAATAAACCTTAAAATTTTTATTACATAACTAAATAAAGCACTCTTCTTTCGCGTATTGGATATAGTAAAATTAAATTTAAATTTTATTTTTTGACACCAGATGTAAAATAAAGTATATTTTTATAGTATAATAGTACATAAGTTCGTATACTTATATTTAAATTTAATAAACTATAAATAATAGCAGTAGTAAAGAGAGAAAATATAATATAAAATAGTGTGAGTTAAAATATATATTTTAAAACAATTTATTTTAAGAATATGTCTATATGTTTGTATTAAAATTTATGAGAATATAAATAATGTTTAACTAATATTTAAAAGATTAGTGTTATTTTGAAATAAAGATTAGTAGTTTAAGGAGGGCCTTATGGAATTAAAAAATAATAATTATGATGTTACTGATTTAACATCTTTAGAAAAACTAGAACCAGTAAGAATTAGACCTGGGATGTATATAGGTTCTACAGGAACTAAGGGATTACATCATTGTATATGGGAAATATTAGATAATGCTATAGATGAAATTACAAATGGATATGGAGATAAGGTAACTATTATTTTAAATGAAGATAAAAGTGCTACAATTTATGATAATGGTAGAGGTATACCAACAGGAATACATCCTATAAAGAAAAAATCAGGTGTAGAGATGGTATTTACAGAACTTCATACTGGAGGTAAGTTTGATAATAAAAATTATAAAACTTCTGGAGGTCTTCATGGTGTTGGAGCAGCAGTAGTAAATGCTTTATCAAAATGGGTTGAAGTAGAGGTATATCAAAATAGTAATATTTATAGACAAAGATTTGAATATGCTTTTGATAAGGAATTAAAGAGATCTATGCCCGGTACACCTGTAAGCAAATTACAGGCAATTGGAAAGACTGATAAAACGGGAACGAAAGTTACTTTTAAACCTGATTCAGAAATATTTTCATCTACAGACTTTAAATTTGATGTTATAGATAGCAGATTACAAGAACTAGCATTCCAAAATAAAGGAATAAGATTAGAACTTATAGATAGAAGAAAAGATGAGGAAATCCAAAAAGAATATTACTCAGAAAATGGTCTTTTAGACTTTATTAATTACTTAAATGAAAGTAAAACAGTTATTCATGAGACTCCTATTATTTTTGATGGAGAAAGAACAGTAAATAACCTTCAAGTACAAGGTGAGATATGTATACAGTTCACAGATTCATCAACAGAGTATATAGCCAGTTATGTAAATAATATACCAACCACTGAAGCAGGAACTCATGAAACTGGATTTAAGACAGGAATGACGAGAGCTTTTAAAGAAGGTGCTAAAAGGCTTAATTTAATAAAAGAAAAGGATAAAGAATTTGAAGGTAATGATTTAAGAGAAGGTATGACTGCAATACTTAGAATTAAAATTACTAATCCGATTTTTGAAGGACAAACTAAAACTAAACTAGGAAATAATGAAGCATATACTATGATGAATGATTTAGTATATACTAAATTACTAGAATGGATAGAAGATAATAAAGAGTTAGCAACAACTTTAATTAGTAATGCATTAGAATCTGCAAAGAGAAGAGAAAAAATCAAAAAGATAAATGATGCTGAAAAGAAAAAGGTTGGTGTTGGAACCGCACCTTTAGCAGGTAAGATAGCAGTATGTACATTAAAAGATAAAAGTGTTAATGAATTTATAGTTGTTGAAGGAGACTCAGCAGGCGGCTCTGCAAAACAAGCAAGAGATAGAAGGTTCCAAACTATAATGCCATCTAAAGGTAAAATAATGAATACTGAAAAGCAAAAGCTTGAGAATGTTTTAGCTTCAGAAGAATTAAGAATATTTAATGCGGCAATTGGAACAGGTACATTAGAAAATTATAAACAAGATGATATGAAATATGATAAAGTTATAATAATGAGTGATGCTGATGTAGATGGATATCACATAAGAACATTATGGATGACTTATATTTATAGATATATGAGATCGTTAATTGCAAATGGGCATCTGTATTTAGCACAACCACCTTTATACAAAGTATATAAGGTTAATAAAGGTTCTGAGACTGTAAAGTATGCATATAGTGATGAAGAGCTAGAAAAGGCTAAAAAGGAAATAGGAAAGGGTGCATTGATTCAAAGATATAAAGGACTTGGAGAAATGAATCCAGAACAATTATGGGAAACTACTTTAAATCCAGAAACAAGAACACTTATACAAGTTACAATAGATGATGCAGCGAAAGCAGAAAAAATGATATCTCTACTTATGGGAGATGTAGTAGAGCCAAGAAAAAATTATATGTATAAATACGGAGAATTCAATTAAGTTAAGAATGGAGAAATATTATGGCAAAAAAAGTTCAAAGTATACCAAGAGATAATAATATAATTAAAGTACCGTTAGAGGAAGCTATGCCTGAAAATTATTTGCCTTATGCTATTGAAGTGGCTAAAGAGAGAGCACTTCCAGATGTAAGAGATGGATTAAAGCCAGTACATAGAAGAATACTTTATGGAGCATATCTTCTAAAAGCTTTTCCTGATAGACCTTATTATAAGTCAGCAAGAATAGTAGGAGATATATTAGGTAAATTTCATCCACACGGAGATTCGTCAGTATATGATGCTATGACTATTTTGGCACAGAATTTTTCAACAAGAGCCCCACTGATAGATGGTCATGGAAACTGGGGATCAATTGATGGAGATAGTGCTGCAGCCATGCGTTATACAGAAGCTAGACTTGCACCTATTTCCATGGAAATGTTAAGAGATATAGATAAGGATACTGTTGACATGGTTCCAAACTATTCAGATAGTGAATTTGAACCTAAAGTATTACCAAGTAGATATCCTAACCTTTTAGTGAATGGATCATTTGGAATTGCAGTAGGTCTTGCAACTAATATTCCTCCACATAACTTAAAAGAAGTAACCGATGGAGTATTAGCATATATAGATAATAATGAAATAGATATTAAAGAATTAATGGAACATATTAAAGGACCAGATTTACCAACAGGTGGAATATTAATAGGTAAAAATTCACTTAGATCAGCGTATGAAAGTGGTGTTGGTAAAGTAGCTTATAGAGCGAAAACTAATATCGAAAAACTAGATAGTGGTAGAATTGGTATAGCTATTACAGAGTTCCCTTATAGAAGGAATAAAGCAAAATTACTTCAAACTATTTCTGAAATGACTGGGGATAGAAGACATTCAAAGGCGTTAGAACTTATATCTGACATTAGAGATGAATCTGATAGAAATGGTATAAGAGCAGTAATAGAATTAAAGAAATCAGCTGATGAAGATAGTGCAAATAAAATATTAAAATACTTATTTAAAAAGACTGAGCTTCAATGTAATATAAGTTTTAATATGGTTGCTTTAGCAGATGGTAAGCCAGAAACTATGAGTCTTAAAGATATGATAAGGCATTATGTAAATCACCAAAAAGAAATAGTAACAAGAAGAAGTGAAAAAGAGCTTGAGGTAGCAAAAAAGAGATTCCATATAGTAGAAGGATTTATTAAGGCGATAGATGTATTAGATGAAGTCATTGCAATTATAAGAAGCTCAAAATCTAAAAAAGATGCCTCGAATAATTTAATTGAGAAATTTGCTTTTACAGCAGAACAAGCTCAAGCTATATTAGAATTAATGTTATATAGATTGACAGGTCTTGAAATAAAAGTTTTTGAGAAAGAATATAAAGAACTTGAAAAAATAATAAAACGACTTGAAAAAATATTATCAAATGAAAAAGAATTATTGAAAGTTATAAAATTTGAATTAAAAGAAATAAGTGATAAATATGGAGATGAAAGAAAAACTAATATTATAGAAGATGATGCTAAGAGTAAAATAGACATTGAAGAACTTATAATAGTTGAAGAGGTTATGATAACTTTATCTAAAGATGGATTCATAAAGAGAATACCTGTTAAAAATTATATTAGATCTAATTCTAATCCAGAAGATATAGAATATAGAGAAGGTGATAAGTTAGAATATCTAATAAGTTCAAATACTAGAGATAGTCTTCTTATATTTACGGATAAAGGTTTTATGTATCAAGTTAAGGGAATAAATATTCCAGAATTAAAATGGAAAGAAAAGGGTGAAAGACTTGATACTATAATAAAATCTCTAAATTTAGAGGATGAAAAAATAGTTGAAGTTATATCAGTAGATAACTTTAATCCAAATAAAATTTTCAGATTTATAACTAAAAGTGGTGGAATAAAAGAAAGTTCACTAGATAAATTTGAAACATCCTATGGAAAGCTTCAAGCATTAAAATTAAGAGATAAAGATGCATTGTTGAATGTTAAATTAAGAGATAGAGAAGAAAATAATGATTATTTAAATATAAAAACCAAATTAGATTTAGAGTTTACAATAGAAGTGCCAGAACTTGAAAATGTGCCAAGAAACATTTTGCCTATTCAATTATTTAATTTATCTATAGATGATGAAATTATTGAGGTAAATGAAAGTAAAGAAGAAGAGTATTTTGAATTTAACATAGGGATTAATGATAAAAATATACTTAAATATTATAAAACATCAAAAGTAGATATAAATAGAACAAAGATAAATTCATCAAAAACATTATTGTTATTTAGTAATAAGGGTTATATTTATAAAATACCTGGATTCTTATTAAAAAACATAATGAATGGAGATATTAAATTAGAAGTATTTACTGGGGAATTAGAAAAGAAAGAAAAGATAATAAGAATAAGTTCAATTTCTTCTTACAATGATAATTTAGCACTTTATTCCTTTAGTAAAAAAGGATTGGTAAAGAAAACTTTATTAAATGAGTTTAAAGTAGATACTCAAAAGCAGTTTTTCTATAAACTTAAGACAGAAGATGATGAGGTTATATCTGTAGATATAAATAATATAACTTTAGGAAATCTAATAATAATAACTAAGAAGGGGATGGCAATAAGGTTCCCAGTTGAGAATGTTAATTCTATGGGAAAAGTTGCATCTGGAGTTACTGGTATTAGTTTGAGAGAAGAAGATGAAGTTATATTTGGAGCATATGTTTCTAAATACTTAGATGTTAATGGGAATACGGTTATAATATCACCTAGATCTCAAGAAATTTCACTTATTTCAAAGGCAAATGAGAAATTAAATATAACTGTTGAAGATATAAAGCTTCAAAATCGTGCTGGAAGAGGAACGAATGTTATATTAATGATTGATGATGAATTGAAAGATGTTATGATTGTATAATAGTAGGAGGCGAATTTTATGAAAAAGGCATGCGTATTATTAGCAGAAGGTTTTGAAGAGGTTGAGGCATTAACTATATCTGATATTATAAGAAGAGCTGATATGGTTTGTGATTTAGTTTCGATAAATGAAGAATTTGTAACTTCTTCTCATGGAGTTACAATAAAAGCAGATAAGATATTTAAGTCTGATATGGAATATGATCTGGTAGCACTTCCAGGTGGTATGCCTGGAGCAAAAAACTTAAGAGATGATGAAAGAGTTATAGAATTTGTTAAGAAGCATGATAAACAAGGCAAGATAATAGGTGCTATATGTGCAGCTCCTATAGTACTTGGAAAAGCAGGGGTAACAAATGAAAGAAATATAACTTCATATCCTGGATTTGAAGATGAACTTATAAATTGTAACTACAAAGAAAATAATGTTGTTGTTGATGGTAATATAATAACTAGTAGAGGTCCAGCAACAGCTATAGAATTTGCTTATAAGTTAATAGAAAAATTGGGATACGATAAAGTAGAAGAGTTAGCTAAGTCTATGCTATATAAATAATATATTAATGTTTTAATAAATTATAGTTTTAAATATAAGCAATCCATGATTTTATCCACTTTTTAACATGAAGTTTAAGTGAAATTGTGGATTGTTTGTTATTATTTAAAAAAAAGAGGGGATAAAATGAAAGAAAGATGGTTTGTAAAAAATATTAAAGCCGATTATAAGAACATATCTAAAAAATATGGTATTAGTGAATTAATAACTCGATTAATGATAAATAGAAATATTGTAGAAGATGATATGATAAAAAATTATATAAACCCTAATTATAGTAACTTTCATGATCCATATGAAATGAAAGATATAGAAAAGGCTGCTAAAATATTAAAAGAAAAAATAGAGCTTAAAGAAAAAATTAGAATAATTGGTGATTATGATGTTGATGGAGTAATTAGTGTTTATATATTATATACAGCACTTAAAAAATGCGGTGCAAATGTTGATTATGAAATACCTGATAGGATAAAGGATGGCTATGGTATAAATAAAAAAATAATACTTGAAGCTAAGAATGATGAAGTAGATACTTTGTTAACATGTGATAATGGAATTTCTGCAATAGAACAGATAAAATATGCTAAAGAACTAGGTATGACAGTAATAGTAACAGATCATCATGATATTCCTTTCGTTGAAGATGAAAAAGGAGATAGAATTTTTATATCATCAGAAGCAGATTCAATAATTAATCCTAAACAAATTGAGTGTGGATACAAATTTGATAAAATATGTGGTGCTGGTGTGGCATTTAAACTAATTGAAGTTTTATATGAAAAAATGAAAATTTCTAAGGAAGAACTTTATAGGCTAATAGAATTTGTTGCTATAGCAACTGTGTGTGATGTTGTAGATTTAATTGATGAAAACAGGATATTTGTTAAAAATGGATTAAAGATGATAAATAATACTACAAATTTAGGATTAAAATATTTAATGAAAGAAACTAAGATGGATGGTAAGGAAATTTCAACTTATCATTTGGGTTTTGTTATAGGACCATGTATAAATGCCTCTGGAAGATTAGATTCAGCTAAAAAGGGTTTAAAATTATTATTATCTCAAGATGAAGAGGAAGCTTTGAATTTAGCAAAAGAGTTAGTTGAATTAAATGATGAAAGAAAAAGTATGACTAGTGAAGGTGTAGAAAAAGCTATAGAAATTATAGAAGGTAGCACTATGAAAGATGACAAGATATTTGTTATATATATTCCTCAAGTTCATGAAAGTTTAGCCGGAATAATAGCGGGAAGAATAAGGGAAAAATATAATGTTCCTACAATAATTCTTACAAAAGCTGAAGAGGGTGTCAAAGGTTCGGGAAGATCAATAGAAGAATATAATATGTTTGAAGAATTGTTAACATGTAAAGACTTGTTAAATAAATTTGGAGGACATCCAATGGCAGCTGGTTTATCTTTAAATGAAAATAATATAGATTTACTTAGAGAAGGACTTAATAGAAACACGAAATTAACAGAAGAGGAACTTATTCCTAAAATAACAATAGATTTACCTTTGGTATTAGAAAATATTAATTATGATATGATAAATGATTTAGAACTTTTAGAACCTTTTGGAAAAGGAAATTCAAAACCGCTGTTTGGAGCCAAAAATGTTAATGCAGTAAAAGCTATGGTACTTGGACAAAATAAAAATGTATTAAAAATAAAATTGAAAACTACTAGTGGAAGAGTAATAGATTCAATTTATTTTGGTGATATTGAAGAATTTGAACAATATATAACAAAGAAATATAATTATGAAGAATTACAAAAATTATATGGTGGAGAATTTAATTCGGTAAACTTAGATCTAGTCTTTTATCCAAGTATAAATGAATACAATGGAAACATAAGTATTCAAATAGTTATCCAAAATTATAGATAAAGTACATAAAAATGAATAATAGGTGCAAGGTTATAATGGATATTTTTCATCAAGCAAGAAGATAAGTTGTTATTAGTATTCCTATTAAGTTGAATTGATGAGGAGGTATGATTGAAAATGGACTTGTTATTTTTTTAATGTGCTTAGTATAGTATTCCAGAGGTTATAAAAATAATGAGATTATGGAAGTATTATTAGGTGATCTTTAAGTTTTTTGATGAACATCTTTAAATACAATGTTTATGCTAAAAAGAGTAGTTAGTATAATTTAATTCACAAAATTAAAAAAAGATAATCAAAACTGTTTATAGTTTTGATTATCTTTTTTCTTATATATAAAACTAATCACCCATTACTTGACAAACATTTTCTATAAGTGACTCTGTATAAGTGTCATATAAAAAATCTATATAGCTACCATTATCAGAATATTCACTTGTTTGGAAAATTTGATATTGAATATTATTAACTTTGTTGTTAATAGAATCCAATTTGCTTAGGATTTCCTTTAATTTACTTTTATCATCCATAATTAGCACTTCCTTTACCAAATTTTATTCTACCAAATTCTATTCTTAACAGCTTCCTTCTTAAGTTCTTGTCTAAAGTCAGGATGAGCTATAGCAATTAAGCTATCAACCCTTTCTCTAATACTTTTTCCACGAAGGTTAGCAACTCCATATTCAGTAACAATATATTGAACATCATTTCTAGAATATGTAATAGCTGCCCCCATATAATGACTAGGTACGATACTAGAGATAGTACCATTCTTAGCAGTAGAGTATAAAGCGATTATAGATTTTCCACCAGGACTCATTTGTGCACCAATTCCTGTGTCAGTTTGTCCACCAGTTCCACTGTATTGTTTAAAGCCTAAACTTTCAGAAGCACATTGACCAGTTAAATCTACAGAAAGAGATGTGTTTATAGATGTCATCTTACTGTTTTTAGCTAAAGTGTAAGGATTATTAACATAAGAACATCTTTTCATTTCTACACAAGGATTATCATCTAAAAAGTCATATAATCTTTGTGATCCAAATGCGAAAGCACCTATGATTTTATTTTTATGAAGTGTCTTTTTGCTATTGTTAACAACTCCAGCTTCAAATAAATCAACTACACCTTCAGTAATCATTTCAGTGTGTATTCCTAAATCTTTTTTTGTCATTAATGATTTAGCAACAGCGTTTGGAATTCCACCAATTCCAAGTTGGATAGTAGCACCGTCATCAACTAAATCTGCTATATATTGACCAATTATAAAATCCTTTTCAGAAGGTTCTTTAGGAGATAATTCTGGTACTTTTTCATTACTTTCATATACATAATCTACTTGGCTGATATGAACTGAAGTATCTCCAAATATTCTAGGTAAGTTTTTATTTACTTCAAATATAACTATATCAGCTTTTTCTAAAGAATCTCTTTCATATACAGTAGAAAGTGATAATGAGAAGAAACCATGCTTGTCCATTGGTGTAACAGCACCAACAAATATATTAGGTGTTTTGTAATCAAGTCTGTTGATACCAGCATATCTAAGATGAGTTGGTATATATGAAACTAAACCTGTTGAATGAGCTTTTCTAGCCGGTCCAGCAAAAAATGTAGATTCATTTATAAAATGTCCAGCCATACTTGGATCAGTATGGTATTTATAATCTAAAGCACTAAGCATACTAACTACAGTTACATTTTCTACTCGATCTCTTATTTCATGAAGCTTTGACATAAATAGTGTTGCTTCACAAGGTCCTAATGAAGTAACGATTTCATCATTTGATTTTACAAGTGATAAAGCTTTTTCCACAGTTATAGTTTTGTTGTTTAATTGTTCTGAATAATTCATAAAAGTATCCTCCTAGCTAATGTATGTTATTTTATTAACAAATAAATTTATAAAAAAACGTTTGCTTTTGTAGTGTAAAAGTTATCAATATCTAATATATTACTCTTTAATTATGCTGTTGAATGCTATAAATGATAAACCAAAGAATAACTAATTTTTTTATGAACATATGATATTGATTAACATATGTTATTTATATGATTATATTGTTATAAATAACACAGTTTTAGTGTTGATAGTATAAAAATATAAACCTATAAATACCAATTAAAGTTTTTATTTAACTTTATAGGTATAATATACTACATTGTTAAATAAAAAACAATACTATTTTCAGAAAATTTTCAGAATTCATTCAATATTTAGATATGTTTGTGAATTCTATTAGTTTTTAATTACATAGTTACTCTTTATAAAAGCACATAATAAAAGGTGTATTGAAATAAATTAATATTTCAATACACCTATCTTTTATAGGAGCGTTAAATAGTTAGATATTATTTTCGTATTGTTGTACCATTCTCTTAACCATTTCGCCACCAACACTTCCGCATTGTTTTGAACTTAGGTCTCCATTATATTCTTTAAATGGTACACCCATTTCATTAGCAACTTCATTTTTGAATTGTGCTAATTTACCTTTTGCTTCTGGTACTATATTGTTATTGTTTCCAGTATTATTATTCATTTTCTTCACCTCCTCTATGCTAATAGCTTGTGTAGAAAATATAATTTTATAGTATAAAAGTTAAGGTAAATAAGGATTAAATTGGGAGTAATAAAGAAGTTATATTTTAGTGGTATTTTTATAAAGGTATAAATAAACTAATCTGAGCAATTGGATTTACTAACATAATCGTTATTATAGTTTTATTTTATATTATGTGAAATATAAAATTTAAACAAATAATAAATGTAAAAAATAATATTAAAATAATTAATTAAAAATATTTATAATGAGGTCTATGTGATACATTCATTTTTATGGTGACTAATAGTAATTAATAGTTATAATGTATAAGTAGAATTATTATAATTTAAAAATACTATATAGAGTAATAGGATTAAAAAATTATGTACTAAATATTAAAGAAATTTAAGTTATGGCTGTTAGTGAAGACTAGAGCATTAAAAAGAAAAGACGTTTATATTTTTGTATATAATATAAAAATAGAGTCTTTATAATTTAATTTTAATCTTTAATTATATAAGGTTAGTAATTTTAAATAATAAATTGTTACGTAGATAAGTATATTCTTAATAATAATGAAAGGATGAGTTTTGTTGTGTATAAATATAAAGTAATAATGACTGGTGGAGGTACTGCTGGACATGTAACACCTAATTTAGCTTTAGTACCAGCGCTTAAAGAAAATGGATTTGAAGTTAAGTATATTGGAAGTAAAGATGGGATAGAAAAAGAGATAATTAAAAATAATAATATTCCTTATTTTCAAATATCATCAGGAAAGTTAAGAAGATATTTTGATTTAAAAAACTTTTCTGATCCTTTTAAGGTATTAAAGGGAATTAAAGATGCAAATAAGATACTAAAAAAAGAAAAGCCAGATGTAGTTTTTTCTAAAGGAGGCTTTGTAGCTGTTCCTGTTGTTATAGCTGCACATTTAAGAAAGATACCTGTTGTAGCACATGAATCGGATATGACACCAGGTCTTGCTAATAAATTAAGTGCACCTTTTTGCAGTAAATTATGTGTGACATTTAGAGAAAGTCTTAAGTATATAAAGGATAATAAAGGTGTGCTTACAGGAAGCCCTATAAGAACTGAAATTTTAAATGGAAGTAAAGAAAAAGGATTGGAAATTTGTAATTTTAATAAAAGCAAAGAAGTAATTTTAATAATGGGGGGAAGTTTAGGATCTAAAATAATAAATGATGAAATAAGAGGAAATTTAGAATTATTATTGAAGGATTTTAACATAATTCATATATGTGGAAAAGGAAATTTAGATAACAATCTTTTAGATAAGGTTGGATATAAACAATTTGAATATGTATCAGAAGAATTGCCGGATTTAATGAGTGCAGCTGATTATATAATATCGAGAGCTGGAGCAAATTCGATATTTGAATTTTTAGCATTAAGAAAGCCTATGCTTTTAATACCGCTTTCTAAAAAAGCTAGTAGAGGAGATCAAATATTAAATGCAAATTCTTTCAAAAATGAGGGATATGCATTAGTATTAAATGAAGAAGAACTTATAAATAGTACATTATATAATAAAATTTTAGAATTAAAGTCTAATAAAAAAAATATAATAAATGCAATGAATAATATGAATGGAAAAAATAGCATTGATTTAATTATAGAAGTAATATTAAAGAGTATTAAAGAGTATTAAAGGGTGAAAATGGAATGGTATTTTTGTATAAAGAGCAGTTTCATGAATAAATTTGCATAATTAATCAACTTTAGAGAATCAAAACTTGCAAAAAAAATTATGTGATATATAATAAAGTATGTAAGTTGATTTATATTACAATTATAATTTATACTAGTAATGACTATTTATTGTGTGTTGGAAGGAATGGTGCTATTTATGAAAAACGTGTCAATCATTTATTGGAGTTGTGGTGGTAGTGTAGAAATAATTGCTAATATGATTGCGGATAGCGCTGAAGAATCTGGAGCAAAGGTAACTTTAAAACATGTTGCTGATGCTACTATTAATGATGTTTTAGAAGCAGATTCTGTAGCATTTGGAAGTCCTGCAATGGACCAAGATAATATAGAAGAACAGGAAATGCAACCATTTATTGATAGTTTAAAAGGTTTATCGATTGAGAATAAAAAATGTATTTTGTTTGGAAGTCATGGATGGACTAATGACATGTTTATGAAATTATGGACTAATACAATGAAATCATATGGATTTAATTGTATTGGTGAATTAGTTGTAAAAGAATCTCCAACAAAAGAAAATTTAGAAAATGCACAATTGCTAGGTAAAAAACTTGCTAAATAATAGTGTTTATAAAGTAAGTCACAAAAAGACTTACTTTTATAATATAAATACATTGTTAAATTTTTAATTTTTATTGTTAATTAAAAATTTAATGTTTTTTAAATAATAGAAAGAAGGGGTCACGCGATGAGAAAAATGAAAACTATGGATGGTAATACTGCAGCAGCTCACGTATCTTATGCGTTTACAGAAGTAACTGCAATATATCCAATAACACCATCATCACCAATGGCAGAACATGTAGATGAATGGGTTGCACAAGGAAGAAAGAATATATTTGGACAAACTGTTAAAGTAATGGAGATGCAATCAGAAGCTGGAGCTGCTGGAGCAGTTCACGGTTCTTTACAAGCTGGAGCATTAACAACTACTTATACAGCTTCACAAGGTTTATTATTAATGATACCAAATATGTACAAGATATCAGGTGAAATGTTACCAGGAGTATTCCACGTTTCAGCTAGAGCTTTAGCTACATCTTCATTAAACATATTTGGAGATCATCAAGATGTTATGGCAGCAAGACAAACTGGATTTGCTATGCTTGCTGAAGGATCAGTTCAAGAAGTTATGGATTTATCAGCAGTAGCACATTTAACTGCTATAAAATCTAGAATTCCATTCTTAAACTTCTTTGATGGTTTTAGAACTTCTCACGAAATTCAAAAAATTGAAGTATTAGACTATGCTGATTTAGCTAAGTTAGTTGATATGGACGCTGTTAAAGCTTTCAGAGCAAGAGCTTTAAATCCAGATCATCCTGTAACTAGAGGAACAGCTCAAAATGCTGATATCTATTTCCAAGAAAGAGAATCAGTAAATAAATTCTACAATGAATTACCAGATATGGTTGAAAGCTATATGGCTGAAATCACTAAAATAACTGGTAGAGAATATCATTGTTTCGACTACTATGGTGCTGAAGATGCAGACAGAGTAGTTATAGCAATGGGTTCAGTAACAGATGTAGCTGAAGAAACTGTAGATTACTTAAATGCACATGGACAAAAAGTTGGTCTTGTTAAAGTAAGACTTTACAGACCATTCTCAGTTGAAAAATTAATAGCTGCTATTCCAAGCACTGTTAAGAAAATCGCTGTTTTAGATAAGACTAAAGAACCAGGTGCTGACGGAGAACCATTATACTTAGATATTAGAAATGCATTCTACGGAAAAGAAAATGCTCCTGTTATAATTGGCGGAAGATTTGGTTTAGGATCAAAAGATCCAAATCCAGCTCATATTGCTGCTGTTTATGATAACTTAGCAAAAGCTGAACCAAAGAATGGATTCACTATAGGAATAGTTGATGACGTTACAAATACTTCATTAGAAGTAACTGAAGATATAGATGCTACTCCAGAAGGAACTACAGCTTGTAAGTTCTGGGGATTAGGATCAGATGGTACTGTTGGAGCAAACAAGAGTGCTATAAAGATCATTGGAGATCATACAGACATGTATGCTCAAGGATACTTCTTCTATGATTCAAAGAAATCAGGCGGAATTACAGTATCTCACTTAAGATTTGGTAAGAAGGCAATTAAGTCTCCATACTTAATCAACAAAGCAGATTTCGTATCTTGTTCTAATCAATCATACGTTCATAAATATAACGTATTAGAAGGATTAAAACCAGGAGCAACTTTCTTATTAAATACTATCTGGACTCCAGAAGAATTAGAAGAAAAGTTACCTGCTTCATATAAGAGATTTATGGCAAACAACAACATTAAGTTCTACACTTTAAATGCTGTTGCTATAGCTCAAGAAATAGGTCTTGGTGGAAGAATCAACATGATAATGCAATCAGCTTTCTTCAAGCTAGCTAACATTATCCCAGTTGAAGACGCTGTTAAATACTTAAAAGACTCAGTTGTAACTTCTTATGGTAAGAAGGGTGAAAAAGTTGTTAATATGAACAACGCAGCAATCGATAAGGGTGTTGAATCTATCGTTGAAATCAAACTTCCAGAAGCTTGGAAGACTGCTAAAGACGAAGAAGTAGCTCCACTTAAGAATGCTTCAGAATTCGTTAAGAATATAGTTGTTCCAATGAACAGACAAGAAGGAGATTCTCTTCCAGTTTCTGCTTTTGTTGGAATGGAAGATGGTACATTTGAAGCTGGTACTGCAGCCTTCGAAAAGAGAGGAATCGCAGTTAACGTTCCTGAATGGGATGCTGAAAAATGTATTCAATGTAACCAATGTTCATTAGTATGTCCACATGCTGCTATCAGACCAATATTATTAAATGAAGCAGAAAAGAATGCTGCACCTGCTAATGCAACAATAGTTGATGCTAAAGCTCTTAAGAGTGAAGAAAAATTATTCTACACTATGGCAGTAGCACCACTTGATTGTTCAGGTTGTGGAAACTGTGCTCAAATTTGTCCTGCACCAGGAAAAGCATTAGTTATGAAACCACAAGAAAGCCAACACAATCAAATTGAAGTTTGGGATTACTTAGTAGATGAAGTATCAACTAAAAAGAACCCAATGAATAAGAATACAGTAAAAGGTAGCCAATTTGAGCAACCATTACTTGAATTCTCAGGAGCTTGTGCTGGTTGTGGAGAAACTCCATACGCTAAGCTTATAACTCAATTATTTGGAGATAGAATGATGATCGCTAATGCAACTGGATGTTCATCAATCTGGGGTGGATCTGCACCTTCAACTCCATACACTAAGAATAAAGAAGGACATGGTCCAGCTTGGGCTAATTCATTATTCGAAGATAATGCTGAATACGGATTAGGTATGTTCTTAGGAGTAAGAGCTATAAGAGAAAGAATCCAAGAAAGAGCAGAAGCTGCTATAGCTGCAAATGATCCAGCTAAAGCTGAATTACAAGATTGGTTAGAAAATATGAACGAAGGTGCTGGAACTAGAGATAGAGCTGCTAAATTAGTTGCTGCTTTAGAAAAATCTGGTACAGAAGCTGCTAAAGAAATTTTAGCTGAAAAAGACTACTTCGTTAAGAGATCTCAATGGATCTTCGGAGGAGACGGATGGGCTTACGACATCGGATACGGTGGAGTTGACCACGTACTTGCTTCAGGAGAAGATGTAAATGTATTTGTATTTGATACAGAAGTTTACTCAAACACAGGTGGACAATCTTCTAAATCTACACCAACAGCTGCAATAGCTAAATTCGCTGCTGCAGGTAAGAGAACTAAGAAGAAAGACCTTGGAATGATGGCTATGACTTACGGTTACGTATATGTAGCTCAAATCAATATGGGAGCTGATAGAAATCAAGTTCTTAAAGCTATTGCAGAAGCAGAAGCTTACAAGGGACCATCATTAATCATAGCTTATGCTCCATGTATAAACCATGGAATTAAGCTTGGTATGAGCAACAGCCAATTAGAAGCTAAGAGAGCAACTGAATGTGGATACTGGGCAATGTACAGATTTAACCCAGAATTAAAGGGAACTAAGAACCCATTCACATTAGATTCTAAAGCTCCAACTGCTGACTTTAAAGAATTCTTAATGGGTGAAGTAAGATACGCTTCACTTGCTAAAGCATTCCCAGAAGCTGCAGAAGCATTATTTGAAAAGACTTATACTGATGCTATGGAAAGATTAGAAGGATACAAGAAATTAGCTGAATAGTAATATATTCATTAAATAAGGGGTGACCAGAAATGGTCATCCTTTTTTCTTTAGGAAATTATATGGCCTAAAAATCTGAGGACAACTTATAGAACACTGAATTGTATAAGTATGATGAATACATATAAAGAATAAAAATGATAATATACAGAATAATTATTCCTGCAATGTATTTAAAATGGGGTATGGCTAAAAAGATAGATGGTTCTAAAGTCGCCTAGGCAATTTTGTTCTTGTGAAAAATATAAAAATATAAGTTTATATATTTTTAAATTATAAAAAAGAAAAACTATTGAACATAGAAAAAATAATATGTGTTAAAAATAAAAGGGTGAAAATTAGAGAAAAATAGTCTGAAAAGTGGTATAAATACAATTATTTTTATTTAAATATATATAATGATTAAAAAAGTTTCATTTGGGGTTTTAATTTTAGTCATTTAAGGGTAGAATTAGTATGGAAGAAAGCAACAGTTGTTAGCAAGGAGGATAATTAAATTATGGATAAAGATTTAGAAAAATGTGGATGTGGAGAACACGATACTTGTGGATGCGGTGGACACGATCATGATCATGAAGGTTGTGGATGTGGAGATCATGACCATGAAGGTTGTGGATGCGGATGTGGAGAAGAAGAATCTTTCGTTGTAGATTTAGAAGACGATAACGGAAATGTAGTTTCATGTCCAATCGTTGATGCGTTCGAAGTTGAAGAAAAAGAATATGTATTAGCTGAAAATGCTGAAGATGGTTCAATGTATCTTTTTAGAGTTGATGGAGAAGAACTTGTAGTTCCTGATGAAGAAGAATTCGATAGAGTATCAGCTTATTATCAAGAATCAGTAGAATCAGAAGAATAAGACACATTTAAAAATAATACATTAGAATATTTCTATATTTTGCGTAATTATCTGTCGGTAAACTAAGTTGATATATTATGCTATGAACTGAACTTATCGTTTGATTTAATACAAAATATACTGTGTATGTTTGAGTTATTATTTTGTTGTATGTGCTATAATATTTTTATAGACTTTAGTAATTTTACTAAAGTCTATTTTATTTACAACTTAAAGTATTAATGTTATATTTTATTGTATATAATATTAAAATTTTATCATATTGATACTAATGCATAATATGTAATAAATGGGGGAAGAAAAATGGAGCTATCTAAAAAAGCAGAAAATATTAGTCCATCAATTACTTTGGAAATTACAGCAAAAGCAAAGGCATTAAAAAATGAGGGTATAGATGTGGTTAGCTTTGGAGCAGGGGAACCTGATTTTAATACACCACAAAATATTATTAATGCTGCCATAAAAGCTATGGAGGAAGGTAAGACAAAATATACTCCAGCAGGCGGAATATTAGAATTAAAAGAAGTTATATGTAAAAAGTTTAAAAAAGATAACAATTTAGAATATAAAACAAATCAAATAACCATATCTACTGGTGCAAAACAATGTTTAGCAAATGTATTTATGGCAATTTTAAACCCAGGCGATGAAGTACTTATTCCTGTACCTTATTGGGTAAGTTATCCTGAACTTGTTAAATTAGCAGATGGGGTGCCAGTTTTTGTAGAAACTGTAAAGGAAAATAATTATAAATACACAATAGAAGATTTAGAAAAATGTGTTACTAACAAAACAAAAGCAATATTATTAAATAGTCCTAATAATCCAACAGGAACTATTTATCATGAAGAAGAGCTTAAAGAAATAGCAAGCTTTGCTAAAAAACATGATATGTTTATAGTTTCAGATGAAATATATGAAAAATTAATATATGATAATGAAGAACATATTAGTATAGCAAGTTTAAGTGAAGATGCTTATAAAAGAACAATAGTAATAAATGGAGTATCAAAAACATATGCTATGACTGGATGGAGACTTGGATATGTGGCTGCTGATGAAAAAGTAACTAAACTTATGACAAGTATTCAAAGTCATATGACATCAAATGTAAATTCAATTACTCAATATGCAGCAATAGAAGCTATTAGTGGACCAGAAGAAGAGTTGGGAAAAATGGTAAAAGAGTTTGAAAATAGAAGAAACTTTATGCTAGATAAATTAAGCAAAATAAATGAGCTCTCAGTGTTAAGACCTAATGGTGCATTTTATATAATGGTTAATATAGAAAAGTATCTAAATACAACTTTTAAAGGGAATTCTATAACAAATTCAGTTGAATTTTCAAAAGTACTTTTAGAAGAAGAAAAAGTGGCTGTTATACCAGGTAGTGGTTTTGGGCTAGAAAATTATATAAGACTATCATATGCAACATCAATGGATATAATAGAAAAGGGAATAGATAGATTATCTATATTCTTAAGTAAAATAAAGTAAGTAGATTTTAATTTAAAACACGACATTTTATAAAAACCTCTTGTTAAAAACATGGGGTTTTTTTGAAGAAAATTATTATAAAAAATTTTTGTAGGCTAAAAAGCTGTTGAATTTAAGAATGAAAATAAGTGTAAATAAGAGGTGAAAACTTTGAAATCTTATTTATATACATTTACTAATAAATCGTGTTTTATGGCAGTTATAATTAAGGAGAAGGAATTTAAATATGAAGAAAATTGCAATTTTTGATATAGATTATACAATTACAAAAAAAGAAACACTTATGGAGTTTTTTAAGTATTATATAAAGAAAGATATAAGAGCTATTAGGTTTTTACCAAGAGCAATATATTGTGGAGGAATGTATCTACTAAAATTTTATGATGAAAAAATGGTGAAAGAAAAATTTTTAAAGTTTATAGATGGAATAAGTGAAGAAGAATTAGATAAAATTGTTGAAAGTTTTTATACAGAAAAGCTAAGTAATCTTTTATATAGCGATGCTATGGATATGATGAAGAAACTTAAAGCAGAAGGATATGATATATATTTGATTTCAGCATCACCTGAATTTTATATAAATAAATTTTATAGTGTTAAAGAAGTAGATAGAGTAATAGGAACTAAATTTAAATTTAATGATGGAAAGTTCTTAAGACAAATGGATGGTATCAATTGCAAGGGAGAAGAAAAGGTAAGGAGGTTAAAAGAAGTTCTTAAAGAGGAAAAAATAGAGGTGGATTTCAAAGAATCATATATGTTTTCAGATTCATTATCAGATAAACCACTTTTGGATTTAGTTGGAAAGCCATATCTAATTAACTATAAGAAGAATCATGATATAGAAATATTGAGATGGAAATAATTAAAATATAGAAGGGGCATATAGTATGGAAGCAATTAATAATTTTTTTATTGAAAATTCTAATGTAAAGAGAATAAATAAAATTGAAAATATTGAAGTGCCGGGTAAAATTATATATGAAGTTTTAAGGATAATTAATGGAAAACCATTATTTTTAGAAAATCATTTATTGAGAATGGAGAATTCATTTAAACTTATTAATATTGACTATTGTTTAGATAATTTGAAAATAAGAAGAGATATAGAAGAGTTAGTTAGAGTAAACGATAAGTTTGAGGGGAATATAAAACTTACTTATAATATAAATGAAAAAATTATGAGAATATTTTTTATTAAACATTCATACCCAAGTGAAGAAATGTATCAAAATGGTGTAAAGACCATCTTATATTTTGGAGAACGGGATAATCCGAATGCAAAAATAGTTAATTTGAGTTTTAGAGAAAAAGTGAATATTAAAATAAAAGAAAGTAATGCGTATGAGGCTATATTAGTTGATAGAAATGGATATATAACAGAAGGTAGCAAATCAAATATATTTATGATAAAAGATAATATTTTGTTAACATCTCCAGTAAAAGCTGTATTGCCTGGAGTTACTAGAAGCGAAATAATAGAGTTGGCTATTGAAAATGGTATAAAAGTTCAAGAGATAAATTTAAAATACTCTGATATAAAGAATTTAGATGGTATGTTTATATCAGGAACATCTCCTAAAATACTGCCTATAAATAAAGTTGATTCCATAAAAATAAATAGCAATGAAATTATTAACAAGCTTATAAAATACTATAATAATAGGATTATTAGTTACATTAAAAGTAATTAATTACAGTATAGTATATATAAAAGTATAGTCCTATATGATATACTAAAAAAAACAATTATTTTTTATAGGGGTTGAATTTTATGAGTTTAATATTTTCAGCTACAACATTAGAAAGATGTCTTGAAAAAGCATCAAATGAATTAAAAGTACCAAAAGAGTGTTTAGAATACACTATTATTACTCAAAAAAATACTTTTTTTAAGAAGAAAGTAGAAATAGAAATTTCTGAGGTTAATGAAAAGGATAATTTGATATCAGATAAAGAATTGAGTAATAAAGAACAAGAAGCTCATAAAGGGATAAAAGTAAAAGATGGAGAAATAATAATCGAAAATTTAGACTATGAATCTAATGAAACTGCAATAATACATCCATGTAATGGAATTAAACTTTTAATAAATGGAGAAGAATGCATATCAAAAACAGCAGTTACTGCTTTAGATAATATAGAAGTTGAATATGTTACGAAAGAAAGTAGTAGAAAAATAGATATTACTACTTCGGAAGATAAAATGGAAGCATATATAACGATAAATTATTTTCCGGAATGTTCCTTTGAATTAGTTGATAAATTATGTTGTAGAGAGCTTAAATTAGAAACAAAAAAGAAAAAAGGTGCCTATCCACCTAAATACACATATGATGAAATATTAATAATTTTAAGAGAAAATAATATTGTTTATGGACTACTAAACGATAAAATAAAAGAAATAAGTGAGAAGCAAGGTGTTGATAGGGAATTAATTGCACAAGGGGATAAGGTTATAGAAGATATTCCTGATACAGTCAAAGTGTTTTTTGAAAGTGATAAAAAGAAAACATTAAAAGACGAAAATGCAAAGATAGATTATAGAAACATGTATTCAATATCTAACATCAGCTCCGGAGAAGTACTAGCCGAAAAAATAGAAGGAGTACAAGGAAAAGATGGGAAAAATATTTTTGGAAATGAAATTAAGAAAAAAACAGCCAAAAAGATAAATATAAAAATTGGTTCTGGTTGTAAACTAGAAGAAAATAAAGTTATTTCCACAATTGAAGGAAGACCATCATGTAAATCAGGAGTTTATAGTGTTAATAAAACATACGAATTAAAAGATGTTGACATAAAAACAGGTAACGTAGATTTTATTGGTGATGTTGAAATAAGTGGAAGTATAAAAAGTGGAACACAAGTAAAAGCAGGAAATTCAGTAACTGTGAGAAAGAATGTAGAAGAAGCCACTATTATAGCAAGTGGACAAGTTAGTATATCTGCAAATGTATTAAATTC
This sequence comes from Clostridium botulinum, assembly GCF_000827935.1. Lineage (NCBI taxonomy): Bacteria > Bacillati > Bacillota > Clostridia > Eubacteriales > Clostridiaceae > Clostridium > Clostridium botulinum. The sequence continues at coordinate 784,328 of NZ_CP010520.1, forward strand.
TAAGATAAGTGCTGGTGCAAATGATATTGATAAAAAAAAGCATTTAGAAATATTAAAACAGTACGATAGTATAATAGAGTCTTTAATTAGTTATACACAACAAATAAAGGAAAAGAATGTTTTAGGCAACAATCAATCAGATGGAGAAATTATTAAGATATTAATAGAAAGTAAATTTAAAAGTATTCCAAGACTTTCAATGCTTATAGTAAGTTTTGAGAAGAATAATAGCTCAACTGATAATGATATGATAAATTTTATTAGAAAAAAAATTATGGGATTAGGTCCTATAAAAATAAAAAAATATTCTGAACTTTATGAGTTGAAAAATATGCTGATAAACGAAATAGAAATATTAGAAGAAGAAATAGTTATTCCGGTAGATGTGTATATGGATTATGCTCAAGACTCTACAATAGAAGCATCAGGTAGTGTATTTATAACGGGAAAAGGACAATATGTATCTAAAATAACAGCTTTAAATAATATTGAGTTTACACAAACAGGTGCTGTATGCAGAGGTGGGATATTACACGCTAAAGATGAAATAAAGCTAAAGACTATTGGAAGTATAGCAGGCGTGCTTACTAGAGTGGAAGTATCTAAAAAAGGATGTATAACAGCAGATATAGCATATCAGAATACAGTTTTTTGCTTTGGTGAAAAACAAATTACATTAGATGTAGCATCAAAAAATGTGAAAGCATACTTAGGAAAAGATGGAATGATAGTGGTAGATAAATTTCTATTGTAGGAGGTCAAGGTATAATGTCAATGAATGAAATGAAGATATTAATATTTGGTTTGAATAATGAATATTATGCTTCTGATATAAAAGATATAGAAAGAATTTTAGGCTATGAAGAGCCAACAATTCTTCCGGACTCACCTAATTTTGTTAAAGGTGTTATTAATTATCAAGAAAGTATATTACCTATAATAAGCTTATCGACAAAGTTCAATCTAGGTAATGATGAACAGTCAGAAGAGAAAAAAATAATAGTTGTAAAACAAGGTAACAAAAGGTTTGGAATAATTGTAGAAAATGTTTATGAAGTAAAAGATATTGATAGTGAATTAATAGAAATCTCTCCTGAAATAACAACTACATTATCAAGAAATTATATTAATGGTTTGATAAGATTAGATAAGAAAATAGTAATACTTTTAGATGTAGATAAAATCTTATCTACAGAGGAAGAACAAAGTATGTTTTAGGGGGTAAAATGGAGAATACAGAAGTTAAAGTTGGAATCGCAGATTTAAATCTAGTATCTTCACCAGGTAAAATAATGACAATAGGATTGGGTTCATGTATAGGAATTGCATTGTATGATAGAAGAAGCAAGCTTGCAGGATTATCTCATATAATGCTTCCTGACAGCACGCAATTTAAAAATGTAACAAATCCAATGAAATTTGCTGATTTAGCAATCCCATTGCTTATTAAAAAGATGGAGGCTAAAGGTTGTTTAAAGAGAAACTTAATAGCTAAAATAGCTGGTGGAGCGTCTATGTTTAGTTTCTCAGATAAAAGCATGGTTGGTGACATCGGAAAAAGAAATATACAGGCTGTAAAAAAATCATTAAGTGAAGAAAGAATTCAAATAATTGCAGAAGACGTAGGCGGAAACAAAGGAAGAACCATGATTTTAGATGCTTTAGATGGCAAAGTTACACTTAAAATAGTGGGGATAGGAATTGTGGAATTATAAAGAGGTGAATACATTGAGTAAAATAAAAGTTATAGTTGTTGATGACTCTGCTTTCATGAGAAAAATGATATCAGAAATAATAGAAGAAGATAATGAAATAGAGGTCGTAGCTAAATTAAGAAACGGAAGAGAGCTTATCGAAAAAGTTGATAAATTTAATCCGGATATTATAACATTGGATTTAGAAATGCCTGAAATGGATGGACTAGAAACATTAAAAGAGTTACATAAAAAGAATAAGAATTATTCTATAATAATGTTAAGTAGTTTAACAACAAAAGGTTCAGAAAAAACAATGGAGTGTTTAGAAAATGGAGCAATTGATTTTATTACTAAACCATCAGGAAGTATATCATTAGATATAAGAAAAGTTCAAGAAAATCTTATTGAAAAAATTAAAAGTATATCTAGAAGAAGTATAAGAACTAGGGCGATTAATAAATCAGTAGATGTTCCTAAAGCTGTAATAAAAAATACTAATGTGTATAACAATGCAAAAGTAAAAGATTTAAAGAAACCTGAACATACAAATATGGTTACAATTAAAAATAAAAAGATTGATGCCATTGTTATTGGGGCATCTACTGGTGGTCCAAAAGCACTTCAACAATTATTAACTAAATTTGAAGCAAACATTGGAGTGCCAATATTTGTTGTGCAACACATGCCACAAGGATTTACAAAAGCCTTTTCTGAAAGATTAAATAAGATTTGTAATCTTAAAGTCTTAGAGGGTGAAGAAGGGCTAAGAATAGAAAACAATGTGATATACATTGCCAAAGGTGGCTATCATATGACAGTTGGTACAGATGGAAAAATTCATCTTAATGAAGAAGATCCAATATGGGGTGTTAGGCCAGCTGTAGATAAACTTTTTGATTCAGCCATAAAAGCATATAGAGGTAATTTAATATCTGTAGTGTTAACAGGAATGGGTAGAGATGGAGCTAAAGGTACAAGCAATGTAAAAGATTATGGTGGTGTCACTATATCAGAAGATGAATCTACTTGTACTATTTATGGAATGCCTAAGGCAGCATTTGAGACTGGAAAAGTAGATTTAGTTTTACCACTTAATAATATATGTGATGAAGTAACTAAGATTGTAAAGAAACGTTAGGAGGAAAATATGGATTTTAATGATTTTCATAAATGGGTTCATAGAGAATTAGGCATAAATTTAGCAGCATATAAACCAGATCAACTTAATAGAAGAATTGATAGTTTGATGAGTAGGGTTGGAATTAAATCTTTAGATGAATATACTAAGGCTATAAAAAATGACCCAGCTCAAAAACAAAAATTTTTAGATTTTATAACAATAAATGTTACGGAATTTTTTAGAAATCCGGAATTATTTGATGATTTAGAAAAAAGAATAACAAAAGATTTATTACCTAATAATCCTAATTTAAAAATTTGGAGTGCAGCATGTTCAATTGGTTGTGAGCCATATACTATCTCGATGATGTTAGATAAAATAGCACCAAGAGGAAGGCATAATGTAATTGCCACAGATATAGATAATACTATTTTATCAAAAGCTAAAATAGGTGAATATACTAATAATGAAATAAAAAATATTAAAAATCAAGATTTGAGTAAATATTTTGAGAATAAGGGCGATAAATACTATATAAGTAATAAAATTAAATCAATGGTTACTTTTAAGAAGCATGATTTAATTTTAGATAGATATGATACTAACTTTGATTTGATAATCTGTAGAAATGTTGTTATTTATTTTAATAATGATACTAAAGAGGATATTTATAGAAAGTTTAGTAATTCATTAAAAAAAGGTGGACTTTTATTTGTTGGTGCTACTGAAAGCATTTATAATTACAAAGAGTATGGTTTTGAAAAAGCATCTACCTTTATTTATAAAAAGATATAAGGAGGGATAATATGGATACATCTCAATATATGACTATGTTTTTAGAAGAATCTTTAGATAATCTTCAAACTTTGAATGAATCACTTTTAGATTTAGAACAAAATCCAGAAGATAATGATAAGGTCAATGAAATATTTAGAGTAGCACATACAATTAAAGGTATGGCTGCCACTATGGGGTTTAATGATGTTGCAGAGTTAACTCATAAAATGGAAGATGTATTAGCTAAATTCAGAGATGGAGAGTTAAAAGTAACTCAAGAAGTTGTGACTGTCCTATTTGATTGTTTAGATACTTTGGAAAGAATGATAGATAATATTCAAAGTTCTTCAGATGAAAGTGTAGATATAGAAAATATTATAAAATCACTAGAAAATATAGCAATTGAAAAAGAAACTGAAAATGTAGAAGATTCAACAGAAATTGAAGAAAAAGATATTTCTAGTAATGATTCTTCATTTGAATTAAATCAATATGATTTATCAGTAATTAAACAAGCCAAAGAAAAAGAATTTAATGTAATAGAAGTTAAAATTAAAATAAGTGAAAATACATTACTTAAATCAGCGAGAGCTTTTTTAATTGTAAAAGATCTTGAAGATCATGGTGAAATTTTAAAATCAAAACCATCAACTGAAGAAATAGAAAATGAAGATTTTGATTTAGATTTAAGCTTTATCTTAGTAACGCATAATACACTTGAAGAAATAACTAATATAGTACATGGAATATCAGAAGTTGAAAAAGTTGAAGTTTCTATGGTGGAAATTGATAATGAAGTTTTAGCCAAAGAAATAGAAGAAACTGAAGTTGAAAAAACTGAAACCGTGACTAAAGAAAATAAACCAGAACCAAAAGCTGAGAGTAGAGCAAAGAAAACTAATTCAGTTAAAAAGGATTCTAAAAAAGCTCATCAATCAGTAAGAGTTGATTTAGTAAGAATTGATAACTTAATGAACATGGTTTCAGAACTTGTTATTTATAGAACAAGACTTGAACAAATAGTAATGGATCATAAATCACCAGAATTAAATGAAACATTAGAACAAGTTGGAAGAACAACTTCTGATCTTCAGGATTTAGTTATGAAAATTAGAATGCTTCCATTAGATACTGTATTTAATAGATTCCCAAGAATGATAAGAGATGTCTCAATAGAATTAAATAAAGAGATAAACTTTATCATAGAGGGTGCTGAAACTGAATTAGATAGAACTGTTATAGATGAAATTGGTGAACCACTAATACATTTATTAAGAAATGCAGCAGATCATGGGGTTGAATCTAGAGAAGATAGAATTGCAGCAGGAAAAAATCCTGTTGGTACAGTTAAATTAGTTGCTTATCAAGAAGGAACTAAAGCACTGATAAAAGTAATAGATGATGGTGCTGGAATAAATGTTGAGAGAGTAAAAGCTAAGGCGGAAGAAAAAGGAATAAATACTGAAGGATTATCAGACAATGATATTAAGAACTTAATATTTGCACAAGGTTTTAGTACTAATGAAGTTGTTACAGATATATCTGGAAGAGGAGTTGGAATGGATGTTGTTAAAACAAAGATTTCATCTCTAGGTGGTACAGTTGATGTATTTAGTAAAGAAGGCGAAGGTTCAACTTTTGTAATAAAACTTCCGTTAACATTACAAATAATACAAGCTTTACTTGTTAAAATAGGAGAAGAAACTCTTGCTATATCTTTAGGGTTTATAGATAGAGTAATAGATTATAAAGAAGAAAATATAAAGACAAGTAATGGAAGAGAAGTTATAATTTATAGAGAAAATGTAATTCCGTTAGTAAGACTTAATGAAACATTAGATATTGAAGCTGGTGAAACTGAAAAGAAATTTGTTATAATAGTAAATGTTGGTGATAAAACTATAGGTTTATTAGTAGATTCATTGCTTGGTCAACAAGAAATTGTAATTAAGCCTCTTGGCGAAACTTTAAAGGGATTAGACCAGTATATTGGAGCTACTATATTAGGAAATGGACTAGTTACTTTAATATTAGATGTGGGAGCATTATTATAGTATAATTTTATAGGAGGTATGAGATGGAATATGCCAACTTCAATAGTATGCAGTTAGATGCACTAAAAGAAGTATCTAATATTGGTGCTGGAAATGCTGCAACTGCTCTTTCGGTAATGATATCAGAAAAAATAGATATGACAGTACCATCAGTTAATATCGTAAAACTTGAAGATATTATTGAATTAAATAGCGAAGAAGAAGTTGCAGGGATTGTTATTAGAGTACTTGGAGATATTTCAGGGAATATTCTTTTAATTTTTAATGCAAATAGAGCTAAAGCAATGATTGAAAGATTAGCAGGTTGTGAGGAAGATATTACTAGTGAACTGGGCAAATCAGTTTTATGTGAGATAACTAATATAATTACAGGATCATATATGAATGCAATAGCTAAGTTTACTAATCTTAAAATAATTCCATCAGTTCCAGCTGTTGCATATGATATGATCAGTGCAATTTTAACAACAACATTCATAGAGTCTTGTCAATATGAAGAAAATATACTTGACATAGAGACAGTTTTCTTAGATGATACTCAAGAGGAGATTGGAGCACATTTTTATTATGTTCCGATGCCTGGTTCATTAGAGAAAATATTACAATCAATTGGAGTAAATTAATTTTGGAGGGAGATTTAAATGGCTAAAGTTTTAATAGTAGATGACGCAGCGTTTATGAGAATGATGATAAAGGATATATTAGAAAAGAATGATTTCGAAATTGTTGGAGAAGCAAGTAACGGTGCAGTAGCAGTAGAAATGTATAAGAAAGAGAAACCAGATGTTGTAACAATGGATATAACAATGCCAGATGTTGATGGTATAGAAGCAGTTAAACAAATAAAGGCATTTGATCCAAGTGCAAAAATAATAATGTGTTCTGCTATGGGACAACAATCTATGGTTATGGATGCAATAAGAGCAGGAGCAAAAGATTTTATAGTAAAACCATTCCAAGCTGATAGAGTATTAGAAGCAATAAAAAAAGTACTTGGTTAAAATACAAGTATGGGGGTGTATTAAATGCAGATAGTAGTATTTAAATTAGGAAATGAATATTTTGCTGTTGAAACAGAGCGTGTTCAAAGTATAAATGATATGATGGGTATAACTAGAGTGCCAAAAGCACCTAGTTATATCAAGGGATTAATAAACTTAAGAGGAAGTATAAAATCACTTGTTGATATAAATCTGTTATTAAATGTTGACTCAAGTGCTGAGCAAAATAACATAATAATATTAACTGTTAAAGACGAAGAAATAGGAATATCAGTTGATGAAGTTGACGAAGTGTTAGATATAGAAGAAAAAGATATACAAAGATTAGATGACAATAATGCGCCAGACTATGTAAAAGGAATTGTAGATTATAATAACAAACTTCTAACAATAATAAACATTGATAAGTTGTTAAATTAGTAATGAAATGAGGGATAAAAAATGGCAGATGTTTTATCACAAAGTGAAATAGATGCCTTGTTATCTGCTTTATCTACAGGTGAATTAGAACCAGAAACCGTCCCTAAGGACGATGAAAAACATAAAATAAAGTTATATGATTTTAAAAGTCCACAAAAATTTTCTAAGGATCATATAAGAACTTTAGAATTAATTCATGATAACTTTGCAAGAATAACTTCAAATTATTTAACAGGACAAATAAGGAAGAATGTTAAAGTCAAAATAGAAACTGTAGAACAGATAACCTATGAGGAATTTATACATTCCGTACAAAATCCTACTATCATCACTATATTTAAAATGCCCCCTTTGACAGGGTCAATTATATTTGAAACAAATCCTCAATTATCATTTCAAATAATAGATATTTTACTTGGGGGAAGTGGGGATAGGAAAATAGGAAATAAAGAATTTTCCGACATAGATAAGAATATAATAAGACAAGTTACTACTGGCATGATCAGTAATCTAAAATTAGCATGGGAAGATATTTTAAATGTAAGTCCTGAGGTAGAAGGAATAGAAACAAATCCAGCAATAAATCAAACATTAGCGCCAAATGAACCAGTAGCACTTATTACATTTTCTGTAGAATTTGGAGAACATAGTACATTTATGAATATGTGTATTCCATACTTAAGTATTGAAAAAGTATTAGATAAATTAGTGGTACAATATTGGTTCCAAAATGATGATGAAGCATTAATTGCAGAATCAAGAGTGAAAATGGAAGAAGGAATTCAAAAAGTTGATATTGAAGTATTTGCAGAACTTGGAAATACCAATATCATAGTTGATGATTTCTTAAAACTAACTAAAGGCGATATTATTAAGCTTGACAATAAGAGCTCTTCACCTATAAAAGTATACGTAGGAGATGAGGAATGTTACTATGCTAAACCTGGTGTAACAGGAAAGAATATGGGTGTTGCCATTTTAGATATAATAGATAAGGAAGTGAAAGAGTATGAGTAATAGTTTTCTATCGCAAGAAGAAATAAATGCGCTTCTAGCAGGAGAACTTAGTAATGAAGAAACGCAAGAAGTTCCTCAAGACAATGGGAATACAGAAGAGTTGACTGATATTGAAAAAGACCTGTTAGGGGAAATAGGAAATATATCTATGGGATCAGCTTCTACAGCTCTTTATCAAATTATTAATCAAAACGTAAATATAACAACACCTGTAGTTTCTTTAACAACATTGAAAGATATGAAGGCGTCTTTTGAAACTCCTAATATAGTTTTAGATGTTGAATACACAGAAGGAATCATAGGAAGAAATATATTGGTTATGAAGACAGATGATGCTGCTGTAATAGCTAATCTGATGATGGGTGGAGATGGTCAAGTATCAGAAAATCCTGAATTGTCAGAAATAGAAGTCAGTGCTGTTCAAGAAGCAATGAACCAAATGATAGGTTCGGCAGCGACCTCTATGGCAACAATGTTTTCACGTAGAGTTGATATATCACCTCCGACATCAAAATTATGGAAAGAAAAAAGCGAACCTATTACAGAAACTTTATCAGAAGATGAGGAAATTGTAAGAGTTTCATTTAGATTAATAATAGGTGATCTTGTTGACAGTAATATAATGCAAATATTACCGTTAAACACAGCTAAAAAAATAGTTTCTATAATGATGGGAGAAGAGGAGAGCAGTAGTGTAGCTACTGATCCTAAAAAAGTTGTAGAAGAAAAACCGGTAGTTAAAGCAACTACACAAAAAGCAGAAGCTGAAAAGCGAGAATCAATTCAAGCAAAACCTATAGTGGAAGCACCTAGAGTACAACAACCAATAGAAGTGCATGAAGCAGCTTTTGAAACGTTAGTTCCAGGAGATACTGCACAAGTGCCTAAGAATATAGATTTAATATTAGATGTTCCATTAGATATATCTGTTGTTTTAGGTAGAACTAAAAAGAGCATAAAAGATATATTAAATTTAAGTACTGGATCTTTAATTGAATTAGATAAATTAGCTGAAGAACCAGTTGAAATATTAGTTAATGGAAAGAAAATAGCTTATGGTGAAGTTGTTGTTGTTGATGAAAACTTTGGTGTAAGAATAACAAGCATAGTAAGTAATGCGGAAAGAATAAAATCTCTTAGATAATTAAGAGACTTTAAATAGATGGAGATATAATTAATAGTATATAATTTTTATTAAAGAGTTATATAAATTAATTATATCTCTATTTTTGATTAAAATATTGTACAATTATTTATTGGATATAGTATACTATTTAAGTATGATTAAGGTTAATATGTTGTTTTTAACAAGAAAGTAAAAAGTAATATCTTAGATGGAATTATTTTATTATTAATATTTAGAGAAGATTTCACATTTATAAATAGGATAAATACTTATATTATTAAGGTATTAATTTATTTAAAATGTCTAAACTTAATATATAAAAGTACGATAATAAAATAAGAAGATGAGTAAGATGAAATTGTGGAGGTAAGAATATATGAGTATTAATAGAATTAATGCACATTCTGCAGTAAATATATATAATTCTAATAAAAATATTAATAAGGTTGAAAAGGCTAATAAAGTTGAAACGAGAGACAGAATAGAAATTTCAGCTCTTGGAAAATCTATAAAAGATTATTCATTGGAAAGTAGCATAGATAACACTAAAAAAGTAGCAGAAATTAAAGAAAAGATACAAAATGGAACTTATAAGATAGATTCTAAATTAACAGCAAAGAGTATATTAGAAGCTATAAAGGAGAATAAAAAGTAAACAATGATAAATAAATTAACACAAATAATAGAAGCAGAAGAAGTTGCGTTAAAAGAATTATTGGGTTTATTCGAAATACAATATAAAATGATAATGGAAAAAGATGTTTTTGGATTAGAAGGATTGGTTGATAAATTAAATGATTGTAATAAAAAAATAGCTGGTGAAGAAGTGAGAAGAAGACAACTAATTGGTAAACAAAGTATAAAAGATATATTAAAATCAGCAAATGATGAAAATTTAAATAAATCATATGAAGAAATCCAAAAAACATTGAATGAGGTAACATTTCAAAAGGAAACTAATGAAATGTTATTGAAACAGCAAATAATGTTTAATAATCAAATGTTAAATGTTATGAATCCTAATAGGGAAATGAAGACCTATAACTCTTATGGTAATTTGAGAAGATAATACTCAAGAGTATAGGTCTTTTTAAATATAAAGACATGGATGGGGAATAATAAAGACAAGGATGTAGGAAATTTGAAAGGTAGGAATATAAATGGCAGGACTATTTGATACATTTACTGTAGCAAAAAGAGGGCTAAATGTACAACAAGGAGCAATAAATACAACATCTCATAATATTGCAAATGCAAATACAGTTGGATTTTCAAGACAAAGGGCAGTAGCGACAACTACAAGACCTTTTGGAGGAATGTCTAGATTTGACACGTGTACAGTTGGACAAGTTGGTACTGGAGCAGAAATTTCATCAATAGAAAGAATAAGAGATTCTTTTATTGATTTTCAAGTAAGACATGAAAACGGAAAGCTTGGAAATTATGATGTTCAAGATAAATTTTTATATAGAGTGGAAAATATATTTGGAGAGCCTTCAGATTCAGGAATACAACAATTATTGGGAGAATTCTTTGATTCATTCCAAGAATTATCTAAAAAGCCACATGATTCATCAACAAAAACAATAGCACTTCAAAAGGCCTCTGCTTTAGCTGATGCGTTAAATAATACGTATACTCAGTTAGATAAACAATTATCAGATGCTCAAGAATTATTACAAGTTAATGTTAAAGATGTAAATAATTATTTGGATCAAATAAATGAATTAAATAAGCAAATCGCTAGTGTGTGTGCAGTTGGACAAACTCCGAATGACTTGATGGATGCAAGAGATAATCTTTTAGATCAATTAAGTTCTAAATTTGGAATAACTATAGATAGAAAAGAAAAGGAGTCAATTGATTTAAAATTAGAAGGTTATCAAAATGGTAAGAATCCTGTTAATAATCTAGTTAATTCAAATCCAACAGATGATAAATATACTAGATTTTCTTATGTTAAGAACGCAGAAGTAGAAAAAGATGCTGCAGGAAAGTATACTGTTAAATTACAGTATCATCCACTAGGAAATTTAAATGCTAAAGAAGAAACTATTACAATTGAATGTGCGGATGAAGATGAAGCAAAAAAAATTGCAGAATCATTAACACAAAATAGAGTATTAATGGGTGATAAAGATGGAATTGTTGGAAAACCAGTTCCACCAGCTACTACTGTTACAATGAGTAGTGATGATATAAATAAAAAGATACTTCAAACACATAAATTAGATGTTGATGTTAATACTGTAGATAATAAACACATAAAAGGTGATATAGCAGGTAATCAAGGAGTACAAGATACTATAAAAGGATACATGGCTGATTTAGATAGAATTGCTGTAGGATTAGCTTATGCTGTTAATGCAATTCAAACAGGAAGTCAAACTCCTACTGATAAGTATGAACTTATATTTACTAATGGTGCAGATGTAACAGGGTTAACTGGAGTAGCTAAGAATGAAAAGTTAGAAGAAAAAATAAGTGCAAAAAATATAACTGTTAATAAAGATGTATTAAAAGATGTATCATTACTAAATACTTCAAGTAAAGATGAGGCTGGAGAGGGTAATGGAGACAGAGCATTAGCAATTGCTAATCTTAGAAATGTAAAGATGAATTTAACTAATTCTAAAGATATAAAGAATAGAAATGATTTCTTTGCTAATACAAAGGTTAACTTTGATGATGGAATAAATATGATAAGTAGTGCAGAAGGATCAACGATAAATGCTTATTATAAAGAAATAATAAATACATTAGGTGTAAGTGCAGAAACTGCTAGTAGAAATGTAACTAGTCAAACTAAAATATTAAAAGATTTAGAAATGCAAAGATTATCAGTTTCTGGAGTTTCTTTAGATGAAGAAATGACTAATTTAATACAATTTCAACATGCATACAGTGCAAATGCTAAAGTAATTTCAACAGTAGATGAGCTTTTAGATGTTGTTATAAATGGATTAAAGAGATAGTATATTACAATTTAATTTATAGTAGATAAATAGGAGGCGAAAATTATGAGAATAACTACAAGTATGTTGTCTTCAAATTATAAAAGTAACATGACAACTAATTTAAATCATATACAAAAACTACAAAATCAATTATCATCAGGCAAAGAGATAAGTAGACCGTCGGACAATCCATATAAAGTTTCAAGAACTATGCAAATGTATACTGAAATTGGTGCTAATAAGCAGTATAATGAAAATATTAAAGATATCTCAAATTGGTTAGATACAACTGATACTTCATTAAATCAAATGGAAAATGTGTTCGCAAGAGTAAGAGAACTTTTGGTTACAGCTGGTAATGGTGCATATGGCCCTGATGAAAAAAAAGCCATACAAGATGAAATTAAAGAAAGAGTTAATGAGATGGGTCAAATATTAAATACTAACTTTGATGGAGTATATATATTTGGAGGAACGAAGAGCACATCTAAACCTATAATGGTAAATTCAAACGGTGAATTATGCTATGCAGATAAGGATGGAAATGCTGTAAGTAAAACTGCAACAGGAGTTAAGATAGATTTAACAAATCCAATTACTGATGGTGGTACAAAAAGTATAAAGGGTATGGAGAAGGATGGCAATAATGTAAAAATGACAATTACAGATACGAATACTACACCTCCTTCTGAAACACCAATAACAATTGATTTAAGCACCATAGGATCTGGAACCCCACCTGAAACAGCAGAATCTTTATTTAAAGTAGCACTAAATGGTCAAGGTTTTGCTGATAGTGATATAGGAAGATTGGCAGGTATGGTTCCATCTTTTGATTCATTAGATCAAATTGGTTCTGAATTAAATGTTGAAGTTTCTCAAGGTGTTTTAATAAATTATAACAAAAATGCAGTAGATTTATTAGAAGGTAACGGAACTAATATAATGAGTACATTAAACAAAATTATAACTAATCTTGGAACGGGTGGAGACCAATCTGTAATAACTGGAGAGTGTATTGGAGAAGTGGATGATATAATTAAAAACTTACTTCAACATAGAGCGGAAGTTGGAGCTATGCAAAATAGAATGGAATCTGCTCAAGATAAAAATGAATCTGAAAATTTAGATATGACAGATATTTTATCAAAAACTGAAGATATAGATTTCACAGAAAAAATGATACAATATTCAATAATGCAAACAGTATATATGGCAGCGCTTCAAACTAGTGCAAAAATACTTCCAGCAACTATATTAGACTATTTATAAAATAGGAGGAATAAACTATGATATTTGTTTCAAAAGTACACGGAAATATAGAATATGAAGAAAAAGATAAAATTACTTTTAAAAAAGGAATTTTAGGTTTTGAAAATTTAAAAGAATATGCTTTAGTTGACTTAAAAGAATGTGAACCTTTTAAACTACTTCAATCTTTAGAAGATGATGAAGCTGGTCTTATTGTAGTTTGTCCTTTTGAGTTTTTTAAAGAGTATGAAATTAAGCTGAGTGATGAAGATACTACGAGATTAGATGTAAAAAATCAAAGTGATGTAGTTTTATTAACTACTGTGACATTAGATTCAGATCCTAAAAAAATAACTACTAATTTGAAAGCACCAATAATCATAAATATTTCTAATAATTTAGGGGAACAAATAATACTAGATAAATCAGATTATAAAATAAAACATCTTTTAATAGAGGAGTGATAATATGTTAATTATTACAAGAAAAAAAGATGAATCATTAATGATTGGTGATAATATTGAAATCACAGTTTTAAAGCTAGAAGATGGAAGTGTTAAACTTGGAATAAATGCTCCTAGAGAAACAACTATATTAAGAAAAGAATTATATGAAGCAGTTAAGCAAGAGAATAAAAAAGCCATGAATATAGATATGAATTTATTAAAAGGACTAAAAAAATAATTTTTCGAATTTTGTTTTGGGGCATTGTTCACACATGTATAATGAAAGTAAATGGAAAACTTAAATTTTGAAATACTTGTAAGTGCACAAAGTCTAATTATAATATAACTTTATATTTTTAGACATGAATACATATTTAAAACAAACTCTTAAAAATTATAAATAAATTAATGGGGGGAGTAAAAAATGAATATTAATCATTTAGGACAAGTTAATATGATTAATAATGATATTGAAAGTACTACATCAGAATTTAAAAATATGAATAATAATATTCAGATAAAACAAGTAGAAAAATCAGATTCTTTAGATAATGATTATAGTAAAGAGGAATTAGATAAATCACTTAAAAAATTAAATAAATTTTTAGAAGATGATAAGGCACATGCAGAATATTCTGTACATGAAGATTTAGGATCTATAATGATAAAAATAGTAGATGATAAAACAAAAGAAGTGATACTAGAAGTTCCTCCAAAAAAAATATTAGATATGGTTGCAAGTATGTGCAAACAATTTGGATTATTAGATAAGAAAGCTTAATTTTTTAGGGGGAGATTTTAGTGGAGTTTAGACTTAATAAAGTTGACACTGATCTTAGAGATAGATTACAAGAAGAAATTAAGACAGAAAAAATTCATGGAAATAATCATACAAGTATAAAGAAAGATTTAAAAGAAGACGAAGATAAAGAAAAGAATAATGGCAAAACAGAATATGAAAATAATAAGTATTCAAAGAAATATATTACAATTGATGGAACAAAGTGTAATGCAAAAAACTTATATGTTAATGTCGAAAAAGTAGAAAAATTAAATGAAATAAACTCTAAAGGTAGATTTTTAGATATAGAGAAGTAGGAGGAAATACAATGTATTCTAATGGATATACTGCTTATAAAACAAATAGTGTTAATTATGCATCAAAAGATCAATTATTATTGATGTTGGTTGATGGAGCAGTTAAGTTTGCTAAAATAGCTAGACAAGCTATAGCTAATAAAGATATAAAAAAGGCGCATGAAAATATAATTAAAGCTGAAGATATATTTACTGAGCTTAGAGCATCAATTGATACAAGTGTTGGGGAATGGGCACAAAATATGTTTAATGTCTATGGATTTATAAATGAAAAATTATTTGAGGCAAATATTAAAAAAAGTGTAGAAGTTATGAATGAAGTTATACCACTTATTGAGGAAGTAAGAGATATATGGCATGAAGCAGAAAAAAGAGCAAAAAGAGCATAATAAAAAGGAGTGAAGTAAAATGAGAATTACAGGAATGGCAACTGGCCTTGATATGGATGAAATAATCAAAAATTCGATGAAACCTTACAGAATAAAAGTAGATCAGATGACACAAAAGAAAGATGTTGTTGAAATAAAGCAAAAGCTATATAGAGATATTATGTCTGATGCATCAAAATTCTATGATAAATATTTTGATTTAACTAAAAGTGATAGTTTGTTAAAATCTAGTAATTATAAATCTGTTACCTTTACATCAAGTAGTGATGCTGTAAAGGTAACAGCGGGAAGTGGAGCTAAGGCTGGAAATTATAAGATAACAGGTGAGACTGCTATTGGGGCTAAGGCAACAACCGATAGTAGCGTATTTGGTACAGAATATGATAAAGATGGAGTAAAATACAAAAAGATTAAAATAAACGATAAAGAATTTGAAGTTAAATCAGACACTGAAAAAGCTATGGCTAAAGATTTAAATGAACAGTTGAAAAAAGCTGGAGTAAATGTTTCGGTTGAATATACTGATTTTGCTGGGGATGGAACAACCAATAAATCGGGATTTATATTTCAATCTACAGTTTTGGGAGCAGATACAACATTCACTATAAATGGTACTAAAGGTACTGAAATTGGAATAAAAACATCAGGTGTAGATGCAACTAAAGCAACAGTAACTGGTTTTACAATAGATGATATTAAAAATAGTGATAAGATATCTATTAATGGAAAAGAAATAGATTTAAAACTTACAGAAGAAGAGAAAAAAGATAACAAACTTATACTTAAAAAGGTAAATGATAAATTATCAAGTGAAGAATTTACTGTAAGTGAAGAAAGTGGAAATATAAAATTTATAAGCTCAAAATTAGGAAAAGAAGTGACAAATCCTAATATTACAATTGGAGGAAAAACTGCTATTTTTACACCAGGTGTAGATTCAGAAAAAGCAACTGTTACAATAGATAAATCTTTATTATCTGGTGACTTTTATACAATCGGTGGAAATACAATAAAAATAGATTTAACAAAAGCAGATCCGGGAAAGGAAAAAGAATATTTAGATAAATTATTCTCAGAAAGTGGTATAAATGTTACAGCTGAAGTAATAGGTGATAAGATAAAATTAACATCTAAAAAAGAGGGAACAAGTGGGGCTTTCAATGTAACTAAAGCGGGAAGCAATGGTTCAGGAATAACATTTAATCCAGGAAAAGATGGAGATATAACTATAACTAATACTAAAACTGGTGGGGTGTATAAAACATCTGGAAAATCCAATACTATAACAGTAGATGATGTAACATTTACTTTTGATGGAGAGATACCTAAAGATGGCGGAGTAAAAATAACAGGAAAAAATGATGTAACAGAAACAAAAGATAAACTTGTTAATTTTATAAATGATTATAATACTCTTATGGAGAAATTAAATACTCTTACAATGACTAAGCATGATAAGGGATATACTCCACTTACAGCAGAACAAAAGAAAGAAATGTCTGAGAGCGAGATTAAGCTTTGGAATGAAAGAGTTGAAAAAGGACAATTAAATAAAGATTCAGATCTTACTAGAATAGCTAATTCTATGAAAGAAACTATGAGAACTTTTATGAATGATAGTGGATTGAATCTTGAAAAAATAGGAATAAATCCAGTAAAGGATTATTCAGGAACTAAGAATGGAACTTTTATAATAGATGAGGATAAGCTTACAAAGGCGTTAGAAGAGAATACTGAAGATGTTATGAATTTATTTATTAAATCTGCGCCTACAAAAGAAGAGTTAGATAAATTATCTCCAGAAGATAAAGTGAAAAGAAAAGATCAAACGGGGTTACTTATAAAACTTAAAGAAACTTTATATAATGAATTTAAAACTAGTGCTTCATCATTATCTAAAAAAGTAGGTATGGAAGGAACAGCTACTTTTACTAATAATACTCTTACAAAAAGTATGTCAGATTATGAAAAGAAAATAAAAGATATGGAAAAGAGTTTTTCAAGAAGAGAACAAGCTTTATACTCTAAATACGCTACTCTTGAAAAAATGATGAATAACCTTAATTCACAACAATCTAATTTAATGTCACAATTAGGAATGAGCTAGATTTATGAATATAGATATTTTTAATGAATATAAAGAAATTGATTTGCAAATTATAGAATCAATAAAAGAAGATAGAGAAGATGAGACTTTATTTGAAAAAAGAGAAGAGGCAATTAAAAATATTGTATCTTTAGATTTAAATAAAACTGAAATAAAAAGAATATATTTAGAACAAGGATTATATGATTTAGATAAGAAATTAGAATGTGCAATAGTAGAAAAAATATCATCTGTGAAAGCAGAGATTAAAGAAATAGCTAACAAAAAACAAGCTAATTTGGGTTATGCCACTGCCAATAGAGGTAGCAATTTCTTTTCTAAAAGAGTTTAGATATAAGGTTAATGAATTGAGATTAAATTTAATTAATAGAAAAATTTAATTTCAATAAATTCTTTATTATATGAGAACTTTAAAAAATAAATTTTAGGAGGAATATTTATGGATATAGGAGCAATGTCAATTTCTATGAATCAAGGTGCATTAAAAACAGCAGTACAATTATCTGTTTTAAAAATTGGAATGAATTCTGAAAAGCAAGTAGCAGATCAAATGGCAGAAATGATGGATAATATGGTTGTTGAACCTGGAAAAGGAATAAATTTAGATAAAATGGTTTAAAAAACATTAATTTGTGTTTTAGCAGAATATTGATATATAAATAAGTAAAATGGACTGAGCAATTAAACTTAGGAATACTAAAATGAGTATAGTCCAATTTTAGCTTGTTCCAAATAAAAAAATGAGACAAGCACTAAATGTGAGAATACTCATTAAAGATTCTCAAAATCCAATTCAATGCAATTTTACCGAGTGCATATATCAACACATATTTAAAATAGAGCCAAATATTAAAGTGTAACATTTACGATAATATAAAAATAAAAAAAGTAATAAAAACTATAAAGCATCATAATATATATACGATAATATAAGTGTAAAGTTTAAATGTGTTTTGAGAGTTAGTACTGACTTTTAAAAATAAATAAAAATTAAGGACAAGGATGTCCTATGAAAATTCAAGGAGGAATTTTATTATGATAATCAATCACAATATGAATGCTATGAATGCACACAGAAATATGAGTGCTAATACTGTTCAATCAGGAAAATCAATGGAAAAATTAAGCTCAGGTTTAAGAATAAACAGAGCTGGAGATGACGCAGCAGGACTTGCAATCTCTGAAAAAATGAGAGGACAAATCAGAGGTCTTGATCAAGCATCAAGAAACTCACAAGATTCTATATCATTAATCCAAACAGCTGAAGGTGCTTTAACAGAAACTCACTCAATTCTACAAAGAATGAGAGAACTAGCTGTACAAGGAGCTAATGATACAAATGTTACTGCAGATAGAGCAGCTATAAAAACAGAAATTACTGAATTAAACAATGAAATAAACAGAATATCTCAACAAACTGAATTCAACACTCAAAAATTATTAAGTGGTGGATTTGCAGATAAAAACTTCCAAATTGGTGCTAATAAAGCACAAACAATAAAATTATCAATTGGAGATATGTCAGCAAAAACATTAGGAGTTTCAGGAGTTTCAGTTAGTACTGCAACACTTGCAACAGCTTCAATTGCAACTATAGATACAGCTCTAGGAAAAGTATCAACAGAAAGAGCAAAACTTGGAGCAAACCAAAACAGATTAGAACATACAATAAATAACTTAAATACATCATCAGAAAATTTACAAGCAGCAGAATCAAGAGTAAGAGACGTAGATATGGCAAAAGAGATGATGGCATTCTCAAAGAACAACATATTAAACCAAGCAGCACAAGCAATGCTAGCACAAGCAAACCAAGCTCCACAAGGAGTCCTTCAACTATTAAGATAAGTTTTAGTAAATCTAAAATTTCAAGAGTCATGGTGAGAACTATGGCTCTTTTTTCTATTGAAAATTAAAGAAGAAGCTTTGTTTTACGATAAAAGAAGTGTATTAAATTTAATGTTTATCTTAAAGTTGAAAGGATGAATTAATATGAAAATTAGTATATGCATGATGGTAAAAGATGAAGAAAAAAATTTAAGAAGATGCTTAAATAGTGTAAAACCACTAATAGAAAAAGGTATTGCAGAACTTATTATTGTGGATACAGGTTCTTCTGATAATACAGTAGATATAGTTAAAGAATATACAGATAAAGTATATTTTCATTTGTGGAATAATGATTTTTCAAGTATGAGAAATATATCTATATCTTATGCAAGAGGAGAATGGATTTTTATATTAGATGCAGATGAAGAAGTTGAAAATGTAGAGGAATTGAGAAAAGTTTTATTCAATGAAAAAATAAAGGATAGCAATACTTTAATACTAGAAGTAAAAAACATTGATACTTTGAAAGATAAAGATAATATAGTTTACAGTCCATCAACTAGGATATTTAAAAATGATGGGCAGTTTAAATATATAGGGGCAGTGCACAATCAGCCTGTATACAAGGAACCTACATATAATACAAAAGTTTCATTAGTTCATTATGGCTATATACTAGGTGACAAAGAATTAATGGATAAGAAGTTTTTAAGAACTAAAACTATTTTAGAAAGTGAACTAAAAAAAGACCCTAATAATGTGTATTATCTATTTCAATTAGGAGTTAGCTATGATATGCATGGTGATTTCAGAGAAGGATTAGAAGAATTTAAAAAAGCTTATAATATTTTAAAAACTATGAGTAATATGGAAATATATGATAGGATATATGTTCATGGTGCTTATGCTAGATGTTGCTATGCAAATGGCAAATATAATGAAGTAATAAATATATGTAAGCAAGGAATAGGGTATCGGGATGATTATATAGATTTATATTTTATGATGGCTATGGCAGAAAAACATCAAGGTGACTTAAAAGAATCAAAAAAACATTTTTTAAAATATTTTGAGCTGATAAATAATTTTCACAAGATAAAAATTTCCGAGGATTTGAATATAATTTTATACAATATAAATATAGAATCAAAAGATAATGCTTATTATAATCTAAGTGAAATTTATATGGATGAAGGTGATTATGAAAAAGCTCATGAGTTTCTTGTTTTAATTAAAGATAAAATAAAGAAAAATTCGTTAATACCTAGAGTTATAGTTAGATTAAATGATATAAGTAAATTAAAAAAGTATTACAATGAAATTAAAGAAGATAAAGGGTTAACTAATTATTTTTTAAGTAATTTAGAGGTGGAAATCAATAAATTAACTGAAGAAGAACAGTATAAAATCTATAGAGAGCTAGGAAAATTAGAAAATGAATATAGTTTATATTGTAAAATTAAAATTTTAAAAGATGAGGAAAAAGTAATAAAAGCAAAGGAGTTTTTAAAGACATTTGACTTTAGAGATAAGCCATTATTTTATTCACAAATTTTTACGATAATATTTAATGATAGAGAATTTTTGTTTAAGTGTTTTAAGAAAATTGGTTTAAATGATTTGAAAGAGATTATAAAATATTTGTTAGATAATTATGCTGAGAGTAAGAGAATATTTAAAGAACTTCTTCTAAATTGTAATATAAAATGCTATGATATATCAGGAAATAAAGCATATATAGGAATATCTTATATTATATTAATTAATGAATATCAAGAGAATAAAACAATTTATGATATAGATTATGAGGTATTTAAGAAATATATAGACAGTGGGATAAACTATGTATTACAGTTGTATAATATGGAAAAGGTTAGAATAATATATAAAGAAGTAAGCAGTAGTGAAGAAAGATTCTTTATGCTTATGTATCTAATTAAAGAACATAGCTTAAAAAATGATATAAAGAGCGTAGTTAGATACATTAAGGAAGCTTTAAATTGTAATAAGGAACTTATTAAATATATAGGAAAATATAAAGATGAAATATTAAGAGATATATCTTAATACTTGAAGAATGCACCTATAATTATTTTTAAATTATATATAATGGAGGCTGTTGTTTACAAGTAACTAAAAAATATATAAAGTTATAAAAATATATAAAGTACTGTTCATTTGTTACGATAATAGAATTAAGAGTCATTACTGACTTTTAAAAATAAATAAAAATTAAGGACAAGGATGTCCTATGAAAATTCAAGGAGGAATTTTATTATGATAATCAATCACAATATGAATGCTATGAATGCACACAGAAATATGAGTGCTAATACTGTTCAATCAGGAAAATCAATGGAAAAATTAAGCTCAGGTTTAAGAATAAACAGAGCTGGAGATGACGCAGCAGGACTTGCAATCTCTGAAAAAATGAGAGGACAAATCAGAGGTCTTGATCAAGCGTCAAGAAACTCACAAGATTCGATATCATTAATCCAAACAGCAGAAGGAGCACTAACAGAAACTCACTCAATTTTACAAAGAATGAGAGAACTAGCTGTACAAGGTGCTAATGATACAAACGTTACTGCAGATAGAGCCGCTATAAAAACAGAAATTACTGAATTAAATAATGAAATAAACAGAATATCTCAACAAACTGAATTTAACACTCAAAAATTATTAAGTGGTGGATTTAAAGACAAAAACTTCCAAATTGGTGCTAATAAAGCACAAACAATAAAATTAACAATTGGAGATATGTCAGCAAAAACATTAGGAGTTTCAGGAGTTTCAGTTAGTGATGCAAGTAAAGCAACAGATTCAATTGCAACTATAGATAAGGCTCTAGGAACAGTATCAACAGAAAGAGCAAAACTTGGAGCAAACCAAAACAGATTAGAACATACAATAAACAATTTAAATACATCATCAGAAAACTTACAAGCAGCAGAATCAAGAGTAAGAGATGTAGATATGGCAAAAGAGATGATGGCATTCTCAAAGAACAACATATTAAACCAAGCAGCACAAGCAATGCTAGCGCAAGCAAACCAAGCTCCACAAGGAGTTCTTCAATTATTAAGATAAGTTTTAATAAAACTAAAATTTTTAAGAGTCATGGTGAGAACTATGGCTCTTTTATTTTAATTAAGAATCAAGAGTTAAAAATTTACAACTTTATTTACATAAAGTATATTTAATTTTTTACGATATAATTTATAGAGCACAAAATTTGGTGGAGGAATTAGATATGAATAAAAGTAATGAGGAAATATTAAATTATTTGAAACAAATTACTTTAGAAGATGAAGAAAGATATAATATAGAAACTAGCAAAGACAATAATAAGATAATAAAGATAAAAAAAGATAATAAGGTTTTATATTTGGGAAGCAAGTATAATGTAAATAGAGACATAGAAAATTTAAAACTTAATATAAATGAAATAAGAGCAGACAGCATAATTATAGTGTGGGGATTTGGCACTGGGGAGCATATTTTAGAATTATTAAAAGAAGTATCCATAAGTAATAAGATATTAGTAATTGAGCCAGATGAAAAAATCTTAGTAGAAAATATTTTATCTAATACCGTAGAACAAATATTTAATGATGATAGAATCTTTATATTAAATTATAAAAAAGAAAATATTAAAAATTTCTTAAGTGAAAATATTAGGGGCACAGAAGTTAATAGCACAAAGATAGTAGAGTATGCAAATTATCATAAAATTTACAATGAGGAGTATTCAGAGTTTCTTGAAGCAATACTTGAGTTTACTAATAACACAGCTATAGCTATAAGTACATCCTTAGGTTTTTCAAAACAATTTTTTAAATGTTTTACTAGAAATATTAAACAAATAATAAAGAGTACTGTAATAAATGAATTAAAGTATAAATTTAAAAATATGCCTGCTATAGTAGTTTCAGCAGGACCTTCTTTAGAGAAAAATATTCATTTATTAAAAGATGTTCAAGATAAATTTATTATTATAACTGGTGGAAGAACTTTAAGAACTCTTCTAGATGAAGGAATAAGACCTGATTTTGTATGCTCTATAGATCCAGGAGATAGTTCTTATAGAGTAATTGAAAAGGCATTAGATAGTGATGTGCCTTTAGTTTTTAGCGAAGTAAGTAATTATAAAATGGTAGAAGAATATAAAGGCAACAAGATATTTTTTGAAGATATGGATTTTCACGACATAACTTATGATTTAGTAGGAAAAAATGCAGATGGGTTGTGGCAAGGAGGATCTGTAGCACATATATGTATAAGTTTAGCAGCATATTTAGGGTGCAATAACATTATTTTTGTAGGACAAGACTTAGCATATACCAATAATAAGTATCATGCAGATAGTGCTAGTCTTAATAATAATAATAGTATAGAAAAAGATGATAAATACATATATGTAGATGATATATATGGTGAGGAAGTTCCTACTACAATACAACTGGATTTTTATAGAAAAAACATAGAGGAAATGATTTTAGATTATAAGGAAGTTACTTTTATTAATAGCACAGAGGGTGGAGCTAATATTAAAGGAACTTTAGTAAAACTATTAAAGGATTCTATTGATGAATATGCTTATAATGAATCTATAGATAAGAACATAGATGATCTACTAAATAAGCAAATTTTAGTAGATAAAGAGTTGGTACATAAAAATTTAGCAAAACTCTTAAAGTCTATTAAAATAATAGAACAAGTATGTAAAGAAGGGTTAGTATATACTTCTAGGATGTATAAGTATTATGGTAAAAATATTTCATTAGATATAAGTTATATTTTGAATCAATTAGATAAGATAGATTCAAAACTTAATAAAGAACTTGAAAAATCACAAAGTTTAAAAAAATTATATGCACCACTAGTGGCAAAAATTATGATTTCAGATACTTTTAAGGAAAAACTAGGTGAAAGTGAGAAGGAGACAGGGAAAAGACTTGCTCTAAAAAGTGAGACAATCTATAAGGGTCTTTTAGATATAATGAAGAAAGCAAAAGCAGAATTTGAAGAAGTGAAAAAAGAACTAATATAAATTATAAAAAATATTGGAGGAATTACATATGAATGAGAAATTTGAAGCGTTAAAAACAGTAAGTGAGTATATGGTGAATTTGATAAATGGAATAGAAAAAGCAGTAGAATATTTTCAAGAGGGAGAGGAAAGAAAGGGTTGTGATTTAATTTTACCCATTACAGAAGGAATACAATGGATCAGTGATGCTTTAGTAGTTACAAAAGACATACATAAACAAGACATAGATTTAAAAAATATTAATGAAAAGTTAAATGAAATAGTAGATGCACTAGAAAATGGAGATTTTATTTTAATTGGAGACTTATTTCAATATGAGTTAACACCAATACTTAAAGATATTCAAAATCATATTAATAAAGCAATAGAAAATTAGATCTGGAATAAATTTGATAAATTATGATAATATTTTATCTGATTTTATAAATTAAAAGGATGATCATTTTATGAGTAGAAAAATTCAAATAATAAATACGAGAGAATCTAATCCAACGTTACTAGTAGAAAATATTTTCATTCATAGTAAGTACTATCCAGTAAAAGAGGGAGAAAAATTTATAGAATTAAATGAAAAGTTTTATAAGAATAAAGATGTGGTAATGGTTTATGGCTTAGGATTAGGATATCATATTAAGGAATTATTAAAGAGATGCAATGATAATTGCAAAATATATATTTTCGATGCGGATAAAGAAATAATAAAAATAGCTGATAATTTAGGTGTTTTAGAGAATGTAAGAAAAGACAAAAAGGTAAAAATATTTGAGAATTATTCACAAAAGTTTTTACAGAATTTCGTGAATATATCACAATTAGTAGATGATATATTGATATATAAACCTTCTGTCAAGTTACTTCCTAATGAGTATATGTCTTTAAAAAATGTACTTGAAGATTATAGCATATCTAAAATAGCTGTAGAAAGATTTAGTGAAATTATGAGTGAAAATTATGAACATAATTTAAAGTTAAAAACTCCTACACTTAAAGAATTTTTTAAAAGGGTAAATGTTAAAGGGGAAACTGTAATAATAGTAGCTGCAGGTTCATCTTTAGATTACAATATAAATACATTAAAAACGCTAAATGGAAAAGTTAAGATATTTTCTGTTGGAAGAGCTTTAAAAACACTTATGGAAACTGGAATTAAGCCAGATATGATTACCATCATAGATTCACAGGAAGTTGTTTATAACCAATTAAAAGGATATGAAAATTTAGATATTCCACTGTGTTTTTTAAGTACTGCATCTAGATGGGCTGTTTCAAATTATAATGGACCTAAGTATATGTTTTATAATGAAGAAAATGAAGATGATGTAATAATAAATACAGGGAAAACTGTAGCAGTAGCGACACTGGACATAGCAATAAAAGGTGGAGCTAAGGAAATAATATTTGTAGGACAAGATTTAGGATTTTTAAATAATAGAAGTCATGCAGGAACAATTAATGATGTTCCAGAAGATGGTGTTTATAAAAAAGTGTTAAGTGTTAATGGTAATATGATAAACACAAATTCTGGTTATATGTATTTTAAAAGGCAAATAGAAAAAGAAATAGAACAAAATCCAAATGTAAGATTTGTAAATTGTAGCAAGGGAGCTAGAATAAAAGGAACAGTGGAAACGGATTTAGAAGAAGTAAAAAAATTATAATTTATAAGTGAGTATATAACATATAACAAAAGAACAGAGTAGAGAGTTAATGGTGAAACAGTGAAGCTTAAATGTAATTGTGAGAAAGATAAAATAGAAACTTAGTGAGAAAGGATAATTTAATATGAAAGTATTACTTACAGCAATAGGCAAAAGAGTTCAGCTTATAAATCATTTAAAAAAAAGTAATGATGTTATAGGGGCAGATTGTGGTGATTTAGCACCCGCTATACAATTTGTTGATAAGTTTTATAAAATACACAAATATAATGAAGAAGAGTATATCGATCATTTAATTAAAATATGCAAAAATGAAAAAGTAGACTTATTGATTCCACTATATGAAAAAGAATTTTCAATTTTGTGTGAAAATAGAGACAAATTCAAAAAAAATGGAACAATTCTTTTACTAAGTAATAAAGCTGTTATAGAATTATGCAATGATAAGTGGGAAACATATGAATTTTTTTTAGAGAATGAAATTAATACTCCTATTTCATATTGTAAAAAAGATATTGAACAAATTTTAAAACGTGAAAACAAGGAAAACATACAATTTCCTCTTATAATAAAACCTAGAGATGGAATGGGAAGTAGTAATTTTTTTAAAATTAAATCTATAAAAGAATTAGAGTTTTTCATAGAATATGTAGAAAATCCTATAATACAGCATTGTATAGAAGGCAAGGAATATACAATAGATGTTTTGTGTGATTTAAATGGTGATGTTATATCAGCAGTACCTAGAGAACGTATTGAGGTTAGAAGTGGTGAAGTATCTAAGACTAAAGCTGTATACAATAAGAAAGTCATAGAATATACAGTGGATTTATGTAAAAAACTAAAGGGGATAGGGCCACTTACAATTCAGTGCATAGTTACTGAAAAAGATGAAATAAAATTTATTGAGATAAATCCGCGGTTTGGTGGAGGTGTACCACTTACTTTTGAGTGTGGTGTGGATTATGGAAAGTTTTTGAATATGTTTGTTAGAGGTGAAAAAGTAAAACCTATAATAGGTAAATTTAAAGAAAAAACTATGTTAAGATATGATGAGGCTGTGATCAAATGATAAAGGCGGTAATTTTTGATTTAGATGATACTTTATATAATGAAAGAGATTTTGTTATTGAGAGCTTTAAAGAAGTGTGTAGATATTTAAGTGCAAAACATAATTTGAATTATGATGAACTGTTATATAAAACTATAGAAATATTAGAACAACAGGGTAGAGGCGAAATATTTAATGTTTTATGTGAGTTGTATAGTTTAGACGAAAATATAGATACATTAGTTGATATATATAGGGATGCAAAGCCTAGTATAAAGTTATACGATGATGGTGAATACATACTAAATATGTTAAGTGATAAGTATAAACTTGGTCTTATAACTGATGGTATGGCAAAGGTGCAGTGGAATAAGATAGACGCGTTAGATATTAAAAAATGTTTTCAAAAGATAATTGTTACAGATGATTACGGTAGAGAGTTTTGGAAACCCTATAGATTTGCTTATGATGAAATGCTACAGAGCTTTAAATGTTGTGCAAATGAAGCCATTTACATAGGGGACAACCCTAATAAGGACTTTATTGGAGCTAGGGAGGTTGGTCTTAATACTGTAAGGATAATTAGAGAACATGGTGATCATATGAAAACTAAATTAGACAAAAGCTTTGAAGCTGATTATATAATAAATGATTTGAAAGAAGTAATGAATTACTTAAATAAAATAAACATAAATAAATAATCTGAAAAAATAGTAGATAATTTAAATAACTAATATGAATTTTGGAGATGAAATATATGAAAGTTATTTGTATAGTGCAAGCACGGATGGGATCAGAAAGACTTCCAGGTAAAGTTATAAAATCTGTACTTGGTAAACCTATGATTTTGCATACACTAGATAGATTAAGTAAAAGTAGATATATAGACAAGTTAGTATTAGCAACATCAGAAAAAGAAACAGAAGAGCCATTAGTTAATATATGTGAAAATGCAGGCTATGAAGTTTTTAGAGGTGATGAATGTAATGTGTTAAAAAGATATAAAGATGCAGTAGATTATTATATGCAAAGTGATGAAGATGTAGCAGTAGTAAGAATTACTGGGGATTGTCCTTTGATTGATCCAATAATAGTGGATAATGTGATTACTCATTTTATGATGCATGATTATGACTACGTTAGATTAGATGTACCTAATAGTTTTGTAAGAGGGTTTGATGTAGAGGTGTTTTCCAGAGAAGCTTTTAATAAGGCGTATGATACAGTGAATACACTTAAAAATAATATATTGCTAAGAAGTGAGGAAGAAAAAATTCAAATTAAAATGTATAGTGAGCATGTTACTTATTATATATATAAGCATCAAAAAGAATTTAAGGTAGGTTATGTAAAAGGCGAAGGTTTTTATAATAAAGATTATAGATTATGTGTAGATACTGAAGAAGATTTTAATCTTATAGAGAATATATTTAATAATTTTAAAAATGCATTTGTATCATCAAAGGATATAATTGAGTATCTAGGTAATAATAAGTTTGCAACTAGGTTAAATAGTAATATAGTTCAAAAACAAATATAAATGTATTCGTATAGAAGATAAGGAGTTTAGCGGAAATGAATATAAAAGTTGATAGTAATTCAAATGATAATGAAAAAGTAAAAAGAAGTGAATTTATAGATCTCTTTAAGTTGTGTCCAATACCAGAAAGTGAAGTGTTGAATAATTTAGGATTGTTTATTAATAGACAAAGTTTATCAAGAATATTATTTATGCAAGAATTGTATGAAAAGATTATAAACACTCATGGTATAATTACTGAATTTGGAGTTAGATGGGGACAAAATCTTTCTTTATTTCAATCGTTTAGGGGTATGTATGAACCTTTTAATTATAATAGAAAAATAGTTGGTTTTGATACTTTTACAGGATTTGTATCTATTGATGAAAAAGACGGAAATGCAGATGTAATAACAGAAGGTGCATATTCTGTTACTGAAAACTATGAAAATTACTTAGAGAAAATACTAGATTATCAAGAGGGAGAAAGTCCAATATCGCACATTAAAAAATATGAGTTAGTCAAAGGTGACGCTACTAAAACTATTCATGAATATTTAAAAAATAATCCAGAAACAATTATAGCACTTGCATATTTTGATTTTGATATATATAAACCAACAAAGGAGTGTTTAGAGGCTATTAAGGGGCATCTTACAAAGGGAAGTGTTATAGGGTTTGATGAATTAAACTACCATAATTTTCCTGGTGAGACTTTAGCTTTAAAAGAAGTTTTTGGTCTTGATAAATATAAAATTCAAAGATCTATTCTTAGTCCATTACAAAGTTATATAGTTATAGAATAATTGATAAAAATTTTAATGATTAGGTTCATATTTAATACCCTTTATTTAAAATGAAAGAGAGATGAGGTAAAGATGGTGGGTTACAATATAGTAGTAGATGAAAAATTTGGTTATAAAATGTTAGATCCTATACCAAGTGAACTGGAGTTAAATGAGTTTTATGAAAAGCAATATTATGAATATATGAAAAAAAATGAGACTCAAAGCATGGGGAGATTTGTAAATGATAATAAAAGTGCTGAGTTAGAGTTAGATTGGCTAAAAAGAACTGAATATCAAGATTCTTATTTAATAATTAATAAGCAAGTATCTAATGGAAGTTTGCTAGATATTGGATGTGGAACGGCAGAATTTTTAAGTTATATGCAAAATAATGGATATGATGTTGTTGGAATAGAGCCTTCGAAAATTGCATATGAAAAAGCTATAAGCAAGAAATTACAAGTCTATAATTGTGGATTAGATGAATTCATGGAAAAAAATAAAAAATTTGATATTATTAATATGACAAATGTTTTAGAGCATATTCCTAATCCTCAAAGAACAATTAGTCAATGTAAGATGCTTTTAAATACAGGCGGAATTATACGTATAAAGGTTCCAAATGATTTCAATGAATTGCAATTACAAATAGTTGAAAAAACAAATAAAAATAAGTGGTGGATCGCAGAGCCAGATCATATAAATTATTTTAATTTTGAAACATTAATTAATCTATTGAATCATGAAGGATTTAAGGTTATAAATAAAACTGTAGATTTTCCAATGGAGTTTTTCATGTTAATGGGGGAAGATTATATTAAAAATAAGGAACTGGGAAAACTATGTCATGAAAAAAGAAGAAATTTTGAATTGAATATTGATGGAAATTTAAGAAGGAAAATATACAGTGCGTATGCTGAAATTGGTATAGGTAGAAACTTAATTATATATGCTAAATTAGAGCTTTAGCATAACAATAGCTATTATGTAATTATATAGAAGTTAAGAGTCTTTTTTTATAAGGGGTAAAGTGAAGTTATGGAATCAAATACAATAATAGTTGAACGAGCTAGAGATGGCAATCTTACATGTAAAGTTGAAGTCGATAGAAAAAGTAAGTATCTTTATTCTAAGTATGAACCAATGAAAAATATTTGTATACCCAATATTAATGATAGTAAAAGCTGTGTTGTTATCTTTGGACTGGGATTAGGATACGAATTACAGGAAATAGAAAAAATGAGTGGAACAAAAAAAATTTATGTTATAGAGAATAATAGGATTTTTTATAATAATATAATTGAAAATGAGGAAATAAAACATATAGTTTTAGATTCAAAAGCAATTTTTTTATTTGGTGATGAATATAAAAAACTTAAAGATATTGATATAGCCGATGCACAAATAATTATTAATAATAATTTGTTAAGTATATCTGAAGAATATATTTACAAAGTAGTTAATTATTTTAAAACATGTATTGATAGTGAAAAAATATTATTTTTTCATCATTCTACTATTGCAAATGATTGTGTTGAAGCTTTGAAAATTTTAAATTATAACATAGTAATGGAACAATGTATCTTAGATTTAGCTTATAATGAAATTTTCAGTAAAATTGCAATTGAAATGCCAGATTATATTTTTACTATTAATTTTTATGCTAAAATAGCTGATATTACTAATAAACTTGGAATAAAGTATATATCATGGACTGTGGATACTCCTAATTATGATTTATATAAAAAAGAAATTTATTATGAAAATAATATTATTTTTATATATGATGAAATAACTGTGAATGAATTAAAGAATAAAGGCGTAAGGAATGTATACTATATGCCAGTAGCAGCCAATATTAAGCGATTTGATAAAATTATTATAAATGAAGAAGATTATTTTAAATATGGTACAGATGTTAGTTTTGTTGGAACTACAGGAATGAATAATGAATTTAATGATTTTAGTAAATTTTTGAGTCAGGAAGCAAAGAAAAAAATAAATACTTTATTTGATATACAAAAGAAGGATACAACAAAGTATTTGATAAAAGAATATATTGATGAATTTAATAAAGAGATGAATTTTAGTTATTCAAATAGTCTACCAATTTTGAAAGAATCAAAACGTAAAGCATTTTTGTTTGCAAGAAAATTTAATGAAATTGAAAGAATGGAATTAGTAAGCACTATATCAAATAAATTTGATTTTAAAGTATATGGAGATGAAATGTGGAAGCTGATACATAGTAAAAAAATCAAATATATTGGGCAAGCGGAACACTTTAATGAAATGCCTAAAGTATTTAAGTTATCTAAAATTAACATTAATTTAACACGTATATATGTAGAATCGGGTTTGCCTATGAGAGTTTTTGATGTGTTAGGCAGCAAAGGGTTTTTAGTAACAAATTATAAATCTGATATAGTAAGATATTTTAATGATGGTAGAGACTTAATAATATATAGAGATTTACAGGAACTTTCAGAAATTATTGAGTATTATTTACATAATGAAAGAGAAAGACAAGATATTATTATTAATGGGTATGAAAGGGTTAAGCATGAACATACTTATGAAGTAAGATTAAAACAATTGATGGATATTGTAAAGAATCACAAAAGGTTGATTTAATCTTATATTAAAAAACAATAAATAAAGACATGCATTAGGAAGAGGTCATTAAATGAATATAAACGATTTTTATATTTTTATAATTGTATAGAGCAAAATCAAAATACAGTACAAATGCAACAATTATTTAATTTTAATGAAAGGTTAATACCAAAAGTAATCCTGATAGATTAGGATATTATATAATGGTAAAATCTAGTGTAGGGGAATTGAAAAACGGATTGGATTTAGTGTATAAATATATATAATTATAAGGAATGCGTATTTAATACACTGTATTTAGTTAATTAAATTTTATAAAAAGGTAGAAATAAATGAAAAATATATTTATATTTGGTAGTGGGACAGGGTATTCAAAAATGAAGCACTTATTGTGTGAGGGGTTATATGAGTTATTAGGGTTTATATATAATGGATGGAAAACATAGATTTCTACCAAATAAGTAAAGATAGCGAATCCAAATGTCATAGTAAATTACATATTTGATGAAATGAATGGTGCAATCTTTGCGATTTAGATGCATATCAAGTTAGTAAAATAAATTCTAGATTAGAATAGAGGAAATATTTATGAATATTTGTATAAGAGCAGATGGTGGAAATACTATTGGTATGGGACATATAATGAGAACTTTAGTGATTGCACAAAAATTAAAAGAAAATAATAATGTGTTTTATGCTTGTAGAATGGATGATTCTTTAAGTGATAAATATAAACTAGGTATAGAAAAAGTAGAATCGGAAGGTTTTAATGTGATAACATTAAATGAAAATAATTTAAAAACTGAAGTTAAAGATATAAAGGCTGATTGTATAATTACAGATAGCTATGATGTAGATGAAGGATACTTTAATATTTTAAAAAAACATTTTAAAATAAGTGGATGTTTAGACGATGAAAAGATTTGTAATTATTTTAATGTAGATTTCTTAATAAATCAAAATATGTATGCAGCGGATTTAAATTATAATGTTAATTTAGATACAGAGCTTATGCTGGGTAATAAGTATATTATTTTAAGAGATGAATTTAGAAATTTAAAGAAAAAAGAGATTAAAAAAAACATAGAAAATATAATGATAACACTTGGTGGAGGGGATAACGATAATCTTACTGAAGCTATAATTAAATCCCTTGTAAAGCTTAAGAACGTAGTTCTGCATATAGTAGTAGGACCGGCATTTAAATATATGGAAAATTTAAAAAAATATCAAAGTTCAAACGTGAAATTATATTTTAATGCTAATATGGCAAAGATCATGAGAGAATGTGATATAGCAGTAGCCTCATGTGGTACAACTTTATATGAGTTAGCTGCCATGGGGGTACCTACTGTTGGATTAGTTGTGGCAAAAAATCAGACTTTAGCTGCTGAAACAATGGATGCTAAAGGTATTATTAAATATTCTGATTTGAAAAAAATATATGAGGATATAGCTCATTTATCTTATGAAAAAAGAAAGTATATGAGCTTTAATGGATATAATATAGTAGATGGAATGGGAGTTAACAGAATAGTTGAGGTTATAGAAAGAATATTATAGATCAGAAGTAACAGGAGATGATAATATGAAAAATGAAATTAAAATAGAAAATAAAATTATAGGGGAAAATAGTCCGGTTTTTATAATAGCGGAAATGTCAGCTAATCATCTTCAAGATTTTGATAAGGCAGTAGAAATTATAAAAGCAGCAAAGAAAGCTGGAGCAGATGCTATAAAACTTCAAACTTATACACCGGATACTATAACGATAGATTGTGATAATGAGTATTTTCAAATAACACAAGGAACCATATGGGACGGAACCACCTTACATAAACTATATGAAGAGGCGTATACACCATGGGATTGGCAGCCAAAACTTAAGGAAATTGCAGAAAAAGACGGACTTATTTGTTTTTCATCACCTTTTGATAATACATCAGTAGATTTTTTAGAAGAAATGGATGTTCCAGCCTATAAAGTAGCTTCTTTTGAAATAACGGATATACCATTTATAGAATATATATCTTCTAAAGGAAAACCAGTTATAATGTCAACAGGTATAGCTAATTTATCAGATATAGAAGAAGCAGTAAATGCATGTAAAAGGATGGGAAATAATCAAGTAATTCTTTTAAAATGTACAAGTGCTTATCCAGCACCAGTAGAGGAAGCAAATTTAATGACTATTCCTAATATGGCTAAAACTTTTGATGTAGTTGCAGGACTTTCAGATCACACATTAGGAAGTTTGGTATCAATAGCAGCAGTAGCGTTAGGAGCAAAAGTTATAGAAAAGCATTTTACATTAAGCAGAAAAGATGGAGGGCCAGATGCAGCATTTTCTATGGAGCCTCATGAGTTTAAGCAAATGGTTGAGGATATAAGAAATGTAGAAAAAGCTCTTGGAAAAGTTACTTATGAACTTACTGAAAAGCAAAAAAAAAGTAAAGAACATTCAAGGAGTTTATTTGTAGTGAAGGATATAAAAAAAGGAGAAATGTTTACGGAAGAAAATGTAAGAAGTATAAGGCCAGAATTTGGTATGAAAACTAAATATATAAAGGATATATTAGGAAAAACAGCAAAAATGGATTTGAAAAAAGGAACACCTATGGACTGGAAGTTCATAAGAGAATAAATATTTGTTTATAAAGTTATGTGGAGGAATAATATGGGGTATTTTACAGGTAAAAAGATTTTAGTTATTGGTGGTACTGGAACTATAGGAAATGGACTTATTAAAGAACTATTAAAGCAAGAACCTTCTGTAATAAGGATATTAAGTAGAGATGAATATAAACAGTTTATTATGGAAAATAAGATTGAAAATAAATCTAAGTTGAGATTTTTAATAGGAGATGTAAGGGATTATGATAGAGTAGATAGGGCAATGGATGAAATAGATATTGTGTTTAATTTAGCAGCCATGAAACATGTGCCAGCATGTGAATATAATCCATCTGAAGCAATAAAGACTAATATTATAGGAATGGAAAATGTAATTAAAGCTGCTATAAATAATAATGTAGAATCAGTAGTTTTTACAAGCTCTGATAAGGCTATAAATCCTACTAACTCTTATGGTGCAACTAAGCTTCTAGCAGAGAAATTAGTACAAGCAGCAAATTATAGTAAGGGAAAGGCTAGAACTAAGTTTGTTGCAGTTAGGTTTGGAAATGTAATGGGTTCAAGAGGTTCTGTAATTCCTCTTTTTAAAAAACAGATTCAAGAATTTAAAAAGATAACTATTACAGATCTTAATATGACCAGATTTATGATGACTTTAAGTCAATCTATAAGACTTATTATGACGATTGCTGAAAAATCTCTTGGAGGAGAAGTTTTTATATTAAAAATGCCAATAATAAAGCTACAGCATTTAGCAGAAGTTGTTGTTGAAGAAACAGCGAATAAAATTAACATACCTTTAGAAAATATAGATATACAAACTATAGGAGTCAGAGCAGGAGAGCGAAAGTTTGAGGAGCTTATGACGAAAGAAGAGTCAGAATTTGCTTATGACGTAGGAGATATGTATGCCGTGTTATCTTCAGATTCTGTAAGAGGATTAGATGTATATTATAAAAAATATAAAAAAGCAGAAGTGGGAAGTTATAATTCTTCAGAAGGAGTATACATAACGAAGGAACAGGTTAGAAATTTGTTAAAAGAAGATAGGCTTATTTAATTATTAGTATAAAGAATGTATTTTGTTAATAGAAGAGGTGACATTACTTAGGGTGATTACTTAAAGTTATGGATGCCTTTTTTATTATGTTTATAAAGCAACTATTAGCTATTGTAAATCTATACACTAATGTATATTTATTTTCAAATAATTTTATGAATAATTCAGGATAAATTATTTAAGTAAGGTTTAAATAATACGAAAATATAAGTGGCAAGTAAATTATATCTCTGATTAATAATTAGACGTTAATTTATATTAATTATTTTAATAAAATAATGCTATAAAAAAATTAAGGGAGAAAACTATGAATAATAACATGATTCTTATACCCGAGTATATGAAGAATTTTCATTGCACAAGTGTAGATTGTAAAGATGATTGCTGTTACGGTTGGAAAGTTACAGTAGATAAAGCTACATATAAAAAGTGTAGAAATGTACAGAAAACTTCTATGAGAAATGAGTTGAGTAAATATATATTAAGAAATAAGGATAGCAAGATATTTAATGACTATGCTTATATACCTATTGAACAAGACAAAAGTTGTCCTTTCCAATGTGAAGAAAAGCTATGCAAAATACATAGAGATTTAGGTGAAGAATATTTATCATTAACTTGTAAGAATTATCCGAGATTTTACAATAAAGTAGATTCTATTTTTGAAGTTTCATTAGATATGTCTTGTCCTGAAGTTGTAAAACTTGTTTTATTTAACAAAGAGTTATTGGCATTTGAAGAAGCTGAGACGGATAAAGATTTAAATAATAGTATAGGAATTGCAATGGATACTAAATCAATATCTATATATAATTATTTCTGGGATATAAGGGTAGGGGTAATAACTATACTTCAAAACAGAAAGTTATCAATTGAACAAAGATTGATATTAGTTGGACTTATGATAAATAAGATAGAGGAATCTAAAAAAAATGGTAACTTAGAAAGCATACCAGATCATATAGAATATTATTTAAATAAAATAGATATTTATGAATTAAGAGAACTTATAGATTCATTACCAAATAATTTAGAGGTTCAAATGAAACTGTTAGAACAAATAATATCCTTTTCTTATAATGGTACTTTAAGAGAAAATTATGCTGAACATATAAAAAAATTTAAACAAGGTCTTAAAATTCAAGATGAAATTCAAATTAATGAATGCATAAAAGCATACAAAAAATCAAGAAAAGAGTATTATGAACCATATATAAAGGAGAGAGAATACATTTTTGAAAATTATCTAGTTAATGATGTGTTTCAAAGAATGTTTCCGTATAGGGATGATAATTTTTTAAATGAATATATGCTCTTGGTAATGAATTATAGTATTATTAGATTAGTGTTAACAGGAATGGCTTCTTGTGATGAACAATTAACAGATACAATGGTTGTTGATTTAATTTATTCTTTCTCAAGAGCTGTGCTTCATAATAATGCATTTATCAAATCGTTTATAGATGCACTTAATGAAAATAATTTTAATACACTTTCACATATGATAATTTTAATAAAAAGTTAAAAGATATAAATATATTTTAAGGAGAGTTGATACATATGAATATATTAGTAACAGGAGGCGCTGGCTTTATAGGCAGATGGGTGGTTAAGAGATTATTAGATGATGGTCATAAGGTAGTTGCATTAGATAATTTATCTAATGGTCAACTTGAAAATATAAAAGAATTTAATGGAAGAGATTTTAAATTTATAAAAGGCGATATACAAAATGAAGCAGATTTAGATGAAGTGTTTAAAGAAAAATATGATATTATATATCATTTAGCCGCATCTATAAATGTGCAAGATAGTATAGATGATCCAAGAACTACTTTTTTTAATGATACTGTTGGTACTTTCAATATACTTGAAAAAGCTAAGATTCAGATGTTTGGAAAAAATGGGGAAATGGATGGGGATGGATGGATTGTAGATTCTTCAGAAAATAATCATCCATGTAAAGTAGTTTTTATGAGTACATGTATGGTTTATGACGTAGCTGACGATAAAGGTATAGATGAAAATCATCCAGCAAAACCAATATCACCATATGGTGGAAGTAAAATAGCAGCTGAAAATATTGTGCTTTCATATTACAATGCATATAAGTTGCCAACTGTAGTAATAAGACCATTTAATACTTATGGTCCTTTCCAAAAGACTGGAGGAGAAGGCGGAGTTGTAGCTATATTTATAAATAATTCACTTCATGGAAGAGATATAAATATATATGGTTCAGGACAACAGACAAGAGATTTACTTTATGTTAAGGATTGTGCTAGATTTGTAGTTATGACAGGTTACTCAGAAAAAGTTAATGGCGAAATAGTAAATGCAGGTACTGGTAGAGATGTTACTGTTAATGAACTTGCAGAAATTATAACAAAGGAAAGAGTTAAAATAAATCATGTAAAGCATATTCATCCACAAAGTGAAATTATGAAGCTTAAATGTAATTATTCAAAGGCAAAACAGTTTATGGGGTGGGAACCTGAATATACATTAGAGAAAGGTATAGAAGAAACTGAACAGTGGATAAACAAAACAAAGTTATTTAAATAATATGTAAAGCTAAGGTGAAGTGTTTTGATTAATATTGCAAATTTAAGATTATTAAAAATAGAAATACAAAAGTTAATTGAAAATGAAAATTTAGAAGAAGTTATTTCAATAATAAATAAATATGAAAATATATATCCTTATGATTTAGATATATATACAATTAAGGCAACTATATTTTTCTATAATGGAAAATATGAAGAAGCAGAAAAATTATTAATTGATAGATATTATAAATATGAATATAATTTTGAAATTAATTATAATTTAGGGATTATATATTATTATAAAGGAGAATATAAGAAAGCATTAGAATATTTTTTAAAGGTATTAATTTTAGAGAATAATGAGAGTGTTAATTTAGATGGATTTATGGAGAATGTGTTAATTAATATTAGTGATGATGAATCTAATGAAGTGACTCGTAAGGTTAAAGCTTATTTTTTAAATAAACAAAGAAGTTTTCCGTGTGATGGTGACGGCAAAGCTAGATTTGGAGAAGTGGTATTTAAGCACAAAAGTAATGATTATTATTGTGGAGCATATGATTATTATTATCCTGAAAGAGATAAATTGGAAATTGAATATAAAGGAGTAATTACTAATTTAATAAAGGCAGAAGTTATTCCATCAAAGGTTTTTAATAATTTTAAATATAAATTAAATGAAGATATAATATTACCACTAATGGTTAAAAATAATTATCAAGAAGTTGAAATTAATATTAATGGTCAAATAAATAATTTTGAAAATTTATTAAAGGATAGATTTTATTATTATAAATTTAATAAAAATGACGAATTAGAAATTAAATCAAATAAAGAATTTATTTTAGGAAATAAAATTGAAATTAAAAAAAATAAAAAATTACCTTCTCTTGTACTTAATATATTTATTGATGGATTATCTCAAAAATTTATTGAAGAAAATAATTTAGAAAATATAGCTCCTAATATATATAAATTTTTTAAAGAAGGTACAATATGTAATAATACATATGTTACGGGTGAATGGACATATGTTAGTTTGGCAAGCTTTTTTACAGGTAAAACAACTACTAATCATAGAGTTTTTCATCCGAATTATGATACAAATAATTTAATTAGGAATGAATTGTATAGTGAGATATTTCAAAATGAAGGATACTTAACGGCTAAGATAGATGGAGATTGGAGAAGTAATCCAGCTATAGGATATATGAAGGGATTAGATAGGTATTTATATCAGCCATCTGTAAGGGATATGCATTGTGATGATGTAATAACTGAAACGATAGAGCATTTGGAAACATTTAAGAACAATAATAATTTTTTATGGATATGTATACCTGATTTGCATGATGTAGCGGATGAATTTGAAACTAGGATAAGTACGCAAGTTAGAAGTAGCATTAATTGTAGAGCATTTGAAAAATCACAAGAGACTAGTGTAAGGAAGAAAAAAGATGATAAAAAGAGTGAAAGATTTGGAGTTCAATTAAAAAGAATTGACACTTATTTGGGATTGCTATTTAATTATATAAAAGATAATTATAATGAGGATGATTTTATAGTAAGTTTAGTAGCAGATCATGGACAAGGTTATTTGGTAAAAAGTGATGAATTTCTTGATGAAGAAAGAACTAAAGTTGCAATGATGTTTAGAGGTAAAAATATACCTAAAGGATACTGTGATGAGTTTATAGCTGGTCTTGATTTATTTCCAATAATTTTAAATTCAATTAATATAAATGATTATGATAAAAAAGATGGCAATATTCCAAAGTATTTTGGAGGAAATAATAATAGAGAGTATGTATATACTGAAACGATTTTTCCGGATTCTAAATATCAAGCAGTAATAAATGATAAAGTTCATAAGTTTTTCTTTAAAAGCATAGAAAGTTGTACAAAAGATGGAAGAGTTAAATTAGATAAATATGAAACTTCTTTGATTAATAAAATTACAGGCAATGAAGAAAGTAAAGAAAATGCTTATAAAGTATTAAAATATACTGATGAAGTATTTAATCATATGAGACAGTATATAATTATTTAGTTGAGTAAATCTTGTATTTGTTAAGTTGCTAATGATTATGATAATAAATATTTTCAAATAAAACAAAGTACTATTTGGGATGGGGTCAAGAAGAACAGCAGAAACTTTAACTGAATGTTAAAAAATAGAAATTTTGTGTGTTAATTTAAATATAGATGAGATAAAAATCGATATGCTAATCCATATAGTAAATAATTTTATTATTTAAGCTACCTACTGCAAGGGGAGAATATTAAAAATAAAAATCTTATCTGCTTTTTTGTTTAAGAAAAATATTCTATATTATACAATAATAGACATATGATATAAGTTGAAGTGATAATATTAAAGACAGGAAATTTTCAAGGCATATCTTTGATAAATCACTCATAGGGTGTAAATATTTTTAAATATAAAGTTTTTTAAATAAATCTCGATAACTAACTATTGTTTAAATACTAAAATAAAAAAATGGTGGTGATAATAATGAGATTAAGTCATAATATGTTTTCAGCAAATATATATAACAACTATAAGAAACAGCTTACGAATAACTCCGGAGCTGTTAATAATATAAGTTCTGGACTTAAGCTTAATTCTGCAAAAGATAATCCTAACAAAATAACTCAAAGTCAAATGCTTAAGATACAAGTTTTAAGTAATGCAGCTGCAAAAAGAAATATAGAGGATACTAATTCTATGATTCAAACATTTGATGGTGCTATGCAGGAAATGAATGATAGTTTATCTAGAATTAAAGAGTTAACAGTT
Source organism: Clostridium botulinum (assembly GCF_000827935.1). Lineage (NCBI taxonomy): Bacteria > Bacillati > Bacillota > Clostridia > Eubacteriales > Clostridiaceae > Clostridium > Clostridium botulinum. Next base: position 825,346 of record NZ_CP010520.1, read on the forward strand.
CAAGCTGGTGGTGGAACATTAACTATTGAGGATAGGCAGGTCGTTCAAAAAGAAGTTGATTCATTAACAGAGCATTTAGATTATATGGCGAAAAATACTGAATTTAATGGTGTTAAACTTATTAATGGAGAAAAAGGTGAAGTTACCTCTATGATAGGCGGTTTACAAGACGAAGTCACAACACTTCCTAAATTTGACCTTACATCAGAAGGATTAGGATTTGTAGAAAAAGGAACAGGCAAGAAGCTTTTAGATGTAACTAATCAAGATAATATAGGTAATTCATTAGAATTGGTAGATAGTGCTATTCAATCTGTTTCAAGTGCAAGAAGTAAGTATGGTGCAATACAATTAAGACTTGAAGGTACAGGTGATGCTATAACTGAAAATAGCCTTTCGTTAGAAAAGTCTCAAAGTAATATTGCTGATGCGGATATTGCATTTGAAATGCTTAAATTTTCAGAGAGTCAAATATTAATACAGTCATCTATTTCTTTAATGGCGCAAAGTAATAATTTCCCTCAAGATGCATTGAATGTATTAAAAAATATTAGATAAATAAAATGTTTATTATAGTATACTTTACTTAATAGTAAATTTGATTTTAATGTTAAGTAAGGTATTTTTATTTATAAAATTAAAGGGAAAAGATGTAGTTTTAGAGACTTTTTTGAAAAAATTTTTAAAATATTTTGTTTTATTTTGAAAAAGTATGGAAAATAGGTTATAATATAGTTATATTATGTAATACAATTGAATAGGCAAAATTAACGAAAGTTAGTGACGCAAAGCTATAGGGGCTAAAGAGGAATCTATGCCAGCCAGTTGCCGAAGGGTATAATATACTTTTTGTTTTAATTAATTATATATAAGAACAATTAATTTAATTAATATGTTTTTTGTATGCAGTTAATTTGATGATATAACTACTCTTTAGGGGGTAGTTTTTTGTTTTTAGTTGAATTAACTTAATATTAGATAACAAAGTATAAACTATATGTTTTGTATTAGAGTCAAACAAAGGTGACAAAAAAAGAGGGAAAGATGTATATTTTTCAAAAAACATATTGCAATGTGAAATTTTTCATGAAATATTTAATTGTTTTCAAAAAAAATAGTTAAAATCAATTAGATATATAGTATAATAGAGTATGGAATTATTGAGATATAAAAGACATTTGATAGAAATAATGCATTAAATGTAATTATTTGGATGAAAAATAGAAAAATTTGTAGCATAAACATAGTTATTATTTTATAATTATATTATAAATTGATTTATATATTTAATTCGCTAAAATATAACTTTTTATATTATTAAAGAAATTATTATGGGGGGAAACACATGCCTATAAATTCAATTAAATCATATGATACATATAGTTTGCTTAAGGATGGCCTTAAAGCATCAAATGCAAGATCAAAAGCCATAGCTAATAATATGGCGAATATAAACACAAAGGGATATAAGAAATTCAATGTAATTTTTGAAGAAAACTTAAAAAATAACTCAAATACAAAGGATTTATCACTAAAAACTACAAATTCTAGACATTTAAGAGGAAATAACGATTTAAATGGAGACATAGAAGTTGTAAGAGAAGAAAGTACTAGTATGAGAACTGATGATAACAATGTAGATTTAGAGCTTGAAAAAGTTAATCAAGCTGCTAATACATTAAAATATAATGCTTTAATTACTAAATTAAATGGAAAATTCAATAATTTAAAAACTGTTATAAAGTAAAGGAGGGATAATTTATGAATGCATTTACATCTATGCAAATAAGTGCTACAGGTATTTCAGCAGAAAGATTACGAATGGATACAATAACATCTAATATGACTAATGCAAGTACAACAAGAAGTGCAGATGGTAGTGGCCCTTATGTTAGAAAAATAGCAGTCTTTCAAGAAGCACTTGATGAAAATAGAAAAATGGCAGGAATTAAACCAGCAAAAATAGTAGAAGATAAATCTCCCCTTAGAAAGGTTTATAATCCTACTCATCCAGATGCAGATGAAACTGGATATGTAACTATGCCTAATGTTAATGTGCTAAATGAAATGGCAGATATGATGGTATCTACAAGATCATATGAAGCTAATGTAGAAACATTAAATGCACTTAAAGGGATGTTTTCAAAAGCTTTAGAAATTGGTAAATAAGGAGTAATTAAAAATGAAAATTATAAATGGGTTTGATGAAAAACAAGTATTATTTAATAATAAATTTGACGCTTTAAATAATAAAAGAGGACAAGATATTACACTTAACAAAGAAAACAATGTTAGTTTTGGTGAAACATTGAAGGGTTGTATAGATGAAATAAATACAAAACAAGTACAAGCTGATAGTTATACAAATGCATTTGTTAAAGGTGATGATGTAAATATAGATGAAGTTATGATAAAAGGAGAAGAAGCGAGCTTAGCATTACAATTTTTAGTTAAAACTAGAGATAATTTAGTAGAATCATATAAAGAATTAATAAAAATGCAGTTGTAACTGAAGTGAGGAGTGCTATTATCAATGAATAAACTTTTAGAAAAGGTCAAAGGGCTGTGGGAAAAGTTTAAAAGTCAAAGTAAGAAAATAAAAATTGCTATATTTATATCTTGTGTTGCTGTGATTATTGCCATTATAAGTACAATGATTTACACATCATCAAATAAATACCAAGTCTTATTTTCAAATCTTGATCCCAAAGATGCACAGACTATACTCGCTAAGTTAAATGAACAAAAAGTTACAACCAAAATACAAGGTGATACTATTTTAGTGCCTAACGATAAGGTAGACCAATTAAGATTAGAACTAGCCCCTGAACTTAAATCAGGGAGCAGTGGATATGAATTAATGGATAGTGGAAGTTCTTTTGGAATGACGGACGAGGAGTTTAAAGTTAAAAAGTTAAGAATGCAAGAGGGAGAACTTGAAAAAACAATAAAAAGTTTTTCTCAAATAGAAAGTGCAAGGGTTCATATTACACCATCTACAGACTCGGTTTTTGTTAAGGAAAGTACGCCAGGAAAGGCTGCTGTATATTTGGAATTAAAAACAGGAAGTGAAATTACTAAAGATCAAGTGAAATCAATAGTTGCTCTTGTTTCGGGTAGTACAGAAAATGTTCCTAAAGAGAATATTGAGGTTATAGATGATAAGATGAATTTGCTTACTGCTAATTTAAATGATGATGAAAATGAAGTGATGAGCTCAGAATCATTAGATAAGCAATATTCTTTAGAAAAGAATTATGAAGGTAAATTACAAAAGGAAATAGTAAGTTTGCTAGAACCTGTTATTGGTAAGGATAAGGTTAAGGCTACTGTTAATGTAGATTTAGATTTTGATTCTAAACAACAAACTCAAACAGTTCTTGATCCGAATAAAGTAGTTGTAAGTCAACAAACTATAAAAGAAGTTAATAATACAGGTGCTGATGGAAATATTAGTGAAAGTCCTGTTGATAATAATATAAGTAATACTACAGATGATACAAATAATACAAATTCCAATTCATCAAGAGAAGAACAAAAAAATAATTATGAAATTGGAAAGACTGAAACTAAGGTGATTAGTGCACCTGGAGAAGTTAAAAGAATGACAGCATCAGTTGTAGTTGATGGAAATTTAGATGCAGCAACTCAACAAGCCATTGAAAATGCAGTGTCTAATGCTATTGGATTTAACTCTGTTAGAGGAGACCAAATTTCTGTATTGGGTATGAATTTTGATCCAAGCTTAAAAGAAGATGCCCAAAGTCAAGTGGATGCATTTAATGCAGAAGCTAAACAAAAGGAAATGCAAAAATATATGATTATGGGTGCTATAGCATTAATTGCTATAATTATAGTAATAGTTATTTTAGTTAAAAAGAGAAGAAAAAATGCTGCTGATGAATATGATGATGAAACTCAATTATTGGATGTAGTCATTGGTGATGAAAAAGAAGCAGAAATATTTGAACCAATAGAATTTGAGACTAAAAATGAAAAAACTCATATGGAAAACGAAATTAAAAAATATGCCACAGATAAGCCAGAACAAGTAGTTGAAATTATAAAATCTTGGCTTTCAGAGGATGAGAGGTGATAGCCTGTGGGTAAAGAACCTAAAAAATTAACAGGAGTTCAAAAAGCAGCAATACTTTTTATAACTCTTGGACCGGAAGCTTCATCAGGAATATTAAAAAAATTACCTGAGCAGGAGATTCAAAAAATATCATATGAAATTGCTAATATAACTTCTGTTACATCAGAACAAAGAGAAGAAATTTTAGATGAATTTTTAGAAATAAATAAAGCACGAGATTATATAATTGAGGGTGGAATGGATTATGCTAAAGTTTTATTATCAAAAGCTTTAGGAGCACAAAGAGCAAATGAAATTTTAGAAAAAGTTTCGGAAGCTACATCACAATATAGACCATTTGCTATTGCTAGAAAAGCTGATGCACATCAACTTTTAAATGCAATAACTTACGAACATCCTCAAACTATAGCTTTAATTTTATGTTATTTACAAGCTGATAAGGCAGCTCAAGTTATGGCAGAGCTTCCAGAAGAAACTCAAGCAGAAGTTGCATTTAGAATTGCAACTATGAGTACTACATCTCCAATGGTTATAAAAGAGATAGAAGCTGTACTTGAAAGTAAGCTATCTTCAGTAGTAAAAACAGAGATGACAAGCTTGGGTGGAGTTCAAACATTAGTTGATATTTTAAATCAAGTTGATAGAACAACTGAAAAAAATATTACAGAAGGTCTTGAAAGAGAAGATGCAGAACTTGCAGATAAAATTAAGAGTTCTATGTTTGTATTTGAAGATATTATTACTCTTGATGATGTATCTATTCAAAGAATTCTTAGAGAAGTTGAAGTTAGTGATTTATCACTTGCACTTAAGGGTTGTTCAGAAGAGGTTGCCAATGCAATTTATAGAAATCAATCTAAGAGAGCAGCTGCTTCTTTAAAGGAAGATATGGAATTCTTAGGACCTGTAAGACTTATGGATGTTGAAAAGGCACAACAAAAGATTGTTTCTGTAATTAGAAGATTAGATGAATCAAATGAAATAATAATTTCAAGAGGTGGAGAAGATGCAATCATCGTATAGTATTATAAAAAAGAACTGTGCTTTGGATGCAGAAAAAAAGAAAATTTCTACTGAATATATATCTAACAAAAATAAGTTAGAGATTGAAGAAAATCTTGAAGAAGTTGAAGAAGAAGTTTATTCAAAAGAAGAAGTAGATGCTTTGATTGTCAAGTATGAAGAAATAGGAAAAAGAATAATACAAGATGCTAACAATGAAAAGCAAGGAATAATCTTAAGAGGAACTATGCAAGCTCAACACTTGGAAAAAGAAGCTTATGAAAAAGGATATGAAGAAGGGCTTCAGAATGGCTATGATGATGGATATAAAAAAGCTTATGATGAGAATATAGATTTAGCTAAAGTAAAATCTCAAGAAATTATTGATAAAGCAGAAGAAGTTCTAAGATCTGCTAATGAAAATTATGCTGAATATTTAGAGCGTAAAAAGTTTGACATTATAAAATTATCTTTAGAGATTGCTAAAAATATTTTAAAAAAAGAATTAAGCTACGAAGATTCAATGAATTTATTAGTTGAAGAAGCTATCTCATTATCTAAAGGTGAAGAGAATTTAATAATAAAATGTAATTCTCTTCATGTTGAAGAACTTAAAGCTCAAGTTAATAGGTGGAAGGTATCATACTCAATAAAAGATGAAATTTTTGTATTGAAGGATGATTTTATGGAAGAAGGAAACGCTACTATAGAAAAGCCAAATGGTAAAGTGATTGTTGGATTTGATATCGGTATGGAAGCAATCAGAAAAGAAATATTAGGACAAGATTAGGAGTATTAAACATGATAGATATTGATTTTAATAACTTAATCAAAAAGGTTGATAATATCAGTTCAATATATACAGAAGGTGTAGTTAATAAGGTAATTGGTCTTACAGTTGAAGTAAAAGGTATAAAGGCATTCGTTGGTGAACTTTGTATTATATACAATGAAAAAGACATTCCCATTAATTGTGAAGTGGTTGGTTTTAAAGATGGATTTGTTGTTTTAATGCCATTAGATGAATTGATAGGGATTTCTCCAGGGTGTAGAGTAGTTCCAATGCGTAAGCCTTTAAGTGTAAGATGTTCTGATAAATTATTAGGTGAGATTATTGATGGGTTAGGAAAGCCATTAAGAGGCGAAGAACTTGTTGAAGGAGAAGACTATCCACTAGAAAATAATCCACCAGATCCTTTAAAAAGAAAAAGAATCAAAGAAATAATGCCAACAGGTATTAGAGCTATAGATGGTTTTTTAACTTGTGGGGATGGCCAAAGAATAGGTATTTTTGCAGGTAGTGGGGTTGGTAAGAGTACTACTCTTGGAATGATAGCAAGAGAAGCAAAAGCAGATGTTAATGTTATTGCTTTAATTGGAGAAAGAGGTAGGGAGGTCTTAGAATTTATAGAAAAAGATCTAGGACCAGAAGGTATGAAAAAATCAGTTGTAGTTTGTGCTACTTCTGATAAACCAGCTTTAATAAGATTAAAAGGTGCTCTTACAGCTACTGCAATAGCAGAATATTTTAGAGATAAAGGTAAAAAAGTAATTTTAATGATGGATTCTGTTACAAGATTTGCAATGGCTCAAAGAGAAGTGGGTCTTGCAATAGGAGAGCCTCCTGCAACAAAGGGATATACTCCATCGGTATTTGCTAAGTTACCAAAATTAATGGAAAGGTCTGGAACATCAGAAGATGGATCAATCACTGCTTTTTATACAGTTTTAGTTGATGGAGATGATTTTAATGAACCAATAGCAGATGCTGTAAGAGGTATATTAGATGGTCATATTGTATTATCTAGATCTCTTGCTCATAAAAATCATTATCCTGCAATTGACATATTAAATAGTGTAAGTAGACTTATGAATTCAATAGCTCCACCTGAGCATATACAAGCAGCTTCTATAGCAAGAGATCTGTTAGCAACATATAAGGAATCAGAAGATTTAATTAATATAGGAGCATATGTAAAAGGCAGTAATAAAAAAATAGATTTAGCAATTTCCTATCATGATAAAATAGAAGAGTTTCTACGTCAAACTGTTAATGAAAAATCAAATTTTGAAGAGAGTATAGGCTATCTAATATCAATGTTTGAATAATAAACATCATACAGTAGCAGTGGAGGTAGGGTAAGTGGCAGAAAAATTTAAGTTTAGTTTAGACAAGCTTCTTGAAATAAGACAAGATAAAGAAGAAGAAAGCAAAAGAATTTTTACTGAAACACAAAGGCAAAAGCAAAATGCTGAAAAAAAATTAAATAAATTAAAGTTTAATTATGACAAGTACAATGGCATTGTTCCAGGTGAAGATGTAGTATACCAAAAATTAAAAAGGTATTATCTTCAAGGACTTGAAACTGGAATTAAAGAAACTGAAAAAGATTTAGTTTTGAAGGATAAAAAAGTGAATGAAGCTAGAAATGATTTGGTATCTAAACAGGTTGATAGGAAAACTGTTGAAATATTAAAAGAGAAAAAACTTTTAGAGCACATTAAAGAAGAAGAAAGGGTTGAACAAGTTAATCTTGATGAAATAGCCCTTTATTCATATATGAGAAACATCAATGAAGGGAGGTGAGAATAAATGAAAATGAATATAAGTTCTAATTTAAATTTAACATCATTAAATGCAGAACCTAAAAACACATCATCTAAAGTTAATAATGTATCATCTAGCAATGATAAAAATAACATTACAAAAAGTAAAGATGATACAAACTTTAAAGACGTGCTGAATGAAAAATCAAGTACAAAAGTAGAAACTAAAAAAGATGATAGTAAAAATATAAAAGATAAAGTTGAAGTTACAGATGGAAATGTTAATGACAAAGATGTTAGTGTAGAAGACAAAATTAATGAAATAGAAGAGAAAATTGAGAATGCATCAAAGGATGAAATTATTGAAATGTTAAATTCAATTTTTAATATGTTATCTTCTGTTAAAGATGAAAATATTGACATAAAAGATTTAAATTCTGATATATTGAATTCAATAATTAACAACTCAGGTAAAGAAAATAGTAATTTATCTAAACTTCTTGAAAATTTATTAACTGCGTCAGAAAGTCCATTAACTAATTTGTTGAATTCTGATAATAAAGATTTATTAAATAAGTTACTTAGTAAGTTGGGAAATAAACTTGATGAAGATACGGATGTATCAAATAAAGTTAAAGATTTAATGAGTCAAATATCAAGTTCATTAGAAAATAAGGAAAATAAAACTTCTAACTTTAATACTGTATTTAAAAATTTTGAGCAAAATGCCAATTCTCAAATGAATAATCAAAATATTGAAGAAGAAAAAGTACCTACAAGCACTTCGGATGAAGATGATTTTTTAAATAAGCTTTTAAACAATAATAAAGATGATAGCGTATTAAATAAAATCAATTTACTTTCTTCAAGAAATGAGATTAATTCAAATAATGTAGCTGTTTCAACTGAATCAGTAACAATTAATAAAGCAACTATGGGAGACGATTTAATTAAAAATGTTAAGCTTATGATTACAAACTCTATGAAGGAACTAACAGTAAAAATAAACCCAAAAGATTTAGGTCAAGTTACTATTAGTTTAATTCAAGAAAATGGAATTATGAAAGCTAACATAAAAGCAAATTCAAAAGAAACATTTGAACTTCTTTCTCAAAATTTAGTTGAAATGAAAAAAGCAATAGGTGAACAAAATATAAAAGTTGCTGATGTAAATGTAGAGTTATATCAAGAAGATACAACATTCTTTAAGGATGAAGGTTTTGGAAGAGGATTAGCTAAAGAAAATCAAAAACAAAATAGTAATAATGGAGAAACATCTGAAATTGATTCAATTGAATTGGAAGATGATGTTACAGAAAATTTAAATAGTAATTTAGACTTTTTTGCTTAGGAGGTGAAACTATGACTTTTTCTATGAGTGATGTAAATGCAGCTCTTGGCAAAACTGATGCTAATAATGCAGTAAATAATAAGAATAAATCTACTCAAGGAAAAATGACAACTGATAGAGGAACACCAATATCTAAATCAGGACAAGAATTTGATAAAAACTCATTCTTAAAGCTTTTATCAGCTCAGTTATCTAATTTAGATCCAACATCTGATCAAGATTCAACTGCGTATGTTACTCAAATGGCACAATTTGCAGCTATGGAACAAATGTATAATTTAAATGATACAATGAGCACATTTGCACACCAACAATTAGTTGGAAAAGGTGCAACTATGGATCTTATAAATGCTGATGGTGAATATTACACAGGAATTATAAGAGGTGTATCTAAAGACAATTATGGAACTTATGTTTCTATGGAAGTTTATGAAAATGGTAAGAATATATACAAAGTATTTGATGTGAAAAATATACAAACTATATTAGATATACCAGAACAAAATGGTAATATATCGGTTAATTCAGATTTTTTAGCGGCATCTGCATTAAAGGATAAAAAAGTAGTTATTTCTACTTATGATAAAGATGGTAAAAATATCATAACAAAGGGAACTGTAAAAAGTGCTTTTATAGATATGGGTGTTGTTAAAATAAGAGTTGAGACTGACAAGTTAGATGAAGATGGTAAACCTATTATAGAAGACCATGAATATTCAAATATAATAAAAGCAGGAGATTTAACAGACGAAGATATGGATGTTAAACCAGAAGAACCAGAAAAGCCAGAGGAAAAACCTGAAGATAAACCAGAAGAAGATTCAAAAGTAGAAGGTACAGATAAGGTGGATTCCGAGAATCCAAAAGATGAAGAAAAAGTAAGTCAAGTTTTAGGAATGGTAGATAATAAGGATAAGGCCGGATACAAAGAAAAGTATGCAGATGAACTCAAAAAATTACATAAGATATTAGGGTAATAATTGAGTTATAGAATAATTAATGGTCAAGTGTATCCAATTGGTACCTTTGAACCTATTAAAAATACCAATCCACAATCCACAATAAAAACAGAAGAAAAAAACAGTTTTAAAGATGTATTAAATAATGTTATCAATAAGAATCAAGGTTTTATTGTATCAAAGCATGCAGCTGAAAGACTAAATGAAATTAACTTTACAGATAAAGATATGCAAGAAATTGAAAAAGGATTCCAAATCGCAAAAGATAAAAACTCAAAGAATTCTGTTATTTTGTACAAAGATACTGCATTGATTGCAAGTATAGAAAATAGAACATTAATAACAGCTGTTGAGAAAGAGAGAGCAAAAGATAATATATTTACCAATATAGATAGTGTGGTAATTTTATAGGCTGGACCTTAAACAATTAACAATTGGCAGTTAAAAAATAAATAATTTTATAATTGCAAATTGAGTATTGTTAACAATGGAAGCCTAGGCTTGTTGAACGATAGAGACAAGTTAACAAATTAAGATTTGGAGGCATAAAAATATGTTAAGATCAATGTATTCTGGAATAAGTGGAATGAAAACTAATCAAGTTAAGTTAGATGTTATAGGTAATAATATAGCCAATGTAAGTACAACAGGATTTAAATCTTCAAGTGCAAGATTTTCTGATATGCTTTATCAAAATGCTTCAGAGGCAACAGCACCAACTTCAACAAAAGGTGGTACAAATGCTAAACAAGTAGGTCTTGGGTCACAACTTTCAAGTATAAATAAAGTTATGGGACAAGGTAATGCTTTATCAACAGGAAGAAGCTTAGATGTGTGTGTTGATGGTGATGGATATATTATGGTAAGTAAAGGTCCTGAAGTTTATGCAGCTGACAAAACAGGTACTGGTGCAGATGCAAAAAATACTATAGGAATAAGTACGTCAGGGAAATTAACTGGTGGTGGAGAAAATGAAATTCTTTATACACGAGATGGTAATTTTACTCTTGACCATGAAGGAAATCTTTTAACAGCAGATGGATATAGGGTTATGGGATATTTACTTAAAGATGGAGATGATGGTAAACCAAGTGTGGCTTGGGGCGAGAAGGATGGTGATGCTCCAGTAGCTAATTATGTGGATGCAGATTCTAAAAATTTACATGCTGTTGGTGAAGGAGCACAATTGAATACTTTAAAGATACCAGACAAAGTATTAGCTCCAAAAAGAGATCCAGATGGAAAACCAACAGCTGAATTTGTTGAAGTACCGGTTAAAAGTTTTTCTATAGGAAAAGATGGAGTAATCACAGCTGTACTTGGAGATGGTAGTAGAACAGCTCTTGGACAAGTAGCTATGGCTACTTTTAAAAATCCAGAAGGATTAACATCAATTGGGGGAAATTTGTTACAAACATCTCCTAACTCAGGACCAGAAATAATAAAAACTCCAGTAGGAAAGCTAGCAACTGACTTTAGTGATAATAGCAAAGGCTTTGGAGAATTTGTACAAGGTGCGTTAGAATCGTCAAATGTAGATTTAACAGAACAATTTACAGATATGATAACAGCAACAAGAGCTTTCCAAGCTTCATCAAAGATGATTACTACTGGTGATGAAATACTTCAAACAATAACAGGCTTAATGAGATAAGATTAAATAAAACTTGCATTCAGAATTTACACTCCGGCTGAATATTAGCTTTATTAATAAAAGTTATTAGAACTTTTATATGCTATACGATTAGAAGAGATGAATTGATTATTAACAGTTTATAAATAAAACATAAAACTTTAATGATTATTGATAACAAAAGATAAAATTTAAGATAAACGGAGGAAAATTAAATATGTTAAGATCGATGTACTCAGGAATAAGTGGGATGAAAGCTAACCAAGTTAAACTAGATGTTATAGGTAATAATATAGCCAATGTAAGTACAACAGGATTTAAATCTTCAAGTGCAAGATTTACTGATATGCTTTATCAAAATACTTCTTCAGCAACAGCACCAACTTCAACAAAAGGTGGTACAAATGCTAAACAAGTAGGACTAGGAGCACAACTTGCAAGTATAAATAAAGTAATGGGACAAGGTAATGCATTATCAACAGGAAGAAGCTTAGATGTATGTATAGATGGTGATGGATACCTAATCGTAGGGACTGGCCCAACATCATACGGTGGAGATGATGGAACGAAAGGTGGTACTTCAATAGTTAATGGATCTATTAGTGGTGGAGATATGGACATATTATACACTAGAGATGGTAATTTAACTTTAGACCATGAAGGAAATTTATTAACAGCAGATGGTTACAGAGTTATGGGATATTATTTAACTGATGGAACTAATACAAGTATAAAAGAAGGTGAAGTTAAAGATAAAGATGGTAACGTAATAGGTACTAAGCCAGAAGCAAATTTTGTAGATGCTGATAAAAAACCTACAGCAGTTGGTGCAGTTGATGGAAAAAGTGGTGGAACTTTACAACCTTTAGTTATACCTGATTCAGTAATGAAACCTAAAATTAATGAAGATGGTACAGAAGGTGATTTAGAACCAGTACCAGTTAAGAGTTTTTCTATAGGAAAAGATGGTGTCATAACAGCAGTACTTGGCGATGGTAGTAGAGCTGCACTTGGTCAAGTAGCTATGGGAAGTTTTAAAAATCCAGAAGGCTTAACAAGTGTTGGAGGAAATCTATTAGAAGCGTCATCTAATTCAGGTCCTGTAATAGTAAAAACTTCTACAGGAACAACAGATGGTGATAATAGCAAAGGTTTTGGAGATTTTATTCAAGGAGCGCTTGAAGCATCAAATGTAGATTTAACAGAACAATTTACAGATATGATAACAGCAACAAGAGCTTTCCAAGCTTCATCAAAAATGATTTCAACAGCTGATGAAATCCTTCAAACAATTACAGGATTGATGAGATAAGATAATTTTATGATTAGGGAGTAAAGTATTTTCTCCCTAATCCTTTAAATAAAAAATATGAGAGTATAAAATTTATGCTTTATGGGAGGATGTCAATGATTGAATTAACAGGAATGAATAATAAATCATTTATATTAAATGATGATCATATTGAAAAAATAGAAGAAGTTCCAGAAACTTTAATCACACTAAGTAATGGAAAAAAGTACATAGTTATTGAGAGTGTAGATGAAATTAAGTTTAAAATTCTAAAATATAAAAGAGAAATTTTTATCCAGGGAAGATAGAGGGGGCATTTAGTAATGAAAAAAACTGATATAATGACAGCGGTAGGGTTGCTTCTTGGTTCAGGATTAATGCTTTACGGTATAGTTAGTGGAGGGCCATTATCAATATTTATTGATGGACCATCTATTGCCATTACACTTGGAGGATCTATTTCAGCAGTTTTAATAGTATATCCAATGGATGGAGTAAAAAAAGCAGGGAAGCTTTTTATGGAATCATTTAAGGAACCAAAATCTTCTACAATGGAAACAATAGCTCAGTTTACAGAACTTTCGAGAAAAGCTAGAAGAGATGGGTTATTATCTTTAGAAGATACAATATCTCAATTAGAGGATGAGTTTTTAAAAAAGGGATTGCAAATGGTAGTGGATGGAATAGAGCCTGAATCTATAAAAGAAATATTAGAACTTGATATATCAGAAATGGAAGTAAGACATAAATCGGGAGCAGGTATTTTCTCAACATGGGGAGCTTTTGCACCAGGTTTTGGTATGCTTGGAACTCTTATTGGGCTAATTCAAATGCTTCAAAATCTTTCTGATGTAAGTACAATAGCAACTGGTATGGGTAAAGCACTTATAACTACATTTTATGGTTCTCTTATAGCAAATATTTTAGCTTCACCAATAGCACAAAATTTACTTGCTAAGAGTCAAAAGGAAGTTGCAATGAAAGAAATGATGCTTGAGGGTATACTTTCAATTCAATCAGGGGTAAATCCTAGAATTGTTGAAGATAAATTAATATCTTATTTGTCACCAAAAGAAAGAATAGTTTATGCTCAAAATAATTCAGAAAATAATGAAGGAGTTGCTTAAAAATGGCTAGAAGAAAGAAGTCAGATGATGGAGGCGGATTAAAAGGTGATGAATGGCTTGGTACATACTCAGATTGTGTTACCTTACTCTTAACATTTTTTATTTTGTTATATTCTATGTCAAGTGTTGATGCTGAAAAGTTAAAGTCAATATCTGAGGCTTTTGTATCAGTGATGACAGGGCAATCATCTGATTCTTTTATGGAATTTAATATGTATGATGGGAAAGTTCCTGTAATTGGAGGAGAATCTGATGTTGATGGCGTAATTGATGCACAATCTTTAGGAAAAGAAAATATGTATAAAGATATAAAGAATTATGTTGAAAAAAATAATTTATCTGGATCTATGGATATTATTCAAGACGAACGTGGAGTTATTTTAGAATTAAAAGACAGTGTTTTATTTGAATCAGGTCAAGCAGATTTAATTCCTGGAAGTAAGGAAGTTTTAGATAAAGTTGATACATTGGTTTCAGCCTTGCCAAATTCTGTTATAGTGGAAGGTCATACTGATAATGTACCTATAAGTAATTATAGGTATGCAAGTAACTGGGAATTATCAACTCAAAGAGCTGTAAATGTAGTTAAATATTTTGTTGAGACAAAAAGCAATGATCCAATGAAATTTAGTGCAGCTGGCTATGGAGAATACAGACCAATAGTTTATAATAATTCTGAAGAAAATAGAGCAAAAAATAGAAGAGTTAATATATTAATAATCAATGAAAAAGATAATGAGGAGTGATAATAATGGCTGATAAAGATAAGGGGAAAGATAAGGAATCAAAAGGAAAATCAGGCAATATGAAGACTATTATAATATTTGTGGTAGCTTTACTGCTTGTTGGGGGAGGCGTATTTGCTGGAACTTATATATTTATGCAAAAAAATGCTACTACAGTTGTTAAGGAACAATCTATTGATATAACTTATGTAGATATGGGAGAAATGACTGCAAACTTAGCAGATGAAGGTGGAAAAAGATACTTTAAAGGTCAAATATCAATAGGGTATGATAAGACAGATAAAGATGCAGAAACTGAACTAAAAGAAAAAAAAGTTGTAGTAAGAGATTCAATAATATTTTATCTAAAGTCTTTAAAGATTGATTATATTAATGATACTAATAATGAAAAAGAAATAAAAGCTCAACTTATGGACAGAATAAATAAGCAATTAACAAAGAGTAAAATCGTGGATGTTAGATTTGATAGTATAATAACTCAATAGGAAGAAGAAAAATATGGAATTTAGTTTTTTCACAATGATTATAAAGTTAATAATGTCACTACTAGTTGTTTTTTCATTGATGTTTTTAATATTTAGGGTATTAGGAAGTAAAGTTAAAGCAGTTAATGATAATAAATATGTAAAGGTAATAGATAGAACTCAAATAACAAAAGAAAATTCTATAATAGTAGTAAAAGTAGGTAACAAGGGATATTTACTTGCAAATACACAAACAGGTATGGAAAAATTAGAAGATTTATCTGAAGAAGAAGTTAATAAGATTGAAGAAGATAAAAGAAATAATATGTATGTTATAAATGAGTCATATATTAAGAAATCTGAAAATATGAAGAAAAAGGTTTTAAATATATTTAAGAATTTACACATCAAAGGAAGATAAAGATGAAAAAAAATAAAAACAAAGTTATGTTTGTGTTAGTTTTAGCTTTTGCTATTATAACATTTTGTGGAATCAAAGCTTATGCCGTTCCAGAAGGTATAGATTTACCACAAGTGAATGTAGCTATTGGAGATGGTGAAAGTAGTCCCAATGATTATGTTAATAATATAAAAATATTAATATTTTTCACTATTCTTGCAGTACTACCATCTATAGTTATAATGTTGACATCTTTTACAAGGATAGTAATTGTATTTTCATTTATTAAAAGTGCTATGGGTGTACAACAAGCAATACCTAATCAAATTTTAACAGGATTAGCATTATTTCTTACTATATTTATTATGTCACCAGTATATAATGAAGTTAATACAAAGGCATTTCAGCCTTATATAGAGCAGAGTATAACACAGGAAGAAGCTATTGAAATAGGCTCAAAACCAATAAAAGATTTTATGCTTAAGCAAACTAGAGAAAAAGACTTAGAACTATTTGTAGAAATTAATAATGTAGATAAAGAGGAATTAACTAGAGAAAATATTCCATTTACAACTTTGATTCCTGCATTTGCAATAAGTGAATTAAAAACAGCGTTTCAAATAGGATTTTTAATATATTTACCATTTATAGTAATTGATATGGTTGTAGCAAGTGTACTTATGTCAATGGGTATGATGATGTTGCCACCGGCTATGGTATCATTGCCATTTAAATTATTACTATTTGTAATGGTGGATGGATGGTACTTACTCGTAAAATCGTTAATTATGAGCTTTTCGTGAGGTGAAAATTTATGAGTCAAGCGTTATTAAATGGTGTTGTTAAGGATACTATAATAGTTGCGGCAAAGCTAGCAGCACCAATACTACTTGTAGTATTAATTGTTGGATTGCTTATAAGTATTATACAAGCAACAACCCAAATTCAAGAACAAACTTTAACTTTTGTTCCTAAATTAATTGCTGGAGCTATTATTGGAATATTTTTAGGAAGCTGGATGCTTCAAACACTAATGTCTTTTACAACAAGAATATTTGAATTAATTACAAAAGTTACAGCGTAAAGGGGAGGTAGTGCATTGTGATTGAAACGGCCTACTTTCTTGCATTATTTTTTATATTTTTAAGATTAACATCTTATTTTGTTATTGTTAATGCATTTTTTCAAACAGGAACACCACATATATTAAAAGGCGCATTAAGTTTAATAATATCTATTGCAGTAATCGCTGGAGTAGATTATTCAACTGTCAATGAAATAAATAATGTGTATTATTTAATAATTTATGGATTAAATGAAGTTATGACTGGCTTAGTGCTAGGTTTTATAACTAATATGATTTTTGAAGTAGTAAAATTTGCGGGAAGCTGGATGGATATTCATGCAGGATTTTCAATGGTATCTGTATTAGATCCAACTTCACATACTCAATCTACTTTAATCGGAAATTTTGCTTATATGATAGCTACAGTTATTTTCTTTATTGTGGATGGTCATCATATAGTAATAAAATTATTAATTGAAAGTTTTAGAATAGTACCTATTGGTGAAACATTAGTTTATCAAGAAACTATGATGGCTGTAATATCTACTATTACTGAATACTTTGTATTAGGAGTAAAAATAGCAATACCAATAGTACTGATAATTGTTATAACTGATTTATGTTTAGGATTAATATCAAGAACGGTACCTACAATTCCAATAATGATATTTGGGTTACCAATTAAAAATTTATTAGGACTTATTACATTTGTAATTTTATTGCCACTTATATTTAAAATAGTTAGCAATGCAGTTTATAATTTAGCAGATGTTTTTGAACATATTTTCAGAGCAATTCCTTTGGTTCTGATATTTGCAGATGAAAAAACAGAGGAAGCAACTCCAAAGAAAAAATCAGATTCAAAGAAAAAAGGTCAAGTGGCTAGAAGTAAAGATGTAAGTGTTGCCATTACTATGGCTGCATGTACTTTAGCGGTTTCTATGCTATGGGGAAGTTTAGTAAATACATTTAAAGGTGTTTTAACTTACTTTTTAGCATTCCCGAGTTTAAAAGATTTTAATGAATTAACAGCTACTAATTTTATTGCTTTTAGTCTTTTAAAAGTAGCTACTGTATTTTTACCATTTGCATTAGCAATAATGATATCAGGAGTAGCAGCAAGTATAATTCAAACAGGTTTTATGATAACAGGAGAACCATTAAAACCATCATTAGGTAAATTAAATCCACTAAAAGGTTTAAAAAATATGTTTTCTAAAAGAAGTTTAGTTGGTTTAATTAAAAATGTGGTAGTAGTAACAATAATATCTATATTAGCTTATAAGTACGTTAAGAATAATTATGTTGATATAATAAATATTTCGAATTTATATTTACCTTCTTTAGGGAGTGAAATAAAAAATTTAGTAGTAGGGATATTTATGCAAATAACATTAGCGTTAGTTATTATTGGTGCAACTGATTATTTTGTACAATTTAGATTACATAATAAAGAATTAAAAATGACTAAACAAGAAATTAAAGATGAATATAAACAAGCAGAGGGTGATCCTCAATTAAAAGCGAAAATAAAGCAAAAGCAAAGAGAAATGGGAATGAGGAGAATGATGCAATCCGTTTCGGATGCTACAGTTGTAATTACAAATCCTACTCACTTAGCTATTGCATTAAAATATGAAGAAGGTGGAAACATGGAAGCACCTAAAGTTGTTGCTAAGGGTGCAGATAATGTTGCACTTAGATTAAAAACAATTGCAAAAGATAATGATGTTCCTATTGTTGAAAATAAACCATTAGCAAGGTTAATGTATGATAGGGTAGAAATAGATCAAGATATACCTCAAGATCTATATCAAGGTGTAGCAGAGGTACTAGCAATAGTATTGAAGTTAAAGAAGAACTCGTAGTTTTATATTAAATAAAGGATGGGATAAGGTTGGGACTTGGAAATAAAAGACTCGATATAAAAAACAACTTAGATGTACTTGTAGCAGCTGGTGTTATATGTATAGTACTTATGATGATAATACCATTACCAAAAACATTATTAGATGTACTTTTGGCATTTAACATAACGTTATCTGTAGTAATTATAATCATAACAATGTTTACTACAAATGTATTACAATTATCAGTATTTCCAACATTGCTATTAATTACTACATTATTTAGATTAGGTCTTAATATATCGTCAACTAGGCTTATATTAAGTGAAGGTGATGCAGGAAAGATAATTCAAGCATTTGGAGATTTTGTTATCGGGGGAAACTATGTAGTTGGTATAATTATATTCTTAATTATAATTATAATACAATTTATGGTTATTACAGCCGGTGCTGGTAGAGTTTCTGAAGTATCAGCAAGATTTACACTTGATGCTATGCCGGGAAAACAAATGAGTATAGATGCTGATTTGAATTCAGGTCTTATAGATGAAGCAATGGCTAAGCAAAGAAGACAAGATTTGCAATCAGAAGCAGATTTTTATGGATCTATGGATGGTGCATCTAAGTTCGTAAAAGGTGATGCTATTGCAGGGATAATAATAACTGTAATAAATATAATTGCAGGAATAATAATTGGAGTTATGCAAAAGGATTTAAGTGTTGGAGATGCGGCACTTAAGTATGTTCAACTTACTGTAGGGGATGGACTTGTAAGTCAGGTGCCAGCGCTATTAATATCAACAGCATCAGGTATTTTAGTTACACGTTCAGGGAACAATGAAAATTTTGGTAAGTCTTTATCAAAACAATTAACAGGATTCCCTATAGCAACATCTATTGCAAGTGCTGCTATGTTCTTTTTAGCATTAGTTCCTAATATGCCTAAAGTTCCATTTTTAATTGCAGCGGTTTCAATGGCAGTTCTTTCATACATGCTTTATAAAGAAGAAACTAAGCAATTAGAACAAGAGTTTGTTTCGGAAGAAGAAGAAATTATTGAAGCAGAACGTAAAGAACCAGAAAATGTAATGAATTTAATTTCAGTAGAACCAATGGAAGTTGAAATTGGTTATGGATTAATTCCACTTGCAGATGAAAGTTCAGGTGGAGATTTGCTTCAAAGAATTGCATCTGTTAGAAGGCAATGTGCAATTGAGATGGGAATTGTAGTTCAACCAATAAGAATTAGAGATAATCTTCAACTAAAAACTAATGAATATGTTATAAAAATAAGAGGAACAACAGTGGCTTCATCTGAATTAATGCCAAGTATGTTACTTTGTATGGATCCTACAGGTGATGGTTTAGAGATACCAGGTATAAAAACATTAGAACCAACATTTAAATTGCCAGCTGTATGGATTAATAAAGATCAGAGAGAAGAAGCTGAAATAAAGGGATTTACAGTAGTAGATCCAACTACAGTTATGGTAACGCATTTAACAGAAACTATAAAATCTCATTCTTATGAATTACTTGGTAGACAAGAGGTTAAACTTGTTGTTGATAATTTAAGAGAGAAATATAGTGCTGTTGTAGAAGAACTTATTCCAGACTTAATGACTATAGGGGAACTTCAAAAGGTATTACAAAGTCTTTTAAGAGAAAAAGTTCCTATAAAAGATATGGTTACGATAATGGAATCTTTGGCTGATAATTCAAGAAATACACGAGATATTGAAGTACTTACAGAATACGTTAGATTTTCTTTATCAAGAACAATTTGTAATCAGTTAATAAATGAGGATAGGGCAATTACAGTTGTAACATTAGATCCTAATGTAGAGGAAATCATAGGATCTAATATTCAAAAGACAATGCAAGGATCTTTTCCAACTGTAGATCCAGATACAACAACTAGATTACTTGGAGGAATAAAGAATATACTTGAAACAACTTACTTTAATAATAATCAACCAGTTATATTAGTATCTCCTAATATAAGAGCAGTATTTAAAAAATTAATAGAAATGGTATTTCCACATGTTATGGTAATTTCATTAAATGAAGTACCAAATGATATAGAAATTAATAGTGGAGGAGTTGTAAGTATTTAATGATTATAAAAAGATATCTTGTGAGTAATATGAATGAAGCATTAACTAGGATTAGATATGAATTAGGTAAAGATGCGATTATAATAAGCCAAAGAAAAGTAAGAAAGTCTGGATTTAAAGGATTTTTCTCAGGGAAGTTAATAGAAGTTACAGCAGCAGTAGAAAATGCAGTAGATTCAAATAAAACTAACAATAAAAAAGATGATAAAATAGAGGATTCATTAAGTAATATAAAAAGATTATTAGAAACTTCTGATAAAAATACAATAATAGAAAAAGATGAAGAAGCTACAAGAGCTGTTTTGAATTTAACCACTAAATTAAAGGCAGAAGAAAAGGCAAATTCATACAAACCATCAGAATTGATTAAAGATTCTATGCATAAAGAAGTTAGTGAAATGAAAGAGCTTTTGAATAGAGTTATAGAAAATACATCAAAAGATGAAATTAAAAAGATTGATAAAATTCAAGAGAAGCTTATTGAAATAGATGTAGATGAGCAATTTTATAAAGAAATACTTAGTAAAATAAATAATACTGATGATGAAAATATAGATAAATATGAAGTTCTTAGAAAGATTTTTGAAGATGTATTTTTGGAGTGTAGCAAAGATATTTCCGGGAAAATAGCTCTAGTTGGACCAACTGGTGTTGGAAAAACAACTACTATAGCAAAGTTAGCAGGAAAATTATCACTCATAGATAAGAAAAGAGTTGGATTAATAACTGTTGATACATATAGAATAGGAGCAATAGAACAGTTAAAAACTTATGCTGAAATAATGAATATACCTTTTAAAGTTGTAATTACTATAAAGGAAATGGAAGAAGCTATAAATGCAATGACTGACTGTGATGTTATTCTTATTGATACTACAGGTAGAAGTAGTAAAAATACTATGCAAATTTCAGAGTTAAGAGCATTTGTTGAAAAAGCTAATCCAGACTATGTAAGCATGGTGATTAGTGCCACAACTAAAAATAGAGATATAGTAAGCATACTAAATGGTTATTCTGATTTATCTTATGACAATGTAATAATCACAAAATTAGATGAAACAACTGTATATGGATCGCTATATAATATAATGAAGATATCTAATAAACCTGTTAAGTATATAACAACAGGACAAAATGTACCCAATGATATAATAGTACCAAGCAAAGAAGAAATGGCTAGATTTATGTTAGGGGAGGAAACTTTATGCTAGATCAAGCTGAAGCTTTAAGGAAACTCGTTGATAAAAGTGAAAAAACTAATATTAAATCAAATGCTAAGATAATTACAGTTACATCTGGTAAAGGTGGAGTAGGAAAGAGTAATTTTGTTGTTAACCTAGGAATTGCACTGCAAAATAAAGGTAAAAAAGTTTTGATTTTTGATGCTGATTTAGGTATGGGAAATGACGATGTCCTAATGGGTATATATCCCAAATATAATATATTTGATATTATATTTACTGAAAAAAAGATAGAGGATATAATTGTATTAGGACCTAATGGAGTAAGTTTATTACCAGCTGGATCTGGTTTAAACAAAGTAGATGAATTACAAGAAAACCAAAGAAATTTATTTCTAGAAAAATTAGAATCTCTTAATGAATTTGATTATATACTTATGGATACTGGTGCTGGAATTAATAAAAGTATTTTATCTTTCATGGCTGTATCAGAAGATTTAATAATAATAACAACACCAGAGCCAACATCGCTTACTGATGCATATAGTTTAATAAAAGCAGCTGATCATTTTAAAATAAAGAATCATGCGATGGTTGTAGTTAATAGGGCGATTAATTCGTCAGAAGGATTAGAAGTATATAATAAACTTGAAAGAGCAGTAAATAAATTTTTAAAATTAAATTTGGAATATTTAGGCTATGTTATAGATGACAGAAAAGTTGTTCAAAGTGTTAAAATGCAAAAGCCTTTTGTAATATCATACCCTACATGTGAAGCATCGCAATCCGTAGAGAACATTGCATTAAAGATTTTAGGACAAGATGTGAAGACTTCAAGTGGACCTAGAGAATTATTTAAAAAATTATTTAAAATATTTTCATAGGAGGCTAGGAATGTCAAAATTTATATTGAAAATTAATGATAGAGTAGAGGTTTTAGTAGGAGATAAAGCTTTTAAAAGTTTGGTACAAGATGTTGAAGATGATCATATTAAGATAAATATTCCAGTATGTGAAGGGGAGTATTTAGCTTTAAAAATAGATAATAAGATAGAATTAAATTCTTATGCAAAAGGTGGAAAATGCTTTAATTTTCATTGCGATGTTATAGAGCGTGGAAAAGAAGGCAATATAATTTATTATAAATTAAGTGAACCTTATAATGTAAAAGAAATACAAAGGCGAGATTTTGTAAGAGTGGATTTTATGAATATCGTTAAATTTAAAAAAATAATGAAAACAGCAGATGAAGAGGTTACTAGTTTTAAAGATGCATTAATGATAGATTTAAGTGGTGGTGGCATGAGATTTAAAGCTAAAGAAAAATTGGAAAAATATGATAAAGTATTATTAGAATTTGCATTAAATGATAAATTGAATTATTTGAAAGCACAAATTATGCGTTTAGAAATAACTGAATTTGGTGAGTATCTTTATGGCGTTAAATTTATTGATATAAGTGAAATTCAAAGAGATAAAGTTATAAGTGAAATTTTTAATATAATGAGAAAACAAAGAGAACGATTATAAGAATTATTTTATTTAACAAAAGATAAAATTTTCTCCTATATTATAAAAAAGATAAAATAATATAATAATAAGAGTGTAAAGAGTTAAAAGAGGAGGGATTGAGAGGAATGTGCAATTTACAAGAGAACGATGTAAAAGAACAAATAGTAAAAGAATATATCCCTTTAGTTAAATATATAGCTTCTAGGATTATGATTGGTAAAAATAAATATATGGAGTATGAGGATTTAGTTAGTTATGGGATAATAGGACTTATGGATGCTATTAGTAAATTTAATCCTGATAAGGGAATGAAATTTTCATCATACGCTTCTATTAGAATAAAAGGAGCTATAATAGATCAAATACGTAAGAATAGACCTATAACTAAAGGTGCTATGGATAAACTAAATAGATATAATAGCGCCATTGAATCCTTACAAAATAAATTATTGAGAGAACCCAACATTTTAGAAATAGCACAATATTTAGAATTATCTTTGCAAGAAGTTTCTCAAATAGAAAATTATATTAATCATATATCTATGGTATCTTTAGAAAATATAATTTTTTCAGATGATGAGGAAGTTAATTTATTAGGAATAATAGAAGATAAGAATAGCCCGAGTCCAGAAGGTGAATTAGAAGAAAAAGAACAATTAGAAGTGCTATCGGATGCAATTAAATTATTAAAAGAAAAAGAACAATTAATACTTAATTTATATTACTATGAAAAATTAACTCTTAAGGAAATAGGATCTATATTATCAGTATCGGAGTCGAGAGTATGCCAATTGCATGCTAGATCTATTAGTAATTTAAGAGAAGCTATGAAAAAGTTACATTACATTGATTAAAGAGGCGATTCGATGATACCATTAATATTGATTACAATTGGAATTATTTTAATTGTACATAATTATAATAAAGTTAATAAGGGCACAACATCATTTGAATTTACATTAAATGAAGAAAAAGAAAACTTGAATGATTATAAGTTAGAACTTGGAATTCTAAGACGGGATATAGGGGAAAGTCTTACAGAACTTCAGCAAGAAATTAAAACTATAAAAATGAGCATGAATATTGTTAATGATATTGAAAAAGAGTACGATAATATAATAGATAGAAATATTGAAAAGTTAGAATTTGATGCTGAAGAAGAAGTTAGTACTAAGGAAGAAATTAATATCATAGATGATATTAACTTAGATAAAGTTAATATTGAAAAAGTGGTTGCTAAAGAACAAAGTGGGTATGAGAAAACGAGTATGGGCGTTATTTCAGAAATAAACTTTAAAAATAAAGAAGTTTTCAATAATATTATTGAGGATTCTGAATTTGTAAATCAATCTACTGATAAAAACAATGAAGTACCTAATGAAGTTAGCAAGAAACAAAGAATAACTGATTTAATAAAGCAAAATTCAACTGATGAAGAGATTTGTAAAGCTTTGTCTGTAAGTAAGGGGGAAGTATTATTAGTAAGAAACTTATTCAAAAGCTAAAAGATATAATATTTTTCTTAAATGATAGTAAAATATTATTTGGTATTGGTATAGGATTAGTTATAGGTGTAACCCTTATGTTTGGATATAAAAGTAGTTTTAATATTTCTGATAGTAAAATAGAAGAAAAGGCTAGAGGCTTAGGCATGCACTACAATGATGAATGTAAGGCTATTATTAAAGAGGGAGCTGATAAATAAGTGATAAGAGGTTTTTATACTGCTGTATCAGGGCTAATAACATTAGAAAATGAACAACAAACTGTTACTAATAATATTGTTAATGTTAATAATAATGGTTATAAAAAAAATACATTAACAAAACAAAGTTTTGAGGATGTTCTAATAACTAATAGACAAAACAAAGTTGGCGATAGACACATTCCTAATAAACTTGGTAATTTGAATTTTGGTGTAAAAGTTAATGATGTGAGTACTATATATACGCAAGGTGCTTTTAAAGCTACAGATAGCTATACTGATTTTGGGATTGATGGTAGAGGTTTTTTTGCAGTACAAAGAGGAAATGAACGTTTATTTACAAGAAGCGGTGATTTTAAAATAGATCAACAAGGGTATTTAATAACAGGCAATGGTGATTATGTATTAGGAAGAAATAATGCAACTGGTGCAGAAGAGCCTATATATGTAGGAAAAGATGAATTTTCTTTAGATGGAAATAATAAACTTCAAAGTGCTACGGGAGAATCGACGTACACATTATTAACAGCAGATTTTGAAGATTATAAGTCTTTAGAAAAGCTTGGTGATAATTATTATAGTGCAAATAACCCAATATATAATGCAGTAGTAAATGTAAGACAAGGTGTACTTGAAACTTCAAACGTTAATCCAACTGAAGAACTAGTAAAACTTATGGAAATAAAACGTCAATTTGAAACTAACCAAAAATTTGTTAGCATGCAGGATGAAACTGTTCAAAAGGCTGCAAATGAAATTGGTTCTGTAAGATAGGGAGGAGTAAATAATGTTTAATATATTTGCAAATGCTCAAAGTGGTATGAATGCATATCAAGAAAAGTTAGATTATCTTTCAAATGATTTAGTTAATACATCAACTACTGGATATAAATCAACAGATGTTCAATTTAGTGATCTTTTAACTGAGTCGTTAGACAGAAAAGGAACTCCTCTTGTAAATAAGGATGCTATTAATGGTACTGGTGTTAAATTAGGTATGGATTATAGAAAAGATACTCAAGGAAATCTTTTAACTACTGGTGTTAAAACTGATATAGCCATAGATGGAAAAGGTTATTTTGCATCTGCTCAAAATGATGGGACAATAGCATATACTAGAGATGGTAATTTGAAAATTGATAGTAATGGTACTTTAGTTGACGCTAGAGGTAATAAAATATACATACAATATGAAGGTGGTATGTCAGAGGGAAATCCTAAATTATCTAGTGAAGATATTTCAATAGATGGTGAAGGTGGAATATCAACAAAAGTTGATGGGCAATACGTAAAAGTAGGACAAATACCAGTTTTTACGGCTGTAGGCGATAAAGCGTTTATTGCTATTGGAAATAATTATTTTGTTGCATCTGATGATGCTCAAATTGCTTTAAGTAATGATTATAATATTGAGCAAGGTATGTTAGAAGGATCTAATGTAGATACTGCTGAGATATTCACAGATATAATAAGTACTCAGAGAGCATTCCAATTAAGTTCTAAAGGTATAACAACTGCTGATGAAGTGTGGGGAATGATAAACGGAATGAGAAAGTAATTTTTAGAACTAGCAATATTATAGTATAAAACTTGTGGACCGAATGTAAAAATGAAACTCGACTTCGCTGAGTAAGTTCGAGGAGCGAAATGTAAAATTCACTGCGACATTATACTATAATATTGGTTTTTAAAAAAATTATATGTGAAAAAATATTAAATAAAAGTCTATATCAACACATATTTAAAACATAGCTAAATAAAAAATAGTATCTCAAAAATTTGAGATACTATTTTTTTTATTTAACAATTATTTTGCTAATAATGTTGTTGTTAAAGGTGGTACTACTTGTTTCTTTCTTGATAATACCCCTGGTAAGAATGTCATACAGTTGTATAATTCTACCTTAAATGCTTTTTCAACAATTTCTGGTTTTGGTCCAGCAACTAAAATTTGAGAACCTTCATTTAATATATCGGTTAAAAGTAGCATAACCACATCAAAGTTGTTTTCTTCAGCTTGTTTGCTCATATAATTTAACATTTCATCTTTTAATGGCATAAATCCATCTATGTCCATTGTATTAACTTGAGCAACACCTATTTTAGAATCAGCTATACTAAAAGGTTTGAAATCTTGATTGAAGATTTCGGCAACAGATTTTCCTTTTAAAGAAGTACCTGCTTTAAACATTTCTTTAGCAAATTCATCAATGTTTATTCCAGCTATTTCAGCTAATCTAAGACAAATAATTTTATCTTGTTCAGTACAAGTTGGGCTTCTAAATAATAGAGTATCTGAAATTATAGCGCCACATAAAAGTCCAGCAACTTCTCTAGATGGCTGAATATCACTTTCAAAATAACACTTAGCAACTATGCTTGAAGTACTACCAATTGGTTCATTTCTAAAGTATATAGGATTACTTGTTTGAATATCAGCAACTCTATGATGGTCTATTATTTCTATTATTTCAGCATCTTCTAAACCATTAACAGATTGACCTTTTTCATTGTGGTCAACTTGAATAACTTTTTTCTTATGATCAGAAATAAGATGATATCTTGAAATTGTACCAAGTACCTTACCTTCCATATTAGTCACAGGGTAGCAATGGTATTTAGTTTCTGCCATAATACCTTTAATATCATCTACTAAATCATCAGTAGAAAATGATACTAAGTTTTCTTTAGCCATTACATATTCAACTGGTATACTTTGAACGATTAATCTTGATGTAGTAAATGAATCATGAGGTGTACTTATAACAGTAACTCCATTTTCTCTAGCTTTAAAGATTAATTCAGATGGTAAAGTATTTGAACCAGTTATGATTATTAAAGAAGTTCCTATATTTAATAGTTCTTCTTGAACATCATGTCTATCTCCAACTATTGCAATATCACCTTGGTTTATTATTTCTCTTAAACTATCAGGTTGCATTGCAGTTACAGTTATTTTCCCAGGAAATGTTTTAACACTTTCATCTATGTATATTGCTTTGGCATCAAGAGTTTCTATTATATTTTCTATAGATGTATTACTCTTTGCTAGAATATTATTATCCCAAATATCCATATAAGCTGATGTTAAATTAGAAATAGAAATAACTCCAATTAAGCAACCATTTTTATCTGCTATTGGTAAAGCTTTAAGATGATTATCTCTCATTATATTCCAAGCACCTCTTAAAGGGAATGTTGGTGGAATTGGATCAAGATTATCTATTTTTAAATCTTCTACTTTAAGTTTTACAGTTTCTAGGTATTTAGGTGCTTCAACACCAAAATAATCTAGTATGAATTGAGTTTCTTGATTTACATTACCTAATCTTACTGGTATAGCTTCAAGATTACTAATTTTATTTTTTAAAGCTGCATATCCATAAGCAGCACAGATTGAATCTGAATCAGGATTTTTATGTCCAGTTACATAAACTATATTCTTCAAAATAGCTCCTCCTTATTTGTATAAAATCACAGTATATATTTTACTTGTAAATCTCAAGAATGTAAAGTTTATTAAAAAATCATCATAACTTTTGTAAAGGAAAATATATATATTTATATGAGGAGAAAAAAAGGGAGGAGAAATTGTGGTACAAGAAAAAGAACTTTTAAAAGGACTTAGTACAAAGGAAGCCGAAAAAAGAATTAAGGATTTTGGGCTTAATGAACTTCAGCATAAGAAAAAGACATCAGCCTTAAAAATATTTCTTTCACAATTTAATGATTTTATTGTATGGGTACTTATAGCAGCAACAATAATTTCAGGAATTATAGGTGATAAAGCTGATGCAATTACTATATTAATAATTGTATTTGTAAATGCAATATTAGGATTTGTTCAAGAATTCAGAACAGAAAAATCACTAGAGGCTCTTAAAGATTTAGCAGCACCAACGTGTAAGGTATTAAGAGATGGAAGTATACAAATTCTTAATTCAATATACTTAACTATTGGTGATGTAGTTATTTTAGAAGCTGGTGATAGAGTTCCAGCAGATGGTGCCTTTATCGAAGGATTAGGTATTGTTGTTGATGAATCACTACTTACTGGTGAATCAGTAGGTGTTGATAAAGATGTTAATGGAAAGAATAATAGATGTTACATGGGAACAACTATTGTAAAAGGAAAAGGATTATTTAAAGTTGACACAATAGGTATGAAGACCGAAATGGGAAAAATAGCAGATTTAATTCAAAACATAGATGAAGAAAGATCTCCTTTAAATAAAAAATTAGATTCACTTGGTAAAGTATTAGTGGTTATTTGTCTAGTTGTATGCATAATAGTAACTGTAATGGGCGTAATAAGAGGTAATGATGTAACAGAAATGTTTTTACTGGGAGTAAGTTTAGCAGTAGCAGCTATCCCAGAAGGCCTTGCTGCCATTGTAACAGTAGCATTAGCACTTGGTGTATCAAGAATGTTAAAAAGAAATGCATTAGTTAGAAAATTGCCAGCAGTTGAAACATTAGGATGCACTTCTGTTATCTGTTCTGATAAGACAGGTACATTAACTCAAAATAAGATGACAGCTAAAGAGGTTTATTTAAATGGCAGAATATATGAATTAGAGAAAGAAGAATTAAAAGATTATAATAAAATGATGAAGGCTTTGGTTTATTGTAATGATTGTAATTATGATTTTACTAAAAGTGCAATGCCAGAAGTACTTCATGGAGAGCCAACAGAAACTGCATTAATAGAAATGTTTTTTAAAAAAGTTGAACCTTTAAAAGCATATGTATCTAATATAAATAGGGTATATGATATTCCTTTTGATTCAACAAGAAAAATGATGTCTGTAATAGTCAATGAAAATGGTAAAGAAGCTTGTTATACTAAAGGTGCTCCAGAAAGACTTATAGAAAAATGTTCTTATATATTAGAAAACAATAAAGTAAAACCTTTGACATATCAAAAGAAACAGCAAGTTGCAAAGTTTATTGAAGCAATGTCATCTAGAGCTTTAAGATGCATAGCATGTGCATATAAAGAGGAAGAAATAAGTAAAAATAATCATTTGGAAGAACATCTTATATTTATAGGTGTTGTTGGAAGTATTGATCCTCCAAGAAAAGAAGCTAGAGATGCAGTTTTAAAATGTAAGCTTGCAGGAATAAAGCCTGTCATGATAACAGGAGATCATAAAAATACGGCACTTGCCATAGCTAAATCATTAAATATATGTAACACTGAAGAACAAGTGTTAACAGGAGAAGAGATAGAAAAAATTAGTGATGAAGAATTATATAAGAAGGTAAATAAAGTTAGAGTATTTGCTAGGGTTTCACCAAACCATAAGTTAAGAATTGTAAAAGCATTTAAGAAAAAAGGAAATATAGTTGCAATGACTGGGGATGGAGTAAATGATGCCCCAGCAATAAAAGAGGCAGATATAGGGATTTCAATGGGGATTTCAGGAACTGATGTCACTAAAGAAGCATCATCAATGATATTAATGGATGATAACTTTTCAACTATAGTAGCAGCAGTAGAAGAGGGAAGAATAATTTATGACAATATAAGAAAATTCATAAGATATTTATTGTCTTGTAATTTAGGTGAAGTTTTAACTATGTTCTTAGCAACACTATTTTATCTTCCTAATCCACTAAGTCCAATCCAAATTTTACTTGTTAATTTAGCGACTGATGGCTTACCAGCTATTGCTCTTGGTGTTGATCCCGCTGATAGTGATATTATGAGACAAACTCCAAGAGCAAAAAATGAAAGTATTTTTGCTAGGGGATTAGTAGAGAAAATAGTAGTAAGAGGAGCTTTAATAGGAGTATGTACTTTATTATCATTTATGGTAGGAAGATATTATGGTATGAATTTAGAGACTTGTAGAACTTTAGCTTTATGTACTCTTGTAATGTCTCAATTAATACATGTTTTTGAATGTAGATCAGAAAGACATTCAATATTTGAAATAAAGCTATTTACTAATCCATATTTAGTAGGAGCTGTTTTAATTTCAATAATAATGATCTTATCTGTGCTTTATATACCATTCTTTAGAGGCATATTCCATACTGTTGCATTGTCATTTAGCCAATGGTTAATAGTAATGTTTTTCTCAGGAATAATAGCATTAATAAATAGTGTATATTTATTAATAAAATCAAAATAAACTACAAGTATTGATATTTTAGTGTAGTGCTCGTGGATAGAATGTAAAAAGGAAACTCGACTTCGCTGAGTAAGTTCGAGGAGCGAAATGTAAAATTTAGATTCTCACTTAACAACTCTAAAATAAAGCTTTGTCCTGTGACAGCAATTAATTGGACAAATCTTCATTAAGAGTTCTAAAAAAGTACCAATTGAGATTTTCAATTGGTACTTTTGTTTTCATTTATAAATTAATAAAGTATTATTAATTTTATAAAATTATCTTCTCATCATTTTAGTAGCTTGTTGACGTGATTTTTTTAATTCATTGTGATCAACAGGTATTAAGTCTTTTTTAGTTGTAAGATTTAATACATTCATTATTTGAATAGCTTCTGTAGTATCTTTTTTCTTTATTTTTTCACCCTTAACGCCCATTATTATCACTTTATGTCCTTGAGATACAGTAATAAATTCAGGTTTTTTAAACCATTTATTTTGTTTATAAAAACATTTAACAACAGATCTACCAACTTCAGGTTTAACTACCATTTCAACTAATATCTTATGAAATATAAAGTAACTTTTTTCAAAAACCTTTACTGATAAAACAGTTCCAGATGTACTTGTAATTCTATCTCCATATTTTTCAAGATATGCGTCTTGAAAATACTTATTAAATTTTCCAGAAAATTTTTCTTTTAAACCCATTTATGACTCTCCTTTTTAATAACAATGTATTTATCAATTAAAATAAAAAACCTATTATATCTAGCTTATTATATCATAATACTTTATTAAGCACCATACATATTAGTATTTCGTTTACCTTAAATAAAATTGAAGAAAATAATTCTTGGTAAAAAGAAGTTATGTAATTGTTTAGATATAGAATTATTGAAATCCGTAAGAGATAATCTTGCAATTGTAAAGTTTAAGTAACAATTATTGAATTTATACAGAATATTTAGGCGTGTAAACTATAATTTTCATAATAATATTTATCAAAAATGAGGGAATTATATTAATTTTTGTAGAATTTCCTTTGAATTAAAATACATAAATTGAAAAAATAGGTTTACATATTTTTTATATTTTTACTTTTAGTAGGTATATAAAACTCTGTTCATAGAGTTAGTACAACTTAAGGAGTGGTCGTATGCCTACAGATTTATTAAAAAAAATAAAATTATTTCAAGAAAAATCTAATAATTTTATGGATGTCCTATCCTATTTTGATTCTAAAATTAATTATTTGAGTTATAAGCTTAAATATCCTGAAGCATATACAGATTTGATCATATATTTGTATGAGCTTACTTTACAATTAGAAGTAAAAAAATTTAATCATGATGAAGAAATATTGAAATATATGAGAAGATGTCTTAATAATAAATCAATAAATTTATATTATAAAATAAATTCTTATAAAAATTTTATAACTTATAATTCTGATGAAGAACTTTTAAATGTATTAGATAAAAATACTAATAATGATGAATATTCCAATGTAGTATTTAAGGATTTGATTTCATCATTAAAGCCAAAGCAAAAGAAAATAATTTTTTTAAAGTTTTATTTACAGTTATCAGATGTAGAAATTGCAGAAAGATTAAAGATATCAAGACAAGCTGTAAATAAGTCTAAAAGACAAGCTTTGGAATTCTTAAAAAATATATTATATAGGGAGGCAATTTATGTTTGATCAATTAATAAAAATAGCTACAACTCAAGGGGTATGGACAATTTTAAGCTGTGTTCTTATAGTGTACATATTAAAAGCACAAGAAAATAGAGATATAAGACAAGAGGAAAGGGAAAAAAACTATCAAGATATAATAAAACAACTTACTGAAAAATTAAATACTCTAGATTCGATAAGTTCAACTATTAATGAGATAAGAAACAAAATAAATTAGATATTGAAAAGAGACAAATATTGTTAGTATATCCCCAAAAGTAATTAATCATATATATAATAATAAAGACATTATTTATTAATAATTAAATAATAAATTTAGACACAAATATGTCATAAAGGTATTATATAATTAAATAAATAAATTAATTATTAGATTAGTGAAAAACTAGGGGGAGATCATAATAGATACTAATACCAAAATAGTTTGTGATACTACAGTGAATAATTATCTTAATGCTAAAGAAACATTAAGATATGATGGAGATTATATTAATCATTTTTCTTCTTTACTTAATGGATATTATAATAAAGAAATTAAATTTGATGAAATTAAATATATAAGAAAATTTATTAAAGATAAAACTTCTAGAATGTCTTCTTTTAGAGGAGATATATTATATATATTATCGTTTTTAATATCAGTGATGAATGAGAACATAGATAAAGTAAAGTTAATTGATGAAATAATGGATGTTTTTGATTCACTATTAGAAGAAAACTTAAAAGAGTGTGGTTATTTAGTTTTATCAGCATATTCAATAGTAAAATATGTAGATAAAGAAAATAGACAAGATATAATTTATAAAACAAAAGAAATATTTAAAATAATAAAATCTAAATATGGAAATGTAACGAAAGAGGATGATTATTTATTTTGCACCTTATTAGCAATAAATTGTAATGAATTTGACTCAATAACTGAATATATGGAACAAGTTTTTAATTATGTTTTGGATTTGGATTTATTCTCTAATAATAGTGTACAGGGTTTAACTAATACAATAATGTTAAATGGTTATGAAGATGCAACCTGTAAAGCTGAAGAACTATTAAAAGCTTTAGAAAAAAATGATTTCAAGATAAGTAATCAATTCTTAAGTGTATTAGGAGTTTTGGTAAAAAAACAAGATGTAGATGAAATTATAAGCAAGATGAAAGAAGTCATAGAATACTTGTGTGATGAAGAACTTGAATATGAATTTTATATAGATAAGGGATTTAGAAATATACTTGTTTTAGTTATTGTATTTATGAGTATGGAAAATAGAAATATAAAATATTTAGACGAATTATTGGCGTTTAGTACATATTCGTTCTTAATAAGCAAAAATCAAGGAGTTTTTAACGAAGTTTTAGCCTAATTATAAGAAATTAGTAGTAAATAATATATTAAAATAGAGAGAAAAAATAAAAAACTATCTCTATTTTCTTAGTTGAAGAATATTAATATTAATATACTATTAATTTAAGGAGGAAACTACTTTTGAAGATTTAATCTAAGCTTAAGTTATAGAAAAAACTTCGAAGTGGATATGATTTATGAAAAACGAATTAACTCCAAATGAAGTTATATTTAAATGTTCTTTTAAGGAATTATCTGATAAAGAACGTCTTGCAGAATTACCACAAGTTACTTCAAGATTAAATGATATAAAAAGAGCTTTGAAAATTAAAAAAAATGGATACAACTTATATTATATTGATTCATTTGCGATGGATAAACTAAGTGACTTGAAGGATTATATTTCAGAGATATACGAAGAAGAAAGTGCACCTAAAGATATATGTTATGTTATTACTGAAGATGTATTAAATCCTAAAGTTTTATTTTTACCAAGTGGAAAAGGCACACTGTTAAAAGAAAGAATTGATGATGTGAAGAATCAATATTTTGATTGTGTAATAGAATTTTATAATGGATCATCTGATAAGGAAAAAGAAGATCTGCTTGAAGAAACTAAAGACCAAAGGAACGAATATATTTCTAAATTAATGAAAAAAGCTAAGGAAAATAATTTTGATGTAAAAGCAACAAATGGAGGGTTTGTATTCATACCATTAAAATCTCAAGGAAATGAGATGACAGAAGATGAATATGATGAATTAGAAAATCACGAACAGGGCGAAATTAAGGAGCAAGTATCAGAACTTAAAAAAGAAGCACAAGTAGTACTAGATAAATTAACTGCTCTTGAAATTAAATCTATTAATGAATTAAGAGTTGTTTATGAAAAGTATCTTAAAAAAGAAATGAAAGAAGTAAAGGAAGATTTATTATTTGAATTTGTAACTGATAAATTTACTTGTATGTATCTTTCTCAAATGTTTGATTGGATTGAAGAGCAAATAGTTGAATGCTACACAGTAAGTTTGGAAGAGGATCAACAATATATAGACGATATTTTCACAAAATTTGAAGTTAGAGTTCTTGTAGATAATAAAAATACACTACATCCAAGAGTTATTTTTGAAGAAGATCCTACAATAAATAATTTAATTGGGAATATTGAATATAAAAATAGCAATGGAGGCTATTTGCCAGATATAGAATTAATACATCCAGGAAGTCTATTAAAGGCTAATGAGGGGTGTTTAATTTTAAATCTTAATTCATTGCTTGCTAGTGGGTATAGTTATTATTATTTAAAGAAGATACTAATGTTTGGGAAAATAGACTATAGTTATACAAAAAATTATTTAGATGTTCTATCTTTAGAGGGATTAAAACCTGAATCTATACCAATTAATGTGAAAGTTATTTTAATTGGTGATTATGAGGCATTTAGTATACTTCACGAGAGAGATGAAGAATTTAAGAGAATATTTCCATTAAAAGTTGAAATGGAAAATCAATTGAAATGTAATGATGCATCAAGAAGTTTAGTTGCAGATTATATAAAAAATAAAGTAAAAAGTGAAAATCTTTTAGATATGGACCAAGAATCAATAGAAGAAATTTTCAAGTATTTATCCAGAATTATAGGAGATAGAACTAAGATTTCTGTTGATAATTATTATATTGACAGAATATTATATCTAGCTAATGACAAAGCAAATAGTGAAGGCAGATTTTCTATAATTAGGGATGATATTATTAGCAGTTATCATTGTGATGATAAAGATATTAAAGAAGAAATGTTAGATAGTTATAAGAATAACAAAGTTTTAATATCAATTAAAGGTGAAAAGATTGGATCTATTAATGGATTAGCTGTTATTGGTACAAGCTTATTTAGTTTAGGAAGACCCATGAGAATAACTTGCTTAGCATTCCAAGGTAGTGGAAGAATAATAGATGTTCATAATGAATGCAAATTAAGTGGAAATATTCATGAAAAGTCTATTGTAATTTTAAGAGGTTTAATAAATAGTTTATTAAGTCCTTATGAAAGCTTACCAGTTGATTTTCAGTTGAGTTTTGAACAAACGTATTCACTAATTGAAGGTGATAGTGCTTCAGTTGCAGAAATAATATGTATGCTTTCAGCAATTAGTAAAAAACCAATAAAACAAAATATTGCGGTAACAGGATCAATAAATCAATTTGGAGAAGTACAACCAATAGGAATGGTTAATGAAAAAATTGAAGGATTTTATACTGTTTGCAAGACTTTAGATAATGTTAGTGGTAAAGGTGTATTGATTCCTAGTATGAATAAAGATGAATTAATTTTAGAAAAAGAAGTAGAAGAGAGTATTAGTAGCGGTGATTTTCATATTTATACAATGGATACTCTTGAAGATGCAATAGAAGTTCTTATATTAAATGAAGGTGAAAATGTTAAAACATTCTTTAAGATCATAGAAGAAGAAATCACAAAATATAAACCGAATAAAAAGAAAAAGTAAAAAAATAAGTACTAAGTTAAAGGAAACTTAGTACTTATTTTTTTTGAAAGATATAACTATATGAACAAATAAAACTATATTTTATAATTTAACTAATTAATAATTTGAGATTTAATAACAATATTATATTAAGTAACAAATATTAAAAAGTATAAATTTTTTGATTTCAACGATGATATAGATAATATAATTTAATTAAATTATGTTTTAAATATTAAAAATACTATATAAATTGAATAAATAGGATAAAATGTAATAAAACAAATTGACGATGCATAAAATAGTATGTTAAAATATGGTAAAGAAACTAAGGAGGTGAATTACTCTAAGAAAAATTTTAGAGTATTTTTATATGGATTTAAAATTTGATAAATATGATGAAATTTTAATAGTAACTATGATTGGGGAGTTAGATCATCACAGTGCGGAAGAAGTTAGAGTTAGAATTGACGATAGAATTGATAGAGATAATATACAAAAATTAATTTTAAACTTTTCTGGAGTGAGCTTTATGGATAGTTCTGGAATAGGAGTAGTGGTTGCAAGAAATAAAAAACTTAGCAATAAAAGTGGCAATCTTTGTATTTGTAATATAAGGGAGAGCGTAAATAAAGTATTTGAATTAACAGGATTATATAAAATTATTAAACATTATGAAACTGTAGATGAGGCAGTAAGATGCATTTAAGATGGAGGGATTTATTGTGTATGAAAATAAAATGAATTTGGAGTTTGTAAGTAAATCTCAAAATGAAGCTTTTGCAAGAGTGGCTGTAGCTGCATTTATCGCTCAATTGGATCCAACTATAGATGAGATAAGTGATGTAAAAACAGCGGTATCAGAAGCGGTAACTAATTCTATAATACACGGATATGAAAATAAGGAAGATGGAATTATTAAAATTGAAGTTGAAATTTGTGATGGAGAAGTTACAATTGAGATTACGGACAATGGAAAAGGTATTGAAGATATACCAAAAGTGATGGAGCCGCTATATACATCACGTCCTGATTTGGAGAGATCAGGAATGGGATTTACTGTCATGGAAACATTTATGGATGGGTTATTAGTTGAAAGCGAAAAGGAAAAGGGTACAAGGGTTAGAATGAAGAAAAAATTTAACATATTGAGTTAGGGGAAAAATATGGGAACAGAGAATTTTAAAAGAGAGGAATTTAATTATAATGATAACTCACAATTACTGCCTTTAGCTAAAGATGGCGATACCGAAGCTATGAATAGATTAATAGAAATGAATTTACCATTAGTAGCTTCTATAAGCAAGAAATTTTTAAATAGAGGATACGACTATGAAGATATATTTCAAATAGGATCTATTGGACTTGTAAAGGCTATAAATAATTTTGATTTAAGTTACAATGTTAAATTTTCAACTTATGCAGTACCTATGATTATTGGAGAAATAAAAAGGTTTTTAAGAGACGATGGTATGATAAAAGTAAGTCGTAATGTGAAGAGCTTAGCAAAGCGTATACATTTTACAAAAGAGGAACTAACTAAAAAATTAAATCGTAGTCCTACTATAGAAGAACTTGCAGAGTATTCTGGAGTGGATAAAGAAGAAATAATCTTTGCTATAGAGTCAGCTACTAGCTTACAATATCTTTATGATACAATTCATCAAGATGATGGAGCTCCTGTATTACTTATAGATAAGTTAAGTGAAAAAGGTGAAGATGATATTGGTATGATAAATAAAATAGCATT
Source organism: Clostridium botulinum (assembly GCF_000827935.1). Taxonomy (NCBI): domain Bacteria; kingdom Bacillati; phylum Bacillota; class Clostridia; order Eubacteriales; family Clostridiaceae; genus Clostridium; species Clostridium botulinum. The sequence continues at coordinate 863,788 of NZ_CP010520.1, forward strand.
AAAAGAAGCCTTAAGAAGTTTAGATGAAAAAGCTAGGCAGATTATAGTGTTAAGATACTTTAAAGACAAAACTCAAGTACAAGTAGCTAAATTACTTGGTATAAGTCAAGTTCAGGTATCAAGAATTGAAAAAAAGGTACTTTTAAAAATGAGGGATAAATTAGAAGAATAAAATTAAAGATACTGATTTTTATAGATAATATTAAAAACAGATGAGCAAATCATCTGTTTTTTTATTATCTAGTAAATTTTAAAATTTAAAAAATCTAAAGATAATTTTTAGAATATTATATTTTAAATGTAAGATAAATATCTATAAAGAATAAAAAAATAATTATATATTCTCACTATTATTTCAGAACTATGTTTAGAAATAATGCATGGCTAAAAAATCGCTGGTACTAAGGTCACTAGTCGGTTTTGTTTTTTGTATTTAAAATAATAACAGTGTATCTGAGATTGATAAGAGTATTTTATAAAATGATAATCCAGGAAAGAATTCATTTAATTAGAAGATATATTATAATAACCATCTTAAGATTTAATTATTTATATTAAAATATAGGATTTAAAATTAAAAAATGGTTAACATAAATAATATTAAAATAACATATAGGAAATAATTTTAAGTAAATAAAAAAATAATCCAATTATCATAATTAAATTTTCTAAATTTACAAATAATATATATGTATGGATATATAAAATAAAAAAGAAAGGAGAATGCTACAATTTATATTTATAAGTAGCATCGTGATGAACATTGAAAAAAAGAAATGAAAAAATCATAAGACAAAAATATGAAAAGATGGCTAAACAAGTTGAACCAAAACCAAAAATACTTCAAGATTGTGCTAAGGCTTTTTTTGTTGGAGGAATAATTTGTACTATAGGACAATTTATAAATAACTATATAGCAACATTAGGTTTACCAGAAGATGAAGTAAAAACAATTGTTTCTATAACTATGATTTTCTTAGGAGCATTATTAACAGGTGTAGGAATATATGATAAGATAGCACAATTTGGAGGAGCAGGAACAGTAGTGCCAATAACAGGTTTTTCCAATGCTATTGTATCACCAGCTATAGAGTTTAAAAAAGAAGGTTTCGTTTTTGGAGTAGCATCAAAAATGTTTACAATTGCAGGACCAGTTCTTGTATATGGGATAGGAACTTCTGTAATAATAGGAATTGTTTATTATGTAATGTCTATTTTTTAAGATATATTGAATTATTAGGTTATTTTTTAAATATGCGTTAATCAATTAGATACATAGTGAAATTATTTTATTTAACTTTTATTTATTGATATATCAACATATTGCTAAAGCTTAACTAGTTATTTTAGTTTGTAATATTTGAGGTAGGTGTAAATATGAAAACAGATAGTAAAAAAATAGGTTCCCAAACAGTTCGATTAGAGAATCCTCCTAAAATAATTTCGGCTTATTCTATAGTAGGACCTAAAGAAGGAGATGGACCTTTAAAGGAATATTTTGATCAAATATTAAATGATGATACTTGCGGTAAAGACAGCTTTGAAAAAGCTGAAAGTGAAATGATGTTTACAGCTATAACGCAGGCTTTATCAAGGGCTAATTTACAGGAAAGTGATATAGATTATCTTTTTGCGGGAGATTTATTAAATCAAATAATATCTTCAAGCTTTGCAGCAAGAGAATTTAATATACCTTTTTTTGGATTATATGGAGCTTGCTCTACAATGACAGAATCTTTGAGCTTAGCTTCTATAATAATGGATGCTGGATGTGCTGAACATGTAGTTGCTGCAACATCATCTCATTTTAGTTCAGCGGAAAGACAATTTAGATTTCCATTAGAATATGGATGTCAAAGATGTGCTACTTGTCAATGGACTGTAACAGGATCTGGAGCTGTGATTTTAGGTCATGAAGGAAATTTCCCAGAGATTACTTATGTGACTACGGGGAAAGTAAAAGATTATGGTCAAAAAGATCCTAATAATATGGGTGCTGCTATGGCACCAGCAGCTGTAGATACATTAGTAAGTCATTTTAAGGATACAGGAAGAAAACCAGAGTTTTATGACGTTATAGCTACAGGTGATTTGGGAAGTGTAGGAAAAGAATTGGCAGATAAATTAATACAAGAATATGGTTTTGATATAAGGTCAAATCATATGGATTGTGGAGAAGCAATTTTTAATAATGAACAACAAAAAACTGCAGCAGGAGGAAGTGGATGTGGATGTTCAGCAGTTGTATTTGCAGGAGAATTATATAAGAAGTTAATGAGAAAAGAAATAAAAAATGTACTGTTAGTATCTACAGGAGCTTTAATGAGTCCAACATCATCTCTTCAAGGCGAAAGCATACCAGGTATAGCCCATGCAGTTGCAATAGAAATGAAATAAGTTTTTGAAAGGAGAGTACATATATGGATTATTTAAGTGCTTTTATAGTTGGAGGCATTATATGTATAATAGCACAAATATTAATGGATACAACAAATTTAACACCAGGTAGAATATTAGTTTTATTTGTTACAGTGGGAGCAATATTAGGTGCCTTTGGAATATACGATAAAATTGTTGCTATAGGAGGTGCTGGTGCTACTGTGCCTTTACCGGGGTTTGGAAATTCACTAGCTAAAGCTGCAATAAAAGAAGTAAAAGAGATTGGATTGCTAGGAGCCTTTACTGGGGGAATTAAAGGAACTGCTGGAGGAATAACTGCGGCTATATTCTTTGGTTATCTTATGGCTTTGATATTCAATCCTAAAACAAAAGAGTAGATTTTTAACTTTATTTTTAATCGACTAACATTTATACTATAATTAATAAATAATAATCCAGTTTTTATAACTGGTTTATTATTTATTTAATTATTAGTTAGGTGGGGGATTTTTTGGACAAATATTGTAATAGTACATGGCTTCAAGTTGTTGAAATGTTGGATAGTAATATACAAAAAGGACTTAATAGTAGCGAGTGTTTAGCAAGAAAAGAAAAGTATGGAAGCAACAAGATAGAATTACCAAGTGCCAATAGAGTATCTAAGAATATAATTAGTATATTTAAGCAAGTACATATTTTAATATATTTAATACTTACGGTGTTATTATTTGTATTAAATTTCAATAATTACAAATTTATTATACTAGGTTTTTTACTGATAAATACTGCATCACTTATGGTGTATAACATTAGAAAAGATAAGGAAATTGGTTTCTTAGAAAAGCTAAACTTTGCTACGGCTACTGTAGTAAGAGATGGCATACAACAAATAATAAAAGCAGAAGATATATTAATAGGTGATATAGTAATCTTTAAAAAGGATTCCTTAATTCCTGCTGATATAAGAATAGTAAAAGCTAATAATATAAAGGTTGATGAAAAAAATATTACCGGAGAAACATTTTTTAAAGAAAAATTTGAAAGTAAAATAAGTGGTGGAATAAACTCTCTTGGTGAAATGAATAATATACTTTTTAAAGGCTCTGTAATAAAAGAGGGTAGCGGAGAAGGTATAGTGATTTCAATAGGAAATTCTACTCAACTTGGAAGACTTTTAGCAATGCTTACATATGCAAGTAACAGAAAGAACACCTTATTAAATAAGATACAAAAACAATGGGGAAAGTATTTAATGTATAGTTTCCTAATACTAATGTGTGGAATAATAAGTATAAATTTGGTAAAACAAGATATAAGTGATTTATATACTGGATTCTTTATAATAGGATGTTTACCAGCTTTTTTAATTATAGTACTAGCTGTTAAATATATTTTTGAATTATTTTTAAAACAAGATATTAATATTATAAATTTTTCTACTTTTGATTTAATAAATGATATTAATATAATGTGTTTAGATAAAATTGGAGCAATAACTCAAGAAAAAATGATAGTAAGAAAAATACTTACTAATAATGAAATATCTTTATCTGAAAATGTTGAATATTCTAAGGATATAAATATGATGAGAATATTAGATATATCATTGTTATGTAATAATTCTATTTATAATGTTGAAAATAGTAATTGTTCAGGTGATTTAGCTGAAGTAGCATATTTAGAATATGCATCTAAAAAGAAAGTATATAAATCAATTTTAGATAATCAAAATCTTAGAATTCTTGAAATACCTATGGATTTTGATAAAAAAATGACAACAGTTTTGAATAGAATAAAAAGATGGTATAGAGCTAATTCACGTGGTAATTTAGATTCAGTATTAGAAAGATGTACTCATATTATGGTAGATGGAGTAGAAAAAGAACTTACAGATGAGGAAAAAGCTAAAATAAAAGAATTTGATATAAAGTTTTCAGCAGAAGGTTTAATAACGGAAGCTTTTGCATATAGAAATTTTAGTTATCAACCATCAACAGATGAGAACATAGAAAGTAATATGGTTTTTGTGGGAATTATTGCTTTAGAAAATCCACTTAAAGAAGATATTGAAGAAAGAGTAAATAAAATAAAGGATAATGGTATAATTCCAATTCTATTTACAGAAGAAAATAAAATTAGTGCAATCACAACAGCAAAAAAAGCACGACTTATATATAAAAATGAACAGGTTGTATCAGGAATAGAATTAAATACATTAAATTCTAAAGAATTAAAAGATTTATTAAATAAAGTAAGAGTATTTTCTAGAATAAATCCTGAAATAAAATCTCAAATAATAGCATTATTTAATAAAGATGGATATAAAGTATCAGCAACTGGAGAAAATTTAGGCGATTTACCAAGTTTAAATTTATCTAATGTTGGTATAGCTAAAGGAGATCCCTCTTTACTAGTTAAGAAAATATCAGATGTATATATAAAAGAGAATTATCTAGATGGATTTTTTAAGATAAAAGATTATGCAACAAAATTAAATCATAATATTAATAGGGCATTTAAAGGGATTTACACATTGGTTTTAACACAAATAATAACTTTATTATTATCTTCAATGATTGGAGTAGCAGAATCTTTAGACATTTTTAATATATTATTTGTAAATATAATTTTAAGCGTACCTCTTGCATTAATTTTATTGTTAAAAGATGGCCTAGATATAAGTAGGAAAGAAGTAGTAGGAAGATCATTATTATTAAGTGGAATAATATTAATATCAACATATATATTAAAGGATGATAGTAGATATTTAACTTCATTGCTAACGATGTCTTTAGGTGGAATTTTATTTACTGCATTTAATAGCAATATAAGTTTAAGAGAATCATCAATAGAGAGAAAATTAATGATGATAGCTTTAGCTTTATCAATAGCATCATTAGGAGCAATATTTATGTTAAAGCAAGTGATTATAACAAATAATTGTATGATTATTTTAGCTGTAATAGTAGTATTTTTACTTGTGTTTGAAATTTTATTTAAAAAGTGGCAAAACTCATTAATGAGGTGAGCTATTTGAACACAAAAAGAATTGAAGAAGTAGCTAATCCAATGGTATATATTTTTATAACTCTAATATTGAGTTCAATTACTTTTGGATTATTTTCTGATTTTAAGAAGCTTGCAATTTTTATTGTGAGCTTCTTTTTTATATGTGTTTTTTATTATTGTGGAATTAGTTTTACATTTGTAATTAGTTTAATTTTTGTAATGGGATTATTCATGAATTTTTCATATTACAATATTAATTTTAATGCAGATGCACAAGTAAGAATATTAAAAAATAATTCATATGAAACAATAGGATATTATAATGGAAAAAAAATTATAATAGAAAATTTTAAAGATAAGTTAACTCAAGGTGATAAATTTAATGTAAAAGGAACATTTAAAAATAATCCTATTAAAGAAAAGGGGATAGTAGGAAGTCTTTTTATAAATAATATAAAAAAAAGCGATGATGATTTTATAAGTAACCTGTATCATATTAAAAATAAAGTATATAAGATGCTAGAAGAAAACCTTGGAAAGAGAAAGGCAGGGCTTATTTCATCTATTGCATTTGGCTATTCAGAGTGTCTAGATGATGAAGATAAGGAGTATATGAAAAGTTTTGGAATAATACATGCAATTAGTGTTTCAGGATTACATGTGGCTATAGTATATAGTGTTTTAAGGCGTTTTTTAGGAGTTAAGATAGGTCTAATAGCTACAATAATATATGTTTTATTTACTGGTAGTAATTATTCAAGTATTAGGGCATTTTTAATGCTAAGTACACTAGAACTAAGTTACTTATTGAAACGAAATAATAATTCTATCTCAGCATTAAGCATATCTGGAATAATACTTTTACTTATGAGACCCTATGCTGTTTTTGAAGTTTCATTTCACTTATCATATTTAGCAACACTAGGAATAATTTTGTGCAATAAGAAACTTAATTATAAGTTTTATAAATTGCCTAAAATTTTAAGAAATACTTTAAGTATTAGTTTATCAGCTCAAATTTTTACTTTCCCATATTTAATTTTAGTGTTCAAAGATTTTTCTATTAATTTTATATTAGGAAATTTATTTTTAATGCCCTTTATTAATTTAATAGTTATATGTGGTAATATTTTACCTATCACATATGTTATACCTAGTTTATTTGATTTTTGCAGTTATATAAATTTGATTATATTAAAATGGTTTGATTGGACAGTAGATAAATTAGATTATTATTCATTACCTATAATCAGCGGCAATGAGTATATAGCTGTATTTTATATGAGTATATTAATAAGTCTGTATTTTATAAAAAATAATCAATATAAATTTATTTATTTGCCTTTTTTGTTTATAGTGGTAATCACTATTGAAATGTATAGTCCTTTACCCAAAATACAATATTATAATGAAGGAGCCTTTTTACTTACTTATAAAGGTGATAGAGTGCTTATAACAAATAAAAATAATATAGATATAAAAAAATTAAAAGATATAACTTTTTCTAAAAAAGTATATAGAGAAAATGGAATTATCAATATAGATAATAAGGTTAAAATAAAACAATATAAAAACAATTGTATATTGAAAGTTGATGAGAAAAATTATATTCTAAAAACGAATAATAAAAAAGTTAATTCTAAGGATTGTGATATAATAAATTTTAGCGATAATAATATAAATAAAATTATATTATTTAGAGGTAAAGTGCTATTTTAGATGTGAAGTATAGAAAGGCGGATTTTACTTTGATTAATTATGAAGTTTTTGAAAGAGACATTGAAAAAGGAAATATAAAAAATTCATATATATTTTGTGGATTAGATGAAGAACTTATAAAAGATTCAATAGATTCAATACTTAAAAAAACAATAGGGAATGATAAAGATAATCTTAACTTAATAAGAATAGATGGAATGAAAACAAATTATGATGAAATTATGAATGCATGTGAAACTTTTCCGATGATGAGTGATAAAAAAGTTGTCATTGTATACAGAGCTAATTTCTTAAAAGATAAAAGTGATGAAGCATCAAATAAGATTTATAAAAGTATATTAAAATATGCTTCAGATATGCCGCCATACACTATTTTAGTAATGTACTACTTGTTTAATGATAAGAGAGAAAAACCTAATAAAAATAAAAGATTAAATTCATTAGATAAATTAATACCAGTTGTGCATTGTGATAAATTAAGAAGAGATTCTTATATTAAGAAAATAAATGATTTATTTAAACTGAATAAAAAGAATATAGGCAGAATAGAGGTCATGTATTTTGCAGAAAAGGTTCAAAATAATTTTGATATAATAAAAAGGGAAATTGATAAATTAATTTCATATACAAATGGAAGAGAAATAACTAAAAAGGATATAGATATGTTAATATCTTCATCTGGGGAAGACGACGTATTTGATTTAGTTGAGTTAATAGCACAAAGAAAAATAGAACGTGCCATGGATGTAATGAAAGAAATATTATATAAATCAGATCAACATATGTTGATAATAAGTAATATTCAAAGACATTTTATTAAACTGTATGATATAAAAACTGGATTAAGACAAGGTAAAAAGATAAGTACTTTTATGAGTGAGTTAAAATTACCACAGTTTGTTTGTGAGAAATTAGCTGCACAAAGCAGTAAATTTACAGAAAAACAATTAAGTGAACTCGTTAAATTATGTGTTAATACAGAAAACAATTTAAAATCTAGTGGATTAGATAAGACTATGGAAATGGAATTATTACTTATTAATACTTTAACAGTAAAAAGATAAGAAAAAATAAATAACCCACCAAAAATGGTGGGTTTATTAGATTACGCCATAGCGTTTAATTTCGCAGCTAATCTAGATTTCTTTCTTGCAGCCATGTTTTTGTGAACAACACCTTTTGAAGCAGCCACATCTAAAGACTTAGTTACTGCTACGAAAGCAGTTTTAGCTTCTTCAACATTGTTACCAGCTACAGCAGCTTCAAACTTTTTAATTACAGTTTTTAACGCTGATTTAACCATTCTATTGTTTAAAGTTTTAGTTTCAGTAACTTTAATTCTCTTTTTTGCTGATTTTATGTTTGCCATTCTTGATTCACCCCCTTAAAGTTTTATAGGGCCTAAGCAGTTTTCGGGGAAAACTACTCATCGTTTAATTTCAACAAACCTTATTATAACATTGAAAGTTATGTAATTCAAGTATTAAATTTAAACATATAGGAAAAATAATATTATTAAGTATTTATCCGATTGCTACTAGTACAAATAATCTTGTTTTTTAGATTAAAATAAGTAATGTGATGATCTGGATAAGTCTTTCTAATATTCAGGTAGAGAAAGGTGATCTTTATAAGAAAAATCTAGCTAGATATAAGAATAATTTAATAAATGGAGGTAAGGTAAAGATGGATGTTAGAACAGATTTGGCAATTGAATCAAGGGAAATGTATATAAAGAAACATAATAGAGAGATAGATGGTGTTATTTCAGAAGAGGAAAAGGAAGGGGATATAAAATTTACCACAGTAAAGATTGAGAATGAGGATGGAGCTATAAAAATGGGTAAACCTGTTGGAAATTATATAACAATAGATATACCTGAGTTTACAGTCTATGATGGAGGAATAATGGATGATGTTTCTAAAGTTTTAGGCAAGATATTAAAAAGGCTTATTAATTTAGAGAAAAAGCAAACAGCGTTAGTAGTTGGACTTGGAAATTGGCAAGTAACACCAGATGCATTGGGTCCTAAAGTGGTAGAAAAAATAATGGTGACTAGACATTTACAAGTTGTTATGCCTGAAGCTATTGATGATTCTGTAAGACCTGTATGTGCTATAGCACCGGGTGTTTTAGGTATAACAGGAATTGAAACAGGAGAAATTATAAAATCATTAGTAGATAAAGTTAAACCAGATGTAGTAGTTTGTATAGATGCATTAGCTTCAAGACGTATAGAAAGAGTTAATAGAACAATTCAAATTTCAGATACTGGAATATCTCCAGGTGCAGGTGTTGGAAACAATAGAAAAGAAATTAGTGAAAAAACTTTAGGAGTAAAAGTGATTGCAGTAGGAGTGCCAACAGTTGTTGATGCAGCTACAATTGCTAGTGATTCAATAGATTTAGTTATAGATGAATTAATAAGTAAATCTTCATCAGGAAAAGAATTTTATAATATGTTAAAAGATATTGATAAATCAGAAAAGAAACTTCTTATAAAAGAGGTTTTATCTGCGAATGTTGGTGAATTAATAGTAGCACCAAAAGAGGTAGATATGATAATAGAAGCATTATCTAAAATTATATCTAATGGAGTAAATGTAGGACTTCAACCTGATATGGAAATGGAAGATATAAACAAGTTTTTGAACTAGCAATAAATTAAGTTATAAAGAAAAGAGAATAATTTATAAAAGGATTTTATAGTCTTAAAAATATATTGTTTGAGAATAATTTAGAATTTAATTATAAATTTAGAATGTAATTAAAATATAAAAAGGTGGTATATTACCTTAGTGTTAATAAGTTTATATAACTTACATAACAATAAAGGTGGTAGCCATCTTTTTTATTGTACAAGAAAATCATAAAGTTTTTTAACAGTGAAAACTTGATTAAATCTAGGGTTGGAATAATGGATATGTGAATTTAGAAAAAGAAAAGCTGAGAAAATTATATTTAAAAGGAAACCATGGCTTTTGATATGTAAAATTAATAAATTTATAAATAAAGATAATAATTATGTAAAATTATTAATATAAATATAAAAGAAGCAAGGGGGGGTTAACTTGTATAAACTTACATTAGGAAGAAAAAATTTTAAACAACAGAATACAAGAACTAGTTTTTTTTCTAGAATTAATGGTGGATTAATATTATTAATTATTATAGTATTTATATTTTTTTTAAGGGTTGGTAGTGTATTGAAGCAATGTAATGAGAGAGGCGGATATGCATATGTTCAACTGCTGAATTTGGGAATGCCTATAGTAAAAGAACAAGTTTATAATGAAGAGAGTTATGCAGAAAATAATTTATCTTTAAAAAATGTTTTATTAAAATCAATAGGACTAGATGGATTAGCGTATGAAAACATATTAAAAAGCGAAGTAGGCTTTTTTAATAATATAGATAACAGTGAGAAGACTTCATTAACATTTAACCAATTTAATGTTAATGAAGAAAGTATATTAAAATTTTCTTCAAATGAAAAATCTTTAAATAGCAAGATATATGATCCTTCTTTAAAGAAAAATTTAAATGCGTCCAAGCCGGAAGTATTAATTTATCATACGCATACAACTGAAAATTATGCAGAGGCTTCAGTTGACACTACTGATGAAAATGCAAATGTAGTTGGTGTTGGAGATGCATTAGCTAAGGAGTTAGAAGAAAATTACGGGATTTCAGTAATACATGATAAAACAAATCATAGCGTTTCATATAATGATAGTTATTCAAGATCCAGTGAGACTGTAGATAAATATCTAAAAAAATATGGTGATTTTAAAATTATATTAGATTTGCATAGAGATTCAGTTGATAATAAAGATGCTATGACCACAAAGGTTGAAGGAACAGATGCTGCTAAAATTATGTTTGTAAATGCTAAAAATAGTACAAGGTACGATAAAAACAAAGAGTTAACAGAAAATATATTTAAAAAGACAGAAGAATTATTTCCAGGGTTAACAAGGAAAATTTTAACTTATAATAGAGGGAAAAATGCATTTAACCAAAGCAAGAGTGATGGAAGTGTTCTTTTTGAAATGGGATCTAATGTAAATTCGATTGAAGAAGCAAAAGTTACAGCAAGATGCATGGCAAGAGTACTTGCTGAAATATTAAATAAATAGATAAAAAGCGCCACTTTACCTATTGTATATATAGATACATTTAAAGCAAAGCAGAAAAATAGTGAATAATATTAATGAAATAAGACCATTATTTAGATAAATATATCTAAAGGTGGTCTTTTTAATGAGGGAAAAAAAACACAGGATACTTATAAGAATGTTACCAGTAATTATACTGGCCTTAATCGTATTAGGTGGAATTACAAAAGTGAATATCATTAATACAAAATCATTATCTCCACTTGGAAATACAAAGCAAAATTATGAGTTAGTTAGTGAAGAATTTGGAGAAGATTTTTCAAATTTTATAAAAGATAACTCAACAATTAAAATTTATAAAGAAGATAATAAACAATTGTTGATTAGAATAGGTAATAAGGATTTAAGGATTAATGAAGAGTCTATTTTTACACAGAAGTTAAAAAACTTATATAATAAAATTAGTATTAATTTTACTGGCTTAAAAGAAAATGCGTATAATTTTACTCATAAATTTAAAGAATAATAGTTATATAAAAGGGTTTGAGAAAGTTTTATATAGAAATATTAAATACATGTATGATATAATTTAGGCACTTGAAAAAAATAAAAGGTTTTATTTAAATACAATGGGGGTGACTAAGCTACCTTATTAAGGTAGTTATATATATGAGTGAAAGACAAAAATATATACGAAATTTTTCAATAGTAGCACATATCGATCATGGTAAGTCAACACTTGCAGATAGATTATTAGAAACAACAGGAACGTTAACTAAGAGAGAAATGGAAGAACAAATCTTAGATAATATGGATATTGAAAGAGAAAGAGGCATAACAATAAAGTCTCAAGCAGCTAGATTAGTTTATAGAAGAGAAAATGGAGAAGAGTATATATTTAATCTTATAGATACTCCAGGACATGTGGATTTTACATATGAAGTCTCTAGAAGTTTAGCAGCATGTGAAGGTGCTTTATTAGTAGTTGACGCAACTCAAGGAATTCAAGCACAAACTTTAGCGAATTGTTATTTAGCTTTAGATAATGATTTAGAAATTTCACCAGTTATAAATAAAATTGATTTACCTTCAGCTAGACCAGAAGAAGTAAAACAAGAAATTGAAGATGTAATAGGAATAGATGCAGAAAATGCACCTATGATTTCAGCAAAAACAGGTTTAAATATAGAACAGGTTTTAGAAAGCATAGTTGAAACTTTACCTCCACCTAATGGAGATGAAGAAGCACCGTTAAAGGCTTTGATTTTTGATTCTTATTATGACAGTTATAAGGGTGTTGTATCTATTGTAAGAGTACTTGATGGTAAAGTAAAACCAGGTGATAAAATAAAACTTATGGCAACTAACAAAGTTTATGATGTAACTGAAGTAGGTGTGTTTATTCCAAGCGCGCTTGCAGTTCCGGAATTAAGCGCAGGAGATGTTGGTTACATAACAGCATCAATAAAGAATGTTAGAGATGCAAGAGTTGGTGATACCATAACAGAAGCTAGTAGACCAACAGAAAAGGCATTACCAGGATATAAACCAGCAATACCTATGGTTTATTCAGGAATATATCCGGTAGATGGAGCAAAATATGATGAATTAAAGGAAGCATTAGAAAAATTACAAATAAATGATGCAGCATTAAACTTTGAACCTGAAACATCTATAGCATTAGGTTTTGGTTTTAGATGTGGCTTCTTAGGATTATTACACATGGAGATAATTCAAGAAAGAGTTGAAAGAGAATTTAATTTAGATATAATTACTACAGCACCATCAGTTATATATAAAGTTACAAAGACAAATGGTGAAGTATTTGATATTACTAATCCAACTAATTTACCACCAATGACAGAAATAGATTTTATGGAAGAGCCAGTGGTAAAAGCATCTATAATTACACCAACTGATTATGTTGGAGCTGTTATGGAATTATGTCAAGAACGTCGTGGAATTTATATAGACATGGAATATATAGAAGAAACAAGAGCGGTAATAACTTATGATATGCCATTAAATGAAATAGTTTATGACTTTTTCGATACATTAAAATCTAGAACTAGAGGATATGCATCCTTAGATTATGAATTTAAAGGATACAAGACAACTAAGTTAGTTAAGCTTGATATTTTATTAAATGGAGATGTAGTTGATGCATTATCAATGATAGTTCCAGATGAAAGAGCTTATAGTAAAGGAAGAGGCATAGCTGAGAAATTAAAAGAAATAATTCCAAGACAAATGTTTGAAGTTCCAATTCAGGCTGCAATTGGTTCAAAAATTATAGCAAGAGAAACCGTAAAAGCTATGAGAAAAGATGTATTAGCTAAATGTTATGGTGGAGATATTTCAAGAAAGAAGAAATTACTTGAAAAGCAAAAAGAAGGTAAGAAGAGAATGAGACAGGTTGGTTCTGTTGAAGTACCACAAGAAGCATTTATGGCAGTATTAAAAGTAGATTAAAAATTTAAAATATAATAAGAATTTTAAATTAAACATAAGAAAAAAAGCTGACAAATTTGTCAGCTTTTTTTATCTAAAAGTATTAAAAATGTTAATTAGGAGGAGAAAAGATGAAAGAACTATTTTTAAAAGAAATATCTTTATATATACATATTCCATTCTGTAAGCAAAAATGCTTATATTGTGATTTTCCATCATATTCAGGAAAAGAAAAATTTATTAGTGGGTATATAGGCGCACTTAACAAAGAAATTAAAGATAAAGCTAGTAGTTATAAAATAAAAAGTATATTTATTGGTGGTGGTACCCCCTCTTATTTAGATGAAATAGAATTAGAGAAACTTTTAAAATGCATTAATACATTAATGTTAGGAGAAAATCTAGAATTTACTATAGAATGCAATCCTGGTAGTTTAAGTGAAGATAAGTTGAAAATTATGAAAAAATACAATGTAAATAGAATAAGTATGGGACTTCAATCTACAAAACCATCTCTTCTAAAAGAAATTGGAAGAATTCATACTTTTGAAGAGTTTGAAAATAATTATTTATTGGCAAGAAAAGTAGGATTTAAAAACATAAATATAGATTTAATGTTTGGACTGCCAAATCAAAGTGTAGAAGATTGGAGAAAAACATTAGAAAAAATAATAGAATTTAATCCAGAACATATATCTGCATATAGTTTAATAATCGAAGAGGGAACTTGTTTTTATAATTTATATAATCAAGATAAATTAAATTTACCTTCAGAAGAAAAAGAAAGAGATATGTATTTGCTTACAAAAAAATTTTTAAAAGAAAATGGATATAGCCAATATGAAATTTCTAATTTTTCAAAAGATAAAAAAGAATGCTATCATAATATAGTTTATTGGAAATTAAATGAATATCTGGGTCTTGGAGTTTCATCAAGTTCTTATATTGAGGGAAAACGAATAAAAAACATAGATGATATAGAACTTTATATTAAAAATATAAATAGTAATGAAAGCGTAGAAAATGAAATTTATGAAAATAATATAAATGATGATATGGAAGAGTTTATGTTTATGGGCCTTAGAATGATTAGAGGAATAGAAGAAAGAGACTTTAAAGAGAGGTTTAAAAAAGACATAGATGAAGTGTATGGAGATGTTATTTATAAAAATATTAAACAAGAATTATTAATTCGTAATGGGGGTAGAATATATTTGACATCCCGTGGAATAGAAGTATCAAATAGTGTTATGAGTGATTTTATAATATAACTTTTATAGTAAATTAGAGCAAAAGTGAGAAAAGTGGAGATAAATCAATAAAAAATCAAATAAAAGAAGCGAATATGTGCATATTAAATATAATTAGAATTGACAAAAAACATGATAAATACTATATTAAAAACATAGTCATTAGCACTCGAACATAGTGAGTGCTAACAAAAGAGGTGAGATTATGACTATTGATGATAGAAAAATAAAAATACTCCAAGCTATTATCAATGATTATATTCATACTGGAGATCCAGTTGGCTCTAGAACTATTGCTAAAAAGTATAACTTAGGAGTGGGATCTGCAACTATTAGAAATGAAATGGCAGATCTTGAAGACATGGGTTATTTAGAACAGCCCCATGCTTCGTCAGGGAGAGTTCCATCTAATAAAGGATATAGATTATATGTTGATAGTTTGATGGAAAATCAATTACTAACACCTGAAGAAAATTTAAAAATAAAGCAATACATTATAGATACAGCTATGTTAGAAGTAGATAAGATAGTTAGACAAACAAGTTCACTATTATCAGAACTTACTAATTTAACTTGTGTAATTCAAACTCCATCAGTAAATAAAAGTTTTATTAAATCACTTCAGTTGATGAAAGTAGATAGTACTACATTAGTATCAGTAATAATAACAGATGCTGGAGTAATGAAAAATCATATAATAAGAGTTAATTCAACTCCTACAATTGAGGAACTAAATAAGATAAATGCAGTTATTAATAGGAGACTAGTAAATCTTTGTATAGAACAAATAAACTTGCAAGTTATAAATCAATTAAAAGAAGATTTACAAGGATATGATGAATTATTTAATGCTCTTTTAACTCCATTATATGAAACGTTAAAAAATGCAGCAGATTCACCTGATTTAATTATGGAGGGCGCTACTAATATATTTAACTATCCAGAATACAATGATATTGAAAAAGCTAAGGAAATGTTATCTCTTCTTAATGATAAAGAATCATTAAGAGATTTACTTAAAACTAATAAAGATATAACTATTAGAATAGGTGAGGAAAATTATAAACCACAGGCTAAAGATTGTAGTATAATCGCTGCTGAATATTCTTTTGGAGATAGGCCAATTGGAACTATTGGATTAATAGGTCCTAAAAGAATAGATTATTCTAAAGTAATATCAATAATGGCTGAAATTGTAAAAGAATTAAATAATATATTAAATAATCAGAGTAAATAATTTTTACAATTAATAAGAGAAGAGGTGTAATTTCAGAAATGGAATATAATGATGAAACATTAAAAAATGAAGAAGTAATGGAAGATGTTATTGAAGAAAATGAAAATCAAGAAGATAATATTGAAAATAATGATAGTGAAAATCTAACGGATGAAGCTTCTAAAGAATCTTCTGAAGAATCTTTAAATGAAGAAGAGGATGAACTTAGCATGATGAAAAAGCACAAGGCAGAAAATGAGAAGTTGAAGCAAGAAATAGAAGCTTTAAATGATAGAGTATTAAGAATTACTGCTGAATATGACAATTACAGAAAGAGAACAACCAAAGAAAAACAAGGGATATATTCAGATGCTTGTGTAGATGTATTAAAAGAATTAGTTCCTGTTTTAGATAATCTTGAAAGAGCAGTTGCTGCAGAAGGAAGTCTTGAAGATCTAAAAAAAGGTGTAGAAATGACAATAAAATCTTGCCAAAGCTCTTTTGAAAAACTAGGAGTTGAAGAAATAGATGCATCAGCAGATTTTGATCCAAACCTTCATCAAGCAGTAATGCATATAGAAGATGAAAATATGGGAAAAAATCAAATTGCAGAAGTTTTCTTAAAAGGATATAAAAAAGAAGATAAAGTAATTAGATATACAGTTGTTAAAGTAGCTAACTAATTAACTAGCCTATGAAAAAGAGGCTAATATTTAAATAAAATATACAAATAAATTAAACCAAATTTAGGAGGAATATATTATGGGAAAAATAATAGGAATTGATTTAGGAACAACTAATTCATGTGTTGCAGTTATGGAAGGTGGAGAACCTGTTGTTATAACAAATTCAGAAGGTGCAAGAACTACGCCATCAGTAGTATCTTTCCAAGCTGACGGAGAAAGATTAGTAGGTCAAGTTGCTAAAAGACAATCTATAACAAATCCAGATAAAACTATAATCTCAATAAAGAGACATATGGGAACTTCTTATAAGGTTGATATAGACGGTAAGAACTATTCACCACAAGAAATTTCAGCTATGGTACTTCAAAAAATAAAAGCTGATGCTGAAAGTTATTTAGGTGAAAGTGTAACTCAAGCGGTTATTACAGTACCTGCTTACTTTAATGATAGTGAAAGACAAGCAACAAAAGATGCAGGTAAAATTGCTGGTTTAGAAGTATTAAGAATAATAAATGAACCAACAGCAGCAGCGTTAGCTTATGGATTAGATAAAATGGATTCAAATCATAAAATATTAGTTTATGATTTAGGTGGTGGTACTTTTGATGTATCTATCTTAGAATTAGGAGATGGAGTATTTGAAGTATTATCTACTAATGGTGATACAAAACTTGGTGGAGATGATTTCGACCAAAAAGTTATGGACTATATAGCAGAAACATTTAAGGCGGAAAATGGAATTGATTTAAGACAAGATAAAATGGCTCTTCAAAGATTAAAGGAAGCAGCAGAAAAAGCAAAGATTGAATTATCTTCATCAATGCAAACAAACATCAATTTACCATTTATCACAGCAGATGCAACAGGTCCAAAACATATAGACCTAAATTTAACAAGAGCTAAATTCAATGAAATTACTCATGATTTAGTTCAAAGAAGTATTGAACCTATGAAGAAAGCATTAAGTGATGCTGCGATTTCTATAGATGAAATTGAAAAAATAATCTTAGTTGGTGGATCAACAAGAATACCTGCAGTTGTAGAAGCAGTTAAAAACTTTACAGGAAAAGATCCATCAAAGGGAGTTAACCCAGATGAATGTGTAGCAGTAGGAGCAGCAGTTCAAGCGGGAGTGTTAACAGGAGAAGTTAAAGATGTATTATTATTAGATGTTACACCATTAACTTTAGGAATAGAAACAGCTGGTGGAATAGCAACTCCATTAATTGAAAGAAATACAACTATTCCAACTAAAAAGAGCCAAATATTCTCAACTGCAGCAGACAGTCAAACATCAGTTGAAATAAATGTAGTTCAAGGTGAAAGACAAATGGCTATGGATAATAAATCATTAGGAAGATTTACTTTATCAGGAATAGCTCCAGCACCAAGAGGAATTCCTCAAATCGAAGTTACATTTGATATTGATGCTAATGGTATTGTTAAAGTATCAGCATTAGATAAAGGAACAGGAAAAGAAGCTAATATAACTATTACTGCATCTACTAACTTAAATGATGAAGAAATAGATAAGGCTGTAAAAGAAGCAGAAAAATTCGCAGAAGAAGATAAGAAGAGAAAAGAAAAGGTAGAAACTTTAAATAATGCAGATCAATTAATTTACCAAACAGAAAAAGCTTTAACTGAACTTGGAGATAAAGTATCAGCAGAAGATAAAGCTAAAGTTACTGAAAAACTAGAAGCTCTTAAAGCTATAAAAGATGGAGAAGATTTAGAAGCTATAAAGAAAGCTACAGAAGAATTAACTCAAGAATTCTATGCTGTATCTTCTAAAGTTTATGCAGCAGCTGGTGGAGATCCATCTCAAGCTGGTGGATTTGATCCAAATGCAGCAGGTGGAGCACAACAAGCACCACATGATGACAATGTTGTAGATGCTGATTTTAAAGTAGATGATGATAAATAATTTTACTATATTCTAGTTATCTAATATAATAATTCAGAGGGAAGGCAATGCTCGTCTTCCCTCTTTAAGGTAGAAAACAAAACTAGGTGGTGAACATTAATAAATGGCAAACAAAGATTATTATGAAGTTCTTGGACTTCAAAAAGGTGCAAGTGATGATGAAATAAAAAAAGCTTTTAGAAAATTAGCTATTAAATATCATCCCGATAAGAATAAAGGGAATACAGAAGCAGAAGAAAAATTTAAAGAAATAAATGAAGCTTATCAAGTGCTTTCTGATCCAGAAAAAAAATCTAACTATGATCAATTTGGAAGTGCTGACTTTAATGGCGGCGGATTTGGATCTGGCGGATTTGGCGGTTTCGATATGGGTGGATTTGGAGATATTTTTGATATGTTTACTGGCGGTGGTTCAAGTACACGTAGAAGAAATGGACCAGTTAATGGTAATGATATTGAATATACATTAACATTAACTTTTGAAGAAGCTGTATTTGGTGTTGAAAAAGAAATTACAGTTAACAGAAGTGAAAGCTGTGAACATTGTAATGGATCAGGTGCTGAACCTGGAACTTCTAAAAAAACTTGTCCAACTTGTAGTGGAACGGGTCAAGTAAGAGTTCAAAGACAAACTCCACTTGGCAGTTTTGTATCGACATCAACTTGTGATAGATGTAGTGGAACAGGAAATATAATTGAAAAACCTTGTACACATTGTAGAGGAAATGGAAATGTTAGAAAGACAAGAAAGATAAATGTTAACATTCCTGCAGGTGTTGATACAGGAAATGTTATGCCTCTTAGAGGACAAGGTGAACATGGATTAAGAGGGGGAAGTCCTGGAGATTTATACATTAGAATAAATGTATCTCCATCAAAGGAATTCACAAGAAAAGGAAATGATATTTATATAGATACTCATATATCAATGGCTAAAGCAGCTCTTGGTACAGAAATTACAGTCAAGACAGTAGAAGGAAATGTAAAATATACTGTTCCAGAAGGAACACAATCAGGCACATTATTTAGATTAAAAGGAAAAGGTGTTGCTAGGGTTAATTCTACTGGAAAAGGTGATCAATATGTAAGAGTAATTGTTGATATACCTAAAGGGTTAAATCAAAAGCAAAAAGAAGCGTTATATACGTTTATGGAAGCTTGTGGCGAAGAAATGGATGAAAATACACATAGCTTTAAGAAAAATCTTTTTGGTAGAAAGAAATAAAATTAAACAAAAATCGTTTCAAATTTTAATAGAATTTGGAACGATTTTTTTTGTAGAATTTGAATAATAAAGTGAAATATATATAAAGATAATAATGCAATATAAACACTATTTTAATAAAGTTTGAGATTGTAGTATAAAACTAATCATCGACATTAAGAAATAAATTTTAATTGTGATTTATCTATTATACTAAGATATCAACATAATTTTTAAAATAGAGAATGATTTTAATAAGTTTTAAAGAATTAGTTTATTCTTTATTTCAAAGTAAAGGGAGGTAAGTTTTAATGGATAAGTTGAAAAAGATTTTGTTAGATGAAATAGAGGAATTTAGAAAACAAGGACATGAATTTTGTGAAGGCAAAATGTCTGTTATGGATTTCAAAAAAATATCTGGTGGTATGGGAGCATATGCACATCGCGGTGGTGAAAAATTCATGGTGCGTCTTAGAACACCATCAGGAATAACACATGTAGATGAATTAAAATTCATATATGATATGGGTAAAAAGTATAATTTAGAAAAGATACATTTAACTACAAGGCAAGCAGTTCAATTTCATGATATATCTATAGATGATGTATGCGAGATAATGAAAGAAGGATTAGAACACAATATATATACTAGAGGTGCTGGGGGAAATTATCCAAGAAATGTTGCAATGTCTCCACTAGCCGGAGTAGATAGGTATGAAGCTTTTGATGTTACACCTTATGCATTAGCTGTAAATAATCATTTTTTGAGAAAAATAAATACATATAATCTTCCTAGAAAAATTAAGGTTTCATTTTCAAGTAGTAATATGGACTGTGGACATTCTACTGTTACAGATTTGGGATTTTTAGCAGTTGTAGAGAATGATAAAAAGTATTTTAAGGTATATATAGGTGGAGGCCTAGGAAGAAATCCAAAGTTAGGAATTGCTTATGATGAACTTATAGATCCTAGTGAAGTCTTATATCATGTTGAGGCTATGACAAATCTATTTATGGCAGAAGGTGATTATGAAAATAAAAACAAAGCACGTATAAGATATATATTAGATAGAATGGGACCAGAAGAGTTTTTAAATTGTTATAAAAAATACTTGAAGGAAGTAAAGAACAAAGAAGATTTGACTTTACATTTATATGTATCAGAGTGTAATAAAGAAGGTATAGAAATTGATTTAGAGCACAATAGGTTATATGAGCAAAAGCAAAAGGGGTTATATAGTGTATATTTCCATCCGATAGGAGGTCAATTATATCTAAAAGATTTGAAATTGATTATTGATGAAATTGAAAATATTAAAGATGTAGAAATAAGGCTTACTATGACCGAAGGAATGTATATTAGAAACTTAGATGGAGAAGAGGCTAAGAGACTTTTAGAGGCCACTAAAGATTTAGGTGGAGAAACTACACTAGAACAAAGTATATCTTGTATAGGAGTACCTACATGCCAAATGGGTATATTGAATAGCCAAGGTACATTAGATAATATATTAAAATATTTTAAAGAGAAAAATTATAGAAAGGATGTATTGCCTAGAGTTCATATATCTGGTTGTGGAAATTCATGTGGTGTTCATGAAGTTGCTTTGATTGGATTTACAGGAAAGAAGAAGAGAGTAAATGATGAAACTAGAGATGCATTTGAACTTCATATAAATGGATCTTTTGAAGAAGGGAATGCAAGACTTGGTAAAGTATATGGAGACATTTTAGCAGACGATGTTCCAGAATTTCTTTATGAGTTAGCATTGTTGTTGGAAAAAGATAATATTAATTTTCATGATTATTTAAAGAGTCATGAAGAAGAATTTGAAGCACTAGTAAATAAATTTGAAAAATAAACATATATTAGCTATTTATTTCTTGATTTTTTGGGAAATAAATAGCTTTTTATATTTTATAAAACGCTACAACACTATAGTTTCAAATTTTATATAATTGCAATATATTTCGATATATGTATAATTATTATGAATGATAAAGTGAATTTTAATGCTGTAATAAGCAAAAAAATTCTTTTTTTATTAAGGAAATACATAGGTCTTATTAGTTTGACATTAAACTTATAAGGTATTACATAAAAGATGGAGTGAATTAGCAATGAGAATGAGAAAAAAGCCATGGGCAAGACCAGAACTTGAAAGTTGTAACTTTTTTATTGTAAATCCTAAAGAAAATAAAGGTAAGTGGAAGGAATCATTTAATAATGAAAATCCTATTTACTTAGAACTTGGATGCGGTAAAGGTGTGTTTGTAGCTGTACATGGTTCTAATAATGAAAATATTAATTATATTGCAATTGATATAAAAGATGAAGTTCTAGGTTTAGCTAAAAGAAATATAGAAAAAGCATATAAAGAGAAAAACAAAGAATTAAATAATATTAAATTGATGGCTCAAGAGATTGGTCTTATTAATGAAATGTTAGATGAAAATGACAAAATAAGTAGAATTTATATTAATTTCTGTAATCCTTGGCCTAAAAAGAAACATAAGAAGAGAAGATTAACTCATACAAGACAATTAACTCAATATAGAAACTTTTTAAAAGAAAACGGAGAGATTTGGTTTAAGACAGATGATGATGAATTATTTGAAGAATCTCTTGAATATTTTAAAGAAGGTAAGTTTAGAATTGAATATATAACTTATGATTTACATACTAGTGGTTTTGAAGGAAATGTTCAAACTGAACATGAAAGAATGTTTACTGAACAAGGAATAAAAACTAAGTTTTTAATAGCAATAAAAGAAGACTAAAAAAATTAACATAATATCTATTATATGTTATGTTTTAAAATTGTATTAATACCATAGTGTAAATCAGTGGCTAGAGCATGGTATTTTTACTAAATTGTTATTTGCTAAAATATTAATAATTATTTAAAACATAGCTATTATTAAAATAAGTGTAGGAGTGATTTAATATGAACGGAGTATGGATAGAAGTTAGAGTAATAACAAGTTGCGAAGCAATAGAACCTATATCAGGAATATTTTATGGATTAAACAGTCAAGGGGTTGCAGTAGAAGATCCAAACGATTTATTAACAAGAGATCAAGGACCATTAACTTGGGATTTTGCAGATATAAATGTATTAGAGCATAAAGGTGAATTTGCAGTGGTTAAAGCTTATTTCTCTGGGGATGATGATTTAGAGAAGATAGTTTCAATTACAAAGGAAAAGGTTAAAGAAATTCAAGAAATGGGAATTGATATAGGAAAAGGTATAGTCGAATGTGACAAAATAAAAGAAGAAGATTGGGCAAACAACTGGAAAAAATACTATAAACCATCAAATATTACAGATAGAATAGTCGTAAAACCTATGTGGGAAGAGTATTTACCTAAAAATGAAGAGCTAGTTATTGAATTAGATCCAGGAATGGCATTTGGTACAGGAACACATGAAACTACAAGAATGTGTGTCAAGGCATTAGAAAAGTATGTAGAACATGATTCAACTGTATTTGATGTTGGTTGTGGTTCTGGTATTTTAGCTATAGCAGCAGCAAAGCTTGGAGCAAAATTGGCTTTAGGAGTTGATTTAGATCCAGTAGCAGTTGAATCAGCTAAAGAAAATGTAGGGTTAAATGATTTAGATAATATTGAAATATTAGAAGGAAATCTTCTTGATGTAATTGATGGAAAAGCTGACATAGTAGTTGCGAATATAATAGCAGAAATTATTTGTATCTTAACAGATGATGTTAGTAAAGCTCTAAATAAAGGTGGATTATTTATTACTTCAGGAATAATACATGAGAGAGTAGATATGGTTACTTCAAAACTTGATGAATGTGGATTTGAAGTTATGGAAGTAAACAAAGATGGAGAATGGAATTGTATAGTTGCTAAATTAAAATAATCTTATTTATTTTAAATTTTTTGATAATGAAATATAAAAAATCATTATCAAACATTGTAGTTAAAAGAATTTAATTTAAGAGGGAGATTTTTATGCATAAGTTTTTTACTTCAGCATGCAATATAACAGGAACAGAGGGAAAAATACTTGGTGATGATGTAAAACATATATATAAGGTTTTACGTTTAAATGAAGGGGAAAAAGTAGTTTTAAATAACTGTGAAGGTAAAGAATACTTAGGAGAAATTCAATCTGTTGGAAAACAAGAAGTAATAGTAAATATATTAGAAGAATTAAGTACTAACAATGAAAGTAGAGTAAATATAACTTTATTTCAAGGATTGCCTAAAGGACAAAAGATGGATTTAATAGTTCAAAAAGGAACAGAACTTGGTATAAAAGAATTTGTGCCGATAATAACAGATAGAGTAGATGTTAAATTAAAGGGCGAATTTAAAAAGCTTGAAAGACTAAATAGAATTGCGTTAGAGGCAGCTAAGCAATCTAAAAGAAGTATTATACCAAATGTGAGAGAAGTTGTTGAATTTAATGAAGCTTTAAATGAACTACAAAGATTAGATCTAATTTTAGTCCCTTATGAAAACGCAGAAAATTTTGGTTTCAAAAGTCTTGTAAAAGAACTAAGTGATAAAAATGTAGATTTAAATTCTATAGAAAATATAGGAGTTGTAATAGGGCCAGAAGGTGGATTTGAAGAAAGTGAAATTGAAACTTTAAAACACAAAGGTGCTTATATAATAACTTTAGGCAATAGAATTTTACGTACAGAAACAGCAGGATTTGTAGCTACTTCTTTAATACAATATGAATTAGCAGATTTAGGAGGAATTGTTTAATGAAAGTTGCATTTGCTACATTAGGATGTAGAGTTAATCAATATGAAACTGAAGCGATGACAGAAAAGTTTATAAGAGAAGGGTATAGTGTTACTGACTTTGATGATTTTGCTGATGTTTATGTTATAAATACATGTACAGTTACAAACATGGGCGATAAAAAATCAAGACAAATAATAAGCAAGGCTAGAAGAACTAATAGTAATGCTATAATTGCAGTAGTCGGATGTTATTCTCAAATAGCTCCGGAAGAAGTTTCTAAAATTGAGGGTGTAGATGTTGTTTTAGGAACAAGAAATAAAGGTGATATAGTATATTTTGTTAATAAAGCTAGAGATGAAAAGGCAATACAAGTAAGTGTTAATGAAGTTCTTAAAAATAAAGAATTTGAAGAACTTAACATAGAAGAATATCAAGACAAGACTAGAGCATTTCTAAAGATACAAGATGGATGCAATAGATTCTGTACATTTTGCCTAATACCATATGCAAGAGGGGCTACTTGTTCTAAGAAACCAGAAAAAGTTATTGAGGAAGTAAAGAAGCTAGCAGAGCATGGATTTAAAGAGGTTATTCTATCGGGGATACATACAGCTTCTTATGGAGTGGATTTAGGCGCAGGCGTGACGCTAATAAGCTTACTTGAAGATATAGAGAAGATAGACGGAATAGACAGAGTAAGAATTGGTTCTATAGAGCCAGCATTCTTTACTGATGAAGTTATAAATAAAATAAAGAATATGAAAAAATTATGTCCTCATTTTCATTTATCACTTCAAAGTGGTTCTGATGCTACTTTAAAGAGAATGAATAGAAGATATACAGCAGACGAATATGCTAAAACAGTTCAAACATTAAGGGATAATATTCAAGATGTATCAATTACAACTGATTTAATAGTAGGATTCCCAGGTGAAACTGAAGAGGAATTTAATGAAACGTATGAATATTTAAAAAAATTAAAATTAACTAAAGTTCATTTATTTAAATATAGTCCTAGAAAAGGAACTAAAGCAGCAGAAATGCCAAACCAAATAGATGGTACTATTAAAGATAAGAGAAGTAAAATATTATCAGAATTAAATAAAGAAAATGAAGTGGACTTTGTTAAGAACTTAGTTGGTAGAGAAATGGGTGTTTTAATAGAAAGAGAATGTTCAAATAAACCTGGAATATTTGAAGGATACACAAAAAATTATGTAAAAGCTGAAATTTCTGATGCAAGTAAAGAAATGATTGGCAAAATTATGGATTGTAATATAGAAACTTATGATGAAAATTATATTGTTGGGAAAATAAAGTAGAAATTTGGTATAATAAATGTATGAAAATAAGAAAATATAATTGTATTTTTAAATAGGTGATGTTTTAAAAATATTGATATATATAATAGATTAATTTAGGTGATAACTAGAAAAATTGGATTATTACTAGATCTTTATTTATGTATATAGAAATATTGTATTAAATCAAAACTTTATGATTGTATTTTTAGGAGGTGAATTTATGGGAGATTGTATATTTTGTAAAATTATAAAAGGTGATATTCCAAGCAAAAAGTTATATGAAGATGAACTTGTATATGCTTTTTACGATATAAATCCAGAAGCACCAGTTCATTTTTTAATTATTCCTAAAGAGCATATAAAAAGTGTGAATGAGTTAAATGAAAAAAATATTAATGTAGTTTCACACATTTTTAAAGTGATTAATAAACTAGTAGTAGAGCTTGATATTGCTGAAAGCGGATATAGAATAGTTAATAATTGCGGAGAAGATGGTGGCCAAACGGTAAATCATATGCATTTTCATATTCTGGCTGGAAGAAACTTGCAATGGCCACCGGGTTAAAATTTACAATATAATTAGTCAGACATTTTATTCTAAGTTGTTGACATTAATCAATGTAGTATTGTATAATATACCGTGTGTTATAAAGCCCATAGCTGAGTTAATTAATTTAAGCTAGCGGAGGGAGGGATAGTAAATGTCAGAAATTAAAGTTGGAGAAAACGAGACACTTGAAAGTGCTTTAAGAAGATTTAAAAAGAAGTGTGCTAGAGCTGGGGTTCTTTCAGAAGTAAGAAAGAGAGAACATTATGAAAAGCCAAGCGTTAAGAAAAAGAAAAAATCAGAAGCTGCTAGAAAGAGAAAGTTTAAATAAAATGGTTTCTTTTGAAAGAAGGTATAACAATGCCAACAATTAAGGAAAAACTTCAAGAAGACTGGAAAGCCGCTTTAAAGGCTAAAGATAAATTTAGAGCTAATACAATTAGTACAGCTAAATCTGCTATATTATTAGTTGAGAAAACTGATAATGTTAAGCTTGAGGATGATGAAGTTATCAATATTTTAGCAAAAGAAGTTAAGCAAAGAAGAGAATCTATGCTTGAATTCGAAAAAGGAAATAGACAAGATTTAGTGGATCAGTGTAATACTGAGCTAGAAATTTTGTTGGAATACCTTCCTCAGCAGTTAAGCGAAGAAGAAATAAAACAAATAGTAAAAGATTCAGCTGAAGAAATGGGTGCAAGTAGCATTAAAGATATGGGTAAAGTTATGTCGGCTATAAGACCTAAAATTGTAGGCAGAGCTGATGGTAAACTTGTAAGTCAGATTGTTAAGGAATATTTAAATAAATAATAAAAGAACTCTCTTTTTGAGTTCTTTTATTATTTATAAACTATACAAAAAATCCTTATGTTTAATATTTTATTAAACATAAGGATTTTTTTGTTGCGCTAATAATTATAAGGAATTTATCTAAGACGTTATATTCTATTTATAAAACTATTTTACATGTAAAGTTTAATTTGTGGAAAATTTTAATGAATTAAATTAAATTTTTAATCATAGATTACAATAGCAGAGTATTTGGGTATAGAGGAGGAGAAGATGGAAGATAAGTTTCAAAGAGGAAGAGAAAAAGTATTTAATAAATTAGATTTTCCCACAGATGTTGTTTTAGATTTGCCAAAGATAATTGTTGTAGGGAATAAAGAAATAACAATAGAAAATCATAAGGGTATTATGGCTTTTGACAATAACATGATAAAAATAAACTCTAGAATTGGTGCTGTTATAGTAGAAGGTGAAAAATTTGAAATACTTTTTATAGGGGATAACACCATTACTATAAGTGGAATTTTTAGAGGCGTATCTTATGAGGGATAACTATGATATTAGATAGATTGAAAATAGGTAAAATAACAATAGAGGTTAATAGTCTAATACCTGAAAAGATATTGAACATAATTTGGCAAAGAGGAATAAATGTAACTAAAATAGTTAAACTTAATATAACTACGGTAAGGTTTCAAATACCTTTTGATTCATATAAAGAAGTTGAAGAGGTAGTTAAAAAAACTAAAGGAAAAGTTAGAATTGTTGGGAAAAGTGGTATAATAGTTTTACTATTATCAATAAAAAGAAAATTATCATTATGTATTGGAGCGGGAGTATTTTTATTGGTTTTATACGTATTATCTAATTACATTTGGGCAATAGATATACAAACTAGAAATAATTTATCACCATTTGAAGTTAGAAAGGAACTTACATCTATAGGTATAAAACCAGGATTAAAGAAATCTGATATAAATGTATATAATATAGAAAAAAAGATGGAAGATTTAGATTCTGAAGTTATGTGGGTAAGAGCTAGAATAGAGGGGTCTACGTTAAGAGTAATAGTGGCAGAAAAGGTAAATCCGCCAGTTACAGAAAAAATTTCACCAGAGCAAGTTCTAGCTAAGATGGACGGAGAAGTTAAAAGAGTATTTACTTTTTCAGGCAATCCATCAGTGAAACCAGGAGATATAGTAAAAATCGGTGATGTTTTAATTTTACCAATACAAGGTAAAGAAGGCTTTGAAAAAGAGGTTAAACCAAGTGGTAGTGTAATAGCTAACACTTTTTATGAAAAGTCAATGGAAATACAAACAAGTGGAGAAAAAATTCAAAGAACTGGTGAAAAAGATAGTGATATTTATCTGAACTTTTGGGGGAAGAAAATTTATCTAAAAAAAGCTATAAACGATTTTAAATATTATGATAAAATAGAGGAAACCGGTGGTTTATTTAATCAAGTGATATATTTTAGAAAAGAAGGAAAAAGTGTTAATTTAGATAAAGATAAAGTTGTAGAAGATACAGTAGAAAAATTAAGAAAATCTTTACAAAAAGATTTGACTAATGATGCTAAAATAATAGATAACAAAGTAGATATAGAAAATATTTCCGAAGATACAATATGTGTAAAGGTGATTTTTACGGTTGAACAAGATATAGCAGAAAATATATCTTAATACTTTCAATGTTAGCGATGAGAAGGTGATTAACATGAAATCAAAGAATAAAAAGAAACTACAGAAGTTAAAGTTGAAAAAATCAAAGTATTTGGCTTTGTTTGGTACTGTATTTATTTTGTCATATCTTTTGCTTTTAACAGCAATAGCACCAAAACAGTTTAATTTGCAAGAAGGTGATATAGCTAGAGTTGATATAAAAGCTCCAAGAGATACAATAGATCAAAAGGCAACAAAAGAAAAAGAAAGTGAAGCTATAGAAAAAGTTGATAAGCAGTATACAGTAAAAAATGAAGTTAAAGTTCAAGCAGAAGATAATATAAAGTCTTTATTTGATGAAATATTAAATTTAAATTCAACAAATATGGATGAAGCAAGTAAAATAACTGAGCTAAGAAAAATAACACAATTTAAATTAACAGACAATGAATATAAAGATTTAATAAATACACCTAAAGAAACATTAATTGATTTAGAAGGAAAAATAGTTAATGTAGTTGATAGTGTTTACAAGAAAGATATTCAAGAAAATAATGAAAGTTCACTTGAAAATGCAAAAAAAGAAGGGATAAATGCTATTGAAGAATTAAATATAGCAAGTCCGTTAAAAGAAATATTAGTTAATATAACAAAATCACAAATAAATCCAAATTTATTTTATGATAGTGAAAAAACTGAAGAAATGCAAAAAGAAGCTCAAAAAAGTACTTCTAAAGTTATAATAAAGAAGAATCAAATTATAATAAAAGAGGGAGAACCTGTAACAGCGGAACAAATCGCAATAATAAATGAATTAGGACTTCTTGATAATGGAATAACGGGTAAATATGTATATGTATATTTATCTTTAGCACTATTTTTATTTGTTATATTGTTTTTACAATATAGCTATATATATTTAAATTATAAGGACATATTTTTTAATGCTAAAAGATTAATTCTGATTAGTTTAATTAATATACTTTCTCTTATTTTAGCTAGAAGTATTGGTGCTGTTTCAGCATTTCTAATTCCATTTGCATTTGGATCTATGTTGCTCACACTACTTTTAAATTATAAAATATCAATCATAATAAGTATTTTTAATTCAGTTATAATGAGTGCATTGGTTGAATTTGATCCACAGGTGATGTTGTTAGTATTTATAAATGCTATTTTAGGGGCTGTTATGTTAAAGAAGATGCAGCAAAGAAATGAGCTTATATATGCAACATTATATATATCAGTAGTTAGTGCAATACTAACATTATCTACAGGTGTAATTATATCTAGTAATTTAAAGGAAGTTTTTATAGTAAGCTTATTCTCTATAATTGGAGGCGTATTATCAGGAGTTTTTGCATTAGGAGTACTACCGTTTTTGGAGGGTACATTTAATGAAGTTACTACGATTAAGTTATTAGAGTTATCAAATCCTAATAATCCATTATTAAAAAAGTTACTTATGGAGGCACCAGGGACATATCATCATAGTATGCTAGTTGCAAATCTTGCAGAGATGGCAGCAGAAGAAGTTGGAGCAAATCCAGTAGTAGCTAGAATTGGAGCTTATTATCATGATGTAGGTAAAACTGAAAGACCTTATTTCTTTGGGGAAAATCAAATTGGTAGAGAAAATCCACATGATAAAATAAGTGCTAAGCTTAGTACACACATTATAATATCACATGTTAAAGATGGATTGAGATTAGCTAAAGAGCATAATTTACCTCCGATAATTCAAGATATTATAGCAGAACATCATGGAACTACATTAGTGAAATATTTTTATTATACTATGAAAAATAATGCTGAAAATCCTGATGATATAAAAGAAAAGGATTATAGGTATCCAGGTCCTATTCCAAGCAGCAAAGAAGCGGGGATAGTGATGCTTGCAGATGGAATAGAAGCAGCAGTTAGATCAATAAAAGAGCCTAACAAGGATAAAATAGAGGAAATGGTTAATAACATAATAAAAGATAAGTTAAATTCTAATCAATTAATTAATTGCGATTTAACACTTAAGGATATTGAAAAGATAAGATTATGTTTTTTAAATGCATTAAATGGTATATACCATCAAAGAATTGAATATCCAAAAGAAAAATTATAGGGAGTGTGAAAGATGATTTATGTTGATAATAGACAAGAAAAAATGGAAGTAAGTGATGAATTTACAAATCATCTAGAAAAAGTAATAGAATTTGCTTTGAAAGAAGAGGATGTTAATATTCCTAGTGAAATATCTTTGTTATTTGTTGATAATGAAGAAATTAGAGAAATTAACAATGAGACAAGAAATATAGATAGAGCTACAGATGTTTTATCTTTTCCTATGTTAGATTATCCTGAAAAGAAAGTGTTTAAAGAAGTTTATACAGAAAATGATTTTTCTGAAGCAGATTTTGATGGTGATGATTTAGTTCTTGGAGATATTGTTTTGTCTCTAGAAAGAGCATTAGAGCAAAGTAAAGAGTACAATCATTCTTATGAAAGAGAAGCATCTTATCTAGTAGTACATTCAGTATTGCATCTTTTAGGGTATGATCATATGGAGGAAGATGATAAGGTGAAAATGAGAAAAAGAGAGGAAGAAATATTAACCGCACTTGATATAAGAAGATAGTAGAAAAGCAGGTGAAAAATAACGATGAAATTTAAAAAGGTTTTAGATAGTTTTAATAATGCTATAAATGGAATTATAGAAACAGTAAGAACAGAGCGTAATATGAAAATACATTTAATAGTAGCATTATTAATATTGATAGCATGTTTTTTCTTTGATGTAACAAAATATGAATTTCTTATATTAACCATAACAATTACTATGGTTATAAGTGCAGAAATAATTAATACAGCTATAGAGGCTGTTATAGATCTGAAAGCAAATTATTATCATCCATTAGCTAAGATAGCTAAAAATGCAGCGGCAGGAGCTGTTTTAGTTACCGCGATAAATGCAGTACTAGTAGGATATATAATATTTTGGGATAAATTATCATATTTTTCATATAACTTAATTAATAAAGTGAAAAAATCAGAACCATACACAATTTTTATTGTGCTCGTAATAGTGTGTATAGCTACAATAATAGTAAAAGCTATATTTGGAGAAGGAACACCACTAAAAGGTGGAATGCCAAGTGGACATAGTGCGTTAGCATTTTCAATTGCCACAGCGATTTCATTAATTACGGAAGAACCTATATGTGTTATGCTAAGCTATCTAATGGCTCTTATAACTGCTCAAAGCAGGGTTGATTCTGAAGTTCATACGATTTTGGAAGTTATTGTAGGAGCACTCTTTGGAATTTTGTTAACTATGTTTATATTTGTAGTATTTAGAATATAAATAATAAAATTAATACCTAGAAAAGTATAGGGTATTTAAAATTAATATTATTAATTAAAAGATAAGATTTTTTCTAGATAAATTAGTAGATGCTCGTAAAATTTATAAATGATATTTTACGAGCATTTATAATATAAAAAAATACTTATAGTTATAAGAGTTTTTCTATATTAAATAGTCTAAAAATTTTAATAAGAATAATAAAGATACAATTAATACGTTAGTTAGTTGGGAAATATTAATTAACAATTTTTTTATGTAGTCTTATTAGTCAAAGGGGCTAATTATTAATTATAATATACATAATAGAATAAATAGAGTATACTATTTGTAAACTATATTATGATTAGATAAGATATATTTGTTTTCTATGTAGGGAAATAAAGTTTATCTAAAGATGAAATTAAATTTATAATTAACGTATAACTTAATTAGAGTATTTGAGTGTGATTAAGTTATAGAAGGAGGAAAAATGTTTAAATCAGGATTCGTTACAATAGTTGGTAGACCTAATGTAGGTAAATCAACTTTATTAAATTATATAATGGGGGAGAAACTATCAATAGTTTCTAATAAGCCTCAAACCACTAGAAATAATATTCAAACAATATTAACAGGGGATGATTATCAAATCGTCTTCGTTGATACACCTGGGATTCATAAGCCAAAGCATAAGCTTGGAGAATATATGGTGAATTCTGCAAAGGATTCTACTAATGATGTTGATTTAGTTTTATTTTTAACTAATCCAGATGAAGAGATAGGAAAAGGAGATAAGTTTATCTTAGAATCTTTAAAAGATAAAAAATGTCCTGTCTATCTTGTTTTAAATAAGATAGATGAAAGCACACCTGAAAGAGTAGCTAAAAGTTTAGAAATGTATTCAAGTGAATTTAACTTTAAAGAAATAGTTCCTATAGCTGCAATAAAGGGAAAAAATGTAGACACATTAGTTGACTTAATGAAAACTGAGTTACCAGAAGGTCCTAAATATTATCCAGAAGATATGATAACAGACGTTCCAGAGAGATTTGTTGTTTCTGAAATTGTAAGAGAAAAAGCTTTAAGATGTTTACGTGATGAAGTGCCTCATGGTATTGCTGTTGACATAATTCAAATGAAGCAAAGTGATAATGGAACATATCATATAGAAGTTGATTTGATTTGTGAAAAAGATTCCCATAAAGGAATAATAATAGGTAAAAACGGACAAATGCTTAAAAAAATAGGTGAAACTTCAAGATATGAGTTAGAAAGATTCTTAAGAACAAAAGTTAATGTTAAAATATGGGTTAAAGTGAGAAAAGAGTGGAGAGATAATCAAAATCTGTTAAAAGAATTAGGATATAAGAAAAAATAGATATATTTATTCTAAAATTAGGAGATGATCTTTCTGGCACTTTTTGAAAGTAAAGCTGTTATTATAAAATCACAGGATTTTAAAGAAAATGATAAATTAGTTTGGCTTTATACAGAAGAGTTGGGTAAGATTGCTGCTATAGCAAAAGGGGCAAAGAAAAGTAAAAATAAAACTTTTTCTATTACTTTGCCTTTGTGCTATGGTGAGTACATGTTATATAAAGGTAAAAATTTGTATACGATTCAAGAAGGGAAGAGTATAAATTCTTTTCAAGGATTATTAGAAAACTTAGATAAGCTTACTTACTCATCTTATTTATGTGAACTCATAGATATATGTACACCTGATGATGAAAAAAATAAACAGATTTTTATAGATTTAGTTACTACTTTTTATCTTTTAGATACAAATGCTTTAGAGTATGAACTATTAGTAAGAGCATTTGAATTAAAATTATTAAAAAATACAGGATATTCTTTAGAATTAGACAATTGTTGTATGTGTAAGAAGAAAATCATCTCATCTAATTATATAAGTTTATCTAATTATGGTGGGGTATGTGATGAGTGTCCTAAAGAATATGGATTATATATTTCAAAAGCTACTTATAATGCTTTAAAATTTTTATTAAAGATGAAAATAGATAAGGTATATAGGCTCAACTTAACTGATAAAATCAAAGAAGAATTAGAGAAAATAACAAGTTATTTAATATGCAATAACTATTCTAAAAAACCTAAAAGTTTAGAAATGTTAAAATTTATTAAGGAGTGATAAATAATGACTAATATTACATTAGAAAAAGTAGATATGATAATAGAAAGAACAGGAGTTAGCTACGCAATAGCTAAACAAGCGTTAGAAGAATGTAATGGAGATGTTTTAGAAGCATTAATTTATTTAGAAGAAGCAAGTAAAGATGAAGAAAATGTAGAGTATAACATTTATAATGATAAAGAAGACAAAGAAAATATGACTGTAGAAGAATTAAAAAATTTTATTAAAGATTTAATTCATAAAGGGAATATAACAAGAATAAAGATTAAGAAGGAGGATACTGAGTTAATAGATATTCCTGTAAATGCAGGAATAGCCGCTGGAGTTATTGCAGTATTAATTCCACCAATATTGGTAGCAGGTGTAATTGCAGCAGTTGCAACAAAAATAACAATAGAAATAACTAAAAAAGATGGTTCAGTCGAAGTTATCAATAAATATGTATGTAAAGTTTCAAATGATGTGAAAGACAAAGCCGTTGATATTGCAGATAAGATGAAATCTAAAGTAGATGAAGTAAAGAATAAAGTAAAAACAAATAATGGTGAGGATAAATCAAAGGTATATACTGGTAATGAAACAGTTTATACATATAAAGTTGATTTTGATGACCAAGATTAAAAGTTTAAGTAGTTCTTTTATTTCAGGGAAAGAGGGAGAATTTTGAAGTTATCAAATAGGCAAGAAGAAATAATTAAGTTAGTAAAAGAGCATCAACCAATCACAAGTGAAGCTTTAGCAGAAAAGTTAGGTTTAACAAGGGCTGCAATAAGAGCAGATTTATCAATACTTACAATGATAGGTATTTTAGATGCTAGACCTAAGGTAGGATATATATATTCAGGTAAATCTTCAAGTGGTATGTTACACGATTATATAACTGAAATTAAAGCTAATGCAATTATGTCTAAACCAATTACAGTTAGTGAAGAAACAATGGTATATGATGCAATTGTATTTTTATTCCTTAATGATGTTGGTACGCTTTTTGTAGAAAATGAAGGTGTTTTAACTGGAGCTGTTTCAAGAAAGGATTTTCTTAAAATTGCTATAGGAGGAACAGATATTCATAAGGTACCAATTGGAGTAATAATGACTCGTATGCCAAATATTGTATGTGGAAATAAAGATGATAATGCATATGATTTAGCTAAAAAAATAATAGAACATGAAATTGACAGTATCCCCATTGTAGAATCGTTAGAAAAGATAGGTGATAAGGAACAATTCAAGATAATAGGAAAAGTTTCCAAGACTAATATTACAAAATTGTTTGTTAAATTAGGAAAATAAAAATAATAAGGTTAATCAGTGCTAACTACGAGAAAATTTTCTCGATAGTAAATATATGGTATAAAATTTGAGAATGGGGGAGTATTGATATGACCAAAAAGTATGTTTATCTTTTCAATGAGGGAAATGCTTCAATGAGAAATTTACTAGGAGGTAAAGGCGCAAATTTAGCAGAAATGACTAATTTAGGTATACCTGTACCTTATGGGTTCACAGTTACAACTGAAGCATGTAACAAGTACTATGAAGATGGTAAAGCCATTTCAGATGAAATTATAAATGAAATTTATAATTGTTTACAAAAACTTGAAAGTGTTAGCGGAAAAGAATTTGGAAGCAACGAAAATCCATTATTAGTATCAGTAAGATCTGGAGCCAGAACTTCAATGCCAGGAATGATGGATACTATTTTAAATTTAGGATTAAATGATGAAGTAGTAGAAAGTATGGCTAAATTAACAAATAATCCTAGATTTGCTTATGATTCTTACAGAAGATTTGTTCAAATGTTTTCAGATGTTGTTATGGGAATAGAAAACAGATTATTTGAAAATAAAATTGAAGAAATTAAAGATAAAAAAGGTGTGGAATTTGATACTGATTTAGATGAGAATGATTTAAAGGTATTGGTATCTGAATTTAAAGCAATATATAAAAAGGAAAAAGGGGAAGATTTCCCACAAGATCCTAAAACTCAGCTACTTGAGGCTGTAACTGCAGTATTTAGATCATGGAATAATCCTAGAGCCATTGTTTATAGAAGGCTTAATGATATTCCAGGTGAATGGGGTACAGCGGTAAATGTACAAGAAATGGTTTTTGGAAATAAGGGTGAAACATCTGGAACTGGTGTTGTGTTCTCAAGGAATCCAGCAACAGGTGAAAATCTTATATATGGTGAATACTTAATGAATGCACAAGGTGAAGATGTTGTAGCAGGTATAAGAACACCACTTCCAATATCAAAATTAAAAGAACAAGATCCTAAAATTTATGAGGAATTTGTTAATATTGTAAGTAAATTAGAAAATCATTATAAAGATATGCAAGACATGGAGATAACTATAGAAGAAGGAAAATTATATTTCTTACAAACTAGAAATGGTAAGAGAACAGCTCAAGCAGCATTGAAAATAGCTGTTGATTTGTTTAATGATGGAATGATAACTAAAGAAGAGGCTGTATTAAAAGTTGAACCAAAACAACTAGATACATTGCTTCATCCTACATTTTATACAGAGGCGTTGAAACAAGCAAATCCTATTGCTAAAGGTCTACCAGCATCTCCAGGTGCAGCCTGTGGTAAGATTGCATTTACAGCTGAAGAAGCTAAGGATAGGGCAGCTTTAGATGAAGAAGTTATTTTGGTAAGACTTGAGACATCTCCAGAAGATATAGAAGGTATGGTTGCAGCAAAAGGTATTCTAACAGTAAGGGGTGGAATGACTTCTCATGCAGCAGTAGTTGCTAGAGGAATGGGAACTTGCTGTGTAGCAGGTTGTGGAACTATTAAGGTTGATGAAGTTAAGAGGACTCTTACAGTGGGAGATAAGGTATATACTGGTGATGACTTTATTTCAATAGATGGTACATCTGGAAATGTATATGGAGAAAAAATTAAAACTGTTATACCTGAAATATCAGGTTATTTTGAAATATTCATGCGTTGGGCTGATGAAATAAGAAAATTAAAAATTAGAGCTAATGCAGATACTCCAAAGGATGCTAAACAAGCAGTTGAATTTGGTGCAGAAGGAATAGGACTTTGTAGAACTGAGCATATGTTCTTTGCAGAAGATAGAATAATGGCAGTAAGACAAATGATTACAGCTAAAGACGAACAACAAAGAAGAGTTGCACTTGACAAGATATTACCAATGCAAAGAGGAGATTTTATAGGTATATATGAAGCTTTAGAAGAAAGACCTGTTACTATAAGATTACTAGATCCACCTCTACATGAATTTTTACCAAGTACAGATCAAGATATAAAAACTTTATCTAAGGAAATAGGATTAACTTTTGAAGAGTTAAAGCTTACAGTTGATAATTTACATGAGTTTAATCCAATGATGGGTCATAGAGGTTGTCGTCTTGCAGTATCATACCCAGAAATAGCAGAGATGCAAGCTAGAGCTATTATAGAGGCTGCTATAGAGGTTAAAGCAAATAAAGGATATAATATTATTCCGGAAATAATGATTCCTTTAATAGGTGATATAAAGGAATTAAAGTATGTTAAGGATGTAATAAAAAATACCGCTGAAGAAGTAATAAAAGAAAAAAATGCTGACTTAGAGTATAAGATAGGAACAATGATAGAAATACCAAGAGCAGCATTGACAGCAGATGAAATTGCTAAAGAAGCTGAATTTTTCTCATTTGGAACAAATGATTTAACTCAAATGACATTTGGTTTTTCGAGAGATGATGCTTCTAAATTCTTAACAGATTATTATGATAAGAAGATATATGAACAAGATCCGTTTGCTAAATTAGATAGAGATGGCGTTGGAGCTTTAGTTAAAATTGCAGTAGAAAAAGGTAGAGAAACAAGGCCTGATATTAAATTGGGTATATGTGGAGAACATGGTGGAGATCCATCATCAATTGAATTCTGTCATGATTTAGGACTTAATTATGTTTCTTGTTCACCTTTTAGAGTACCGCTTGCTAGACTTGCAGCAGCACAAGCACAAGTTAGAAATAATAGGTAATAGTAGAAAAAATTATATGTTAAAATAAAAGATAAAAAACACGTAATGGTAAATTCCATTGCGTGTTTTTTATTTTAAGAATTTGTGGAATTTTTAAGTTTAAAGAACTGATTAGATATTAAAAAATATATACTTTATTAATAACTTTAAAAATGCAAAGTGATCATTTTTTTATTGCACAGAAAATTATAAAATTTTTATTTGTTTAAGTTTTATAATATCGATATTCTTATAAATATTAAATGATAAGAATACTAACCATGAAGTAAAAGTATGATGGGATAACTTTGTTATATCAAGAGTATATTGAACTCATTTTTTATTTTTGTAAGTAATTCTAGTGCAAAGTTATATTGCGCATCACTCTTAGATGTTGTATTTTTTAAAAGTGTTAAAAAAGCTGTTTTATTACATTTAGATATATTTCTATAATAATCCCTTGAAATTCTCCAATATTTTTGAGGGAAACAAATATAAGCTAATAAATATCTTAAATCAGAAGGGGTTAGTTTAAAAATATCATTATAGTTTTTTATTATAGATAAAGCTAAATTAACATTCCAATTTGTATTTTCACGTTTAAGAAGTCTACGCATAAAATAAGCTAAATCCTTAGCACAGTAATCTACCTTACATTTATCAAAATCTATTAAGCAAGCCTCTAAATCTTTAGTGAAAATTATATTTTTATTTACATAATCACCATGACATAGTGAAGTGCTTAATTCGTCATTATCAATATTATAAGCTATATCTAAAGAGAGTTTTGCAAGATATAAATTAACATCGAAATTAGATATAAATTCTTTAGAAAAATCATCTTTATATTTAAATGCTTGATTAGATATAGTCAATAATTGTTCAAAATGTTTTAAGGTTGATATGTAATAATCATCAAGACCTACCTTATATGAACTTCCTAAAATGGGTTGGAAATTTATTGAAATAAGGTGCATATTAGCAAGCTTTTTTATAGAAAGTATAACATGGTTTAGATCATCGAAATTACATTTCACACCATCTATCCAGGGGGTTAGTATAAATAGCATGTCTGAATAATATACAAATCTATTATTATCAATGGTAGGAATAAATTTTGGAACTTTTATACCATATCTGTAAACCCATTCATTAGCAGAATATACGTATAGTAAATCTGGTAAATCATAATAAACTTTTTTTAAACAATAACATTTATTATTATCATCTACTTTATATACAGCCCTTTGTTTAGCAGTATCTTTAAATTTAACTATGTCTACCTTAGCATTTTGTAAATTATAATGTTTTAAAACAGTATTTTTTATTATATCAGGTGACAGATTTGATTTTTCTAATAAATTTAATTCTGGTTCCATAAAATACTTCTCCTTATAAATTTATTCATTATTATGATATTAATATAAAACTATAAATATACATAAATAAAGGAAATAAAAAATAAAGTATAACAATAATTAGTGATGTTTTGGTAAATAATAATTTTATGAATTTATAAAGGATTTTAATGATATATATAGAATAGATAAGAAGAGGTGAAGTATATGAATATAAGGGAAAAAATCGAGTATTTTGAAAACTTGACATTTGTTAAAGAAGCCTCTTTCTCCTCTTGTTCTTTAGGCAGAGATAAAAAAGAAGAAGAGGATGATATCAGAACTTGCTATATGATTGATAGAGATAGAATTATTCATAGTAAATCATTCAGAAGGTTAAAACATAAAACACAGGTATATATAAAAACATTTGGTGATCATTATAGAACCAGATTAACTCATACCTTAGAAGTTGCACAAGTAGCTAGGAACATAGGCGTTGGTATTGGCTTAAATGAAAATTTAATTGAAGCCATAGCGTTAGGGCATGATTTAGGTCATGTTGCATTTGCACATAATGGAGAAGAGGTTCTGAATGAATATTTAAAAGAAGGATTTAGGCATAATGAGCAGAGTGTTAGGGTTGTAAAAAAATTAGAAAATAATGGCAAGGGGCTTAATTTAAGCAAAGAGGTTATTGATGGAATTTTAAATCATAGTGGATTTGGTGATAAAAGTAATAAATCATTAACATTAGAAGGAACTGTAGTAAAATATAGTGATAAAATTGCTTACTTAAATCATGATATAGATGATTCTATAAGAGCTGGGTTATTAAAAGAAAGTGATATTCCTAGTGATATAAAAAGAGTCCTAGGTAATTCTTCAGATGAGAGAATGGAAACATTAATTAAAAATTTTATAAAAACATCAAATAATAATATTGAAAATGGAATTAAAAAAGTTTCTTTAGGTGAAGAAATTGAAGAAATTATGATTAAACTTAGAAAATTCATGTTTGAAAATATATATTTAGGAAATACATTAAAGAGAGAAAGAGATAAGGCGAAATTTATATTATGGCAACTTTTGAATTATTATAGTAATAAACCAGAAGAAATGCCTGAATTATATAAAAATATAGTAGAAAAAGAAGGACTAAAAAGAGGCGTAGCAGATTATATAGCTGGTATGAGTGATGATTATTGTTTATCTTTGTTTAATAGATTGTATGTTCCTAAATTAGTAATATATTAGCTGTTTAAATAAATTTATAATGGTAAAGATAGAATCAAGAATATTTAATGTATTCTTAGAGTATAAAATACCAATAAATTGGGCAAATAAATTTTGTAATGAAAAAAGAGGATTATAAGGTAAAAAAAAGAATTATTAATTCAATGACATAATAAAAAAAGTTTTTTGGATAAATAAGAAGGAAAAGTGGTTATGATGTCGAATATTATATAATTGTTGAAAATTTAAGTAAGGAGGGAGATGTCTCCTTGCAAATTCCACAAGAAATTATTGAAAAAGTAAAAGAACAAACTGATATAGTGGATATTATATCAGAAAGTGTAAGATTAAAAAGAACAGGAAAAAATTTCATAGGATTATGTCCATTTCATAGTGATAAAACACCATCATTTAGCGTTTCCCAAGAAAAACAAATATATAAATGCTTTTCATGTGGAGAAGCTGGTAATGTTTTAACTTTTATTATGAAACAAAAGAATCTTACATTTGTAGAAGCTGTAAAGTATTTAGCTAACAAAGCTAATATCCCTATAAATCTACATTCTAATGAAACGCCTCAATTTATTAAAAAGAGGGAAATATTATATAAAATTAATGTAGAAGCGGGAAGATACTACTTTACTAATTTGCAAAAAATACATTTGGCAAAAGATTATTTTCTTAATAGAGGAATAAAAGAAGCAACTATAAAGAAGTTTGGTCTTGGATATTCTAAGAATAGTTGGAGAGATCTAATTACTTATTTAAGGACTAAGGGATATAAAGATGACTTTTTATTAGAAGCAGGATTAGTTTCAAAAAATCAAGAAAAGGGAAATATATATGATAGATTTAGAAATCGAGTAATGTTTCCTGTATTTGATGTAAAAGGTAGAGTCATTGGGTTTGGAGGAAGAGTATTAGATGATTCAAAACCTAAATATCTAAATTCACCTGAAACTACAATATTTCAAAAAGGAATTAATCTTTATGGATTAAATTTTGCAGTAAAAAACAAGCTTAAAGAGGATTATATGATAATTGTTGAAGGGTATATGGACTTAATAACGCTTCATCAGTATGGGGTAACAAATGTTGTTGCATCATTAGGAACTGCTTTAACTAATAATCAGGCTAAACTCTTAAAGCGATATACTAACAATGTTATTATATCATATGATGCAGATATTGCAGGGCAAACAGCTACTTTAAGGGGTCTTGAGATACTTAGAAATTCTGGCTTTGAAGTTAAGGTGCTTATAATTCCACAAGGAAAGGATCCAGATGAGTTTGTAAGAAGTAATGGAAAAGATGCTTTTTTAAAACTAGCAAGGGAAGCACTACCTTTAATAGAATACAGAATTAAAAGAATAGGAGAAGGCATAAATTTAAAGGATAGAAATAATTTAATTAAGTATGGAGAAAAAGTAGCGAAAATTTTAGCAGACTTAAATCCAGTAGAAAAAGATGTCTATATAAAAAAGATTTCAGAAGATACTGGTATAAAAGAACAGGCACTATATGATTTACTTTCACAAGTAATGTCAAAAAACCAAAAAGAAGATAATTATGTGAATAAAAAGGAAGATTTTGGAACAAAATTATATGTAGAGCCTGCATATTTAAAAGCAGAAAGAGCTTTACTTAAATTAATGTTAAACCAAGAAATTTATGACCAAATTAAAGATAGTATGAGCTCAGGGGATTTTATATTAGATTCTCATAAAAGAATATATTCTTTAATATTAGAATCTAAAAATGAAAATTCTAATAATATAGAATCATATGTGGAAAATAGATGTGATGAAATTGAAAGTTCAAAAGAATGGATTGCAATAAAAGAACTTGAGGTTTTAGACTTAAGTAACAAAGATAAGTTAATCAATGATTATTTAAATGAAGTAAAGTGTTTTAAACTACAGTTAGAAATCAATGATTTAAAAAATGAACAAAAAAGGTTGGAAGATAAGGGTATGATTGAGGAGTCTATAAAACTTGCAGTTAAGTTAACAAACTTAGAGATATTGAAAAAAAGAAAGAGAGGTTAATGGTCATGGCAGAAGGAGGTAAAGAAAGTATGGAGCAAAAAGTTAAGAATAAGGCCGAAAAAGGAAAAGAAGATAAAAGTGCTAAAATGGCCATGGTAAAAGGTCTGATTGATAAGGGTAAGAAAAATGGTTCTTTGACTTATAAAGAAATTATGGATGAAATAGACCATATAGATTTAAGTCCAGAGCAAATAGAAAAGATTTATGAAGTACTTGAAATGATGGGAATTGAAGTAATAGGTGGGGCAACTGATGCGCCAGAAGTTGAAGAAGAGATAGATTTAACAGTTTTAGAGGGAATAGCAATAGATGATCCTGTTAGAATGTACTTAAAAGAAATCGGTAAGGTACCTTTATTATCATCAGAACAAGAAATAGATTATGCGAAAAGAATTGAAGAAGGCGATCCAGTAGCTAAGAAGAAGCTTGCAGAGGCTAATTTAAGATTGGTAGTAAGTATAGCTAAAAGATATGTTGGTAGAGGTATGTTATTCCTAGATTTAATTCAAGAAGGAAATTTAGGACTTATAAAAGCAGTAGAAAAATTTGACTATAGAAAGGGTTTTAAATTTTCTACTTATGCAACATGGTGGATTAGACAGGCAATAACTAGAGCTATTGCGGATCAAGCTAGAACTATTAGAATACCAGTTCATATGGTAGAGACTATCAATAAATTAATAAGAGTTCAAAGACAATTATTACAAGAATTAGGCAGAGATCCTTTCCCAGAAGAAATTTCAAAGGTAATGGAATTACCAGTAGATAAGGTACGTGAAATTCAAAAAATCGCTCAAGAACCCGTATCATTAGAAACACCTATTGGTGAAGAAGAAGATTCTCATTTAGGTGACTTTATACCAGATGATGAAGCTCCAGCTCCAGCAGAAGCAGCAGCATTTACAATGTTAAAAGAGCAATTAATAAATGTATTAGATACTTTAACTCCTAGAGAAGAAAAAGTTCTAAGATTAAGATTCGGATTAGATGATGGAAGAGCTAGAACACTTGAAGAAGTAGGAAAAGAGTTTAATGTAACAAGAGAAAGAATTAGACAAAT
This sequence comes from Clostridium botulinum, assembly GCF_000827935.1. Lineage (NCBI taxonomy): Bacteria > Bacillati > Bacillota > Clostridia > Eubacteriales > Clostridiaceae > Clostridium > Clostridium botulinum. The sequence continues at coordinate 907,943 of NZ_CP010520.1, forward strand.
TGAAGCTAAAGCATTAAGAAAGCTTAGACATCCATCAAGAAGTAAGAAATTAAAAGATTATTTAGATTAAAAAGCACCTTTACAGGTGCTCTTTTTTATAGTATAAAAAATTATAGAATTTTTTGAAATTTAAAAAATTATAGGTAGAATAGGAGAACAATTATGGATTTAAGCAAAAGATTAAATTGGATATTAGAATATGTTGATAAATGTAATACTGTTATGGATGTAGGAACTGATCATGGATATATACCAATTTATTTAGTAAAAAATAAAATAGTAGAAAAAGCAATTGCCAGTGATATAAATAAAGATCCGCTTCAAAAAGCAAAGATTAATGCCTCATTAGATGGAGTCATAGATAAAATAGATTTACGCTTAGGGGGAGGTCTTTCACTTTTAAAGAAAAATGAAGTACAAGGTGTGATAATTGCTGGAATGGGTGGAAATTTAATAAGAGATATCTTAGAAAAAGATATAAATAAAGTTAGGAAATTAGATTATTTAATTCTTCAACCAGCACAGAACCCAGAAGTATTAAGAGAATACTTATATAATAGTAACTATGAGATTTTAAATGAGGATTTATGCTTTGATGAAGGTCAATTTTATGAATTATTTAAAGTGAAATATAAAATGGGTGAGAATACTAAATTAGATCCTATATTTTATGAAATAAGTCCAGTAATGTTAAAAGAGAATAATAAGTTAATAAAAGAATATATAAAAAGTAAAATTGAAAAATATAATAAAATTTTAAGCTTTATAAAAGAAGAAACAGAAACAGCTAAATTAAGAAAAGAAGAAATACATACTAAAATAAAGATGTTAGAAGACTTTATAAGATAGGAATAAAATTAAATATAAATATAGCATAAAACTTACTAAATAGGATATTACATTAAGAATTCTAAAATATTAATGATAGATTAAGAGAAAAACTATAAATATAGTGGAGGGATTTATATGGTTACAGTAAAAGAAATTTCAAATATAATTGAAAAAAAAGCTCCTATATTTTTAAAAGAAGATTTTGATAATGTTGGATTAATGGTTGGAGATAAAGATAAAGAAGTAAAGTCAGTTTTATTAGCATTAGATTGTACTAAAAAAGTTATAAAAGAAGCTATTGATAATAATGTTGACTTAATAATAACTCATCATCCATTAATATTTAAGAAGCCTAAAAGTATAATTAGTGGAGATTTATTAGGTGATAAAGTTATAGATTTAATAAAAAATGATATAAGCTTGTATTCATGTCATACTAATTTAGATTCTGCTAAAGGTGGAGTTAATGATATGTTACTTGAATTATTAGATTTAAAATATAGTAAAATAATTGAGAGTTCTAATATTAAAGGATTTGAAGAATGTGGACTAGGTAGGGTTATTGAGTTGAAAAAAAACACTAGTATTGAAGAAATAGTAAACATTCTTAAAGAAAAATTAAATATGAAAAATATGAGGGTTGTTAAAGGTAATAAGGACATAAATAAGTTAGCAATAATTAATGGAAGCGGTCAAGATTTTTTCTATATGTCTAAAGAGCTTGGTGTAAATTGTATAATAACTGGTGATACCACATATCATTTTGCTTCTGATTTTAAAGAATATGGAATTAATATAATAGATGCGGGACATTTTTCAACTGAATGGTTAGCCTTTATAAAGAGTTTAGACTTTTTAAGAGATAGCTTTAGAGAGATAAAATTTATAATTTCAGAAAAATGTGAAGATCCATATGATTTTATTTAACTAAATCAAAGAATATATGCATATATTATTGTGAAAGCAATTTATAGGTGGGTATTATGGGAGATGACAATAATAAAAGTTTTAAACATACGTTCAAAAATATGAGGAGATCTTGTAGGGGGGGGAGAAGGCGAGGTGCTTGGTTTCCATTCTTTTCAGGTCCATGTCCTTGGTATTTTTGTCCTAAATCTGTAGTAGGATGCCTAATACTTGTATCACTACTTTTATGCGGGGTTAATATTTATGGTGTGATAATAATCACTTTATTAATCTTATTATTTATTTTGGTATAAAATAAATCTATTTAATAACTTTAACACCTGTTTTAATAATTATAAAAAATATTAAATTTTATTTGTAATTATTAAATAACTATGATATTATATATCTTGCGAGCAAAACGTGCAATCGCTGCTGGGCTTGACCCAGGAGAGGAAAGTCGGGGCTCCATAGGGCAGGGTGCTGGATAACGTCCAGTCAAGGCGACTTGAAGGATAGTGCAACAGAGATATACCGCCTAAGTTTACTTAGGTAAGGGTGGAAAGGCGAGGTAAGAGCTCACCAGCGTGATGGTGACATCACGGCTATGTAAACCCCACTTGGAGCAAGACCGAATAGAGAGGCATTAAGGGATTGCCCGTCCCGCCTCCGGGTGCGTCGCTTGAGCTCATTGGCAACAATGAGTCTAGATAGATGATTGCTTAATACAGAACCCCGCTTACGGCTTGTCTCGTACAAATATGAAGAACACTAGGTTAACGTCTAGTGTTCTTTTTATTTAAACTAATTTCAATATTCCTAAGTTTGGTTCAAAATATATTAAATAAGACTCTATCTGATAACAAATACCATATTTTTTTCTGTAGTTAATAATGGTATCATTTAAAAATTCTTCAGTTACTCCCAAAAAATCAGCTAATTCATATTTATTTTTTACACCATAATTATAAGCACAAATTAGATCTTTTATTTCAATAAGTTTTTCATTTGCCCATCTTCGAGCTCTTAATTCTTGTTTTTTACTGTTAAGATTATTATAATCAATTATATTTCCAAAGGATGTTTCATGATGTCCTATCTCTTCAATTAGAATACATTTACGTTCTATATCTGTGTCAATATCAGAATTAATAAGTATTCTACTATTCTTATATAATCCCTTAAAATTAAATTTTAATTTCTTTTCTTTAATATTTAACCCCTTATTTTGAGCATAGACAAGTAAATCCTCATATGTCATTAAATTACTCATGCAAGCTACCAATTTTCATCATCAAATAGAGCATCTATGTAATCTTTTAGTAATTTCACCTTTTTTGGAGTTAAATGTTTATCTTCTAAATGTGCTGCAACTGTATCAATTTGTTTTTGTTTTTCAATATCTACATTTTTTATTAAATTTTCATCTATAATATCAATTTTTCTTTCTTCAAAAAAATCATTTACGGATATATCAAGAGAAGAAGCTAGTTTTTGAAGTGTTATCATTCGAGGATTTAAAGCCTTACCAGTTTCTATATCTGAAATTGTACTTGGTCCAACACCACTCAAATCTGATAGGTCTTTTAATGTAAGTTTTTTTTCAATTCTTTTATTTTTTAAAAAGTTACCTATATAACTCATATAAATCACTCCTTTATATTTATTCCGGTTTACAGAAATATAATATCATTTAATATGGAAAAAGTAAACAATTGTATACAGTAAACCGAATAAATGAGAGAAAATGTATGAAAATCAAGCTAAAATACCGGGAAAACGTAATAAATCAGATTTGCTCAAACGGCAAACCGTATATAAAATGTATTTATAGATTAATTAGAATTTCGATATGTTTTAAAACAAAGTTTAAATTTTATTGAGGGGGAGTAAACATTATGGAATTACAAGAAATTAATATAGAAGGAATTATAGAAATGGCGGTTAAAACAGCAATAAAAGAATATGACAAGGAACAAAAAGATTTAGATAAGAAAAAAGTTTTTCATAATACCAAATTACTAATGAAACATTATAATGATTTAAAATCTCATATTATTTATTCAATAAGTGATATAAATGATATAACAAATACTGATAAGATTGAATTAGAAAAAGAAGAATATGATGAATTATATATATTAAGTATAAAACAAAGTAAAGTGAAAACATTAATAATGATATCACATATAGATTCTTCATTAGAGGTGTTAAAAAAAGAGCAAAGAAAAAAGGGGGTTGTAGAGAAATATTTGGCATTAGAAAAACTATTTATAGATGAAAAGACATATGAAGAAGTTGCGGAAGAACTTAATTGTGGTGTTATTACAATTAGAAGATGGGTTAAAGAAATGTTAGAAGAACTAGGAATATACTTATTTGGAATAGAAGGAATAAAGGTATGTTAAAATATAATGACAAATAGATGAAAAAAAGATGCTATTTTAATGAAATAATAACCATGAGATAATGGTATTGTGGAAAAGTAAGAAAACACAAAAACAATAATTAAAATATGGTTATATGAGAAAAGCACTTGTATGAAAATATGAGTGCTTTTAACTATAATAAAGCTAAATTGTATAAATGAAATGTTGTTTTGAAAAATAGATGAAAAAAAGATGTTATTTTAATGAAATAATAACCATGAGATAATGGTATTGTGGAAAAGTAAGAAAACACAAAAACAATAATTAAAATATGGTTATATGAGAAAAGCACTTGTATGAAAATATGAGTGCTTTTAATTATAATAAAGCTAAATTGTATAAATGAAATGTTATTTTGAAAAATAGATGAAAAAAAGATGTTATTTTAATGAAATAATAACCATGAGATAATGATATTGTGGAAAAGTAAAAAAAGACATATGATTTTAGGTACCTAAAAATATATATAAATTTAGAAGTCTTATATTATTAAGGCTTTGTTTTGAGTAGATGTTAATATATGTAATAGACAAAGTGGTATTGTAATTGGATTTTGAGAATACTTAATGAGTATTGTTACATTTATCGCTTGTCTCAATTTTATATTGGGAGCAAGCTAAAATAGGACTATACTCATTTTTAGTATTCATAAGTTCAATTACTCAGACCACTTTGCTTATACATGTATTAACACACAACCTTAAATCAAAGCAGTACTTGAAGGGAGGTGATAATTTGAATGATAAGTAAATTAAAGCTTGAAATTAATAAAATGTTATCTCAAAACTTTCATGAGATAAATATATACGATGATGCTATGAAACAAGGTTTTACTAAGCCTTGTTTTTTTGTGCAAGTATTATCTTCAAAACAAGTAAAAGAATTAAATAGACGATATAAGGAAGTCATATATTTTGATGTAAATTATTTAAGCAATAAAGAAAGTATTAATTTAGATTATTTTAATATGGCTGATACTTTATATAAAACACTTGAATATATAGAAGTTGATAATAAAAAGTACAGAGTATCTAATAAAGAGCATGAAATATCAGAGGGAATATTACATTTTAAATTTCAAGTAAAGTTTAATCTATTAAAAATCATTGAAGAAGTAAATATGAATAAGATGGGAGTAGATATTGTTGGAAAGTAAATTTTCAAAAGAACAATTAGTACAATCTAAACATTTTACAAGAAATGAAAAGGACATTTTAAATGCATTATTGGCTGAAGATGATTATAGCATAAATGATGCAAGAGATGTAATAAACAAATTTTATAATATGGAGGTCAAATAAATGGCAGGTGGAACATGGGAAAAACAAAATAAAATAAGAGCAGGAGCTTATGTTAATTTTAAAAGTAAAAAGAATAATGATAGTAGCAATAATGAAAGAGGGGTAATGGCTTTACCATTAATATTACCTTTTGGACCAGAAAAAACAATAGTAAAAATAGATAATGAAACAGATTTGTTAGGAACAATAGGAATAGAAATAAATGAAGAAAGCACTCTAATGCTTAAAGAAGCCTTAAAGAAAGCAAAAACAGTTTTATTATACAGACTTAATGAAGGTGTTAAGGCTACGAAGGTGCTAGGAGAATTAACAGTAACATCAAAATGGAGTGGAAGTAAAGGAAATGATATAAGAATTCAAATTCAAACCAATGTAAATGATGAAGCTAAATTTGATGTAATTACATTCTTAGAATATACAAAATTAGATACACAAACTGTAAAAAATATTGATGAGTTGGTATCTAATGCACTTGTAGACTTTAAAGGATCAGGTGAACTTACTTTATCTGCTGGAGTAAAGCTAGAGGGTGGAGAAGATAAACCTATTACAGGAAAGGATTATGTAGATTTTTTAGCAGAATTAGAATTATTTGATTTCAATACTGTAGCAATACCGTATGATGATTCAGATACTAAGTTAGTTGTAAAAGAGTTTATTAAGAGGTTAAGAGAATGTGAAGGAAGAAAAGTTCAAGCTGTTTTACCAAACTTTGCAGAAGCAGACTATGAGGGGATTATATCTATAAAGAATGGTGTGTATCTTAAAGATAATGTACATGTAACTAATGTACAAGTAACAGCATATGTAGCAGCATTAACAGCAGGATCAGGTTATGCTAATTCTAATACTTATGCTTTGTATGAAGGTGCAAGCAATGTTGATGTTAGATATGCAGATAGTGAAATAAAAGAGATAATCAAAAAAGGTGAAATAATATTTATTAATAATAATCAACAAGTTTTAATTGAACAAGATATTAACACATTAAAGACTTTTACAGAGGATAAAAAGTCTGACTTTAGAAAAAACAGAGTTATAAGAGTTTTAGATGGAATAAATGACAAGATTAAATATAAGTGGGAAGAATCTTATATTGGCAAAGTAAGCAATAATGAGGATGGAAGAAACTTATTTAAGAAAGATATATTAAATATTTTAGAAACATTACAAGGACAAGGAGCATTAGAAAATGTGGTTGTAGAGGATATTGAGGTACTTAAAGGAAATTCTAATGATTCTATTGTTGTAAATGTTAATGCGCAACCAGTAGATAGTATGGAAAAAATATATATGACTGTATTTATATAATGATTGGAGGAATATTAAATGAGTAATTTTTTAAATTTTAGTGATACTTTAAGTGGAACAGAAGCAAAGGGGTTCATAACTGTAAATGGAAGAAATGAGGAATTATTTTATGCTAAAAAGTTAGAATCAGATGCAGAAAAAACTAAAACAACTGGCAAAACTTTAGGCAGCAGAGTTGAACAAAATAAAGCTACAGGCTGGAAAGGAACAGGAACACTTACAATTTATTATGTAACATCTTTATTTAGAGAAATGATGATAAAGTATATTAAAACAGGAAAAGATGTTTATTTTGATATGACAGTTACTAATGAAGATGCAACGTCTACAGTTGGAAAGCAAACAATTGTATTAAAAAAATGTAACTTTGATAAAGTAAGCATGGCTATGTTTGATGTAGAAAGTGAAGTTTTAGAAGAAGAAATGGCATTTACTTATGAAGATGTTGATTTATTAGATAAATTCGGAAAACCAGTAATTGGTTAATGTTATAAATCTACTTTGTTTTAGCAGAATACGTTGATATATTCATAAGTAAAGGTGGACTGAGTAATTGAACTTAGAAATACTAAAAATGAGTATAGTCTCATTTTAGCTTGCTCCCAATATAAGATTGAGACAAGCAGTAAATGTGACAATACTCATTAAGTATTCTCAAAGTCCAATTACAATGCCACTTTACCTATTGAATATATCAACGTATGTTAAAACAGAATCTTATTTATGCTTTCAGTATTAAATATTAGTGTAAAAACAAAAAACGATTAGTGAAGGAGTATGGAATAATGAATAATTTTGAAGATTTTTTAATGGATAGTTTTGAGGACACACAAGAAATTGAAAGAGAAGTAACAATAGGTGGTAAGAAAAAGCTCATGAGATTTAGACCTATTTCTGCTGAAATGGGAGATATGATAAGAAAGAGAAATAGAAAAACTAAATTAATAAAAGGTCAAAGAATAATGGAAACAGATCAAGATAAATATGTATCTGATTTAATAATTGAAACAACGACTTGTCCAGATTTAAAAAATTCAGAGCTACAAGCTTCATGGGGAGTTCTTGGTGCTGAAGAGCTACTAAGTGCAATGAAATCTAAGATGAGAGATGGAGAATTTTCAGATTGGTCATCAATAGTAGGAGAAGTTAATGGCTATGATAAAAGTGTTAATGATTTAATTGAAGAAGCAAAAAACTAATTAAGGAGGGAGATGGTGAAGCATCATATGCTCACTATGCCCTCCATAAATTAAAAATACTACCTCATGAATTAATGAATTTATCTAGACAAGAAAAGGCGTTTATATATGCTTCAATAGATTTACACGTAGAAAAGGAAAAGAAAGAAGCAAATAGGATGAAGAGAAAAAGATAAAAAGAGAGGAGGTAATATTATGGCATCAATGGAAACAGGACTAATGGTAATGGATGGTATGGTGAATCAGCCCATGAGGCAACCAGTAATCCAAATGCAACAAATACAATTAATACAGCAACAAATATCATTAACGAATGTTTTACAAATAAATGTTCAAAAAGCAGCAGATGAACAAGATAAATTAAATCAAAATGTAAACAAAAGTACATCTAGTATGTCTGCTTTGGCGGCAAAGGCATCAGAGACATTTAAAAGCTTTTTTAATACGGAATCATTGAAAAAAGGAATAGAGACAGTTATAGGTGAAGCAAGTAAAATGCAAGATAAAATGATTTCAGTACAAGGAATGCTTGGAGATAAAGGAGCTGGAACAGCATACTTTAGTCATCTTCAAAAACAAGCTAATGAATCAGGATTTTCATTTGATGAACTTAAAAATAATGCACAATCATTTATGGGAGTAACTAAAAATACAGAAAACTTAGATAAACTAGCTAATTTATCAGAACGTTTATCACTTGGTAATTCAGGAGAAGGAATATCCGGAGCAGGTGGAGCTATTAATAGTATGCTATCTGGAGATGGATCTGATCTTAAAGATAAGTTTGGATTTAATAGTGGTGATATAGGAATTTTACAAGCAAGTAAGGATTTAGACGATTTTACTTCAAAATTTGATGTGTTATTAAACGAAAAAGGCTTAAATACTTCAATGTTAGATGAATTTAATAATTCAGCTTCCTCCCAATTTGAGAATATTAAAGAAAACTTTAATAGTAGTTTAGGAGAAGCAGGACAAGGGGCATTAGAAGCGTTTGCTCCAGTTATGGAAATAATAAATGGAATGTTTTCAAATGGATCATTTCAAGTATTTTTTGATTTAATATCAATAGGACTTGGAGTTTTAGCTACAACTATATCATGGATTTGCGAAATTGTAAGAAATAATTGGGGAATAATAGAATCAATTTTAATAGCAATAGGAATATATTTATTAGGAACAATAATACCAAGTGTTTTTACGCTTATAGCACAGGGGTTAGCAGTTGCTGCTACATGGATTATTGCTAATTTACCGATATTAATGGTTATTGGAGCAATAGCATTGCTCATATATGCGCTAATGCAATGCGGAATTACAACTCAGCAGGTATGTGGTTTTATAGGTGGAATTTTCATGGTTATATTTGGTTATATATACAATCGAATTGTATTTATTTGGAATATATTCGCTAGCTTAGCTGAATTTGTAGAGAATGTATTTAATCATCCATTATATTCTATACAAAGATTATTTTATAATATATGGAATTATATAGTTGAATTTGTAGGTAGTGCTCTAGATTGGATTGTGGAAAAAGCTAAGAGCATTCCATTTTTAAAGGATTTAATTGGAGATTTTTCAATAGGTTCTTTTAAAGTAGATATACCAGATCCTCCAGAAGACTATAAAACTGTTCAAAGAATGGAATATAAGGACTTAGGAAATGAGTTTGATTTTGGATATACTAAAGCAGGAAATTTTCTATCTGGTGCAGGAAATAAATTGCAAGATGTTACATCTAAAATAGATAACTTTAAAAATAATATTAATTTAGATGATATTAGAAATAAGAGCAACAATTCATTAGGAAATAATTCAGGTGGTATTCCAAATGATATGGGAGGCGGCAGTGATGCTTTAACCTCTGCAATAGACAATACTAATTTAGGTAATAATGTATCAGAAGGGTCAGAGGCCATTAAGGGGATAAATGATAGTGTAGAAGTTTCAAATGAGAATTTGGAATTAATGAATGATTTAGCAGAACTTGAAAGTCTTCAAAATTTCATAACGCTCACTCCAACTGTACAAGTAACTACAGGAGACATAAAAGAAGAAGCTGATATAAATACAATTATCTCTAGAATAGAATCATATATGGAAAATGAAATGACTAATAGTGCAGAGGGGCTGTATGCGTAATGAGTAAAAGATATAAGATGCGATTAAGCATAAATGAAGGTAGAGAAGGATTTATTTTGCCAGTTCTTCCACAAGAAATTGAGATAAGTGATAGTGGAGATAATAAAACTCACAATGTAATAAATTTAGGTGAAGTAAATGTAATAAATATTCCTAAGTTAACTAAAATATCATTTAAAAGCTATTTCCCCAAAAATAATGGTCCTTATGTGAATGATAAGCATTTTTTTAGACCACATGAATATATGAGGAGACTAAATGAATGGCGTCAAAATGCAGAAAAAGTAAGATTTATATTTATAGGTTCGGAATTTGAAATAAATGATTTATTTTCTATTGAAAATCTTAAATTTACCGAAAAAGGTGGAGAAGTAGGAGATATATACTATTCAATAGAGTTAAAAAGGTATAAACCTTATTATGCTAATAGGGCAGTTGTAATAGAAACAAAAAATGGTGTCATTGTTGAAAATTATAATACAACACTTAGACCTGATGATAAAGTAAAAATTAATATTCATAAAGTAGTTGAAGGTGACACTTTATGGCATATTGCAAAAAAATATTTGGGTGATGGAAATAGATATAAAGAAATAGCAGAACTAAATAATATATCAAATCCAGATTTAATATATCCAGGACAAGTTATTAATATTCCATAAAGGAGGTTAACATGAATATAGAATTATTAATTGATGATAAAAAAAGTAATATCTATAATCTTAGCAATCTTATAAAACAAGTAACATGGAAAACAAAAAGAAAAGGAAGTCCTTCAAGCTTAGAAGTAACATTGTTAACAGATGAAACATTAAGTGTATCAAATGGTGATATCATAAGGTTTAAAGTTGATGGAATCAATATTTTTTATGGCTATGTATTCAAATATAGTGGTAATGAAGGGGAAGAAATAAAACTAACAGCCTATGATCAGATTAAATATTTAATGTATAATGACACTTTCTCAGATGTTAACTTGAAAGCAAGTGATGTAGTTGAAAGAATACTTTATAATCTAGGATTGACAAAAGGTATTATAGAAGATACTGGTTATGTAATTCCTAGATTTAACGAAAAAGATAAAAAACTATTAGATATTATTTATAAAGCATTGGAAAAAACTTTAGCTTCAACTAAAAGAACTTTTGTCTTATATGATGATTTTGGAAGCGTTAATCTTAAAGATATAAATAATATGAGACAGGAATTAATAATATCCGAAAATACTAATTTAGGTAAATATGATTGGAGTAAGTCAATTGAAGAAAGTTACAATGCTATAAAGCTTGTTAGAAAAAATGAGGATTCAGAAGAAGAAAAAGTATACACTAAGGAAGATAAAGATAATATTTACAAATGGGGTAAGCTTCAATTTTTTAAAAGTATTGATGATAAAGTAAATGAGGCTAAAATGGAAGAAATACTCAAAGCTCATTTAATATTGAAAAATAAAGAGAAGAAGTCATTAAAACTTAAAGATGTTTTAGGTACTGATATTAAATTAGAGGCAAAACTTAGAGGAGGATCTGGTGTGTGGGTTGATATAAAAAGATATGGAATAAACCAAATATATTTAATAGAAGAAGTCACACATAAGTTTTCTAAAGATGGACACATAATGGATTTTGATTTAAAGGTGGTGTAAAGTTTGGCTAGTATGATAGAAATTATAAAACAAGCAAGTGTAAATGCAATTAATGCTGGAAATCCTTTAGATATAGAATTTGGAACTATAATAGATGATAATTTAACTGTTAGGATAGATCAGAAAAGAATATTACAAAAAGATTTTTTTGTTGTTCCAGAAAGTTTAAATAGATATGAAATAGATTTGACACACAATCACTCAGATACATCATCAGCTCTTGGCACAATAGTTATTAGAGAAGGATTAAAAAAAGGAGACATTCTTGCATTGTTAATGATTGAAAAGGGAAGTAGATTCTTAATTCTTGATAAGGTGGGAAAATATGAATAATTTTAGTGTATTGCCTAAAGGAGGTATAATAAAAGATATTGATAATATAAAAGAGAAAAAGCATTCTAGTAAAACTTATAAGATAAAAGAAAATAGAATAATTGGATTTTGTGATGAGATAGAAGCACTTGAGCAGACAATATATTTTATATTAAATACAGAAAGATATGATTATTTAATATATCCTGATAGCTATGGAAGTGAATTAAGAAGAACTATAGAAATGGACAGGGGTATTGCAGAAAGTGAGTTAAAGCGTAGAATTAAAGAAGCATTAACTCAAGATGATAGAATTGAAAATGTAGATGAATTTATATTTGAATATGAGAAAGACAGTGTATTAGTAAAATTCACTGTCTTTTCTATTTACTCAAAATTATATGAAAGTGTGGTGATTTAAATTTGTTTGAAGTAAAAGAAGAGGATTTGTTAAAAGAGATGATAGATAAAATCCCTAATGATTTGGATAAAAGAGAAGGCAGTAGTTTAATCTATAATGCCTTAGCTCCAGCAGCACAAGAAATATCAAGACTAAGATCTGACATGGATAGGTTTTTAGAATATACTTTTGCATCACCTAATATACCTGATGAATATTTAGATAAAAGATGTGCTGAACATGGAATTGAAAGAAAGAAAGCAACATATGCAGTAAAGTTAGGAACTTTTTATGATACAGAAGAGAAGTTAATTGATATTCCATTGAATTCTCGATTTTCTATAGATAAAACCACATACATTGCAATAGAAAAAATTGAAAAGGGAAAATATAAAATGCAATGTGAACTTATAGGTACTAAAGGAAATTATCTAAGTGGGAATTTACTTCCTGTTGAATACATTGAAAGATTAGGAAGTGGAGTTTTAGGTGAAACAATACTAGATGGTGTTGATACAGAAAACAATGAAAGTTTGTTTAATAGATTGATGGTAAAAGTAAGAACACCATCAACATCTGGTAATAAATATGATTACTTAAATTGGGCTTTAAGTGTTAATGGAGTGGGAGATGCAAAAATATTTTCCGAAACTAATTTAAAAGGTGAACATGAAAGTGGATGTGTGAAAGTTGTTATAGTAGATTCTAACAAGCATAAGGCTAGTTTGAAATTAATAGAAGATGTATCTCAATATATAGAAATGGTTAGGCCAATAGGGGCTACAGTTAGTGTTGTTAGTGCAGTAGAAAAGACAATCAATATAACCGCTGATATAAATTTAATAAAAGGATATAATTTAGGTGTGACAGAGAAAGAATTTGTTAAATTATTAGAAGAATACTTAAAAAATATAAGTTTTAAACAAGACTATATAAGTATTGCGAGAATTGGAGAAATATTACTTAATACAAATGGAGTGATAGATTACTCTAACTTACTAATAAATAAAAATACTTCTAATATAAAATTAGCTGATGAAGAAATAGCTATTTTAGGAAATGTAAGTTTAGGAGTGATGTAATTGGATATAAGCAATTTCAATGAAAAATTTAATAAGATTGAAGGAAATATTTATGTTATAGAAGAAAAAATAGAGCAAATTAATGGAGTTTATGAAGGTGAACTTGCTCATGATAATATTAATATTAAAACATTAAATGTATATACAGGCTCAAAGCTAACAGGAGAAAAGATAGAAAGTTATAGTATTTCAACACCAAGTTTTACTCCATGGAAAACCATAATTAAAGTATTTTCAGAAGTAACACCTTTATATATTTCTTATGAAACAGTTGGAGATCAGGTAGAAGCAGAAGATATTAATAAACTTCAAGACACATTAGTCTTTACACAACAAAACCTTAATGAAGAAATTCATAGGGCAACTAAATCTGAGAATATATTAATAGATAATTTAAATAGTGAAGTAGTAAGGTCAACACAAGTTGAAAATAATATAGCTATGAATTTAAATACAGAGGTTAATAGATCTAAGAATGTAGAAGATGCTATTAATAAAGAGCTTAGCAATGAAGTTAAAAGAGCAATTAATGCTGAAAAAGTATTAACAGATAATGTGAATACTACAAATAGTAAACTGACTACTGAAAGAGATAGAGCTGAAAAGGCTGAAGAAATATTAACCAAGAGTATTAATAATGAAATATCTAGAGCAAAGAGTATTGAAGATGATATTAAAAGCAAACTTAATGAGGAATTTAATAGATCTAAAAAAGAAGAAACAAGTATAGTGAATAACCTTGAGAATGAAGTTAAAAGAGCAATTGATGCTGAAAAAATCTTAACAGATAATTTAAATAGTGAAATATATAGGTCAAAAACTAAAGAAAACAGCATAGAAAGCAATTTAAATAATTACAAAACTTCTAATGATAGTGAAATACAAGGTTTAAAAGCTAAAGATATAGATTTAGATAATAAAAAAGCTAATTTAGATTATGTAAATTTAGAGTTAAATAAAAGATATACAAAAGATCAAACATTTACTAGGGAAGAAGTTCTTCAAAAGATAAAAGACATTATAGGGACTGCTCCAGAAGCATTAGACACATTACAGGAAATAGCTAAGGCTTTAAATAATGATGCTGATTTTGCAGGTACTATGACTAAACAGCTCACTACTAAAGTTGATAAAACTCAAGGCAAACAATTAACTGATGAAAATTACACATTAGAAGAAAAAAACAAACTAAGTAAAATAGAAAAAGAAGCTAATAATTACGTACATCCAGCTAATCACAGTGCAGATATTATAGTAGATAATCCTAATAAAAGATTTACAAATGATGCTGAAAAGTCAAAGAACTTAGAATCTTATAATAAAAAGCATGAACATTTAAATAAAACTACATTAGATAGAATAACGGATAATCTAATAAACAAGTGGAGTGATGCTAATACTCATGTTAATGATAATGTTAGACATATTACTGATGAGGAAAGAAAACTATGGAATACAGTAAGTAAAAAATCTGACAATGGTCATGTTCATAACTATAATGAATTAAGCAATAAACCACTTATACCAACAAAAACAAGTGAATTAAATAATGATTTTGGATTTATAACTCAAAAGGATATAGATACATCACAAAATCATATACATTCAAATAAGTCTGTACTAGATGAAATTAATAAGAGTTTAATAGATAATTGGAATACTGTAAGTAATAAAGTAGATAAGAGGCATAAGCATTCAATATCAGAAATAAATAATATGCCATCATCTTTGCCAGCCAATGGTGGAACAGCTTCAAGAATTTATGGGAGTATGGCTTCAAATGATTTTATAAGAATAGAAGGACAAGGAAAGGATGATAATGGAAGTTTAGAAATAGCTACTGCAGATAATGGAAACGAACCTATTTATGTAAGGCAATATACTGGAAGCTTTGCTACTATTTCTAGGACACTAACATTGTTAGATTCTAATGGAAATACAATTTGTCCTGGAACTTTGAACGCTAATAATCTACAAGTTTGTGGAGCAAATGTATATACAACTAATAGAAAACCAACGGCTAGTGAAATAGGAGCTATGGCAAAGGGACCTATAAAGTGGAATGATTTAAAGGGGGTATAGCATGTATGGATTAAATAATTATGGAACAATTAAATATGCAGAAAAAAAATTAAATGAAGAAGATATAAAAAAATACTTTCTTAATTTAAGTAAATATGTACCTTCTTTTATTTCAGATATAAAAGAAATGAAGACTATCTATAATGTTCAAGGAACAGAATTAGGTGGTTTTTTATATTATTTAAAAGATTTAATTGATCAAGCATTTATAGAAACTGCTACATGGGGATTAATTTATTGGGAAAATGAGTATGGAATAGAAACGAATTTAAATAGTAGCTATGAAGACAGACGAGAAATAATAAAGGCTAAAAAAAGGGGGAGTGGTACTACAACAAAAGAAATGATTAAAAATGTTGCTGAAACATTCTCTGGCGGAGAAGTAAATGTAATAGAAGATAATAAAAATTATTCTTTTATAGTGCAATTTGTTGGAGTAAAAGGTATTCCTAAGAATATGCAAGGATTTAAAAATATGCTAGAAGATATAAAGCCAGCACACCTTAGCTATAGTTTTAAATATACATTTACAATTTGGGATTTTATTAAAGAAAAAGATCTTAAGTGGAATAGTATTGAAAATAAATCATGGAATGAATTAAAAGTTTATGAATAGGAGATGAAGAAAATATGAAATTAACAAGTAATTATAGTTTAAAAAAACCAGATGGTAGTGATGTTGTTAATATACAAGATTTTAATGATAATTCAGATAAGATTGATTTAGAATTAAAAAAAGTTGATTCACAATTGAAAGAAAAAGCGAATCTAAAAGATGTGAAAATATTTAGTAGTTTAGCTGATATAGGATTAACTCAAAATGATATGACTACTGATTTTGCTAGTAATGTGCTAAAGATTATTAAAGCGATTGGAGCAAATAGAAGAATATCTCTATATCCATATCAAACTGAATCAAATACTAATTTATATAATTCAGTTAAAACGTGGTGTGGTTTTAATACTGATGCGTTTCATGTAATTATAGACACATCTTTCAATGGTGCTGAGAACTTACCCAATAAAATTGAAGTAATTCCTAATTATAATAATGGAAATAATAGAGTATTTTTGGGGTTTTATGATAATGAATTAGGAAATTGTAGAGAAGTAGCCACAACGGAAAGCTTTGAGATAAACCTATTAAACGGTGCGAGTGTTTACTTAACAGACTCAAATTATTCACCATATTTTATAAGAGTAGGGCAACTAGCAACAATTACAGGTAATATAAAAGTAAGTGGGATATCTGACGATACTGTAATAATGAGATTACCACAACCTAAGGGACATAAATGGATTAAAACATTTACTAATAATGGTATTCCTATATCATTCTATTTATCTCCTAGTGGTGAACTGAAAATACGTGGTGCATCAAGGGTAGATGAAGGTGATAATTTACCTTTAGATTTTTTATATCGAATATAAAAGGCAGGTGAAATAAATGACTATTGAAGAAGTAGATAAATTAAATATAAAAAATGAAGATGGTGAATTTACACCCAAGACTATAGAAAAAATAGTTGAAGAAGAAATCGATGGTGAAACTGTACAAACATTTGATTATGAAATAGTACAAAGTGCTGAAGATTATTATAAAGAGTGGCTAAATAATAAAAATAATCAACCTAAAAAAGAGCCAACAGAAAATGAAGTGTTGATCTCTAATATAATATTAGAAAATGCACAATTAAAAACAGGATTGCAAGAGCAACAAGAATTAACAGCTAATCTATTATTACAAATAGCTGAGTTGAAGGGTGGTAATGCAAATGTATAAATGGATTAAAAAGTTTTATCTTATGGAACTTTATACAGATGAAAACTTAAATGTATTTGTAGGAAGTAAAGATATTACGGAAGAAGAAAAACAAGAGATTGTAAATAGCAAAGTTATTTCGCAATAGGAATAAATTATGAATTATAAATAAAAATGTAAAGGCAATAAATTAATCACCTTTTTAGGTGTTTTTTATTGCCTCTTTAATTTAAAATTAATCAGATAAAAGGAGGAGTATATTTGGATGAAATAATGAAAATGGCGTTAAGTCAGGGGTTAGGATATGCATTATTTGTTTTCTTATTATTGTATGTTCTTAAGACAACTGGTGAACGAGAAAATAAGTATCAAAGTTTACTTGATGCTTTAGCTGAAAAGTTTAATGTTGTTGAAGACATAAAAGAAGATGTCAAAGAAATTAAAAATAAAATTGAAAGTTAGAAATAAAAATAGATTAAATTTTATAAATAAGTTGACATATCAAATAACATTTTACTTATGAATAGATAGCATCATATATTTTAAAGACAGTATTCATGTAAATAAAAATTACTTAGTAACTATGAAAGGTGAGGTTAGATGAGAGGGATAGATGTAAGCGATCATAATGGAGATATAAATTTTAATAAAGTAAAAGAAGATAATATAGAAGTTGTTTATATAAAAGCAACTGAAGGAACAACGTATAAAGATCCTTACTTAAATAAAAATTATAATGAAGCTAAAAAAGTTGGTCTTAAGACAGGCTTTTATCATTTTTTAGTTGGCTCTTCTGAGCCAGAAACTCAAGCAAAAAATTTCTATAATAATATAAAAGATAAAGTGAATGATTTAAAACCATGTTTAGATGTAGAAATAAGTAATTTTAATGTAATGGATTATGTTTTAAAATTTATAAAAAAGTTTGAAAGTTTATGTGAATTACCACTTTGCATATACACTTCACCTTATTTTGCGAATGAAAACCTAGATTCTAGAGTTACTAAATATAAATGTTGGATAGCTCATTATGAAGTTGAAAATCCCATGAAAACAATTATATGGGGAGAGAATTATGCAGGACATCAATTTACTGAAAAAGGTAAAATAAAAGGAATTAATACTAATGTAGATATAAATAAATTTACAGAAGATATATTAGTAGAAGAAAAGAAAATAGGATATGTAATAACTGATTATTTGCCAAATGGATATAGAGGAAATAATCAGTTTAAGGGTATTGATTTAGAATATGTTTTAAGTTATTTTAATGGGATTAGATGTTATGTTAGAAGCGATAGTAATGGTATTTGGTTAGAAACTCAAGTTTTACCAATGAGTAAATGTCAAGAATTAAAAGTTAAATTAGGTAATTGGTTTTATACAATAAAGTAAATTAGATTAAGTATATATTTCAACTAAAGGATATATGATTATAAAAGATATTATCTTTTAGTTGAAATTTTAATAAAATATGGTAAAATAATGTGATTGTAAAATTAAAAATATGTAAAGTAAAATTTGATTTAGGAGAAATATACTATGAAAGAACAATGGTATGAGAAAGCTTGGGCTACAATTTTGTTTTTATTTATTTTTTATCCAGTAGGATTATATTTAATGTGGAAATATAGGAGTATAAATAAAATTGCAAAAATATTGATTACAATGTTTGTAATTTGTTTGTCATCTACATTTGTTAGCTAAAATTAAAATTTTTTATATGAACCTAAAGCATAAATTCACTTCTTAAAATACTATAGATATAATCATCATAAAACACTTCATTTAATTCATGATGTTCACGTAAAATTCCATCTAATTTGAATTTGTTTAGTTTTAATAATGAATTAGAATCACTATTAAAACTTGCAGTTTGAGCATAAACTTTATTCATATTTAATTTTCTAAACAATAGATTTAGTATAATTTTAATGGCTTCATTCATATAACCATTTTTTCTAAATTTAGGTATTAAATAATATCCAATCTCTAAACTCTTATTTCTATAATTATAATCAAATAATGTTATCTTACCTAATAGTTCGTTATTATTAATATTATATAAACCTAATATGTAGGTGTTATCAGAAATTAATAAAGATTTGTATAGTTCTATCGTTTCATTTATAGTTTTATTTAGAATAGGCCTACAAGTCACTTTTTCTTCAATTTCTTTATTACTCCAGCTATATATATAAATCAATTCATCTAAAGTAATCTCATTAACATATATTTTTGAACTATTTATAGGTATATTAATGTTAATTGATTTCTTAAAATTATCTTTACTCACTTTTAAGTTTCCTTTCTTATACAAATAGTAATATTGCTCACTATTAAATAAACATAATTACTTAGTTAATTTTATGATTTTTCATATAGTAACTTTCTATATGTATGGTTATGTAAGCTGTAGAAAAGGTGAAAGTGTAATTTGCTACAATAAATTATACTACATTTTATGGAAAATATACAAAAAAATACTTAATTAGCATTTATAATTACTTATTTTATCGAATAAACTTTATTACGAATATTGCTAAATACGAGGATATTATTAATAAATATTTCGGCAATTTAACTATTTTGTAATATTTATACAAACATATGTGGTAAAATTTTATATATAATATTATACCCCTTAAAATAAGGAGGAACTATGAATAAGAAAATTAAAAAGAAACCAACAAGAAAAAAGACGAGATGTGACAAAAAAAAGAAAACATCATTATTAATATTCATGGGAGCAATTTATATTATTGCTTTTTTAATAGTAACAACGCCATTTGTATTAATTTATGGACCATATGATAAAATTAAGAAAACTTTTATAACAACAGTTTTAGCAACTCGTCATGCATATTTAGTAAATGATTTTATACCTCAACAAACACTAGATAAGATTTTAGGAAAAAATGAACTTGAAGAGGATAGTGTTCCAGCAAATACATCAATAGATTTAAACAAAATAGATGTTAAAAATAATTCAGGAAATAAAGTAACTAAATATGATATACATACTGATAGATATGATGGTTATATGCTAGAAATAGAAAATCCACATAAAGTTAAAGTAGCAATGACAAAGTATTTAGGAAAATTAGGACAAAAAACCAGTGAAATGGCAGAAGAACATAATGCAATAGCAGCTATAAATGGAGGATCATTTGTAGATAAGTCTTCAGATGGAATAACTTATGCAGGAACAGGTGGGCAACCAGGTGGATTTGTAATATCAAGTGGAAAGGTTGTATATCCAATAGGAAAATGTAATGAACATTCTGTTGAAAATGTAATTGCATTTACTAAAAAAGGTCAATTGATTGTTGGGAATCATACACTTGCTGAGTTAAAAAAACTTGATGTACAAGAAGCAATGTGTTTTAGAGAACCTAATGTAATAATAAATGGCATTAGGCAACATAAAAAAGAAGATTATATAGATGGAATTAATCCTAGGACAGCAGTTGGACAAAAAGAAGATGGAACAGTACTATTTCTAGCTTTGGATGGTAGAAAGTTATCTAAACCAGGAGCTACAATATATGAAGTTCAAGAAATAATGAGAAGCAGAGGGGCTATAAATGCAGGTATGTTAGATGGGGGATATTCAACTACGATGTATTATAAAGGTGATGTAATTAATTCTCCTAATGCTTGGGATGGAGAAAGAAGTGTTGCTACAG
This sequence comes from Clostridium botulinum, assembly GCF_000827935.1. Taxonomy (NCBI): domain Bacteria; kingdom Bacillati; phylum Bacillota; class Clostridia; order Eubacteriales; family Clostridiaceae; genus Clostridium; species Clostridium botulinum. Next base: position 929,037 of record NZ_CP010520.1, read on the forward strand.
CATTTTATGTTGAACAGTAAGTTAGGAGATGAAATATTATGAAAATTTTAAAGAATGTACTAGTATTTAGCTTTATAGCTTTGCTAATTCAACAAGGAATATTCTTATATATTGAAAATATATATTTATCATCAAATATGGATATTAAAATAGAAAAATCTGATGATAGTGAAGTTCGTAAAAATGAACAAAAAGAGGTTGAATTAAAAGAAGATGTAGATGATTTAAAAGTATCTTCTAATGGTAGATATATTGCAGGACTTCAAAATGGAAGATTGAAAGTATTAGATAGTGATGAAAATAAATATAAAGATATTAAAAATAATGTTAATAGTAATATTGTATTTTACAAATGGATTACAAATTCAGATCGTATAATTGCTATACAAAAAATAAAAGAAAAAGGAAGAAATTATTTTGAGCCAATAGCATTTAATGCTAAAAATGGAGAACAAATTGAACTTGCAGACTTTGATTTAAATAAATTAAGAGTAAGAATTGAAAATAGTGAAGATAAGGTCGAAGATATACCTTTTTCAATAGGTACTCATAGCTTATATATTAAAATTAAAAAGAGTAATGAAAAAAGCGATTTATATCGTGCAAACACTATGAATCAATTAGAGAAGAAAAGAAGTAATAAAGAAATAGGTAATATTGTTATCCCAACTACAGCGGCTAATGCAATAATGGAGATGGGAACTCAAGTAACAATATTAGATAAACCAGATAATTTATTGATACCTAATACAAAAAATACAAAGTTACTAGGAACAGACATAAATGATAATGTTTATTTTGCCTCAGAAGTGGATAATAAGGTTGTAAAAATATATTATGCAATTTCATCGGACAATTATAAGGATTGGAAAGAATTTAAGCTAGATAATCCAGTAAATAAAGAAGATATATTAATTGACTATAGTGGAAAAGTTTATATTAATGATAATGAAAAGAAAATTGCAGTAGAACTTACAAGTAAAAAAACAATTAAATATAAAGGTGAGTTAATCCAAACATATTCTAAAGGAGTTATATCAAAGAATGGTAATAAATTAATCAAAAATAATATATAAAAATAAAATGCTACTAAATTTAATTTTAGTAGCATTTCACAAAAAAATAATATAGTTTTGTGAATTTTTAATATAGAGTTTAAAGGATTACAAATGTACAATGTAATCATGATAAACAATTAATTAGACTTAAGCGGGAGGGGTTAGTATGGCAGATTTGTCATTAAGACACATTTATAAAATATATTCAGGTGACGTAACAGCAGTAAACGATTTTAATTTAGAAATAGAAGATAAAGAATTTATAGTATTTGTTGGACCATCAGGTTGTGGTAAATCAACAACTTTAAGAATGATAGCAGGATTAGAAGAAATATCTAAAGGTGAATTATATATAGATGGTAAATTAGTAAATGATGTTGAGCCAAAGGAAAGAGATATAGCAATGGTATTTCAAAACTATGCATTATATCCTCATATGAGTGTTTATGATAATATGGCTTTTGCATTAAAACTTAGAAAAGTACCTAAAGAAGAAATTGATGAAAAGGTAACTGAAGCAGCAAGAGTGTTGGGTATAGAACATTTACTAACAAGAAAACCAAAGGCTTTATCTGGAGGTCAAAGACAAAGAGTTGCATTAGGAAGAGCTATAGTTAGAGAACCTAAAGTGTTCTTAATGGATGAACCATTATCAAATCTTGATGCAAAATTAAGAGTTCAAATGAGAACTGAAATATCTAAACTTTATAATAAATTACAAACAACTTTCATATATGTTACTCATGACCAAGTTGAAGCAATGACTATGGGAACTAGAATAGTTGTAATGAAAGATGGTATAATACAACAAGTAGATACGCCACAAAACATATATAATAACCCAGTAAATATTTTCGTAGCTGGATTTATAGGAAGTCCTCAAATGAACTTCATAGATGGTAAGATAATAGAAAAAGAAGGCAAGCTATATTGTAGCTTCGAAGAAAACAATATATTATTACCAGAACAACAAGCTAAGGAATTGAAAACTAAAGGTTATGTGAATAAAGAAGTTACATTTGGAATAAGACCAGAACATTTAGATGATAATATGGAAATTGTAAAAGAAAATCCATCATCAATTATAAATGGAAAAGTAGAAGTAGTTGAGCTTATGGGAGCTGAAAGTTATATTTATTTTGTAGCATCTAATAATAATATGACTGCAAGAGTAAATGGAACTACTAATGTAAAGACTGGAGATTCAATAAAATTATATGTTGAAAGTGAAAAGATCCATGTATTTGACAAAGAAAATGAATTAAGAATAATATAATTTTTATTTTGGGGTGAAGAGATGTACGGATTAGTTGAATATTTAAATGAATTATATAAAAAATGTGAGATACCTTTTGAATTATGTATTGATAATAAAATGGTTTTTAAAACTAATCCTTTTCTTTACACTGATAAAGAAATAATAGAAGCTAGATTTAATATAAATAATAAAATATTTATATTAAAAACTTATAGCAATTTTAAAGATTCACTAAAGCTTATTAAATTTTGTATTGAGAATAGATTCAAAGATGAGCATGATGTTAGAGAAAACACAATAATTTCTTTATTAAAAAATGAATATGTATCAAGTGACAAATTAAATGATGTTATGTTTGAGTTAAATGAGGTTTATTTAATATCTATTAATTTAGAGGAAAAAATAAGTGAAACTATAGATATTTTAAAGACAATATATATAGATACTGAAGTGTCTATATTAGAATATAATGAATATATTATTTTATTAGGGACATTTGAGGATATTGAAGATCATATATCAAGCATAACTGAAACTATACACAATAACCTATATAAAAGATGTTATATAAGTTATTATGAAGTAAAGGATTATAATAATATAAATTCATTATATAAAGAGGGCATTTATAAAATTAGTTTAGCTAAAAAATATAATATTTCAAATAGAATATTTAATGAAAAAAGTTTATTATTTGAAAGTATTGTAGATAGTTTAAGTGAAGAAAAGAAAGTAAAGATATTATCTAAATTCAATGATGGATTTAATAAATTAGATGATGATACAATAAATACAATAGAGGTATTTTTTAATTGTGATTTAAATTTAAGTGAATCAGCTAAAAATTTATATGTGCATAGGAATACTTTGATTTATAGGTTAGATAAGATTAAGAAATGTACATCTTATGATATTAGAAATTTTAATGAAGCAATACTATTTAAAATAGCATTTTTTGTATGGAAAGAAAGTAAAATATAAATTTATATTCGATATTCCGGTAACGATACCGTCAAGTAAATTCAACAGGATAAATTTATTAGTTTGTTGATATAATAATAAAATTTGGTGTATAATAAAATTATTGCGGAAACGTTACCATTATTTTGATTAGAGTTTACATATATATTAGGAGGAATATCATGAATATAGGAGATATAGCAAGACTTGCAGGGGTAGGAGTAAGTACTGTTTCAAGAGTTATAAATAATCATCCAGATGTAAAAGAAAGTACAAGAGAAAGAGTTTGGAAAATTATAAAACAAAATAACTACATACCTAATAATAGTGCACGAATATTAAAGCAAAATAATACTAAAAATATAGGAGTACTAGTAAAAGGGGTATTTAATCCATTTTTTTCACAGATGATAAATGTTATAGGTAACATTATAGATAGATCAGGTTATACAATGATATTAGAACAAAATGATTACAACTTTTATCAAGATGTAGAAAGTCTTATAGGCTTTATAAAAGAAAAGAAGTTACAAGGAGTTATTTGTTTAGGTGGAAATTTTATTGATATAAAAGAAGATAGTTTTTCGGATATAGAAACTCCAATAGTGTTGACATCTGTTAATACTATATCTAAAAAGGGAAAGAAACATTATTCTTCAATAGGAATAGATAATGTTAAAGCTTCTTATGATGCAACTAAATACTTAATTGAAAAAGGTCATAAAAAGATAGCTCTTATTTTAGGTGATGAAAATGATTTGGGAATTAGTTGGTGGAGACTTAAGGGGTATAGAAATGCTTTAGAAGATAATAATATTGAAATTGATGATGAACTTGAATTAATTGGAGATTATTCTTGTGAAAAAGCATATAAAGAAACTATAAATCTTATAAAAAATAGAAAAGATGTAAGTGCTATTTTTGCACTTTCAGATATTATGGCCATAGGAGTAGCGAAAGCAGTTGTAGATAGTGGGTTGAAAATTGGTGATGATATTTCAATAATTGGGTTTGATGGCATGGATGAAAGTAAATATTATAATCCAGGTCTAACTACAGTAAATCAACCAAAAAGATTAATGGCTGAAACAAGTATATCATTATTATTTTCATTAATTAATGGGACACAAGAAAATAAGCAAATATTACTAGATACTAAATTAATTGAAAGAGAATCATGCAAAAATTTGATTGGGTAATAATAGACTATATTTTTAATATGGTTGATATATTTAGTAGTAAAAGTAAATTGTAATTGGACTAGATATTATTTTAGTATAGCTAGGTTCAATTACTCAGTTTACTTTATTTATAAATATATAGACAGTATATTAAAATATAGCTAAATCATAAAGACATAAGGGGGAGAAAAAATGAGAAGAAGCAGTGGAATCATAATGCATATTGCATCTTTGCCAGGGGAATTTGGAATAGGAACATTTGGAAAAGAGGCATATGAGTTTGCAGATTTTTTGAAAGAATCACATCAAAAGTATTGGCAAATACTTCCTATAGGGCCAACTAGTTATGGAGATTCACCATATCAATCTTTTTCAGCATTTGCAGGAAATCCTTATTTTATAGATTTTAAACTATTAGAAGATGATGGGTTATTGGAAGGTAAAGACTATTTAAATTTAAATTTTGGAGAAGATGAAGAAGATATTGATTATGGATTAATATTTGTAGAAAAAATGAAGGTTCTAAGAAAAGCGTATGAGAGGTTTAAACTTAATTTACCAATAGATTTAAAAGAATTTGAAGAAGAAAATCAGTGGTTAGATGATTATTCTTTATATATGGCAATTAAATTAAAATTCGAATTGAAGAGTTGGCAAAAGTGGGACATAGATATTAAACTTAGAAAAAAAGAAGTATTAGATAAGTATAGAGAAGAATTAAAAGATGAAATAAATTATTGGAAGTTTATACAATATAAATTTTTTGAACAATGGAATAACTTAAAAGAATACGTAAACGATTTGGGAATTGAAATAATAGGAGATATTCCAATATATGTAGCAGAAGACAGTGCAGATATATGGGCAAATCCAAAAGCATTTTTATTAGATGAAGAGACATTATTACCATTAAGAGTTTCAGGATGTCCACCAGATAATTTTGCAGTAACAGGTCAATTATGGGGAAATCCAATTTACAATTGGGATTATATTGATAAAACTAATTATAAATGGTGGATAGATAGAATGAGACAAAGTTCAAAATTGTATGATGTTATAAGAATAGATCATTTTAGGGGATTTGAATCTTATTGGTCAATACCATATGGAGATCCGACAGCAGAAAATGGAGAATGGGTAAAAGGTCCAGGAATAAAACTCTTTAATGCCATAAAGAAAGAGCTTGGTGATATAAAGATTATAGCAGAAGATTTAGGTTTTTTAACTGATGAAGTTGTAAAATTTAGAGAAAAATCTGGTTTTCCAGGGATGAGGGTTCTTCAATTTGCCTTTTCAGGAGATGCTACAAATAGGGACTTACCTCATAACTATGAAGAAAATTGTATAGCTTATACAGGCACTCATGATAATAATACATTTAGGGGATGGCTTGAAAAGACAGGAACTGAAGAAGAAATAGAAGCTTCTATTAAATATCTAGGGTTAAATAAAGAAGAAGGATATAATTGGGGATTTATAAGAGGAGTATGGGGTAGCAAAGCATATTTATCAATAGCCCTAATACAAGATTTTCTGAATTTGGGAAATGAATCTAGAATTAATATTCCTTCAACACTTGGAAAAAATTGGCGTTGGAGAATTAAAAAAGATGTTTTTACAGATGAATTAGCAGAAAAAATTTATGAGATAACGAAAATGTATGGAAGGTGCGAAGAATAATGAAGAGAGAAGATGTAAAGCAAGGTATAGATAGATATCTAAAAGTAAAGTATGGATTAAAGTTAGAAGATGCTAAAGAATATCAAATATTTAATGCTCTTTCATTAGCTATATTAGAAGAAATAGTAGACGATTGGAATAATACAACTAAAGCTTATAATGAAAAAAGAAGTGCTAATTATTTTTCAGCAGAATATTTAATGGGTAGAGCACTTGGAAATAACCTAATAAACTTAGGTTTATATGATGAAGTTAAAGATGTATTAAAAGAATTAAATATAGATATTAACAAGGTAGAAGAAATAGAAGAAGATGCTGGACTTGGTAATGGTGGACTTGGTAGACTTGCAGCATGTTTTATGGAATCAGCAGCAACAATAGATATGCCGTTAAATGGTTATGGAATTAGATATAATAATGGGCTATTTAAACAAAATATAGATGAAGGATTTCAAACTGAAAGCGAAGATAGTTGGTTAAAATATGGAGATCCTTGGAGCATAAGAAAAGATAACGAAACTCAAGTTGTAGAATTTGAAGATATGAAAGTTAAGGCTATACCATATGATACACCCATCATAGGTTATGGAACTAAAAATATAAATACATTAAGACTATGGAAATGTGAACCGATAAAAGAATTTGACTTCTATTTATTTAATGAACAAAAATATGATGAATCAGTAGAGTTAAAGAATAGAGCAGAAGATATATCTAGAGTGTTATATCCAAATGATTCAAATGATGAAGGAAAGATATTAAGATTACGTCAACAATATTTCTTAGTGAGTGCTTCATTAAAAGATATTATTAGAAAACACATAGAAAAATTCGGTACCGATTTCGAAAAGATAAGTGAATTTAATTTCGTTCAATTAAATGATACTCATCCAACACTTGCAATACCTGAATTTATAAGAATATTAGTTGATGAAGAAGGAATTAACTTTAATAAGGCACTAAGATATGCTAATAAATTCTTTGGATATACAAATCATACTATATTAGCAGAAGCATTAGAAAAGTGGGATATTAAATTAATAGAAAAATTATTCCCTAGAATATTAGAGATTACTGAAAAAATTGATAAAGAATTAATAAAAGAATTAAAAGCTAAGAAATATACAGAAAAAGAAATTAAAAAACTTAGAATTATTGGTGATGATCAAATGAGAATGGCTAATTTAGCTATATTTGTATCAAAAGCAGTAAATGGAGTTGCTCAGTTGCATACTGATATATTAAAGGATAAGGAATTAAATGATTGGTATAAATTATATCCAGCAAAATTCCAAAATAAAACAAACGGAATTACTCCAAGAAGATGGTTAAGACTATGTAATCAAGAATTATCAGAATTTATAACTAAGTTACTAGGAACTGAAGATTGGGTTAAAAACTTATCTTTATTAAAGGATTTAAAGAAGTTTAAAAATGATGATAAAGTTTTAGAAGAACTTATGAATATAAAGCTTGAAAAGAAAAAGCAATTAGCAGAATATATTAAAGATGAAGAAGGAATAGAATTAGATCCAAATTCAATATTTGATATTCAAATTAAGAGATTACATGAATACAAGAGACAATTATTAAATGCAATGTATATTCTTGATTTATATTATAGAATAAAAGAAAATCCATCTTTAGATATACCAAAAGTAAGTTTTATATTTGGAGCTAAGGCTTTCCCAGGATATGTTAGAGCTAAAGCAATAGTTAAATTTATAAATGAAATAGCAGAACTTGTAAACAATGATAAAGATGTAAATGGAAAAATAAAAGTAGTATTTGTTCATAATTATAGAGTTTCATATGCTCAAAGATTATTCCCAGCAGCAGATTTATCTAAACAAATTTCTACAGCTGGAAAAGAAGCATCAGGAACAGGAAATATGAAGTTCATGTTAAATGCTACTCCTACATTTGGAACTTATGATGGAGCCAACATTGAAATAGTTCAAGAATCAGGAGAAGAGAATAATTATATTTTTGGATTAAAAGTTGAAGATATAGATAATATTAAAGAAGAATATAATCCTATGACTTATTATAAGAAAAATAAGAGTATTAAGAGGGTGTTAGATACTCTTATTGATGGAACTTTTGATGATGGCAATACTGAAGATTTTGAAGATTTATATAATTCATTATTAGAAGAAGGAGATCAATATTATCTTCTAGCAGATTTTGAAAGTTTTAAAGAAGCTCAAGATAAAGTATTTAAAGATTACAAGGATACTAAAAAGTGGGCAAAAAAATGCTTTACTAATCTTTATAGTGCAGGAATATTCTCAAGTGACAGAACTATAAAACAATATTGTGATGAAATTTGGGATATAAAAGAGACTCCTATAAAATAAATGCCTATGTTCTAGTAGAATGTTTATATATGCATAAGTGAATTGGACGGAGTAATTGAACTTAGGAATGCTAAAATGAACATAGTCCAATTACAACACCATTTTACCTATTGTATATATAAACGCATATTTTAAACATAGCAAAATAAATATAGATAAGGCTGTACATAATAATTTTTATTACAAGCCAATAAAAAGAGGATTCATTAATTTGAGTCCTTTTTTATTTTCTAAAAAATTATATTATTAAAAATTTGTGGATAACTCAAATTATATATTAGATAAAGTTTAAGAAATCATATATAAAGAATAAAAAATAATATCAATATAAAAATCTTAACACAATCTTAATTCTAAACAAGAAAACTCTAACACCACCATAATTTTTTCCATGTTAAACTTGTCCTATCGAAACGAAGGGGGAATAAAAATGCATGTGATGGTTGGGCTTATAGGAATAATTTCACTTATATATTTTATTTATTTAACAAATATTTTATTAAGAGGTGACAAGTAATGATGAATTTAGTATTACAATATGGATTGTATATTTTGATATTAGTAGTATTGGCAATTCCTTTAGGGAATTATATAGGTAAGATTATGAATGGAGAAAAAGTGTTTTTATCTAAGATATTAACACCGTGTGAAAATTTTATTTATAAAATGCTTCATATTGATAAAGATGAAGATATGAGTTGGAAGAAGTATTCTTTTTCTGTTTTAGCATTTTCAATTATAAGTTTAATAGTATTATTTTTAATACACATTTTCCAAGGCTTTTTGCCATTAAATCCAGAAAAAGTTTCAGGTACAAGCTGGGATCTTGCATTTAATAATGCGGTAAGTTTTGTTACTAATACTAATTGGCAAGGTTATTCAGGTGAAAGTTCATTGAGCTATTTCACACAAATGATGGGACTGACTGTACAAAATTTTGTTTCGGCAGCAGTTGGTATTTCAGTATTATTCGCACTAATTAGAGGATTTATTAGAGTTAAGCAAAAAGGAATAGGAAACTTTTGGATGGATATTACTAGAACTGTACTTTATATCTTGATTCCTCTTTCAATAGTAGTATCTTTAGCATTAGTTTCTCAAGGTGTTGTACAAAATTTCAAACAATATGAAACAGTTTCTTTATTAGAGCCTATTACACTTGAAGATGGAACCGTAGTAACTGAAGAAGTTGTTCCGTTAGGACCAGCAGCAAGTCAAATAGCAATAAAGCAACTTGGTACAAATGGCGGAGGATTTATGGGTACTAATTCAGCACACCCAATTGAAAATCCAACCGTATTATCTAATTTATTTGAAATGATTTCGTTACTATTAATCCCAGTAGCCTTATGTTTTACTTTTGGGAGAAATATAAAAGATAGAAGACAAGGAATAGCTATATTTATAGCAATGGGTATAATGCTAGTTGTAGCAATGGGAATTATTGGAGTAAATGAGCAAATGGGTACACCACAAATGGCGTTAAATGGTCAGGTTGACTTATCAACAATTAATCAAGCTGGTGGAAATATGGAAGGAAAAGAAGCTAGATTTGGTATTGCCACTTCTTCAACATGGGCAACATTTACTACTGCAGCATCTAATGGATCAGTAAATTCAATGCATGATAGTTATACTCCAATTGGTGGAATGATTCCTATGCTACTTATGCAACTTGGAGAAGTTGTATTTGGAGGTGTTGGATGTGGGCTTTATGGGATGATAGGTTTTGCAATACTTGCAGTATTTATGGCAGGACTTATGGTAGGAAGAACACCAGAATATTTAGGTAAAAAAATAGAACCTTTTGAAATGAAAATGGCAGTTTTAGTTTGTTTAGCAACACCAATAGCTATTTTAATTGGTAGTGGTATTGCAAGTATATTACCTGAGACTGTTAACAGTTTGAATAATTCAGGGGCGCATGGATTTTCAGAAGTATTATATGCTTACACTTCAGCAGGGGGTAATAATGGTTCAGCATTTGCTGGTTTTGCAGCGAATACACCATTTATAAATATAAGTATTGGGTTAAGTATGCTATTTGCACGTTTTGTTCCTATGATGGGTACTTTGGCTATAGCAGGAAGCATGGTTAAAAAGAAAAAAGTTGCAGAAAGTGTTGGTACATTACCTACACATAATGCTATGTTTATAGGACTTTTAATTTTTGTTGTATTGCTTATTGGTGCATTAAGTTTCTTTCCAGCATTGGCACTTGGACCAATTGCTGAATTCTTTCAAATGTTAGGTTGAATGGGGTGACAAAATATGAATGAAAATAAAGGTAATTTTGCAAATAAAAAAATGATTAAAAGAGCTATTAAGGACTCTTTTATAAAACTTTCACCAAAAACTCAAATGGAAAATCCAGTTATGTTTTTAGTATATATTTCATCTATATTAACAACTATATTATATGCAGTTTCATTAGTTGGAATTAGAGATTCAAAATCTAGCTTTATATTAGGAATTACTATAATTCTGTGGCTTACAGTTTTATTTGCTAATTTTGCAGAAGCAATAGCAGAAGGACGTGGCAAGGCACAAGCTGATTCTTTACGTGCAGCAAAGAAAGATGTGGAAGCACATAAAATTCCATCTATAGAAAAAAGAGATGAGATAACTAAAGTTTCATCAGCACTGCTTAAAAAAGGAGATATAGTAATTGTTGTTGCTGGAGAGCAAGTTCCAGCGGATGGAGAAGTAATAGATGGAGCAGCTTCAGTTGATGAAAGTGCAATAACAGGAGAATCAGCACCTGTTATTAGAGAAAGTGGTGGTGATAGAAGTGCTGTAACTGGTGGAACAACAGTAATTTCAGATTGGTTAATTATTGAGGTTACAAGTGAAGCTGGAGAAAGTTTTCTTGATAAGATGATTTCTATGGTTGAAGGTGCAGCACGTAAGAAAACACCAAATGAAATTGCATTACAAATTTTATTAATATCACTAACTATTATATTTTTATTAGTTACAGTATCCCTATATTCATATTCTATTTTTTCTGCTAATCAGGCTGGTGTAGTAAATCCTATTTCAGTTACATCACTAGTGGCACTTTTAGTATGTCTTGCACCAACAACTATAGGTGCATTACTTTCATCTATTGGTATTGCAGGTATGAGCCGTTTAAATCAAGCTAATGTTTTAGCAATGAGTGGACGTGCTATTGAAGCCGCAGGAGATGTTGATATTTTGATGTTAGATAAAACAGGTACAATCACTTTAGGTAATCGTGAGGCTTGTGAATTTATACCAGTAAATGGAGTTAATGAAAATGAGTTAGCAGATGCTGCACAGCTTTCATCTTTAGCAGATGAAACTCCAGAGGGACGTAGTATAGTAGTTCTTGCTAAAGAGAAATTTGGAATAAGAGGAAGAAATATCAGAGAATCTAATATGGAATTTATTCCATTCACAGCTAAAACTCGTATGAGTGGTGTTAATTATAATAATAGTGAGATTCGTAAGGGAGCAGCAGAAACTGTTAAAGACTATGTAATTTCAAGAGGTGGATGTTATAGCAAAGAATGTGATGAGGTTGTAGCTAGAATATCAAATAAGGGCGGGACTCCTCTTGTTGTAGCTAAAGATAATAAAGTTCTTGGAGTAGTTTATTTAAAAGACATTATTAAGCAAGGCGTACAAGAAAAATTTGCAGATTTAAGAAAAATGGGTATTAAAACAATCATGATAACTGGAGACAATCCATTGACAGCAGCAGCTATTGCAGCAGAAGCTGGTGTTGATGACTTTTTAGCTGAAGCTACTCCAGAAGGTAAGCTAGAAATGATACGTGATTTTCAAATAAAGGGTCATCTTGTTGCAATGACAGGTGATGGAACTAATGACGCACCAGCACTTGCACAGGCAGATGTAGCAGTTGCTATGAATACAGGAACACAAGCAGCTAAAGAAGCTGGAAATATGGTTGACTTAGATTCTTCTCCAACAAAATTAATTGATATAGTTAGAATTGGTAAACAATTATTAATGACACGCGGTAGTTTAACAACATTTAGTATAGCTAATGACTTAGCTAAATATTTTGCAATAATTCCAGCGTTATTTATTGGATTATATCCAGGGTTATCTGCATTAAATATTATGAATTTACACAGTGCGGAGAGTGCAATATTTTCAGCAATAATATACAATGCATTAATTATTGTAGCCTTAATTCCATTAGCACTTAAAGGTGTAAAATATCGTGAAGTTTCAGCAGGTAAGTTATTATCAAGAAATCTTTTGGTTTATGGCTTAGGGGGAATAATTGTACCATTTATAGCTATAAAAGTAATTGATGTTTTAATTACTGCAATTGGTATTGTATAAAGAAAGGATGATTAGTAATGAAGGAATTTAAAGCAGTATTTCCTAAAGCTTTAATAATATTTATAATATTTACTATTTTGTGTGGGGGTATATATACAATATTTATAACAGGCATTTCTCAATTAATATTTCCTAAACAAGCCAATGGAAGTATTATAGAGGTAAATGGGAAGAAATATGGCAGTGTATTATTAGCACAACAATATAATGATGAAAAACATTTATGGGGAAGAATTATGAATATTGATACAAACACTTTTGTTGATGAGAATGGAAAGAAATTGGCTTATTCAGCACCATCTAATTTAAGTCCGGCAAGTAAAGAATACGAAGCTCTTGTTCAAGAAAGGGTTGATAAAATAAAAGAAAATCATCCAGAACAAGATGAACAAGCAATCCCTGTAGATTTAGTGACTTGTTCAGGAAGTGGATTAGATCCACATATTTCAGTTGCAGCTGCTAAATATCAAATAAATCGTATTGCTAAAAATAATAATATGGAAGTAAAAGATGTAGAAAATATTATTGATAAATATACTTCAGGAAAACTTTTTGGTGTATTAGGAGAAAAAACAGTGAATGTATTAGAAGTTAATCTTGCTATTGATGGAATTCTAAAATAGATATTGATAGAATTGATATTATACAAAAAGCATTAAAAACAACTTTTTATGAATATAAAATATTAACACAATCTTTATACTATAGTTAAAATAATTATGAAATATTTATTTTGGCTATAGTATAATTTATTTATAAGTAGATTATATTTTGAGGTGACATATATGATAGATGAACGTCCAGATCCTGATGAGATTTTAAAAAAGATATCCCCTGATGAAAGTAGTAAACAAGGAAAATTAAAGATATTTTTTGGATATGCAGCTGGTGTAGGTAAAACCTATGCAATGCTTGAGGCAGCGCATATAGCTAAAAATTCGGGTATTGATGTATTAGCAGGGTATATAGAGCCTCATACTAGAGTAGAAACCCTTGCTCTTTTAGATGGGTTAGAAATGTTACCTAATCTAAAAGTTAAATATAAAGGAATAACTTTAAATGAATTTGATCTTGATTCTGCAATTAATAGAAAACCAAAGCTAATTTTAGTAGATGAATTGGCTCATAGTAATGCTTATGGATGTAGGCATATGAAGAGATATCAAGATATACAGGAATTGTTGAACAATGGAATAGATGTTTATACAACTATAAATGTTCAGCATATAGAAAGTTTAAATGATATTGTAGCATCTATAACTGGAATAGTAGTACGTGAAAGAATTCCGGATAGTGTATTTGACAATGCTAATCAGGTTGAATTAGTCGATATTGAGCCAGATGATTTAATTACTAGATTAGACAATGGAAAAGTATATAAAACTGATCAAGCACGCAGGGCGTTGATTAACTTTTTTACAAAAGAAAAATTGGTTGCATTAAGAGAAATAGCTCTTAGACGTACGGCAGATGCTGTTAATAAAAAGATTGAAATAAAAAGGGATGAAATAAAAAGTACGTACTATACAGAAGAACACATTTTAATTTGTTTATCAAGTTCACCAAGCAATACGAAAGTAATTAGAACAGCTGCACGAATGGCATTTGCATTTCATGGGTTATTTACAGCATTATTTGTAGAAACATCTAATAGTAAAGATCTTAGTTTAGAAAATAAAAAAATATTAGAGACAAATTTAAAACTTGCAGAACAACTTGGAGCCAGAATTGCTACTGTTTATGGTGACGATGTAGCAAATCAAATATCTCAGTATGCTAAGATAAGTGGGGTATCTAAGATTGTAATCGGTAGATCTAATAATAAAAAAAGTTGGTTTAACAATAAAAAAACATTAGTTGATAAATTAACTGAGTTTGCACCAAACATAGATATATATATTATTCCAGATAATTTAAAAGCTTATAAAAGAAATTCTAATGAGAAACTTAAAAAAATTACGTTACCGCATTTTACTGTAATGGATTTAATAAAAACAACAGTAATATTAGGAGCTGTTACAGCAACAGGGATGATTTTTTATAACTTAGGATATAGTGAAGCAAATATTATAAATATATATATCTTAGGTGTACTGTTGACATCTATAACTACAACAGGTAAAAGCTGTGGATTGCTGGTATCAATATTAGGAGTATTGGTATTTAATTTTCTTTTTACTAATCCTAGATTTACATTTCAAGCATATGATAAAAGCTATCCAATAACTTTTTTGGTTATGCTTGTTTCATCAATAATATCAAGTAAACTAGCTACTAGAGTAAAGATAGAGGCTAAACAATCTGCTGAAAAAGCTTATAGAACTGAAGTTTTATTGGAAACTAGTCAAAAGTTACAAATGGCTAAAAATAAGGAAGAAATTTTTAATAAGATACTTATTCAAATAGAAAAGTTATTAGATAAATCAGTAATTCTATATCCAGCTGATAATGATGTGCTTTTAGAACCTATAGTATTTAAAAAAAATAGGACAATCAATATAAAAGAATTTATTAAAGAAGATGAACGAGCGGTTGCACAATGGGTATTTAAAAATAAAAAACATGCTGGATCAACTACAAATACTTTACCAGGGGCAAAATGTCTCTACATGGCTATAAGAAATCATGAAAAATCTTTTGCTGTAGTGGCAATTCCAATAGATAAAGATGAAACTTTAGATTCTTTTAAAAAGAATTTGTTAATAGCAATTTTAGCTGAAAGTGCTTTATCTTTAGAAAAAGAATATATAAATGAAACTAAAAATGAAATTTATATGAAAGCAGAACAAGAAAAACTAAGGTCTAATTTATTAAGAGCTATTTCACATGATTTGCGTACACCTCTTACAAGTATATCTGGGAATGCTGGAATTTTAATGGGGAATTCTAGAATATTAGATGAAGGTAGAAAACAGAGATTGTATACAGATATTTATGATGATTCTATGTGGCTTATTAATTTAGTAGAAAATTTATTGTCTGTAACTCGTATTGAAAATGGTACAATGGATATAGAACTACAACCAGAATTAATAGATGAAGTCATACAAGAATCACTTCAACATATTAATAGAGAAAGTTTAAATTATAATATTGAAGTTGAAGTAGAAGATGAATTATTGATGGCTAAAATGGATTCTGGATTAATTATTCAAGTAATAATTAATATTGTAAATAATGCTGTGAAATATACTCCAAAAGGTTCAAATATTAAAATATTTGGAAAAAAGCAAGGCAAAAATGTAGTGATTGAAATAAGTGATGATGGATGTGGAATTGAAGATTCAATGAAAGGAAAATTGTTTGATATGTTTTTTACATTAAACAGCACTAGTGCAGATGGAAGAAGAGGACTTGGTTTGGGACTGTCATTATGCAAGTCAATAATAAATGCTCATGGTGGGGAAGTTTATGTAAGAGACAACGAACCTAAAGGAACTATATTTGGTTTTACATTACAATGTGAGGAGGTTATGTATAGTGAATAAACCACAAATTTTAGTTGTAGAAGATGATAAGGCTGTTAGAAATTTAATTACTATAACATTAGAGACTGAAAACTATAAGTATCATGTAGCTGAAAATGGTGAAGCTGCAATTCGAGAAGCTGTTTCATATGTACCAGACATTGTTATATTAGATTTAGGTTTACCAGATATGGATGGGATAGAAATTATAAAGAAAATACGTACGTGGTCAAATATCCCAATTATAGTAGTTAGTGCACGTAGTGAAGATAGAGACAAAATTGAAGCTCTTGATTGTGGCGCTGATGATTATTTAACAAAACCATTTAGTGTTGAAGAACTGTTAGCAAGATTACGTGTTAGCTTAAGAAGAATTAATTATGTTAATGGTGGACAAGGCGAAAACAGTAATTTATTTATTAATGGAGATTTAAAACTTGATTATGCAGCAAGATGTGTATTTATTAAAGATGAGGAAATTCATTTAACACCCATTGAATATAGGTTAATATGCCTTCTAGCTAAAAATGTAGGAAGAGTACTTACTCATAATTTTATATTAAAAGAGGTATGGGGAAATACTTTACCTAATGATACACCATCATTACGTGTTTTTATGGCAACTTTAAGAAAGAAAATAGAAGAAAAACCCTCAAAACCTAAATATATACAAACACATATAGGGATAGGATACAGGATGCTAAGAATTACAGAGGATTGAGGATATATATTTAAATAAAAAACATAAATAATGAAATAAGCAGATATGTAATTAAATTAATAGGCTATGTTTTAAATAGATGTTGATATATACAATAATTTAAGTGGCATTGTAATTGGAATTTAGCAATACTTATGTTAGTATACTTAAGCCCAACCACTCAGTCCACTTTATTTATGAATAATCAACAAGATATTAAAACAGAGCCTATTAGAGAGTTATTTTCTATTAAATATTGCTGTACACCATTCGTTTGTTTGAATTTTATGTTCCATAACATAACCTTTAGCTTCAACTTTTTCTTTAACAGAATTGAAACTCCATTCAACCAATCCTGAAACTAAAAGTTTACCATTTTCTTTTATATGATCATTTATATAATCCATAAACATTTCAGTTTCTTCTCCACCTATATTTATGTATATCCAATGAAATTTGCCATCTATAATTACTTCATTAGTTAAAGCATCACCGACAAAAGTCTCAATATTAGTAATGTTATTTAAAGAAGAATTGAATTCTATTTCTTCGTGTACATCTCTAATATCTAAAGCACACACTCTTTTAGCATTTTTAACACTTGTAGCTAATGAAAGTATTCCAGAACCAGTACCTATATCTAATACATCTAATCCACTAAAATCTTGTGATAAAATATATCTTAATATATCTTGAGTAGTTTCATGCATTCCAGTTCCAAAAGCACCCTGAGATATAAAATTTATTTTTTGTTTTTCAGGAAAATCTTCTTCAGGAGAAGCTATTACCCAAGTATCATCTATATGTATAGCAGGAAAATGTGTTTCTTCATAGTTATAGTTTTCTTCAATTGTATTGTCTGGAGTTAATTCAATAATAGAATTAACTTTGGTTGTAAATTCGTTAAGATCGCATTCGTCACCATCAAAAGCTACTTTGAAGTCAATAATAACATCATCTTTTTCTAAATATCCATATCCAAATTCATCTGTAGTTATTTCTAATGGACTTTCATAAAATACATTAAAAATATCATTTAATTGTAATTTTTCAATAGAAGTATCTACATTTTGAAATGGTATTTTGTAAGTAATAATAAACATAAAAAATCTCCTTGTATTTGAATTTATTAATATTTTTTAGGTTAGTGTTAATATTATACTATAATATTAACACTAACCTAAAAAATAATTTGTTTTATAAATTTGGATTCTTAGATAAAGTTTAACATTAAGGAATACGTGATACAATACGGAATTTTAAAGTGAGGATAGTTTTAAATCATGTAGCTTATGATATAATAAAAATTAATTGAACTATAGAGAGGGGTCTTATTTTTATGAAGCAAATAGTAGTACTTGATGGAAAAACCTTGGGAAATGTAGATTTTTCAAAACTTAATGAATTTGGTAATGTAACATATTATGATTTAACTTCAAGCAATGAAGTAGAAGAAAGAATAAAGAATGCTAATATAGTATTAACTAATAAAGTTGTATTAAATGAAAATAATTTAAAAAGTGCTAAAAATCTAGAGTTAATCTGTGAAATGGCAACTGGATTTAATAATATAGATGTAAATTATGCAAAAGAAAATAATATAGCAGTAACTAACGTGGCAGGATACTCTACAAATACAGTAGCACAACATACTTTTGCTATGGCACTTAATTTATATGATAAAATCGCTTATTTTGATAATTATGTTAAATCTAAAGAATATTCAAGATCTAATGTATTTACTAATGTGGATGAAGTTTATAAAGATATAAACGGAAAAGTATGGGGAATAGTAGGACTTGGAGCAATTGGAAAAAGAGTTGCTAAAATTGCAGAAGCATTTGGTTGTGAAGTAGTTTATTATTCAACATCAGGAAAAAACTCAAATTCAGAATATAGAAGAGTAGATTTTAAAGAGTTATTAGAAATTTCAGATATAATATCTATACATGCTCCATTAAACCAAAATACTAAGGGATTAATGAATTATGAAGCATTTAAAGGTATGAAAAATGATAGTATATTAATTAATATGGGAAGAGGTCCTATAGTGGTTGATGCAGATTTAGCAAAAGCTATTGATGAAAACTTAATAGGTGGAACTGGATTAGATGTATTCGAAATAGAGCCAATGCCAGAAAATAATCCGTTATTAAGTATTAAAAATAAAGAAAAATTAGTTTTAAGTCCACATATAGCATGGGCAAGCGAAGAAGCAAGAAATAGATTGTTTAACGACTTATTAGAAAACATAAGAGTTTATAATAAGGGTGAAATGAAAAATAGAGTAGAGTGTTAATATATGTATAACTTTAAGTATGCTAATATTTAATTACTTGTTAAAAAATAGGCTGTCTTGTCAGGCAACCTATTTTTTATTTGGTTATATTTTAGAATAGCCATGTCTATATAAACATACTCATTTTCTATTTAAGAAATTATTTGAATTTCAATATTATAAATAAGTTAAAAAGCATTCCTAAGTTTAATTACTTAATATACTTTATTTACATATATATTACACTTGGATATTATAGAACTACATACTCCATTATAGCTCCTAATACACCGTAATCTTCGTTGCTTTCAGCTATGTATTTTCCGTGTTGTTTCATATCTTCAGGAGCATTCTTCATAACGAAGCTAAAGTCAGCTTCATTTAGCATTTCTATATCATTATAGTAATCTCCAAATGCCATTGTTTCCTCTTTTGAGATATTATCAGCTTCCATTATTTTTCTTAAAGCAGTACCTTTGTTTACTGTTTTATTCATTATATCAAGCCAGATTTCACCAGCTACAACTACATTTAAATCATTTCCGAATAATGGACTTATAACTGGGTTTGAATTTTTTATTGCATGATTTAAATCACATAAAGTGACCTTTATTATATCATCTTCAACTTTAGATATATCATCAACTACTTCATATTTTACATAATATTTTTGTATTTCTTTTAAGTATTCTTCAGAACAATTTTCTAAATAGGCACATCCTACTCCACATAATACTATTGCAGTATTCGCTATATTTCTAGCTGCTTTTATTATATCTTGTACTAAGTTTTTTTCTATAACATCCTTAAATATTAATTCATTGTTATCATATACTAATGCTCCGTTATCAGTAATATATGATAATTTTTTAGCTATTGGTCCAAAGTTTGTTTGTAATGTAGCATATGGTCTGCCGCTAGCTATAACTAACTTAACATTTTTTTCAGTTATTAAATCTAAAACTTCTGTGAAGCTTTCTGGTAAATGTCCTTTTTCATCTAATAAAGTTCCATCCATATCTGTTGCGATTAATTTTATCATATAAAGTCCTCCTTAAAGTGCTTGTACTTTTAATTTAATTAGTTACATCATATCATAAATGTTAATACCTTTAAAGAATTTAGAACATAACATAATTTGGAATAAAAAATAAAATATTTAGTATGTAAATGTTTAGAAAGTTTAATTTATATTTCAATTATGATAGTATGATAGTTGAAACATAAATTAGACATATAGATGAAAAGAGGGATTTTGATGAAATATGCATTAGATGTACATACTCATACATTGGTTAGTGGTCATGCGTATTCTACTTTGATGGAGAATGCTAAAGCTGCTTCAGAAAAGGGAATAAAAGTTTTAGGAACAACAGAACATGGAGTAACAATGCCAAATTCACCTCATATTTGGTATTTTCATAATTATAAAGTGTTACCAAGAGAAATGTATGGAGTTACTATGCTTTATGGTGTAGAAGCAAACATAAGCGATTATGAAGGTAATTTAGATATGAATGATTATACAATAAATAAAGTTGATATAGTTATTGGTAGTATTCATCCGCAGCCAGGAGTATATACAGTAGGTACTAAGGAAGAAAATACAAATGCATTTATAAATGCAATTAAGAGCGGAAGAATTGATATAATAGGTCACATTGGTAATCCACAAGTACCAATAGATTTTGAAAAAGTAGTAAAATGTGCTTTTGAAAATGATGTCTTAGTTGAAATAAATAACAGTTCTTTTACAACTTCAAGAATTGGAAGTAAAGAAAACTGCAAGGAAGTAGCTTTACTTTGCAAAGAATATGGAGCTAAATTAGTTATAAATAGTGATGCACATTTTTGTACTAAGATAGGTGAATTTACAAGTGCAATTGAATTACTTAAAGAAATAGATTTTCCTGATGAACTTATAATTAATAGTAAACCAGAAGAATTATTAATGAAATTAAAGAAAAAAGGAAAGCTAAGTGATTTAGAAATATAAATTGAAAATATGTTTTAGTAAAGTGTTGATATATTAATTCGTATAATTTAGGGAAAAGGTGAATTTTATATGGAAATATTGAGAATTAATGAGAGTGATATAGAAGAGTGTGCAAATATATTTGTTGAAGCCTTTAATGCAGAACCATGGAATGATAATTGGACTATAGAAAGTGCACATAGAAGATTACAAGATATATACAAATCTCCTAATTTTGTAGGAGTTAAGTATACTGAAAATAATGAAATTTTTGGAGCACTTTTTGGAAATTGCGAAGAGTGGTTTGAAGGAAGACAATTTAATATAAAGGAAGTATTTGTTTCAAAAAAAATTCAAGGAAAAAATATTGGAAGCAAATTAATTAATAGTGCTGAAAATGAAGTTAAGAAGTTGGGCGTAGATTTTATTTTTTTATCAACTCAAAATAATAATTTAAAGAATTTTTATTTAAAACATGATTTTGAAGAAGCTAGTTCTTTATGTATAATGTTCAAAAGAATAAGAAATAAATAATAAAGATAAATTTTTATTTAAGGTAGAGGTATGCATTAGTTGGCAAATTTCTACCTTATTTTATAACCTATAATTTAAGAAAGTATTTATAGAAATTTATTTTTATAGAAAAATATTAATGTTCGTATTAAATTAATATAGACATTAAATAGCACAAAATGTATTTGATAAATATATAATATATATTAAAGAATTGAAAAATACTTGCATTAATGTTAATATAAATATATAATTGAATAATAAATTTTTAGAACGTTCGGATGAAGGTAGTGGGAGAGTTATTATTATTTATAATAATACACCGAAGAGGGAAATCTTTCAGGTATTAGGACCGCTACTGGACGAGCCTCTGGAGAGACTCATATTTATTATGAGCACCGAAGGAGCAAGGCAAATTTTATTTGCTGAAACTCTCAGGTAAAAGGACAGGGGATAGGATTATTATACTCATTTTGAGTTAATTCTTATTCTCCTCCATAATCAAAAATTAAGGGGGATTTTTTTTATGTTATTATCAAATATCTTATTATCAACAGCTGGAGTCCAAAATTTTTTGGAGAAAATAGACAGCATTATCTGGGGACCACCATTACTAATTCTTTTAGTTGGAACTGGTCTATATCTAACTTTTCGTCTTAAAGTACTTCAAGTATTTAAATTACCAATGGCTTTAAAATTTGTTTTTGGAAAAGATGAAGAAGCTAAAGATGAGGATGCACAAGGAGATGTATCTAGTTTTGCAGCTTTGTGTACAGCGTTATCAGCTACTATAGGAACAGGAAATATAGTAGGGGTTGCTACAGCAATAAAAGCTGGGGGGCCAGGAGCATTACTTTGGATGTGGCTTGCAGCCTTTTTTGGAATGGCAACAAAGTATGCAGAAGGTTTACTTGCTATAAAATATAGAGAAGTAGATGAAAATGGAGAAATGTGTGGAGGACCAATGTATTATATACAAAATGGTCTTGGATTAAAGTGGCTTGCAAAACTATTTGCAGTATTTGGTGTTGGAGTTGCATTCTTTGGAATTGGAACTTTTGGACAAGTAAATTCAATAGCTGCAGCAGCAGCTAATTTTAATATACCGTTAATTGTAACAGCTATAGTTGTTACAGTATTAGTAGCATTAGTAACATTAGGTGGAATAAAGAGAATATCTAAAGTTTCAGAAACTCTTGTACCATTTATGGCTGCTGCATACATAGTTGGAGCAGTGTTGGTGCTTGTATTTAATTATACTGCTGTTCCAAGTGCAATAAAATTAATATTTGAAAGTGCATTTAATACAGAAGCTATAGGTGGTGGTGTATTAGGAATTACAGTTACGATGGCTATAAGAAATGGTATAGCCAGGGGAGTATTTTCTAATGAATCAGGACTTGGAAGTGCACCAATAGCGGCAGCAGCAGCAAAAACAAATTCACCAGCTAAACAAGGATTAATATCAATGACAGGTACTTTTTTTGATACAATAATTGTTTGTACAATGACAGGACTTGCTATAGTGATAACAAGTGGATCTACTGGTGTGTTTGAAGTTGGTGCTACAATAGAAGGGGCTGGACTTACATCAGCAGCTTTTGAAATAGGCTTGCCAATGGCGATGCTTGGAAAATATATTGTTAACATAGGATTAATATTCTTTGCATTTACAACTATACTTGGATGGAATTATTATGGTGAAAAGTGTATTCAGTATTTATTCGGAACTAAATCAATTATGCCATATAGAATAGTTTATATAATATTAGTTGCTATAGGACCATTCTTACCGTTAGAATTGATATTTATAATAGCAGATATAGTTAATGGTTGCATGGCATTTCCTAATTTAATAGCGTTAATAGGTCTTAGAAAAGTTGTAATTAAAGAGACAGAAGAATTTTTTGAAGAAATTAAAGCAAAAGATTCAATTGAGGAAGTAATAGCTTAATATAGTTTAAATATTTCAAGGAGTTATCTGAATGATAGCTCCTTTGTTTTCTATAATATTAAATTATTAATAACTAAAATGTATTATAATTATTAATAATTTAATATTGTATACTAAATCTTTTTTCATCATTAATAATAGGCAATTCATATAAATTAATATCATAAACTTTAGAAAATTTATTTCCGTTTAATATTGTGTTTATAAACTGATCTATATTTTCTTGTTTTCCCTGAACTTCCATAATGACTTCTCCAGAGTATAAATTTTTTACATATCCAGTTAACAAAAGGTTAGTTGCAGTTAATTGAGAAAAATATCTGAACCCAACCCCTTGAACTCTACCAGAAATTTTCAAAGAATACCTTTTCATAAACACACTCCCTTATGTTATAATATGTTATAGTATATTATAACATAAGGTATGTAAACCTTGTGAAAAGGTATATAATAATTATTATAATGCATATAATAGTTATGTAGCATAAAAGGAGGGTATCAATATGAGTGAAAAAACTATGGTCTTAATCAAACCAGATGGAGTAAAAAGGAATATAATAGGTAATATTATTAGCTGCTATGAAGCTAATGGCTTAAAAGTCGTTGAAATAAAAATGATGAAAGCAACAAGAGAGATAGCAGAACAACATTATTCACAACATAAGGGAAAAAACTTTTATGAAGAATTAATAGAATTTATAACTGGAAGTCCATTATGTGCTATGATTTTAACTGGAGAAGATGCAATAAATAAGGTTAGAAAAATAAATGGGGCAACAAGTCCTGATGATGCTGAAGAAGGAACTATAAGACATAGATATGCTAGAAGCAAGACTGAAAACTGTGTTCATGCATCAGATAATGCAGAGAGTGCAGAATCAGAATTAAAATTGTGGTTTCCAGAAGTTAATTTAGGTATATAAAAATAAACTAGCATACTAACTAGTTATTTATTTGAACGTGCCTTATAATAAAGAAATCCTTAGATAAAGTAAAATTTATCTAAGGATTTTTTTATTATTTAGCTGTTTTGATTTTCATCCAAGCATCATCATATAATTTTAATGAGTCACCTAAATCAGTGAATATTTCACATTTATCTAAAACTTCTTTTGATGGATAAATGCCTTTGTCATCTTTAACTGGATCTTCTAACATATCATAAGCACCTTTGTTAGGTGTTGAATATCCGATATAATCAACATTTTGTTTTGCATTTTCAGGATCGCAAAGGAAGTTGATCAATTTTTCAGCATTTTCTTTATTTGGAGCATCTTTTGGAACAACCATACCATCAAACCATTTATTAGATCCTTCTTCAGGAATAACGTACTCTAATTTAGGATTCTCTGATCTTATATAAGCAGCATCTCCAGACCAAACAGTAGCCATAACAGCTTCTTCACTTATCATTTTATCTTTAACCTCATCTACATAATAAAGAGGCGAAATGTTTTGCTTTTGTTTTACTAACTCGTTAGTAGCTGCATTTATTTCATCAGTATTTGTACTATTTATAGAATAACCAAGCTTTTTTAATCCAATAGCAAGAGTGTCACGCATTGAATCAAACATTATTAGTTGCTTATTATTATATTTTTCATTCCATAATATATCCCAACTTGTAACTGGCTCTGTAACTATATCAGGGTTGTATATTATTCCTATAGTCCCCCACATATAAGGAACAGAATATTTGTTGTTTGAATCATAAGATAAATTTTTATAACTATCATCAATATATTTATAATTTGGTATGTTATTAAAATCTAATTCTTCAATCATATTCTCTTTTGCCATTTTTTCAATCATATAATCAGAAGGTATAACTAAATCATAACTTCCAGGACTGCTTTTTAATTTTTGATACATTATTTCGTTTGTATCATAAGTGGAATATTCAACTTTAATACCAGTTTCATCTTGAAATTTTGACAATAAATCTTCATCAATATAATCGCCACAATTATAAAAATAAACTGTACCATTTTGTCCTACGTTTTTATCAGCACATCCTGAGAAAATACCTAAAGTTAATAAACTTGTTAATGCCAAAGCACCGAATAATTTAAATTTTTTCAAATTGTTCACCTCTTGTAAGATTTTGTTTTTTATTTACTATTATTAATAAAGTCAAAACAGTTAAAAACATTAATGTTGAAAGAGCATTAATTTCAGGTTTAATACCTCTTCTAGCCATAGAGTAAATCTCTATAGATAAATTAGTAACTCCAGGGCCTGTTGTAAAGAAACTTATAACAAAGTCATCTATTGACATTGTGAATGCCATAAGGAACCCAGAGACTATACCAGGCTTTATTTGAGGCAATATAACT
The DNA here is from genome assembly GCF_000827935.1 of Clostridium botulinum. NCBI lineage: Bacteria > Bacillati > Bacillota > Clostridia > Eubacteriales > Clostridiaceae > Clostridium > Clostridium botulinum. Next base: position 955,095 of record NZ_CP010520.1, read on the forward strand.
TTTCTAATAGCATATAGTGGAGTAGCACCTAAATCCTCAGCAGCTTCTACAGTATTTTCAGGTAATTGCTTTAATTTTGGAAGAACTGAAAGAATTACATAAGGAATATCAAATGTAATATGTGCTAATAGCATGGTAGTAAATCCAAATTTTAAATTAATGAATATAAACATAGACATAAGCGCTATACCTGTAACTATATCTGGGTTTAAAACAGGTAAATAATTAATATTTAATATGAAAGATTTTTTTTTGCCTCTAAGTTTGTGTATACCGATTGCACTTATTGTACCAACTATAGTAGCTATAATTGATGCTATAATAGCTATTACTAAAGTATAATAAAGTGCAGACATAAGTCTTTCATTGTTAAATAATTCTTTATACCACTTAAACGTAAAACCAGTCCATCTTCCCATGGTTTTTGAACTATTAAATGAAAATACCATCAAAGTAATGATAGGCGTATATAAGAATAAAAATATAATAACTAAATAGAATTTTTTAATAAAACTCTCTAGTTTACTTACCATAATTGTCCACCACCTTCTTTGCTGTCATCATTTTCAAATTTAGAAGCAATTCCCATAAATATTAATATAATTATCATCATTAATATTGAGATTGCAGATCCAAAATTCCAATCACCCATGGTTGTAAATTGTTGTTCAATGACATTACCAATTAACATATATTGACCTCCACCTAATAATCTTGAGATTACAAAGGTAGAAACTGCTGGCATAAACACCATTGTGATTCCAGAAATTATCCCAGGCATACTAAGTGGTAAAACAACTTTTGTAAATACTTTAAGTCTATTAGCACCTAAATCATGAGCAGCATTTATTAAATCTTGGTCCATCTTTATTAATATTGTATAAATAGGAAGAACCATAAATGGTAAGAAGTTATAAATCATCCCTAATAAAACAGCACCATCATTATAAAGAAACGAAATAGGTCCTATACCTATTTTACCAAGTAACAAATTTATTAAACCTGTTTTTCCTAAGATAGGTACCCAAGCATAGGTTCTTAATAAAAAGTTCATCCACATTGGTAATATAAATAACATCATTAAAAAATTTCTCTTACTTAAATTCATTTTTGAAATTATGTAAGAAGCAGGGTATCCAATAACTAAACAAGCTATAGTTGATTCTAAAGCTAATAGTATAGATTGTTTAAATATATATAAATATTGAGAATTAAATAAGTTATTATAATTTTCTAAAGAAAATGAATATCCTGAACTAGTTTTTGTAGTAAAGCTAAAAAATAAAACTATAATTAAAGGAATAACTATAAATAATGCACTCCATATAAAATAAGGATATGCTAAAATTGAAGTGTTTTTTTTACGCATTATCATCACTCTTTTTCATAATATGTATATCTTCAGGATAGATATCTAATCCTATTTCATTATCAACATCTGCAGATTTTGTATTGTGAAGAATGAATGTGAAATCATCTACTTCAACTTGCATTTCATAATGAACTCCTTTGAACATTATAGATTTTACTATGCCTTTAAGCATTCCTTTTTCAGCTTCAACTATTTTTATATCTTCAGGTCTTATTACTACATCAATACTTTCAAGTTTCTCAAAACCTTTATCAACACAGTTAAATCTCTTGTTGCAGAATTCAACATTAAAATCATCAATCATGATTCCAGTTAAAATATTACTTTCACCAATGAAATCTGCAACAAAAGCATTAGCTGGTTCATTGTAAATATCTTCAGGGCTACCCATTTGTTGAATAACACCTTTATTCATAACGATTATAGTATCAGACATAGTTAATGCCTCTTCTTGATCATGAGTTACAAATATAAATGTAATTCCAACTTCTTGTTGAATTTTTTTTAATTCTATTTGCATTTCTTTTCTAAGCTTTAAGTCTAGTGCACCTAAAGGTTCATCTAGAAGTAATACTTCAGGTTTGTTAACTAAAGCTCTAGCTATTGCAATTCTTTGTTGCTGTCCACCACTTAATGAAGTTATGCTTCTTTTTTCAAATCCCTTTAATGCAACAAGTTCAAGGATTTCTTTAACACTTTTTGTTATTTCATCTTTAGGGAGTTTTTTTAATTTAAGCCCAAAAGCGATATTTTCGTATACATTCATATGAGGAAATAATGCATACTTTTGGAATACAGTATTTACTTGCCTTTTATAAGGTGGAAGATCGGATATATCTTTATTTTTAAATAAGACTTCTCCTGTATCCGCTGTTTCAAAACCAGCAATTATCTTTAAGGTAGTTGTTTTACCACAACCACTTGGTCCTAACAATGTTAAAAATTCATTTTTTCTAATAGTTAAAGATAAATTATCTAATATCTTTTGTTCACCGTAAGATTTACTGATGTTATTTAATTTAATTATATTATCGCTCACCTAAAGCACCTCTCTCTAAAAATTAAAATGATGGTGGAGTACTTATCCAAATAACTTTTGCTGGTGTTTTTCCAGCATTAGAAATATAATGATTAACCTTTGGTTTAAAATAAAAGCTTTCATTTTTTTTAACTTTCAATTTTCTTTTTCCTAAATGTAGATAAATACTTCCAGATAATACATAGCCAAATTCTTCACCATCATGTGGTTCTTCCTCAATATATTGCCCACCTGGCTCAATAGTAATCATAATTGGTTCCATAGCATTCTTTTGAGCATTAGGGACAAGCCACATTAAAGAATATTTTAGTTCTTCATCATCTGTTTTAAACATGTCATCATTACTAAATATAACTTGTTCTTCTTTTGTTTCACTAAAAAACTCATTTAAATTAGTTCCTAAGATTTCTAGTATGTCCATCAAAGTAGCAATTGATGGAGATGTTAAATCATTTTCAAGTTGGGATATAAATCCCTTAGATAACTCACATCTATTTGCTAATTCTTCTTGGGTTAATTGTTTTTCCATTCTTAATACACGAATCTTTTCTCCAATTTGCAAAATATACACCTACCGTCGAATATATAATATACTCACTTTTACTAAACCTTAAGTTTAAAATTACTAAACAAACAATGATATTATATAAATTTTATAAGTAAAAATCAATATTTTTTTAGTAAAAAAAGAAAAAAATTATTCTTTTAACCATTTATTTTACTTATTATTGAAAACTATGTTTAGTATTATGTAAATTTAAGTATACATATACTAAGAAATATAATCAAACTTTATTTTTTATGTAAAATTTAAAAATATAGAAGTAGATGGATAATTTTAAGATTTATTTGTTGCATAAATATTGATAAAAACAAGAAAATGTGAGATATTTAAACTAATATAATAAAGAAATTATTAGGTGATTTTATGCAAAAAGAATATCAACTGTATAGAAGAAGTGGTAAATTAGTGTATATAAAGCAACCTGAATATAAAGAATTAGCTTTTACAGCAAGCTTATGGGCTGATGAAGAAACGATGAAAGATATTGGAGGCGTATATAAATTTACGGAAAATAAGTGGGAGAGTTTTTATAAGAAAATGGTATCTCCAACAGATGGAAGAAATTTTTATTGCCTTATATACACAGTTGAAGATGAACCTATCGGAGAAGTAAGTTTTCATGGATATGACCCTACAACTAAAATAGCACGATCAAATATAAAAATTCATCATAAATATAGAAATAAAGGTTATGGTGAAGAAGCTATGAGACTTATGCTTGAATATTACTTCTTTGATTTTGATGGGGAAATGATATTAGATAAAGTGGGAAATGAATATGGACGAGTATTTGCAGAGAAATTGGGATTTCAAGAAAGCGGAACATACCAAAAGGAAACAACATTTAAGCTTACGAAGAGTAATTTTTTTTATTTTAAAGATTCCAATGTAAAAAATGTTTCATTTATTATATATGAAAATATAAATATTACAAACTATGCTTTATTCTGGGATATATTTAATGAAGTAAATAAATTATCAAATAAGAAAATATTTAATTTTGAAATAATATCATTAACTGATAAGATTAATTACAGTAATAATTTGAAGTTAGAATTGGATCCTTCAAATTTTAGTGCTTTAGATTCAAATATTATAATTTTGCCAAATTCAACAAGTATGGAAAATATAATTCAAAATGAAAATATTATAAAAAGTATAGTAGAAGTATATAATCAATGCAATTATATATGTGCTATAGGAAATTCAATAGCAATATTAGATCAAATAAAATCTTTGGCAGGGATGTCTGTTCCTAACATAGAAAATTTAAGTAAGTTAATAAAATCTGAAAAATTAAATAAGATAAAAATAGTTAATAAAAATTTTATAGATAATGGGAAAATTATGATTGCATCCAATCTAATGGGAATGATAGAGATGATTTTAGCTATAATATTTAAAGTTGTAGGAAAAGATTTAGTAAAACAAATAGAGGATAAATTGGGTATTAAGTATATACCATAATGTAGAGCGTTTGATTAAATTTTACTAATATTGTACAATTATAAAAAACCTTATTATAAAGGATTGATGTAAATGAGCTCTAAAAAAACTAAGATGATTAGTGTAATTGTTTTGGCGATTCTTAGTATAACTGTAATATTTGTAATGCATAAATTTATAGGAGATGGATCTAGGGATATTAAAGCTGCTAAAAGTTTTATAGAGAAATTACATGAAATAAATGCAATTGAAGACAAAGATGATTTGAAAAATATAGAGTATAAGCGAGTAAAAACGCTAGGAAACAAGAATAAGTTAATCTATAAAACTGTAACAGCTAATTCTTTTGGAATAGATTTAGACAAGGATTATAATGTTATAGGCTTTGCTAATAAAGATATTAAACAAGACCAAAATGAAATATCATATTATGAAGCAAAAGAAAAGTCATATGAATACCTAAAGAGTATATATAATGAGACTTTATCTTTTAGAGGATTAAAGAATGAAAAAGATTCGGACAAGCTTCCGTATTATTCTTTTGTATATTTGAAATGTAAAAATGGGTATCCTATATATTCAGATGAAATAATAATATGCATAAATAAATCTAATGGTTTATTAGAAAATTACACTAATTCATCAATTCAAAGAGAATGTAAAGAGTTTGTGATTAACATATCACAAGAAGAGGCAGAAAAAGAAGCATTGAGTTTATTTAATAAATTTAATGTTAATGGAGAAATTGTTTATCCAACTGAACTAGCTTATGCTGAAAGAAAAACAAGAAATGAAAAAAATTTAAATTCGGAACTTTGCTATGTTATTACAGTAAAAGGTAAGGATATAAATGATGCAGAATTTACAAATAAATTTTTTGTAACCACAGAATCTAAAGAAGTAATTAATAACATAAAGTATGGAGCAGAAAATTCAGTAGTTACTGATTAAATTGAAGCTTTATTTTTAAATAATTTTATGTTTTAAAAGTAAATATAATTACTTGATTATATTTAAAGATAATTATTTATATAAAACTATATAAAATAAAAAAATGTAATGATTAATTAATCATTACATTTTTTGTGTACATATTTTAACTATAATCTATTTCCATTCATCAACATTTGTTAATTCTGGTATAGATGAAGCTTTAAATACAGGTTCTTTTATTCCAGCCTTCTTTTGAGTTCTATAGTCATCCAATGCCTTAAATGCAAATTTACCAAGTAGAGTAATTGCAATTAAATTTATTATAGCCATAAAACCCATGAAGGTATCAGCTAAGTTCCAAACTATATCTAGATTAGCTATAGCTCCAAAAAATACCATAGAGGCAACAGCTATTCTATAAATAATTAAATATATCTTTTTCTTACTTAAAAATTCGATATTAGATTCACCGTAATAATAGTTACCTATAATAGAACTAAATGCAAATAGTAATATGCAAATAGCTACAAATATAGTTCCGAAGCTACCTATTTGAGAACTTAAAGCATTTTGTGTTAATTGAATACCTGTTAATCCACCAGATAAATCTATATCAGCAAGTAATATTATAAATGCTGTACAACTACAAATTATTATAGTATCTGTAAAAACTCCAAGTGTTTGAATTAACCCTTGCTTAACTGGATGTGTTACATCAGCAGTAGCAGCAGCATTTGGAGCACTACCCATACCCGCTTCATTAGAGAATAAGCCTCTCTTTATTCCAATCATTAAAGTACCACCTAAAGTACCACCAATAGCTGGTTGTAAACCAAAAGCATTTTCTAAAATTAATGCAAATACTCTAGGAATATGAGTAAAGTTTTTGAATACTACAAATAGTGATACAAGTATATAAGCGACCGCCATTATAGGAACAATTATTTCAGATACTTTAGCAACTCTATGAACTCCACCAAAAATAACTACTAAAGTTAAAGCTGTTAATATTATTCCTAAAGTAATTTGATTTATCCCAAAAGCTTCATTCATAGCTAGAGAAATAGTATTAGATTGAACCGAATTGAATACTAGTCCAAAAGAGACTGTTATTAATATTGAGAATAAAATTCCCATCCATTTTTTATTTAATCCTTTTTCGATATAATAAGCAGGACCGCCTCTAAATGCACCGTTTTTATCTTTGATTTTGTATATTTGAGCTAATGTAGATTCAACAAAGCTTGAAGCAGCTCCAATTAAAGCTATAACCCACATCCAAAATATTGCACCGGGGCCACCTATAGATATAGCAATAGCAATACCAGCTAGATTACCAGTTCCAACTCTTGATGCTGTACTTATACAAAAAGCTTGGAATGATGATACACTACCTTTTTTTCGTTCAGATGTAACACCATCACCTAATAATCTAAACATTTCTTTTATAAATCTAAATTGAACAAATTTAGTTTTATAAGAAAAATAAAGACCTAGGATTATTAAGAATGCTATAAGAATATATGTATACAAAAAATCATTAAACTTTACAAGTAAATTATTAAAAATATCCAAATTTATGCCTCCTTCACAAGAAAAAATATGTCGATTAATATAATTTTATATTGTAAAAGCAAAAAATGCAAGAATAAAGAGCAAAAAATTCAAAATTAATATACTGATATTATAATGATTAGTGGTTTAAGTAGGGTTTGTAAACGCTAAAATTATATAAAAAATATAAAATGCAGGGGTAAGTTAACAATTATTCATTTTACAATAAAAACATTCAAACTTATATATATTTTATGCTATATAATAAATAGAATACGGAATTTTTTTTACTTTAATAAAAAAAATGACACATTAAAAAGCTTAATGTGTCATTTTTTAATATTAATTCGGTTTTAATGGTTTTAATATAGAATTTAATATTGAATCATTTTGCTCAGTCTCAGGGGGGTTATTATTTTCCTGAGGAGTACCATTATTGTTTGGAATTTCTACTTCACCTTCCTCATTTACGTTTGGAGGAGAAAGCTCTGGATTAGCTTGATCTTCCGTATAATTATCTTGTGAATGTGGAAGTACGTAAATATAATCTCGAGTTAATGGATTAGGATATTTTTTGCTTATAAAAACTCTATTTTGAGTTAATAATGCTGGAGTATTAGCACCAGCTAATTTATTGTTAAGTCTATTTATACGTCCACTAACATGCGTATTACATGTTTCATGTGGTTCAGTTCCTTCGATAAATAATTCTTCTGTAATCCTATTGCCTCTAGGGTCACTGCTACATAGACTTGATGGTAGTTTACCTGAATCTTTACATACAGCAACATGAACAATTCCACTAGGTTCATCTAAATCTTTAACGTCCATTCCTTCATGTGCTTTAGCCATTATTTTTCCCCATAAATTAGCACATACAGTTCCGGATCCACCAAATACAGTTTTAGGATTATCATAACCAACCCAAATTGATCCAGAAAGATAAGGTGTAAGACCTGCAAACCATAAGTCTTTTGCATCTGTAGTAGTACCTGTTTTACCAGCAACAGGCATATCACTCCACTTAGCAGGAGCACCACCATAAAAATTAACAGGTCCTTTTAATAAGTCATACATTATATATGCAGTCTCAGGTGAAAATACTTGTTTTTCTTTAGGGTTTGCTTCTAATACTGTATTACCTTTTGGATCAACTACTTTTGTATAAAGTAGAGGTTCTACGTATAGACCATCATTACCAAAGCTTCCAAATGCAGCTGCTAATTTATAAGTATTACCACCATCTCTATCATTAGGGTTATTGTTATATTGACCTAATGCAACAGTAGCTATAGAAGTTTTAGATGCACTGTTAAATACAAGCCCTAAATTTTCTCCATAAGATATTCCGGTTTTTAAACCAATAGTATCTGCTGTTATAACAGAAGCAGTATTTTTGGAATACATTATTCCTTCACGTGGAGATATAAGACCTAAATATTCATCAGGTGAATTCCTAAGAATATTAGGTGGAGCATATGCTGGATATTTTTTTGTTAATTCTGGTGATAGTGGAGCATCATCTATTGAAGTTGCAGCGGTTATTATCTCTTGATCTATACCAGGACCATATACAGTAAGTGGCTTAGTAGTAGAACCTATTGACCTTAAGTCATTATAAGCTCTGTTGTTTGATTGAGGAAGTTGTTTACCTCTTCCACCAACCATAGCAAGAACTTTACCATTTCTATAATCAGTTATTGTTGCTGAAGCTTGTAATAATGGAACTTTATTTTCATCATAAGTTTCAGAATTTCCAACATTTAAATTTTTATAGTTATCTAAAGTTTTTTGAGTAAAATCTTGTAAATCTCTATCCATAGTAGTATATATTTTTAAACCACCATTAACCATTAATTTAGAGACTTCTTCATCTGTATATTTATATTTTTCTTTTAAATCTCTCTTAACTTGAGATACAGCTGGATAAACAAACCATTCATAATTTAAACGAAAATCTTTTTTGCTTGATTTAAAAACTAATTTTCCATTATTAATATCTTGAACCCCTTGATTGTAGTCACTTTCTGAAATATAACCTAGTTCTTTCATTTTGGATAAAACAGTTAAGGTTCTATTAATATACCTTGAAGGATCTTTTTGGTTATTTTCATTATAAGCACTATAATAACTTGGTGCTTGAGTTATACCTGCTAAATAAGCACATTCAATCAAATTCAAATCAGCTGTATTTTTACTGAAATACAGCAATGAGGCAGCCTCAACACCGTATACTTGACCACCAAGAGGTATTGTATTTAAATACGCGGTGATTATTTGATCTTTGCTTAATTGGTCTTCAAGATCAAGAGACAAGTAAATTTCTTTTACTTTTCTTTTGATAGATACTTCATTAGTAAGAACTGTGTTTTTAATAAGTTGTTGAGTTATCGTAGAAGCACCATGTAGCCCTTTTTGTCCAGTTAAAATTTTCTTTACATCTGTTAAAGCAGCACCTAATATTCTTTGAATATCCACTCCTCTATGTTTAAAGAAACGTTCATCTTCAATTGATATAAAAGCATTTTTTAGATTAGCTGGAATTTTATCAGAAGTTATCACATATCGTTCTTCATCTGTATGTAAATTATCCATAAATTTTTCATTATCATCATATAAACTGGAAGCTTGATTTAATGATAAAACATCTTCAACATCTAGTGGTGGGGTAGTCTTTATAATAGCTAGCAAGTACCCTGCACCTACCACAGATACTATTAATATCAAAGATAAAAAACCAATACCTATTTTTTTAAACACAGTAGAGGCTGCTAATTTATTTTTTCTCTTTTTCTTCTTTTTTCTTTTATTATTAGTATTTTTATTAGTACTTTTTTTTGTTTTATTTGGAGTTTTTTCAGTAGACATTCTATCCTCCTAAAATTACGTTAATGATTAAATAATATTCTTTATTATTATAGCATACTTATAATAAGAGTAAACTAATAACTCATCATAAAGGTAGTGAAATGAAATATTATACAAAGCGTAAAAAACGAAAATATATACCAATTATAGTAATTAGTATAGCCCTTGTTATTGTCTTTAATTCAATAGTGATTTTTTTGGATAATAAAGTTATGCCATCTTTAGATAGAGTAGCAGAAATGACTGTAAGAACGAGAGTTCTTAATATAATCAATAGCAATAGTATTAAGCTTTTTGCAGATGAATTTAATTATAATGAAATGATAAAAATAGAAAAAGATAAAGATGGAAATATTACACTTATTCAAGCAGATACAGTAAAATTAAACTATTTAGCATCTAAGTTATCTATACAATGTAATGAAGAATTACAAAATCTTGAAGATATAAAAATAAAAATACCATTAGGATGGTTTACAGAGAATAGTATATATTATAATTTAGGTCCACAAATGGCTATTAGAGTTGAAGATGTAGGAAATATTAATGCAAATTATGAATCAGCATTTGAAAGTGCAGGAATTAATCAGACTAGACATAGAATATATCTTAATGTTGAATCAAAAGTTAGAGTTATTTTACCATTTAAGACTAATGAAGTTGAGATAGTAACTAAAGTACCTGTATCAGATACCATTATAGTAGGTAAAATACCAGAAACAGCAATTGATTTTAAACAGAGCAACTAAAAAGAAGAGTCTGTATAAAATTAGAGTTTTTAAACTCAATTTTATACAAACCCTTCTTTTTTCTTATAATCTTTCAATATGTAAAAGTGATTATAAATTTATTGCCAGTTAAATACGTAAGGGATGTTTCTATAGTGATCTCCATAATTTAATCCATAACCAACTACAAAAAGATCTTCAATTGTAAAACAACAATAATTAGGTTCAATTTCAACTGTTCTTCTTGATGGTTTATCAAGTAAAACACAAGTTTTAACTGAAGCAGCACCTAAATTTTTTACGTGATCAACAACAAAGTTCATTGTTATTCCAGTATCTATGATATCATCAACAATAAGGACATCATATCCTTCAATATTATCAGGAATATCATTAATTACTTTAACTTTTCCTGAAGATATTTCATCATGACCGTAGCTTGATGTAGTCATAAAACCTATTTTGGTTTTTGTATCTATTGCTCTAACTAAATCAGCTGCATATATAAAGCTACCTCTTAATAAAGATAAAACATAAAGGTTTTTATCTTTATAATCTTCAGTGATAACTTTACCTAATTCTTCTATTCTAGCATCAATTTTTTCTTTAGAAAAAAGTATATTACGCTTTTTATTATCCATGCTATTCTGTTGTTAAAATCTAAAATCCTAATAAAGATTTAACAACAGGTCACCTCCTCTAATATATCTCATTATGTTTCTTCAAAGTAGTTTAATAGTATAAAATATTAGGAATATTGTCAAGATGGATGTCTCATTATTTTCATGGTTTATTTACAAGGAAATATTAATAGTATAAAATTATATGAAAGTTCTTAATATAAGATTGAACTAATTTATTATTTACGAAATTATATTAAGGCTAATTTGATGATAATCTGTATATATGATAAGTTATAATGATAATGTGGAAATTAACAAAAATCATAAAATATAGCAATTCATTTTGTTGTTATGCAGAAATTTATATATTCTTTTAAAATCTAAGGAAAGTTTAAGCTAATCTTATAAGGGATTTACATTAGAAATTAGAGTTTAGGTTTAAGGAATAAATTAATTGACTCTAACATAGTAATATTGAATTTTCAATAAGTATAAGGAAAGAATAGAGTAGTAGTATTACTTGAATATACGTTAAAAACAAAGTGAAAAAATGAAGTTTGAGGTGATAATTATAATGATAGAGGGAAATATTGATGGAATAAGAAATTCTATTTTAAGTGAATTAGAAAAAATACATTCGATTAGAACATCTAAAGATGAAATATGCAATTTAGAGATCTTAAATATAATTGCTAAGGTATCGGCAAATATTGAAAGAGAAGTAAGTGTTGCAATAAATAGAAAGGGTAATGTTACGTCAGTTGCTATTGGAGACTCTACATCTGTTGAAGTGCCTTTAATAGATATAAGTGAAAAGAGATTATCAGGGGTTAGGGTTATACATACTCATCCTAATGGCTATTGTAATCTTTCAGCATTAGATGTGACTGCGCTTTTAAAATTAAAATTAGATGCTATTGTATCAGTTGCTATAACAGAAGAGGGAGAAATAAGAGATTTCTCATTAGGTCTTCTTAGACTTTATAACAATAAGTTAGAATATGATGAAAATATGAATTTATCTTTAGAAGAAATTACGTCTATAAATATATTAGATAAGATTAAGTTTATAGAAAATTTAATAAAAGTTAATGATGTTATAGAAGAAACTGGAGAAAAAGCAATACTTGTAGGCTCTGATACAAAGGAAAGTTTAGAAGAGTTAGAGGAGCTTACAAAAGCTTGTAATATTCCAGTCTTACAAACTGTATTTCAAAGCAGAAATAAAATTGATCCTTCATTCTTTATAGGAAGAGGAAAGGTATTAGAAATAGCTTCTATTAGACAAATAGAAAGAGCTAATGTAATAATATTTGATGATGAATTAACAGGATCGCAAGTTAGAAATTTAGAAGCTGCTTTAGGCGCAAAAGTTATAGATAGAACTACATTAATTCTTGAAATATTTGCAACAAGAGCTAAGAGCAAAGAAGCAAAAATACAAGTAGAACTTGCACAACTTAAATACAGATTAAGTAGATTACAAGGATTAGGTACAATACTTTCAAGAACCGGTGGTGGTATTGGAACTAGAGGTCCTGGAGAAAAGAAGCTAGAAACAGATAGAAGACACATAATGGAAACTATCTATGATTTAAGAAAAGAACTAAAAAGAATAAAGAAGACAAGAGAAGTACAAAGAGAAAAAAGAAATAAGGAAAGTATTCCAAAAGTATCACTTGCAGGTTATACTAATGCAGGAAAATCAACTTTAAGAAATGTTCTTTGTGATTTATCAGCAAGAAAAGATACTGTAGGAAAAGAAAAAGTATTTGAAGCAGATATGTTATTTGCAACACTTGATACTACAACAAGAGCTTTAACATTAAAAAATAAGGGGTTAATTACATTAACAGATACAGTTGGATTTGTTAGAAAATTACCACATGATTTAGTTGAGGCATTTAAGTCAACATTAGAAGAAGTAATATTTTCTGATATTCTATGTCATGTGGTTGATGTATCTTCCGAAACTGCAATAGAACAGTATAAAGCAGTAAACGAAGTATTAACAGAATTAGAGGCAATTGATAAAGAAACAATATTAGTTTTAAATAAGATAGATAAAGCAACAGAAGAACAAATAAATAACTTTATTGAATTTATAGAAAATGACGAAACTAATAAAGATCAAGTAATTATAAAGATATCTGCTAAGGAAGGAATAAATTTAGAAGAATTTCTATCTTTAATAGAAGAAAAGCTTCCTTACAATTATAAGAAGGCAGAATATTTAATTCCATATGATAAAAGTAATATGCAATCATTTTTACACAGAAATGGTAGAGTCTTAGAAGAAGATTATAGAGATAATGGAACATTTATGATTGTTGAAGTTGATGATGAAGTATACAACAAGACTAAAGAATATGTTTTAAATGTATTAAGCTAATAAATGATTTATAAAATTTAAGAGATGATTTATTAAAAAATTCTTAGGTGAAAAATGGAGTCTAAAAATAGATATAAGAGATAATAAGTCTATTTTAAAATGTTTTATACAAAGAGTCCATTTTAAAACTAAGAATTTTTTTCTATATATTTTAGTAAATAATTTATAAATATAACATTTCTTTAAATGATTATATATTTAAGTTATAATATTAGATGGGGAAAAGGAGCGAATTATAATGTTAAAATCAATATTAGAGTATCAAAAATCATTTCAAAAGTTAATAAATGATTTAAAAGTTAATAAGAAAGTTTTAGCTATATTTGCTTTTGGAAGTATAGTTAGTGGAGATCTATGGGATGAGTCTGACATAGATTTATTTGTTTTATATAAAGATAATTTCAATGAAATTAGGGATGTATATTCGGAAATATTAGGAATAGATGTTCATATGAAATTATTAAGCAAAGAGAGTTTTTTAAACTTATATAAAAGCGATGGGAAAAAAGGTTTTGCAAGAAATATATTATTATCTTCTAAAATTGTATTTTCAAGAGATGATGAGATAACCTCAACTTTTAATGAAGCAAGATATAGTTTAGATAAACATATTGAAAAATGGAATTTGGTTTATTTAGGAAAATTAATGAAAGATCTTAGAGTAACTAAAAAATATTTACATAATGATAGTATATTTACTGCATATGAAATTTTAATAAGAGCTTTAGACAGTTTTTCAAAATTATATTTAAATTTAAATGGCTATACAGTAAGTAAAGATGCTGTTAGGATGGCAACAAATTTAAATGATGATTTTAATAGTATTATAAATGATTTATTTTATGAACCGATGTCAAAAGAAAATATAGAAAATATATTACTGTATATTGAAAGATTTTTAGAGTTAAACATAGTAGCATCAACTAAAGGATTATTAGAGTTTTTAAATGAAAAAAGAACTTTTTTAAGTTCATATGAAATAAAGAATGATGTGAGTTTTAAAGAATTTGATATAAAAATAGAAGACATATTAAAAGAATTATTAAAGCGTAATTTAGTTAAAAAAGATATAAGAAAATTAGATATAGAAGATAGTAAAAAGTTAATAAATGAAAATGTATATTCATGTAAAAATTATAATTTTTAGATTTATAGAGGGTTTTGATAATGGGGGAATATATTAAATTATATAAAGATATAGAATTTGAAGAAGAGATACCTAAGTATGTGCAAATATCTAATTTTACAAAGAATTTAATAGAGAAAAAGGTAATAAGAGATAAGGAAAAATTGCCTACAATAAGAGAGTTAGCAAAGGTTTTAGAAGTTAATTCAGTGACTATTGTTAATGCATATAATAAACTAAAAGCTGAAGGATATGCTTATCAAAAAGTTGGTAGTGGGACATATGCAAAAGTAAAAGAATATCCTAATATATTTAGACGAGAGTACTCAAATACATTAAAAAAATTAAGAATAGATGAATTACCCAATATAGTTGATTTTACAGGGGAAACCAATACTGAAGTACTATTTCCAATAAAAGATTTGAAGGGCATTATAGATAAGGTTTTAGATAGAGATGGTGCAAATGCACTTGTATCTGATAATTCATATGGTTATAAGAATCTAATATCAACAATAAATAATGTTTTTTGGGACAATCAATTAAATGAGGAGGATATACTTATTGTATCTGGTGCTCAACAAGGTATTGATATAGTTTCAAAAGGTATTTTAAATATAAATGATAATGTAGTAGTAGAAAAACCTACTTATGGAGGTGCATTGTCGGTATTTAAGTGGAAGAAAGCTAATATTTTTGAAGTTCCAATAAAAGAAGATGGGATAGACTTAGATAAGTTTGAAAAAATACTTCAAAAAAATAATATAAGATGTTTTTATACTATGAGCTATTTTCAAAATCCAACAGGCGTTAGTTATAGTCTAGAAAAGAAAAAAAGGATTTTAGAATTAGCAGAAATATATGATTTTTATATAATGGAAGATGACTATTTATCTGAACTTATATATGAAAAATCAATAGAATATATTCCTTTTAAATGGTTAGATAGAAATGAAAGAGTTATTTATATAAAAAGTTTTTCTAAAATATTTCTACCTGGAATAAGACTTGGGTATTTAGTCGCACCAGAAATTTTTAGAGAAAGTCTTCAAAATTCGAAATTTAATACAGATATAACTACTTCAAGTTTAATGCAAAGAGCTTTAGATTTATATATATATGAATCTAAGTGGAAAGAAAATATTAAAGCTTTAAATATTGAATACAGCAAAAGATATAATATAATGCAAAAAATATTGGATAATGATTTTGGGAATTTAGTAAGTTATATTGATCCTAGAGGTGGGTTAAACTTTTATCTAACATTAAAGGATAGTAAAATAAATTCTAAAGAGTTATTTTTAAGATTGAGAAAAAAAGGAGTGTATATAACTCCAGGAATAATGTTTTTCACATCTCATAATGATGGAAAAAATACATTTAGAATAGGATTTTATCAAACTGATGAAGATAAAATCATAAAGGGGCTAAACATTTTAAGAGAGGAGTTGATTAAATGTCATATATAACTATAAGAAATTTTGGTGAAGATAGATTTGAGGAAAAGAAATCTGAATTTATAGGATATGCAAAACGTGTGGAAAGTGAAGAAGAAGCTAAAGTCTTTGTTAGTGAAATAAAAAATATGCATAAACAAGCAAGACATAACTGCTGGGCATATGTTATAGGTGAAAATATGAATATTCAAAGATATTCTGATGATGGTGAACCACAGGGAACAGCAGGGATACCAATATTAGAAGTTATGAAAAAGAGTGGTATAACTGATTGTGCTGTAGTAGTAACAAGATATTTTGGTGGAGTTTTGCTTGGAACAGGTGGACTTACTAGGGCTTATACTAAAGGTGCAAGTATATCTATAAAATCTGCAGGAATTGTTGAAAAAGTTGTTGGGTTAAAACTAACTCTAGAAATGGATTATGATTTATTTGGTAAGGTTCAATATATATGTGCACAAAACTTATGGCATATAGAAGAAACTGAATATACAGATAAAGTTATTGTTCACATACTAGCTGAGAAAGATATTATAGAAAATATGGAAAAAGAAATGATAGAATGTAGTAGTGGGAAAATAATAATATCTAAGAGTGATGAAGAGATTTATTTTAAAGAAGAAAATAGATTATATAAGTGTATTTAATTTACATATTATAGCAATTGCTTGAATAGCAATCATTGTTATGATATAATTTTTGGTGATTTTTATATTAAAATAAAGGTAGATTAATTATATTATTGTAATTGAAAATCTATATTAATAATTAAGTTTTATTTAGATTTATTAATACAATTTATATATTTAAATTAAAGTAAGGAGGAAAACAATATGTCAGGACACTCAAAGTGGCATAATATTCAAGCTAAGAAGGGTAAAACAGATGCAAAAAGAGGTAAAATCTTTACTAAAATAGGTAAAGAATTAATGGTAGCTGTTAAAAATGGTGGACCTAGTCCAGAAACAAATAATAGATTAAGAGATATTATTGCAAAAGCAAAAGCTGCGAACATGCCTAATGATACAATAACAAGATCAATTAAAAAGGCGTCAGGTGAATTAGGATCAGTTAATTATGAAAACATAATTTATGAAGGTTATGGCCCTAGTGGAGTAGCTGTAATTGTTGAAACACTTACTGATAATAAAAATAGATCAGCTGGTAATGTAAGAAGTGCGTTCACAAAAGGTGGGGGAAACATGGGAACACAAGGTTGTGTAGGATTCATGTTCCAAGAAAAAGGTGAAATGGTAATTGAAAAAGCTGACAAAGACGAAGATGAAATGATGATGCTTGCATTAGATGCAGGTGCTGAAGATTTCAACGCTGATGAAGATGAAGTATTTGTAGTTACTACAACTCCAGAAGACTTTGGAACAGTTAGAGAAGCTTTAGAAGCAGAAGGCATTGAGTTCTTAGAAGCAGATGTTAAAATGATTCCAGATACATACACAGCAATAGATGAAGCAGATGCTAAAAAATTCCAAAAGATGTTAGATTTACTTGAAGATGATGAAGATGTTCAAGAAGTTTACCACAACGCTGAGTTCCCAGAAGGATGGGAAGAATAGAATTTATTATTACATTGAAATGGAACACCTTTAATATTAACAAGGATTCATGTTGATATTAAAGGTGTTTTTTACATAAAAATAAAGCTATGTTTTAAATTAAAAAGTAACTTGCTAATGGGGATGGCAAGTTACTTTGAAAATTGAAATTTATGATTATAAAAGGGGTATTTAAGTTAGTAATTTCTTTATATTGATTATTATATAAAGAAATTGTTACAATATAATGTGAATTTTGTGTAAAAAATAATACTTTTTCTCTTGATAATATAAAAAATAGTAGCCATATATTATAAATATAAGCTACTAATCTTTATATTAAAATATGAATTATTTATCAGATAATTCAAGAACTAAATTTTTATCTACTAATAAATCATTGAATTCAATTTTATCAGGTCTTGTAAGTAATGATGCACTTTTAAGATAAATACATCCATCTATTATTTTACTAGAATCAACTTCTTTAGTTGGATCTTCTTCATAAACTTCTTCTAATTCCTCATATTTAGTTAAAACAACCAGTCTTCTACAAGCATCATCATATTGATCAAATATATTGAAAAAACTATTGTATGTATCAAAAGATTTTACTGATGTAACTACCTTTAAATATAAATTATATTCTTTAGCAGCATCTAATGCATTAATATAATTCTTATCCATATAAATCCTTCCCCTTTTTATTATTTGGTTATGTTTTAGAATCACATAAAATATTATAACATATAGATCTATGGTAATAGAAAACTGTATGTTAATTATAAATTAAAAAGTTATATTGTATATCTTTAGCATAAATATAAAGTAATAGACAACATAAAAAAATATTTAGTTATGATTTGAATTTATATATGGAAAAAATTTAAAAAAATAGTAGTAATTAAATTTAAAATATAGTAAAATGTACAATATCATAAGATTAAGAATAGCTAAACTAAAAGTTAAGTATTTGTAAGAATTTCTAAAAAACACACAATTTTTTAACCTTTTTATATGTGCTTACTTAAAAATAAAAGACTATAATTAATCAAATAATAAAGTGTTATTTTTATAGAGAAAGGTTGTGATGTTAGGGTTGGAAAACAAGCTGAAATTATACGGCTTTAACAACCTCACCAAAACACTTAGCTTTAACATCTATGATGTATGCTATGCAAAAAGTGAGCGAGAACAAAAGGACTATATTGCTTATATTGATGAGCAATACAATTCGGAAAGACTTACAAATATTTTGTGTGATGTAACGGAAATGATAGGAGCACATGTACTTAATATATCTAAGCAAGATTATGATCCTCAAGGAGCTAGTGTAACAATTCTTATATCTGAGGAAACACTTGCAGTGAAAGAAATAGATAAATCATGTAACCTTGGACAAATTGATATTTTAAAGACAAGAGATACCATTGTTGGGCATTTAGACAAAAGTCATGTAACCGTACACACTTATCCGGAATATCATCCAGATAATTCAATTGCTACTTTTCGTGTAGATATTGATGTATCTACTTGTGGAGAGGTATCGCCGGTAAATGCATTAAATTATCTTATTGGAAGCTTTGATTCAGATATTATAACAATTGACTATCGTGTTAGAGGATTTACAAGAGATATTGATGGAAAAAAGCTTTTTATAGATCATAAGATAACATCGATACAAGATTATATTGATGAAAACACCTTAAAGAAATATGATGCCGTGGATATAAATGTATATCAATCAAACATATTTCATACAAAAATGTTAATAAAAGAAATTGAACTTCAAAATTATCTTTTTAATAGAGATGTGTACGAAATTAAGCCTAAACAAAGGCTTGAAATTGAAAATAATTTACGTAAAGAGATGATAGAGATATTTAGTGGAACTAATATATATTAATGAGGGGATGAGAAGATGAAAGATAAGGAATCTCACTCAAAAGCTCCTATTTATGAAGCTTTGATGAAATACAAGAAGGCAAGAGTTGTACCTTTTGATGTACCAGGACATAAGCAGGGAAGAGGAAATCCAATGCTTAAAGAATTTTTAGGAGAGCAATGTTTGTCTGTTGATGTAAATTCAATGAAACCATTAGATAATCTTTGCCACCCCGTATCTGTTATAAATGATGCTGAATACCTTGCGGCAGATGCTTTTGGATCTAAACATGCTTTTTTTATGGTAAATGGAACAACTTCAGCAGTACAAGCTATGGTCATGAGCGTTTGCAAAAGAGGAGAAAAGGTTATAATGCCTAGAAATGTTCATAGAAGTGCAATAAATGCTTTAGTTATTAGTGGTACTATACCTGTGTATATAAATCCAGGTGTTAATAAAAAATTAGGTATACCACTTGGAATGTCTGTTGAAGATGTAAAAAGAGCAATTAAAAAAAATCCTGATGCTAAAGCTATACTTGTAAATAATCCAACTTATTATGGGATTTGCTCTAATTTAAGAGAGATTACTAGATTAGCTCATGAACATGGAATGTATGTTTTAGTAGATGAAGCACATGGCACTCATTTTTATTTTGGAGAAGACATGCCAGTATCAGCAATAGAAGCAGGTGCAGATATGGCAGCAGTTAGTATGCATAAAACAGGTGGTTCTTTAACTCAAAGTTCGTTTTTACTTTTGAATTGTGATTTAAAGGTTGGATATGTCAGGCAAATAATTAATTTAACTCAAACAACAAGTGGCTCATATCTTTTAATGTCGTCATTGGATTTAGCAAGAAGAGACCTTGTACTTAATGGAAAAGAAATTTTTAAAAAGGTAAAAAACCTTGCTCAGTATGCTAGAGATGAAATAAATAAGATAGACGGATATTATGCTTTTTCAGAAGAGCTAATAGATAAAGATTTTGTTTTTGATTTCGATAAAACAAAGTTATCTGTATTCACTAGAGATATAGGGCTTGCAGGTATAGAAGTATATGACATTTTAAGAGATGAATATGGAATACAAATAGAACTTGGGGATATTGCCAATATACTTGCAATTATATCTGTTGGAGATGGTGCTTTAACTATAGAAAGATTAATTTCAGCGTTATCAGAAATTAAGAGGTTATATTCAAAAGATAAGTCAGGTATGTTTGATCATGAATATATAAATCCAGAAGTTATACTTACACCTCAAGAAGCTTTTTATTCACCTAAGATTTCTATTCCTATGAGTGAAAGTGCTGGAGAAGTATGTGCAGAATTTGTGATGTGTTATCCACCAGGAATTCCTATTCTTGCACCAGGAGAAAAAATAACTAAAGAAATTTTAGATTATATAAGTTATGCAAAAGAAAAAGGATGTTTTTTAACTGGAACAGAAGATGCAAAAATTGAAAATATTAATGTTGTGGAGGTGGATTAATGGAATTATGGTATACGGAAAAACACACTGAAGATGTGAAATTTTCTATAAGAGTTGATAGAGAATTATATACAGAGCAAAGTAAATTTCAACGAATTGATATTTTGGAATCTAAAGAGTTTGGAAGATTTTTCACTTTAGATGGTTTAATGATGGTAACAGAAAAAGATGAATTTATTTACCATGACATGATAGTGCATGTTCCTATGGCAACTAACCCTAATATAAAAAAAGTTTTGGTTATTGGTGCTGGTGATGGTGGAACTATAAGAGAACTTACAAGGTATAAGACTATAGAAAAAATAGACATGGTTGAAATAGATGAGAGCGTTGTTGAAGCATGCAAAAAATACCTACCTAAAACAGCATGCAAGCTTGAAGAAGAAAGAGTAAATATTGTATACGAAGATGGATTAAAATTTGTTCGCAACAAAGAAAACGATTATGACTTAATAATAGTGGATTCAACTGATCCATTTGGGCCAGGAGAAGGATTATTTACTAAGGAGTTTTATGGGAATTGTTATAAAGCATTAAGTGAAGATGGAATATTAGTTAATCAACATGAAAGTCCATATTATGAGTATTATGCAAAATCAATGAAAGATGCTCATGAGAAAATACAAGGATTATTTAAAATAAATAAGGTTTATCAAGCGCATATTCCAACTTATCCATCAGGACATTGGTTATTTGGATTTGCTTCTAAAAAATATGATCCAATTAAAGATCTTAATGTGGAAGCTTGGAAGAGTTTAGGAATACAAACTAAGTATTATAATACAGATTTACATGTGGGATGCTTTGCACTACCTACTTATGTAATAGACATGCTTAATGAAGATAAAGAATAGATATAAAGATATAGAAAAAATATGGTTAAATAAATGAAGTGGAGGAATGAAGAATGGGAAGAGCTTTAATTATAGGTGCAGGTGGAGTTGCTAGTGTTGCAATTCATAAATGTTGTCAAAATTCTGATGTGTTTGAAGAAATATGTATTGCAAGCAGAACATTATCAAAATGTGATGCTTTAAAAGGTAAACTAGATGGTGGAAAAACAAAAATACAAACAGCTAAGGTAGATGCAGATAATGTAGACGAGCTAATTGACCTTATAGAAAGATTTAACCCAGATGTTGTAATAAATCTTGCACTTCCATATCAAGATTTAACTATTATGGATGCATGTTTAGCAACAAAAACTCATTATGTAGATACAGCTAATTATGAACCTATTGATACTGCAAAGTTTGAATATAAATGGCAATGGGCGTATAAGAAGAAATTTGAAGAAGCAGGAATAACAGCGTTACTTGGTAGTGGATTTGATCCAGGTGTTACTGGGGTATTTAGTGCTTATGCACAAAAACATTATTTTGATGAGATTCACTATATTGATATTTTAGATGCAAATGCAGGAGACCATGGATATCCTTTTGCAACAAATTTTAATCCAGAGATTAATATTAGAGAAATTACTGCAAATGGAAGCTACTTAGAAAATGGTAAGTGGGTAGAAACAAAGCCGCTTGAATTAAAGGAAAGTTATGATTTTCCACAAATAGGACCAAAGGATATTTACTTATTACATCATGAGGAATTAGAATCTTTAGGTCTTAATATCAAAGGAATTAAGAGAATTAGATTTTGGATGACTTTTTCAGAAAAATATTTAACTCATCTTAAAGTTCTTGAAAACGTTGGAATGACATCTATTGAACCAATTGAGTTTGAAGGACAAAAAATAGTTCCATTACAATTTTTAAAAGCTGTTTTACCGGATCCAGCATCATTAGGACCAAGAACTAAGGGGAAGACTAATATAGGATGTATATTCCAAGGTATTAAAGATGGTGTAGAAAAAACGTATTATGTATATAATATATGCGATCATGAAGAATGCTATAAAGAAGTGGGATCACAAGCAATCTCTTATACAACAGGAGTTCCAGCTATGATTGGTGCAAGTATGATATTAAAAGGATTATGGAATAAACCAGGTGTTCATAACATAGAAGAATTTAATCCAGATCCATTTATGAATGAATTAAATAAATGGGGATTACCATGGCAAGAAGATTTTAATCCAACTTTAATAAAGTAATTAATATTTTAATGAGGTATTAAGCATTAATGTACTAGCAAGTGAAGTGGCTAAGTAAGTAAATATATTTAATTGAAAAGGGGGGGGATACGAGTGTTAGATAATATAGATTTAAATAAATTACCATCACCATGTTATTTGGTTGATGAAAGACTTTTAAAAAAGAATTTAGAAAGGCTAAATTATGTTCAAGAAGAGACCGGAGCAAATATAATTCTTGCAACGAAAGCATTTTCTATGTATTCTACATTCCCTTTGATAGGAAAGTACTTAAAAGGAGTTACTTCAAGTTCACTTTTTGAAGCTAGACTTGGATATGAAGAGATGGGAAAGCAAGTACACATATTTTCTCCAGCATATAGACAAGATGAATTTGATGAAATAATGAAATATTGTGATCATATAGTATTTAATTCTTTTAATCAATGGAAATTATACAAGGATAGAGTGAAGACTTATAGTAATAAAAAAATAGAATGTGGAATCCGTATAAATCCAGAGTATTCAGAGATAGAAACAGATATTTATAATCCATGTTTTGAAAATTCAAGAATGGGAGTTACTTTGGAGAATTTTAAAATAGAAGATCTTGATGGGATAGATGGATTGCATTTTCATACTATGTGTGAGCAAAATTCAGATACATTAGCTAGAACAATTAAAGTTATTGATAATAAGTTTGGTAAGTATATAAAAAATATGAAGTGGATAAATTTTGGTGGAGGTCACCATATAACAAGAGAAGACTATGATATGGAAACTTTAATAGATGTAATTTTATATATAAAAAATAAATATGATGTTGATATTTATTTGGAACCAGGTGAAGCCGTAGCTTTAAATAGTGGATTTCTAATTTGTACTGTTTTAGATGTAATAAAAAATGGGATGAATATTGCAATAGTAGATACATCAGCAGTGTGTCATATGCCTGATGTACTTGAAATGCCATACAGACCACATATTATAAATTCAGGAATGCCAAATCAGTATGAATATACATATAGATTAGGTGCTCCAACTTGCCTCGCAGGAGATGTAGTAGGTGATTATTCGTTCAAAGAACCTTTAAAAGTAGGAGATAAACTAGCATTTTGTGATATGGCTATTTATTCAATGGTTAAAAATAATACTTTTAATGGAATAAATTTGCCTGCTATAGTTAAATATAGTGATGAAAAAGGTGTAGAAATTATAAAAAAATTTGGATATGAAGATTTTAAATCACGATTATAAAAAATAAATAATGTTAATAAAATTTAGTTTAATAATATTATAAAAACATTACTAGAAATTTTACATTCTAGTAGTGTTTTTAAGAGATTTAAATTAAAGATTATATATATCAGAAAACTCAACATTATAACGTTCAATATTAGCATTTAATGTTTTAGTATGAAATTCTGAAATTTCTTTAGATTCAAGTTCTTTAATTGGAATAGTAAAGATGATTTCAGCTCCATCTTCAAATAGAGTATTTACCCAAATATCACCACCGTGTAAATCTACTAAAGATTTTACTAAAGCAAGTCCTATTCCACTACCCTCACAACGTCTATTTAACAAGTTATCTAGTTGGGTAAATCTATTGAAAATTATTTTAGCGTCCTCTTTATCAATTTTAGATCCACTATTTCTTACAGATATAACTACATTTTTATAATAAGAATCTACATTTAAATTTACTTCAATTGAATCATTTTCTTTGGTGAATTTTACTGCATTTGATAATAAGTTTAATAATATTGTTTCAATTTTTTCTGGATCACATGATGTTAAAATTTCTTCTTCTGTTGTGTCAAATATTATCTCTCTTTTTTTACTACCAATATGATCTGCAACAGATAAAACTATTTCTTCAATTAAATTAACTATATTACATTTTATTGATTTTAACTCATAATACCCACCATCTATCTTTGTTAAATCCAATAAGTTATTTACTAATTTTAGTAATCTATAAGAGTTTTGTTTTATTCCCCTAATATACTGAAAAATTTTTTCTTTGTCTTCGGAACAAGGGCAATTAGATAATTTTATAGAGATTAATTGAATTGCTGTAAGTATTATGTTAAGTGGAGTTCTAAACTCATGAGAGACATTAGCAAAAAAAGTTGTTTTTAAAGTCTCTAATGCTATCGTTTCTTCTAAATGCTTTTTTTCTTCTTTTAATTTTTTTTCTTCAGTTATATCTTTACCAGTTAATATAATATGATTTTTATCTTGAATTAAATTCCAATTCCATTCTAGTGTTTTATATTGACCATTTTTACAAAGGTATCTATGAATAAGTCCAGAACCTTTAAATTTACCTGAATTACGTACATTTTTTCTAAAATTATTAGACTTTTCAATATCATCTGGATAAATTAAATCTTGAAATTTTTTATATAAAAGTTCATCTTCATTCCAACCAAGCGTATTAGTAAAATTGTTGCTTATTTTAAGAAAGGTTCCGTCAAAATCTACTAAAGCACATGAATCAGTTGCCGTGTCTAAAAATAATTCTAATTCTTTTTCTATATAAAGACGTTTTTGAAATTCATTTTTTAATTGGCAGGAAAGAATATGATTTTTTATTAATATTCCTAGTTTATTACAGGTTGATTTTATAAAATCTTCTTGTGAAAATTTAGGGGTGTAGTTTGCTGGATAATAAATATTTAATACACCAATTAAATCATTGGAATATTTTATACTACAAGATCTTATATAATATATAGAATTATTTTTTTGATATTTTTTCTGATAAGTAGAAAATATACTATTTTTACTAACTTCAAAAACATTATTGTATACATTTTTATTCAAATTGATAATATCATTATTAGTTAGTGGAACAATCTCTTTAATATCAATATTACTTTTACCTGCATTTAAATATAAATTTAAACATTTATCAGATTTATTATACAAAAATAAGCTAATGCCCTCAGTATTTAATTTACTAGATAAACTGTCAATGATTTTTTGTAATTTATATAAATATTTATTACTAGTATTCTTATTGTTAATAATATCTTTGGTGTTAATTAGAGGAAGTATGATATCATTGTTTAATTCATTAGAATTAAAAAGATTTTGCAAATCTTCATCTAATGTTTTATCAAAAGTAGTATCTCTTGCTATAGCCATGATCCAAGGCAAATTATTATTTTTTCTTTTTAATGGAGTTTTATAAATTTCAAACCATCGTTTTT
The DNA here is from genome assembly GCF_000827935.1 of Clostridium botulinum. Lineage (NCBI taxonomy): Bacteria > Bacillati > Bacillota > Clostridia > Eubacteriales > Clostridiaceae > Clostridium > Clostridium botulinum. The sequence goes on from NZ_CP010520.1 coordinate 981,437, forward strand.
TTCCTTTAACATTTATTTTATTTTCACTTAATGTTGGGATATTTCTTGATAATATTTTTTTATCATCTTCATTAATAATATTAGCAAGTTTAGTATTTCCAAAATCAAAATCAGTTTTTCCGATAATTTCATCTTTTGAAAGATTCATATTTTCAGAAAAAGTTTTATTTACATAAGTGTATTCACCATTTTTATCCTTTGTCCAGATACAATTAGGTATAGAATCTAGTATATTTTCTAAATCTTCAATTGTATATTTTCTTTTTATAGAATTTTCGTGGGAATTCATACGATGCACCTCCCTGAAAGTACAAAATTTATTATTTAAACCTATTATAGGCTGAATTTAAGTGTATATCAACAATATAATAGAATTTATGTAATATATTGTAATGAAAACTCTTAAATGCAATTGTTTTTACGATGTTTCAATTGTTTTATTTACATATATTAGAATATAATTATGTTATATCATGTTTTAAAATAGTAATGATATTTTATGATTAATATTTTATTTTAAATAAAGTTTAGTACTAAATTATCTTTGGGGTAGAAAGGATTTAAGAATTTATGAATAAAAATGTAGAAACTTTTATAGGCTGTGACAATAATTATGATGAATCAAAAATAGTTGTTTTTGGAGCACCATTTGATTCGACCACATCATTTAGACCAGGAACAAGATTTGCCAGTAAAGTAATGAGAAGTGAGTCTTTTGGAATTGAAACTTATAGCATATATCAAGATAGGGACTTAGAAGATATATGCATTTTTGATGGAGGAGATTTAGAACTTAGTTTTGGAAACCCAGAAAATGCATTAACTGATATTGAAAATTTTACAGCTAAGTTAATTAATGATAATAAAATACCATGTATGATTGGGGGAGAACACCTAGTTACATTAGGAGCATTTAGAGCTATAAGTAAAAAATATCATGATATTCATGTTATACATTTTGATGCTCATGCAGATTTAAGAGATGAATATTTAGGTCAAAAGTTATCTCATGCAACAGTTATGCATAGGATATGGGATATAATTGGAGATAATAGAATATTTCAATTTGGGATTAGATCAGGGGAGAAGAGTGAAATATATTGGGGACAAAATCATGTATTTACCAATAAATTTAATTTTCATAGATTAGAACAAATTACTAATGAATTAAAAGGAAAACCAGTATACTTTACATTGGATTTAGATGTATTAGATCCATCAGTATTTCCAGGGACAGGAACTCCAGAAGCAGGTGGTGTTACTTTTATGGAATTATTAAAAGCTATATTAGATGTAAGTAAATTAAATATTGTAGGAATGGATATAAATGAACTTTGCCCAATATATGATCAAAGTGGAAGTTCAACAGCATTAGCATGTAAAGTATTAAGGGAATTGTTACTTAGTATTTATTAAATGATCATTTTAATAGGAAGTTATTTAATAAATATTAATAAAATTCAAAAAGTGTACAATAATTAATAATAAAGATTGTACACTTTTTTGAATCTTATTATTTAAAATTAAATATTAAGATTTTCCTAATTTGTTAGCTGTTAAAATAGCAGCATATACATCATATGTTGTAACTTCAAATGGCATATTGTGAATAGTTTCATTTTCGGCGCAACAAGCTTCAGCTACTCTCATGATATCATCTTTATCGATATTTTTAATTCCCATTTCAGATAAATTAGTTGGAAGTCCAATTAATCTGCAGAAATTTATAACTTCTCTGATTTCTTCAATAGGTGCATTTTCTAGCACTAGTTGTGTAATTGTACCAAATGCAACTTTTTCTCCATGATATAAGTCGTGACATTCTTTTAAAATTGTAAAGCCATTGTGTATGGCATGTGCAGCCGCTAATCCTCCACTCTCAAATCCTAAACCACTTAATAATGTGGTTGCTTCTACTATGTTCTCAACTGCCTTAGTAACAACATTATTATTAACAGCAAGCTTTGCTTTATATCCTTCTGATAATAATGTTTTGTAACATGCGTGGGCTAATGTTTCTGCTGCTAATGTTATATGTCCACCAGCTAAATTAAGGCTATTTGCTCTTCTACAAGCTCTTGCTTCAAAATAAGTTGCTAGTGCATCTCCCATACCAGAAATTAATAATCTTGATGGAGCATTAACTATAATTTTTGTATCTAGTAAGACCACATCAGGATTTTTCTTTAATATTAAGTATTTATCAAAAATACCATTATCTGTATAAATAACGGATAATGCACTACAAGGAGCATCCGTAGAAGCGATTGTTGGAGCTATTACTACAGGAACATCTTCATAATATGCTACAGCTTTAGCAGTGTCTAGAATTTTACCACCACCTATTCCTATAACAACATTACAATTATTATCTTTAAATGATTTTTGCAATCTCATTATTTCAGTTTCTGAGCATTCTCCATTAAATATTTCAAATGTTAAATTTTCATCGCTATTAGAAAAACTATTCTTTATAGTGTTAGATACCCTTTTCATTCCAGAGGTACTAATGATTACAAAAAAGTTATCCCCTAAATTTTTAGTATGTGTTGCTATATTTTCAAGTTCGCCATTACCTTGAACATATTTACCTGGTGAAATGATAATATTTGCCATAGTTATCCCTCCTAAAATATATAAAATAATATATGTCTAGTATAGCATACAAAATTAAAATATGGTTTATATGACAAATTTTATTAATTAAATATTGATAAAGCTTTAGAATGGTGTTATATAATTTATTTGGAAATTTTAAGATATATTATAAATTTAATTAATAAAAGATTAAAAAGAACATAAATATTGATAGAAATACATATAAATATTGCTAAAAATAAGGAATAAACAAAAATATACAACTAATATAAAGAATTATGTAAAAATTACGATTATGTAATTATAGATAACAATGTGTTTAGAAAGGTGTGATTGTTTTGAAGAGTAATAAGAAGATGAACACTATTCAAAAAAAATTACTTGTAAATATAACTTTGATGGTATTAATTCCTATAATAATATTAGGGATAATGGCAACTATGCTTACTATAAAATCTAACAATAAAAACTTTGAATTTAATTCAAATACATTATCTAATATAGGGGAAAATATCATCTCTAATGAAATTAATTATTATAAAGACATACTAAATTCATTAACTGAATCAAATGAATTTATAGATATTAATAAAGAATATGATTCTTTAAGAAAAGAATTTAAATTATTAAATCAATCTGATGAAAACATATTAAACATATATTTTGCAAATACTGATGGTAAAATAGTTCAATTATTAGATAATGAAATACCGGCAAACTTTGATCCACGAGAAAGTGAGTGGTATAAAAAAGCTGAAGAAAATAAAAATGAATATTTACTTCAAAATCCATATGTAGATATAATAACGAATAAAAATGTTATAACAATATCAAAAGGTGTTGTGAATGGAGATTTTAAAGGAGCAATAGCAATAGATATAGATTTAGGATCTTTGTCACAAGCATTGTCTAATATAAAATATGGACAAAAAGGGGATACTGTGGTTACGGATTTAACAGGAAAAATAGTATCATCTATTGATCCAAATAAAATCGGTACAGATGAACCACTTGAATATAGTACTTGGGACTATATAAGTAAGAATGATAATGGATTAATAACAATAGAACATAATAAGAAAACTTATAAAGCATATTTTATGACATCACAAGAAACTGGATGGAAAATAATAGTTAGAGTGCCTAATGAGGAATTTAGGGAAACAGAAAGATTCTTTATTTTATTAATTGGTATTGCTATAACAATATTAATAATAATTATTTCTGTATTTTGTTTGAAAATTTCAAAGAGTATTGGCGGAAATATTAAGAAGATAAGAGAAGGTCTTGATAAAGCAGCAAATGGTGATTTTAGAGAAGAAATAGTTATAAGTACTAATGATGAATTTTCCATATTAGCTCAAAGTTTTAACGATATGAAGAATCATATATGTAATTTAATTAAGGATGTAGATGATTCATCTAATAATGTGAATAACACTTCTATAAATTTAGCAAATATGAGTGAAGAAGTATCAGCATCTATGTTACAAGTGAGTGAAACGATAAATGAGATATCGAGAGGAACAATGGAATCTTCAAGTAATCTTGAAGATGTATCTGGTAAGGTTGAAAATTTATCAAAGCAAATAGATAATATATCAAAAATCACAAATAATGTTAATGAAATGGCAATGACAACAGATAATTTAAGTAAGCAAGGGATCGCTACTGTAGAAACTGTAATGCAAAAATCTTATGAAACTAAAATAAGCACAGAAGAAGTTAAAGATGTAGTTACTGAGGTTTCTAATAGCGTAATAAAAATAGGTGCTATGAACGAGACTATAAGCCAAATAACAGAACAAACTAACTTACTTGCTTTAAATGCTGCAATAGAGGCTGCCAGAGCAGGAGAATCAGGAAGAGGTTTTGCTGTTGTAGCTGAAGAAATAAGAAAGCTAGCTGAACAAACATCAGGATCAGCTAAACAAATAGATGAAATAATAAAAGATATAAAAGATAAATCTATATTGGCAGCTAAAACAGTGTCTAAAACGAGTGATACAGTAAAAGGACAAGAAGAAGCTGTACAAGCATCTCAAGGAATATTTACAGATATATTATCAGCAGTAGAAAATTTATCAGATAGTGTAAAAGAAATATATGAAGGTGTAGGATATATTAATACAATGAAAAATGGGGTTGTAGATCAAGTACAAAATCTATCAGCTATACTTGAAGAAACAGCAGCAGGTTCAGAAGAAGTAGCGGCTTCAGCGCAAGAAGTTACAAGAGCAACAGATGAATTTGTAGATAATTCAAATAACTTAAGAGATCTGTCAAATAACCTTAAAGATAAATTAGAAAAGTTTGAAATGTAAAAGAGGGTATTGATTAAGATTAAATAGTTAATAAGAGGGATAAGATATTAAAGGCTTATCCCTTTTTATTGTTATTTGATTTTAAAATTAAAAAAGCTGTAATGTTTTTAGTTATAGAAATGTGTATAATAAATTAGTATAATAACAGTTATGTTTAAGTTAAGAAATCAATTATGTGAAATTAAAAAATGAAAAGGTGAATAAAATTAATGAGAAAATTTAAAAGAGTATATATAGAGATAACCAATATTTGTAATTTAGAATGTGATTTCTGCCCTAAAACAAGCAGAAAATTAAAATTTATGGATGAAGGATCATTTGAACATATTTTAAAATCTGTAAAACCATATAGCGACTATGTTTATTTTCATTTAATGGGAGAGCCATTTTTAAATTCAAATCTTAAAAAGTTTTTAGCATTAAGTGAAAAATATGAAGTAAAAGCTAATATTACTACAAATGGAACATTAATAAATAATGTTAAGGACATATTGATTAAATCACCAGCACTACGACAAGTAAATATTTCACTTCATAGTTTTGAAGCTAACAATAAGGAAATAAAATTTGAAGAGTATATAGAAAATATAATAACCTTTTGTGAAGAAGCTACAGAAAAAAGCAATATAATTTGTTCATTAAGATTATGGAATTTAGATACAAGATATAAAGCAAGTAATAATATGAATATAGATATATATGATATTCTTGAAGAAAGATTTAATTTAGACTATAACTTAAAAGATATACTAAGAGAAAAAAATAGTGCTAAACTTTCTAAAAATATATATTTAAGTATGGGGGAAAAATTTAAATGGCCATCAATTAATAGTGAAGTGTTAGGGGAAAGAGCTTTTTGTTATGGATTAAGAGATCAAATAGGTATATTGGTAGATGGAACGGTTGTACCTTGCTGTCTAGATAGTGAGGGTAATATACCACTTGGAAACATATTTGAAAGTGATTTAGAGGAAATATTAAACTCTAAACGAGCTAAAGATATGTATGATGGTTTTTCAAGGCGAATTGCAGTAGAAGAGTTATGTAAAAAATGTGGTTTTATAAATAGAGTAAGATAAAAGAAATTTATAATTTCATATATTATATAATTTATGAATAAGTAAAGAGGTCTAAAGTAATTGAAATTGGGAAAGCTAAAATCACCATATTTTAATTATAAGGACACTGTATCTAATTAGATAATAGCCTATATATTAAAAAAATAGTTATTACTAAAATGGTAATAACTATGAATAAAGATGATAAAATTGGTCAATGCTCCTAGTAAGGAGTGATGAATATGAAATACAACAAGAAAAAGTTATCTGTTATATGTATTTTAATGTTAGCAATTTTATTTTCTTTAACTTATTATTTAGTAGATAGATCTGTTAATAATAAAAATTTACTTCAAACGTCACAAGAAAAAATTAATACAGATATAGAAGTAAATAAATTAGAAGATAGTGTAAAGGTATCATTATTTGCTGGCGATAAAAAAGAAAGTGATATGACTGTTGCTCAAATAAAACAACAATTAAATATAGATGGTGATTTAACGAAAGATGAGCTTATAAAGATATTAAAAAATAGTGGATATGCACTAGATATTACATCAAACAACCAAATTATGTTTAAGAAAGATTCTTCAAGCAACTTAGAGCCTAATAAATATTACATCGGAGAGAAGGATGGATATTTAGCCATATATGAAACTGATGTAAATGGTAATGCATCTGTAAAGAATAATGAAGATATTTTTTTAGATAATAAACCTGTTCAAAATTTAAGAGAAGTAGATAAGAGTAAAATTAAAAATTTTGAACTAAAGTATGATACAAAAGATGAAGCTGAGGAAAGTGTTTCAGAACTTATATCATAATACGTTTTGGTTAATAAATAAATCATGTATTCTTAAAAATTTCAAACTAAAGGTTATACTATTGTTAAATTTTATTTTAATAACAGTATGACTTTTTTTACTTTTATTTTTAATTGAAAGATTTCCTAGAAAATGATAAAGTATAAGTTAGGTTTTAAATGCAAAAATAATAGTTTATATAGAACTATTATTACTGCGCCGCCTTAAAATGGTGCATGCTAAAAGAAATAGATTTTACTATTTTTATTTTAAACTATAGGGGGAGTGTTTTGGATGTATGAATATATAAAAGGTGAATATATGGGGATAAATAAAGATTATATCATTATTGAAAATAATGGAATTGGATATAAGATATTTACTTCAGGTGCAACCATGTCTTCAATGCCATGCTGTGGTGAAAAAATAAAAATATATATTGAACAGATTGTAAGAGAAGACTTTATAGGTTTATATGGATTTGAGTCTTTAGAAGAATTAGATATGTTTAAGTTGCTACTTAGTATAAATGGTGTTGGAGCTAAGGCTGCTTTATCATTATTATCTATAAGTCGTTTAAATAATTTAAAATATGCGATAATTACTGGAGATGAAAAACATCTTTGTAGAGGCACTGGTATAGGTAAGAAGATTGCTGGTAGAATCATATTAGAATTAAAAGATAAGTTGAAATCAGATGAGCTATTGAATTGTATAGATGAATTTGATGATGTAACACAAGATAATTCTCTTGCACTTTCAGAAGCATTAAGTGCATTAATTTCTTTAGGATATACAGAAAAAGAAGCAGAAAAAGTGCTTAAAGATGTGGATAAGTCAGAAAGTGTTGAAAATATTATAAAGAGTGCATTAGTTAAATTGATGGGATAAAATAAAGTACTTAGTATATAAGTGGGGGTGTGTTTATGGAAAGAATAGTAACTCCAGCGGAAATGTTTGAAGATGGAAATTCTGAACTTAGCTTAAGACCTCAAAAAATAAATGAATATATAGGTCAAGATAAAGTAAAAGAAAGATTAAACATATTTATAAAGGCCGCTAAAAATAGAAAAGAAGCCCTTGATCATGTACTTCTATATGGTCCACCTGGACTTGGAAAAACTACTTTAGCTAATATTATTGCCAAGGAAATGACAGGAGATTTAAAAATTACATCAGGTCCGGCAATAGAGAGAGCTGGAGATTTAGCAGCTATATTAACAACATTAAAAGATTATGATGTTTTATTTATCGATGAAATACACAGATTAAATAGAAGTGTTGAAGAAATATTATATCCTGCAATGGAAGACTATGCATTAGATATTGTTATAGGTAAGGGAGCAGCGGCTAAATCCATAAGACTTGATTTGCCTAAGTTTACATTGATAGGTGCAACTACTAGAATAGGAATGTTAACATCTCCATTAAGAGATAGATTTGGTGTTCTTTGTGCAATGGAATATTATGATGAAAATCAATTGAAGGAAATTGTAATAAGAAGTGCGGCTGTGTTTGGATGTAAAATTACTGAAGAGGGAGCTTTAGAAATTGCAAGTAGATCTAGAGGAACTCCTAGAATAGCTAATAGACTACTGAAAAGAGTTAGAGATTATTCAGAAGTGAAATCTAATACAGTGATTTCTCTAAAAGAAGCGAGAGAGGCATTAGAATTACTAGAAGTAGATAATCAAGGATTTGATAAGGTTGATAATAAAATATTAGAAGCAATTATAGATAATTTTAATGGAGGTCCAGTTGGAATAGAAACTCTATCTTATTTTATAGGTGAAGAATTAGGTACAGTTGAGGATGTCTACGAACCATATTTACTTCAGAAGGGATTTATAGTAAGAACTCCAAGAGGTAGAATTGCAAGTGATAAAGCTTATAAACATTTAGGAAGAGTTAATAATAAAAATAATAATTCAAATAAAGGACAAACAAGTTTTTTTAAATAGTTAGGAGAAGCGATAATAATGAACGTAAAAGACTTTGATTTTTATTTACCAGAGGAATTGATAGCCCAACATCCTTTAGAAAAAAGAGACACTTCAAGGCTTATGGTTTTGGATAAAGAAACAGGAGAAATATCTCATAAGAATTTTTATGACATTATAGATTATTTAAATGAAGGTGATACTTTAGTATTAAATAATACAAGAGTAATGCCAGCTAGATTAATTGGTGAAAAAGAAGGTACAGGTGGAAAAATAGAATTCTTACTATTAAAAAGAGTAGATAAAGATAGATGGGAATGCTTAGCTAAACCTGGAAAATCAGCAAGAGTAGGCAGACGATTTACTTTTGGTGATGGTAAGTTAAAGGCAGAAGTAGTAGAAGTAAAGGAAAACGGTAATAGGATAGTAGAGTTTTATTATGAAGGCATATTTGAAGAAGTCCTTGATTCACTAGGAGAAATGCCATTACCACCTTATATCCATGAAAGATTAGAAGATAGAGAAAGATATCAAACAGTATACTCTAAAGAGAATGGATCGGCAGCAGCACCTACTGCAGGACTTCATTTTACTGAAGAATTATTACATAAAATAAAAGAAAAAGGTATTAATATTGCTTATGTAACTTTACATGTTGGTCTTGGAACATTTAGACCTGTGAAAGTTGAAACTATAGAGGACCATGAAATGCATTCAGAATACTACCATCTTTCAAAAGAAGATGCAGAAGTAATAAATGAAACTAAAAAAAGAGGTAATAGGGTTATTTCAGTGGGTACAACATCTACTAGAACGCTAGAAACAATAGCAGATGAAGATGGTAATGTAAAAGAAACGAGTGGTTGGACAAATATTTTTATATACCCAGGATATAAATTTAAAGTGGTTGATAGATTAATAACTAATTTCCACTTACCAGAATCTACATTGATAATGCTTGTTTCAACTTTAGCAGGAAAAGAACATGTAATGAATGCATACGAAGAAGCTGTTAAAGAAAGATATAGATTCTTCTCATTTGGAGATGCTATGTTTATAAAATAATGATAATTTTTGAGTACATTGATGAGGTGACATAGTCAAGTGTCTCAATTATAAATAAAGAGCTAAAAAATAAATAGCTCTAGTTAATTTTCCTAATACTATTAAGGGAAATTTAAAAAAATTATAATTAAGAGGTGACGCTTGTGAGTAAAAGATATACTTTATTAAAAAAGGATGGAAAAGCTAGAAGGGGAGAATTTGTAACTCCTCATGGAACAATACAAACACCAGTATTTATGAATGTAGGTACATTAGCAGCTATAAAAGGTGCAGTATCAAGCATGGATTTAAAAGAAATAGGATGTCAAGTTGAATTATCTAATACATATCATTTACATTTAAGACCTACTGATAAGGTTGTTAGTAAATTAGGTGGATTACATAAATTTATGAATTGGGATAGACCGATACTTACTGATTCAGGTGGATTCCAAGTATTTTCACTTTCAGCTATGAGAAAGATAAAAGAAGAGGGTGTTTACTTTAACTCTCACATAGATGGAAGAAAGATATTTATGGGTCCAGAAGAATCAATGCAAATTCAAAGTAATTTAGCATCTACGATTGCAATGGCTTTTGATGAATGTATACCTAATCCTTCAACAAGAGAATATGTTGAAAGATCAGTAGCAAGAACTACAAGATGGCTTGAAAGATGTAAAAATGAAATGGATAGATTAAATACACTTCCAGATACAATTAATAAAGAACAAATGTTATTTGGAATAAATCAAGGTGGAACATATGAAGATATAAGAATTGAACATGCTAAAGAGATTGTTAAAATGGATTTAGACGGATATGCTATTGGAGGGCTTGCGGTTGGAGAAAGTCATGAGGAGATGTATAGAATAATAGATGCAGTAGCTCCACATCTTCCAGAAGATAAGCCTATATACTTAATGGGAGTTGGAACACCAAGTAACATATTAGAGGCTATTGACAGAGGTGTTGATTTCTTTGATTGTGTACTTCCAGCGAGAAATGGAAGACATGGAAATGTATATACTAATGAAGGCAAGCTTAATATGATGAATGCAAAGCATGAATTAGATGAAAAGCCAATAGAAGAAGGATGTCAATGCCCAGCTTGTAAGCATTATACAAGAGCATATATAAGACATTTATTTAAAGCAAAAGAAATGTTAGCTATGAGATTATGTGTATTACATAATTTATATTTCTATAATAAATTAATGGAAGAGGTAAGAGAAGCTATTGATGGTGGATACTTCAAAGAGTTTAAAAATAAGAAAATAGCGGCATGGGAAGATAGAAAATAGTAGTTTCATTGACAATATATCTAAAAAAATGTAAACTATCTATCATGGAATAAATCATAAAAAATAAATAAAATTATATTTTATTTATAAACTTACGGAGGTAAAAGAATGAATAATATAGGTGCAATACTTATAAATGTATTACCGTTTTTAGTTGTTTTTGTTATATTTTATTTCTTGCTTATTCTGCCAGAAAAGAAAAGAAAAAAACAATACGGTAATATGATAAGTGAATTAAAAGTTAAAGATGAAATTATGACAAGAGGCGGAATCATCGGTACAATAGTAAAGATTGATGACGAAAATGTAGTTATTGAAACAAGTGCAGCAAAAACTAGAATAAAACTTGCAAAAAGCGGGATTTCATACAAAACAAATAAATAAAATCAATCATAATGCCTCTTAATGCTTCATAAAATGAAGTATTGGGAGGTGTTGTTTTAAAATGGAAAATAACAATAGTAATTATTTAAGATCTGTTTGTAAAGGATCCGTTGGAGCAGTAATATTAAGTTTTATAGGTGTAGTTATATTATCTTTATTTATGAAGATAATAGAATTTACACCAAGTATATTTAGTATGCTATATGTAATTATATCATTAATAAGTTTAGCTATTGGTTCTGTAATAGGGGCTAAGGCTAATAAATCTAAGGGCTGGCTAGTAGGGCTTGGAATAGGCATAATATACTATATAGCTTTATTTATAATTTCAAGTTACATAAGCGGAGCAATAACATTTAAGATTTTTGATTTAGCTAAATTTGCTATTTCTATAGGTGTTGGATTTTTAGCAGGTATGCTAGGCATAAATTTATAAAAATCTTTATTAAGAATTTTTAATGTGATATAATCATTTTGATTGGAAATATATTCAACAATTAATTTAAGAGAAAAGTATAGGTTTTGGTTTAATATTGAGGGTAATTACATCTTTAATTTACATCCAAGACTTATATTTAAAATAGTAGTTTTACATAATAAAAAACTAAGTAAAGTTTAATTTATGAAACTAAATTATTATATAAACTATAATAGCTGTTTATTTAGCAGAGGGGGATTAAAGATGAAGAAAAAAGGAAAAAGTTCAGCATTATTCACAGTAATAGTTCTTGTAACACTTTTTTTAGCTTTTTCAGGATTTAAAGGATTTGTAGTAGGCGGATGGGAATTTAAATCTTTTAATGATGTTATAAAAAAAGGTCTTGATTTACAAGGTGGAGTTTCTGTATTAATGGAAATTCAAGAAGATAAAGTTACACAGGATCAATTAGAAATTACAAAAGAGCACATATCTTTAAGAGTTAATAAGATGGGTGTAGCTGAAACTATTGTAACAACAGAAGGAGAAAGAAGAATAAGGGTAGATATTCCGGGTGCCTTTGATTCTCAAGAAATTGTAGATAGTTTAAGCAAATCAGGAAACTTAGTTTTTAAAAGCCCAGAAGGAGAAGAAATTCTTACTGGTAAAGATGTAAAAAAAGCATCAGCAGTTCTTAATCAACAAGATGGAAATCCAGTTGTATCATTAGAATTAAATGATGATGGTCAAAAAGCATTTGCTGAAGCAACAGGAAAATATGTAGGACAAAAAATTTCAGTTTATATGGATGATGAACTTTTAACTAGTCCTACAGTACAAACTCAAATTACAGATGGAAGTGCAATAATAACAGGAAGCACTAGTTTAGAAGATGCTAAGAAATTAGCTGGAATAATAAATTCAGGAGCACTACCTGTTACTGTTAAAGCAGTTTCAGTACAAAATGTTGGAGCACAACTAGGTGCTACAGCACTTCCAAATGCTTTAAAGGCAGGAGCAATAGGAATAGGTTTAGTATTCTTATTTATGATTTTATATTATAGAGTTCCAGGACTATTAGCTAGTATAGCTTTAACATTATATATAGCTATTACATTATTGATATTCACTGAAATCGGAGTAACTTTAACACTTCCAGGAATAGCAGCATTACTTCTTACAATAGGTATGGCAGTTGATGCAAATGTGCTTATATTTGAAAGAATAAGAGAAGAACTAAAAAGAGGTATATCAGTAAAGACATCAGTTAAAAAAGGATTTGAAAATGCTCTTTCTTCAATAGTAGATTCAAATGTAACAACAATTTTAGCAGGACTAATTTTATATTTCCTAGGATCAGGAACTGTTAAAGGTTTTGCAGTTACTTTAATGATAGGTATAGTTGTCAGTTTATTCACATCATTAGTTGTAACAAAATTACTTGTTAATTTATCAGTTGATATAGGATTGTTAAAGAAATTATCTAATTTTGGAGTTAAGAACACAGAGGATGACATTAAAACAGGAGAGAGACAATATCTTAAGATAATAGAAAAATCAAAGATTTGGCTTTCAATTTCTCTAATTGTAATTTTGCTTGGATGTGGATTTTTATTCACTAAAGGATTAAACTTTGGAATAGATTTTAAGGGTGGTACTCAATTAACTATCCAATTAAAAGATGGTGTAGATAAACAAGAAGTAGATAATATAATAAAAACTTATGCATCAGATGCTGTTACAAACACAATAAATAATAATCAATATGAAGTAAAATCAGGAGATTTAAATAGTGAGAAAGTATCATCTATAATGACTGAATTAAAAGAAAAGTATGATTTAGATGAAAATGCATTATTAGCTCAAGATGAAATAGGAGCTTCAATAGGTAAGGAATTAACACAAAATTCTTTAATCGCATTATTTGTAGCATGCATAGTTATGCTTGCATATATAGGGGTAAGATTCGAATTAAAATTTGGTATTGCAGCTCTAGTTGCAACGCTACATGACGTGTTAATAACGGTAAGCGTATATGCCATCTTTGGAATATCAGTAAATACTCCATTTATTGCAGCTATTCTTACAATAATAGGATATTCTATGAATGATACAATAGTAATCTTTGATAGAATAAGAGAAAATTCTAAGAGTATGAGAAGAGCAAATCCAGTGGAAGTAGCTAATGTAAGTTTAACGGAAACAATGACAAGATCAATAAATACAACAATGACAACGCTATTTACAATAGTTGCTGTGAATATATTTGTGCCAACAGTTAGAGAATTTACTATTCCGCTTATAATAGGAATAGTTGCTGGTGCATATTCTTCAATATTTGTAGCTTCTCCAACATGGGTTTACCTTAAAAATAGAATTGGAAATAAGAAAATTAAAACAAATAACAAGAAACTACAAAGCGTTTAAATATTTAGATAAAATTGAATGTGAATAAACCTCCGTAGAGAAAAATATGGAGGTTTATTGATTTTTAAATAAAATATTTGTAAAAATTCATTTTATACATTATAATATAAATGTTTTCTAATTTTATGGAGGAGTAAGCAATGCGTAAGTTCTGGGAAAGTATTTATTGTCCAAATTATATTACTGGATATAACCCATTTATACTTAAAGGTATGAACAAAGCATTAGAGAAAGTAGTCTCTGCTGTGAATAATAGAAAGAAAATAATTATTTATGGTACTTCAAATGTTGATGGTATTTGTGCCACTGCTTCTCTAATACTTGTATTAAAGTATTTAAACGCAGATGTTGAATATCTCATATATGATGAAGAAAATGGTAGAGATAAACTTAATTCTAAAGACATAAAGAATAATGTCGATTTTTTGGGTGCTGAATTGTTAATAACTTTAGGCTTAGGGTTGGAATCGCAGGAAGAAATAGATTTATGTGAAAAATTGGGTATAAATTTAATTGTTCTTGAAAACAAAGAGAGTAAGTTTATAGATGAATACATATACATTAATCCAAATCAAAAGGGCTGTCAATATAGGTATAAGGATTTATCTATAAGTGCGTTAACATTTAAGTTGATGCAATCAATAGCTATATATTATAATATGAAAAGTATTAATAAATATTTGGATTTAATTCTTATGGGAGTAAAGTTTATAGATACTCCTATAAAAGGGGAAAATGGGGTATTTATTAAAGAGGGAAACAAGTTTCTATTTAATACAAATAATAATGGGTTAAGATCAGTAATGGAATTCAATAACATAATGGAATGTGATTGTCATGCTATGGATAGCATGATAGAATTTATTACGCCTACAATAGGACCTGTTGGAATTATGGACAATGCAAGAATAGTACTAGAATTATTAACTACTGATGACAAAGACAGAGCGGATCAGATTGTTAAATATCTGTATAGTTCAAAGAAAAATGAACTTTTAAAATAAAAGTTATTGAATCTAAAATAACATTTTTGGAGGAGTAAACATGGATTTAAAAGAAAAAATAAGAATAATTGACGGATTTCCTAAGGAAGGAATAAGCTTTAAAGATATAACTACATTAATAGGAGACGGAGAAGGTTTAAAAGCTTCAATTGATATGTTTGTAGAATATTTAAAAGATAAAGAGATTGATTTAATTGTTGGACCAGAAGCAAGAGGATTTATATTTGGTGTTCCAGTTGCATATGCATTAGGTGCTGGATTTGTTCCAGTTAGAAAACCAGGTAAATTACCAGGAGAAACTATTTCTGTTAATTACGATTTAGAATATGGTAGTGATTCACTTCAAATTCATAAGGATTCTATCAAAAAAGGCCAAAGAGTTGCTATTGTAGATGATTTATTAGCTACTGGTGGAACTGTTGAAGGTGTTGCAAAATTAGTTGAAGAGGCTGGTGGAGAAGTAGTTTCACTTGCGTTCTTAATAGAATTAATAGATCTTAAAGGAAGAGATAAATTAGGAGATTACGATGTAATATCACTAACTCAATATGACATTTAAATTTATTGAAAATACTGATAAAATAATATATAATTAGAAGAAAAGGCTGGTTAGATAACCAGCCTTTGAATTTACAGAAATTTAGCAAAAGGAGAGAGCTATCCTTATGATTGATAACTTATTGAAAAAGATTCATACCAATTGTCATAATGTTGATGTAGAAATGATAAAAAAAGCATACTACTTTGCAGAAGATGCACATAAGGAGCAAAAAAGAGAATCCGGAGAGCCATATATAATTCATCCAATAGATGTAGCAGAAATTCTTGCAGAGCTTGGAATGGATACAAGTACAATTGCAGCTGGCTTACTTCATGATGTTATTGAAGATACAACATGTTCTTATGAGAGTATGAAAACTATTTTTAATGAAGAAATAGCAAATTTAGTTAATGGAGTAACTAAGCTTGGAAAAATACAATATAAAACAAAAGAAGAGCAGCAAGCTGATAATGTTAGAAAAATGTTGCTTGCTATGGCTAAAGATATACGTGTAATAATTATAAAATTAGCAGATAGACTTCATAATATGAGAACACTTAAATTCATGCCAAAAGGAAAGCAAAAGTTAAAAGCGAAGGAAACACTAGATATTTATGCTCCTTTGGCTCACAGACTTGGTATGTCTAAGATAAAATGGGAACTTGAAGATCTCTCTTTTAGATATTTACATGAAGATGAATATTATCAATTAGTGGAGCAAATAGCAGAAAAAAGGGTAGAAAGAGAAACATACATAAATGAAGTAGTTTGTTATTTGAAAGAAAAATTAGATGAGTCAGGAATAGATTCAGATATTGAAGGTAGACCAAAACATTTTTATAGTATTTATAAAAAAATGATAAATAAAAATAAGAGCATAGAACAAATTTTTGATTTAACAGCCATTAGAATATTGGTGAATTCAGTTAAAGATTGTTATGGCGTTTTGGGAATAGTTCATACAATATATAAGCCTATACCGGGCAGATTTAAAGATTATATAGCTATGCCAAAGCCTAATATGTATCAATCTCTACATACTACAGTAATTGGAAATCAGGGCAAAACATTTGAAATTCAAATTAGAACTTTTGAAATGCATAAAACAGCAGAATACGGAATTGCAGCTCATTGGAAATATAAAGAGGGCGATAAAAATGAAGAAGATAAAGCAAAAGATTTTGAGAAAAAGTTAGTATGGCTTAGAGATATGTTAGAGTGGCAAAAAGAAACATCTGATGCTGAAGAATTTATAGAAGGTTTCAAAATAGATTTATTTTCTGATGAAGTTTTTGTTTTTACGCCAAAGGGTGTAGTAATAAATTTGTGTGCGAAAGCAACACCTATAGATTTCGCTTATAGAATACATACTGATATTGGAAATAAATGCGTAGGCGCTAAGGTGAATGGAAGAATAGTTCCCCTTGATTACACATTAAAAACTGGTGAGATAGTTGAAATACTTACATCATCTAATTCTAAGGGCCCTAATATGGATTGGTTAAACATTGCTAAAAGCAACCAATCGAAAAGTAAAATAAAGCAATGGTTTAAAAAAGCTAAAAAAGAAGAGAATATATTAAAAGGGAAAGATCTCCTTGAAAAAGAACTTAAAAAACAAGGAGTTAATTTTGTAGATATAGCTAAGGGTGAAAGTTATGATAGATTAATTAAAAGATATAATATTCATTATACAGAGGATCTACATGTGTTAATTGGTGTTGGAGGAATTTCTCCATCTTCTTTTGTTTCGAGACTGAAGGAAGAAAATGAACCACATAAAGAAAAAGACAATCAAGATATATTAAATAAAGCAATAGAAGAACATATATCAAAAACTGAACGAAAAAAATCAGTTGATAGTTATGGTATAACAGTAAAAGGTGAAAGTAATTTGATGGTTAGATTTGCGAAATGTTGTAATCCGGTACCTGGAGATGAAATTCTTGGATATATAACTAAAGGCAGAGGTGTGTCAGTTCATAGAACAGATTGCAGCAATTTAAAAAATCTAATTCAAACAGATGCAGATAAGGTTGTAGATGTAGCTTGGGGTATAGCTAAAGGTACAGCGTATTTTGCGGAAATTCAAGTTAAATCCGATGATAAAATGGGGATTTTAAGTGATATAATGAGCGTTATAACTGATTTGAAATTAAATCTAAGTGCATTAAATGCAAATCCAGCAAAAGATGGGATAGCATTTATAAACATAAAAATAAAGATTACTTCTATTGATGAATTAAAAAATCTTATGAAAAAAATAAAAGGTATAAAAGGTATACTGGATGTATATAGAATGAATAGTTAAGGAAGGGTAATATGAGAGCAGTAGTACAGAGGGTAACATCATCAAGCGTTAAAGTTGAGGACAATATAGTAGGGTCAATAGGAAAAGGACTCAATGTATTGATAGGGATATCTAAAAGTGATACATTAGAAGATTTAAAATACATAAGAGATAAGGTAATTAATTTAAGGATTTTCCAAGATGAGAAAGAGAAAATGAATTTATCTTTATTAGATATAAAGGGAGAATTGTTAGTTATTTCTCAATTTACATTGTATGGAGATTGTAGAAAAGGCAGAAGACCTAACTTTATGGACGCTAAAGGTGGAGAAGAGGCCAAAGAACTTTATGAAGAATTTCTTAGTCTTTTAAAAGAATCAAATCTAAAAGTTGAAACAGGAGAATTTGGAGCAGATATGAAAGTTGAAATCAATAATGATGGTCCTGTAACAATAATTTTAGATAGTAGTAAAAACTTTTAAGAGAAATTTTTATTTTAGGTGGTGTATGTATTGATTATAAAAACAATTCCAGCAGGAATGTATGAAGCAAATTGTTACTTAGTAATAGATGAGAACACAAAAGAATGTGGGATAATTGATCCAGGCGGAGATGCTGAAAGATTAAAAAGTATAATTGATTCTTTAAATGTAGATGTAAAGTACATTTTATTAACACATGGGCATATGGATCATGTAGGTGGAGTAGTTGAATTAAGTGAAGCTTTTAAAATTCCATTTTATATAAATAAAATAGATGAAGAGTATATGGAAAAAGATAATTTTGTTTTTGGAACATTACCAAAGGCTTCTGGATATTTACAAGAAGGTGATACAATAAAATTAGGGAATAAAGAATTTAAAGTTATTGAAACACCTGGACATACAAAAGGTGGACTTTGCTTTTTTATTGAAGATAAACTATTTACAGGAGATACACTTTTCCAAGCTTCTATTGGAAGAACTGATTTTGCAGGTGGGAATTTTGAAGAAATTATAAAAAGTATAAAAGAAAAACTATTAATACTTGGTGATGATATAGAAGTTTATCCAGGACATGGCCCGATGTCTACAATAGGATATGAAAAAAAGAGAAATAGCTTTTTAATATACTAGGGAGAAGATATGAAAATTAAAATTAATTTAAACAACTTAAAGTATAGATATGATGTATATCAATTATTCAATATATATTTCCCTTTAAGTGAGATTAAGTTTGTAGATGACGAATGCAATTATTCTTTTTATATTGATGATAAAATCATGAGATTTTCCCATGAAAAATATGTAAAAGAAGAATCTTTAGGAGATAATATAAAACAATCTCTTAGAAGGTTCGTTTTTTCTTGCTTAAAGGAAATAACAAAAGATGAATATCCATGGGGAATTTTAATAGGAATTAGACCCTCTAAAATAGCATTAAAGCTAATACAAGAAGGCAAAAATGAAAAAGAAATCATGGATATATTTAAAAATGATTATTTAGCAAATGAAGATAAAGCAAAAATATGTTTAGAAGTTGCTAAATCAGAAGAGAAATTTGTAAATAAGAAACAAGATAAAATTTCTATTTACATAGGCATGGCTTTTTGTCCAACTAAATGTTTATATTGTTCATTTACATCTAATTCTATAGTTGGAAATAAAAAGATGGTTGAACCTTATTTAGATGCTTTAATTAAAGAAATTAAAGGTATTAGTTCATATGTAAAAGAAAAGAATTTAGAAATAGAAACAGTTTATTTTGGTGGCGGAACACCAACTTCAGTAAATGATCAACAATTCAAATCTGTTATGACACAGATATATAATGGATTTATAAAAGAAAAAAATGTTAAAGAATTTACAGTTGAATGTGGAAGACCAGATACTATAACTTTAGATAAGCTACAAACAATGAAAGCGTATGATGTTACTAGAATAAGTATAAATCCACAAACTATGAATGATGAGACATTGAATTTAATAGGTAGAAAGCATACTGTAGATGATATAAAAGAAAAGTTTAAGATGGCAAGAGAACTTGAATTTGATGATATTAACATGGATATAATAATAGGATTACCAGGTGAAGGTCATGAAGAATTAATAAAAACTAGAGATGAATTAATAAAGTTAAATCCTGACAGCATTACTGTTCATGGTCTTTGTTTAAAGAGAGGCTCTATAATGTATGAAAATTTTATTCTAAAAAAGGGACTTGACATTCCGAGGCAAGAAGAGATAATAAAAATGTATGAGGAAAGTAGAAATTTAGCAAAACATCTAAATATTTCACCATATTATATGTATAGACAAAAAAATATGATTGGAAATATGGAGAATGTAGGATATGCTAAAAAGGGCAAAGAATGTATCTACAATATAGAAATGATTGAAGAAAAGCAAACAGTAATTGCTTTAGGAGCAGATGCTGTTAGTAAAATAATTTTTCTAGATAAGGATAGAATTGAAAGATTTGCTAATCTAAAAGATGTTAGAGAGTATGTTAATAGAGTAGATGAGATGATTGATAAGAAGATAAAATTATTAAATACACTGTACTAGACGAGTTAATAATTTTATGTTTATATCATGAAATTTAATTTATGCTTAATTAAGGAGGAAGAATTATGGCAATGGAAATGCAAGCACCTAAGGGTACTAAAGATATGTTACCACAAGATGCGTACAAATGGCATTATGTAGAAAATACATTTAGAGATGTAGTAAAGGCTTATGGAATAAGAGAAATTAGAACACCTATGTTTGAGCATACAGAACTATTTTTAAGAGGGGTTGGGGATACTACTGATATAGTTCAAAAGGAAATGTATACTTTTAATGATAAAGGAAATAGAAGTGTAACTTTAAAGCCAGAAGGAACTGCACCAGCAGTTAGAGCTTTTATTGAAAATAGATTATTTAATGAAGCCCAACCAACAAAATTATTTTATATAACACCAACTTTTAGATATGAAAATGTTCAAAAGGGGAGACTTAGACAATTTCATCAATGTGGAATTGAAATATTTGGATCTAAAGAACCTACAATGGATGTTGAAGCAATAAAGGTCGCTATGGATACTTTAAGTAAATTAGGGTTAAAGAGTTTAAGTTTACATATTAATAATTTAGGATGTCCAACTTGTAGAGCTAAATATAATGAAGCATTAAAAAAATTCTTAGAAGAAAATTATGAAAATCTTTGTGATACATGTAAAAGTAGATTTGAAAAAAATCCTATGAGAATTTTAGATTGTAAAGAAAGAAAATGTCATGAAATTACAAAGAATGCTCCACAAATTTTAGATTATGTATGTGAAGAGTGTGAAACACATTTTAATAAAGTAAAAGAGTATTTAGATGTTTTGGAAATTCCTTACATAGTAGATCAAGGAATAGTAAGAGGTCTAGATTATTATACAAAGACAATATTTGAAATAATAAATGATGATTTCACTGTATGTGGTGGTGGAAGATATGATAAACTTGTAGAAGAACTTGGTGGACCGGAAATGCCAGCTGTAGGTTTTGCTATAGGTGAAGAAAGAATAATAATGACTCTTGAAAATGAAGGAATAGAAATACCTAATGAAAATATGGTAGATTTATATATTGGAGCAAGAGGAGATGCAGAAAAAAAATATGCATTCAAGTTAGCTCATGATTTAAGAAGTTTAGGAATTAAATGTGAAATTAATCATATGGGAAGAAGCATAAAAGCAGAAATGAAATATGCTAATAAAATCGGATCTAAATTTACAACTATATTAGGTGAAGATGAATTAGAAAATAACAGAATTAATTTAAAGAGAATGGAAGACGGAGAAATTTTCACGCTTTCATTAGATAGTATAGAAGAAATACAAAAAATAGTTAAATAATTGCTATATTTTGAAACTCTGATTATATTATAAGTGTCAATTAAGCGTAAAATTACTTGATATTTATAATATATTTAGTTGTTTATAATGTAGCTTAAATATAATATTTAATGATATTTATAACAAATATATGCACAAAAATAAATATGTGCAAAAAGATTATATGCAATATATAAATTATATTTAATGTATTGTATATTGGAAAAGTGTTAGGAGGAAATGAAAATGGGTGAAGCTTTAAATGGCTTAAAGCGTACGATGATGTGCGGCGAACCTAGAGAAGAACATGTAGGTCAAAAGATTACATTAATGGGATGGGTTCAAAGAAATAGAAAACTTGGAGGTCTTGATTTTATTGATTTAAGAGATAAAACAGGTATCATGCAAGTTGTTTTTGGTGAAGAAATAAATGCTGAAGCTTTTGAAAAGGCAAAAGGCGTTAGACCAGAATACTGTATTGCAGTAACTGGAGAAGTTGTAAAAAGAGAAAGTGTTAATGAAAACATGCCTACGGGTTTTGTTGAATTAAAATGTCAATCATTAAAAATTCTTTCTGAATCAGAAACACCACCAATATATATAAAAGAAAACTTAGATGCAGCTGAAAATATTAGGTTAAAATATAGATATTTAGATTTAAGAAGACCAGATATGCATAGAATCTTTGAAATTAGAAGTAAAACTACGAAGTCTATTCGTGATTACTTAGAAAAAAATGATTTCTTAGATGTAGAAACTCCAATGCTTACAAAGAGTACTCCGGAAGGAGCTAGAGATTACTTAGTACCTTCAAGAAACTATCCAGGTATGTTTTATGCTCTTCCACAATCACCACAAATATTTAAACAATTATTAATGGTGTCTGGATTTGATAAATATTATCAAATAGTTAAATGCTTTAGAGATGAGGATTTAAGAGCTAATAGACAACCAGAATTTACTCAAGTAGATATGGAATTAAGCTTCGTAGAACAAGATGATATAATGGCATTAAATGAAGGCTTAATAGCTCATGTATTTAAAGAAGTAGCTGGAGTAGATGTTAAACTTCCAATTAAGAGAATGACATTTAAAGATGCTATGGAAAAATACGGTTCAGATAAACCGGATTTAAGATTTGGTATGGAAATAACTAATATAACAGAAGACGTTAAAGATATGGATTTTGTTGTATTTAAATCTGCAATAGAAGCTGGTGGAAGTGTTAGAGCATTATGCTTAAAGGGTGGAGCTGCACTAGGTAGAAAACCACTTGATAAGCTTGGAGAATTTGTTAAGACTTATAAAGCTAAGGGTCTTGCTTGGATCCAACTTAAAGAAGATGGTGTTAAATCTTCAATAGCTAAATTCTTAACTGATGATGTTACAAATTCAATTATAGAAACTATGGGAGCAGAAACTGGAGATGCTATTTTAATAGTAGCTGATAAAGAATCTGTAGTATTCCAAAGCTTAGGAGCTTTAAGATTAGAGCTTGCTAAACAATTTGAGTTAATAAAAGATAAAAATGAATTTAACTTCACATGGATTACTGAATTCCCACTATTTGAATATAGTGAAGAGGAAGAAAGATATACAGCTTGCCACCATCCGTTTACAGCACCAATGGAAGAAGATTTAGATTTCCTTGAATCAGCTCCAGGTAAAGTAAGATCTAAGGCATATGACTTAGTACTAAATGGTGAGGAATTAGGTGGAGGTTCTATAAGAATTCATGATATGGAACTTCAACAAAGAATGTTTAAAGCATTAGGATTTACTGAAGAACAAGCATGGGAAAGATTTGGATTCTTATTACAAGCATTTAAATTTGGTCCACCACCACATGGTGGATTAGCATTTGGTTTAGATAGAATGATAATGTTCTTAGCAGGAACAGAAAACATTAAAGATGTTATTGCATTCCCGAAAAATCAAAATGCATATTGTTATTTAAGTGAAGCACCAAATATAGCTGATGAAAAACAATTAACTGAGCTTGGAATTGGAATACTTCCAAAACAAGAAAAGCAAGAACAAGAATAATATAAATTTAAAGCACATCATAATTAATTTTATGATGTGCTTTTTTACATATAAGAATTTACTTAATGTTTTTGAGAATTGTTTAACCACGAACTCCAAGTGGTATCAAAATTACCATTTACATCTTTGCAATAATTATAAAATTGATTTAGAAAATTAATGCGATCACTTGATGAAAATTCAATTATTTCCTTTTCATCAAAATTAGCTAAAGCAAATTGTCTCTTTATAATTTCATCAGAAGTAGCATTGTTATAATTTTTTATCATATCGTACATAATCATAAAAGTTGTTGTTCTCCCAAAGCCTGCTTTACAGTGAAAGTGTAACCAATTCTCTTTTGAACATTCTTTTACAATATTTATAAAACAATCTACCATTTCATTTGTAGGTAGTTTTGTATCTGTTACTGGAACTCTTGAATAATTCAGAGAGTAAGCTTTTGTAAGCTGTTTTTCAGATAAAACTTCTTTTGGAACTACATTTATTTCTGGATGATTATAAAAAGTTAATGGGGTATTCAATTTTATGCTTTTTAAATCCTTTTTTTCTGTAAATGTTACTGCTGATTTGCTAAGACCTAAATTAGCATCATTTTTTTCATTTGCAAAACTAATAGGGAATTGATTTACAAATCCATGAGATTCTTGTCTTAAATCAATGACTAATATAGGAAGCTTACTATCTATAGATTTTGTTAAAATATCTAAATTATCTTTAGAAAATTGTTGACTTCCAGAGGTATTTAGAGTTTCTAATCCTTTTAAATTTAAAGAGGAGTTATTTTTTATATTTGTTAGATTAGAAGTAGTTCTAAAATTACTTGGAATTTTATTTGTTCTTAAATTATCAACTACAATGTGTACATCACTTTTGTTATTGGGTTCGTTAAATGCTAAAGCTATATTAAAGTTTAAAAAGAATGAAGAAAAAATAGTAATTAATAATAGCATTGGAATATATAATTTGAGTTTTGCTTTTTTGTACATTAAAAATCACCTCATTTTATTAATTAAGATTTATCGTATAAACTTAATATGTCTCATAAAAACAATTTATATTCAAAAGATTAACAAGGGTAGTTAAAAATACAAATGTGAATTTAAGAATAAAATGCACTTTTATGGTATAATACTTGAATAAATTATTAAAAAAGTGAGGGGGAAAGGGGCATGTTTGGGACTATAGTAAACTGCATATGTATAATAGTTGGATGCTTAATAGGATTGCTTTTAAAAGGAAAACTGAGTGATAAAATTGGTTCCACAATAATGAATGGTCTAGCTTTGTGTGCACTTTATATTGGGATAGCAGGATCTTTAAAAGGTGACAATACTTTACAAATAATTATTTGTATTGCTATAGGGTCACTTATAGGAGAAATTATTGATATTGATAAACATCTAAATTATTTAGGTAAAATTATAGAAAGTAGGTTAAGTTATAAAAGTATAAGCAAAAAAGAAAATTTAGGCAAAGTTTCTATTGCTGAAGGGTTTGTTACAGCAAGCTTATTATTTTGTGTTGGTGCCATGGCTATAGTAGGAGCATTGGAAAGTGGATTAAAAGGTGATTATACAATTTTATTTGCTAAATCAGTATTAGATGGAGTTTCAGCTATTGTTTTCACTTCTTCATTAGGAATAGGTGTTATGTTATCTTCTATAGTGGTTTTTATTTATCAGGGAATAATAACTATATTAGCAGGGTGTATCTCTACACTATTAAATGATGTGATTATAGCTAATATGTCAGTTGTAGGAAGTATTTTAATTATTGGGTTATCATTTAATATACTTGGTGTAACAAAAATTAGAGTTGCAAACATGATTCCAGCTATATTTATACCAATAATATTTGGACTTTTTTAAAATTACATAGTATTATTAAGTAATAATAAGTTTTGATTAGATAGAATTGATCATAAATATTTAGAGTTGTTTTAGAGAAATACTTATACTAGGATATAATAATTATTTTAAACATAGCAAAATACTAAGGAGGATTAAGTTTAATGTTCGAAAATACTAATAAAAAAAGAAGTACTATAGATGTAAGTGAAATAGATGATTTATTAGGAAAGATAGAATTGATAGATATAAGAGAGCCATTTGAATATAGAATAGGAAGTATTAAGACATCTAAAAATATACCAATGCATGATTTGCTAGATAATACAGATGAATATTTAGAAAAAAATAAAGAATATTATTTGATATGTAGATCTGGAGCAAGAACAGCAAGCGTATGTATTGATCTAAGAGAAAAAGGTTTTGATGTTATAAATGTTTATGGTGGAATGGTATCTTATGATGGAAATCAATTAAATGATTAGATATTAAAATAATAAGTTATCTCAAATTTTAATGTTGAGGTAACTTATTTTATTTATTACTTGAAAAATATTTACAATAGGAATATAATCTAATTAAGCAAATACTTAATTAGATTATATAAGAGGTCTTTATGAATAATTTTATAAATTTATTTAAAGCAATAGCTGATGAAACAAGAGTAAATATATTGATATTATTATCTAAAAAAAATATGTGTGCAAAAGGCATTGCAAAACACTTAGAAATAAGTGAAGCTGCTGTTTCTCAACATATAAAGATATTGAAAGAATCACAACTTATAATTGGATATAAAATAGGATATTATATCATTTATGATTTAAATGAAGAGAGAATAAATGATGCTATTAAATTTTTAAATTTAATAACTAATAGCGATAATATCTCAATAAGCTTAAATTATAAAGATAAGAATTATAAAGTAGGATCTCTTATGTGTTTATCAAATTGCAAAAACAAAAAATGTTCTAAAACAGAATTAGTTAAGGAGGAATTGACAATGAAAGTATGTTTTCCAGTAAAATCAAATGAAGGTGTAAATAGTGCTCCATACAATCATTTTGGTACAGCACCACTATTTATAATATGTGATACTGAAACTAATGAAGTTAAAGCATTAAATAATGGTGACCTAGGTCATGAACATGGTAAATGTCAACCTATAAAAGCATTATCAGGTGAAATTGTAGATGCAGTAATAGTAGGCGGAATAGGAAGAGGAGCTATTACAAAACTTAATTCTATGGGAATTAAAGTTTTTAAAGCAATAGAAGGAAATGTTAACGAAAACTTAGAAGCATATAAAAAAGGTGAGTTAACAGAATTTCCAACTAATCACACATGCAGTCATGATGGTTGCGGACATTAAAAATATTAAAAATGAATTGTTTCATTTAAGTGATGATACAATAACAATAAAAATGGATATAAAAAGTTTATTCGTTTTTAGGGATTGACTCATAACAAAAAAAGTATTGATAATTTTATTTATCAATACTTTTTTGTTTGCTATAATTTATGAACTTCATATAAATTGCTAAGTTATATTTGGGTAAATTAAGTATGTTATATATTAAACCGTCTGCTTTTTCTAATACTACAAAAAATAAAAATCATATGGTAAAAGTTGCATAGAAACATTATAATATAATGAAAGACAATAGTATTATTAGCAATTATATGCAATAAGGGGGAATAAAAATGAAAAAAGTTAGAATAGCACTACTAGGATTGGGGAATGTTGGTCGTGGTGTTTGTATGATTTTAAATTCTAATAAAGAAGAAATAATGAAACGTTCAGGTTATGAAGTTGAAATTGCTAAAATCCTTGTAAGAGATGTAAGTAAAGCAAGAGGCGTTGAAGTTTCAGAAGAACTAATAACTACAGATTTTGATGAAATATTAAATGATGATTCTATAAAAATAGTTCTTGAAATTATGGGAGGCATAGATCCGGCTAAAGAATATATGATAAAGTGCATGAATGCAGGAAAACATATTGTAACAGCAAATAAGATGCTGATTGCAACACATGGAGATGAACTCTTTGAAAATGCTGATAGTAATGGAGTTATGTTTAAATATGAGGCGAGTGTGGCAGGAGGAATTCCAATAATAAACGGTATAGATGAAAGTTTGACTGCAAATAAAATAAAAGAATTATATGGAATTATAAATGGTACTACAAATTATATTTTAACTAAAATGGAATGTGATGGATTTGGGTTTGATGAAGCTTTAAAAGAAGCACAGGAAAAAGGTTATGCAGAAGCAGATCCTACATCTGATATAGATGGTTATGATGCTCAATACAAATTAGCAATACTTTCATCATTAGCATTTGGAACAAAAGTTGATGTAGATAATGTTTATCGAGAAGGAATAACTAACATAAAGCCTATAGATATGGAATATGCAAAAGAATTTAAAATGGTTATTAAATTACTTGCAATTGTAAAAGAAGTGAATGGAAAACTTGAATTAAGAGTTCATCCAACTATGATACCTAAAAAACATCCACTAGCTAATGTGTACGACTCATTTAATGCTGTGTTTGTAAAAGGAAATGCAGTTGGTGATTTAATGTTTTATGGTAGAGGAGCAGGAGATTTGCCAACAGGTAGTGCTGTGGTTAGTGATGTTATTTCTATATTGAGAAGTAATGTTGATTTAGAAAACTATAATTCAGTAGTGAAAAATAATTTATGGGATAGAGAAATATCAGATATTAAAGATGTTGAAAGTAAATTTTATATTAGAGCAACTGTCTTAGATGAATCAGGAGTCTTAGGAGAAATAACTGCTATTTTAGGAAAACATAATGTTAGTTTAAGATCAGTTATTCAAAAAGGTGAAGAAAACGGAAAAGGTCAAGTAACAATAGTTTTAGTTACACATAAAACAACTCAAGCTCAAATATATAGTTCTTGCAATGAAATATCTAATTTAAGTTCTGTAAATAAAATAGATAATATAATAAGAATAGAGGATTTTAAAGAGTAGATTAAAAAGCCAGCTTTAGATGATATGCTTTCTTTATAGTTGCAGTTTTATTATTTTAACTGTCTACTATAAAAATATCATATCAATATGGCTGGCTTTTTTTATTTTTAAGCAAAGAGTATGTATTAAGAAAATATAAATAAAAAAATGATAAAAATAATACTTATTATAAAGTTTAAAGCTCAATTATTTAAAAAAAGTATTTTATTAATTAACAATTTATTAATAAAGGAGAGTAGATAAGCATAATAATAGATATAGAATGAGTGATGCTAATAAAGTTAAAAAAATAACAATGTTGACAACTTTATACAAGTGTGTAATAATAAAAACATCAAAAGAAAACGTTTGTATAGAGGGTGAACAATGAATAATATTAAAGAATTACTAGAAGAAAATCCAATAATAGCAGCAGTAAAAGATATGAAACAATTAAACGTAGCATTAGAATCCTCAGCTGAAATAATTTTTGTATTATTTGGAGACGTAATGAACATTAAAGAAATTAGTGAATTAATAGTTTCCAAAGGTAAAGTAGGCGTGATTCACATTGATTTAGTAGAAGGTTTTACAAATAGAGAAGTTGTTATAAAGTTCTTAAAACAAGAAACTAAATTCAAAGGAATTATTAGTACGAAACCTCAAGTAGTAAAGATAGCAAAAAATTATGGATTAGTAGCAATACAAAGGGTATTTATATTTGATACTTTATCATTAAAAAATGCAGAAAATCATTTAGTGGTAGATTGCGATGCATTAGAAGTATTACCAGGAGTTATTCCAAAAGTTATAGAAATTATCTCAAAAAAATCAAATGCACCAGTTGTTGCAGGGGGGCTGATTGAGACCAAAGAAGATGTTATGTTAGCCCTAAGTTCAGGTGCAACATGTGTCTCAACAACTAGAAATGAAATATGGAATATGTAGACTTTAGATTTAGTTAGTATAGTCTTATAAAGCAAAAAAACTTTATGTGACTTTATTTATAAAAATTTATTTATTTATTGAGAGGATTGGTGAATTAAATGGGTAAATATGTTGTAGCGTTAGATCAAGGAACTACAAGTTCAAGAGCTATTATTTTCGACAAGGAACAAAATATAGTAGGTGTAAGCCAAAAAGAGTTTACACAAATATATCCACATGAAGGTTGGGTAGAACATAATCCACTAGAAATATGGTCAAGCCAATATGGAGTACTTCAAGAAGTATTAGCAAAAACTAACATTACTGCGGATGAAATATCAGCTATAGGTATAACAAATCAAAGAGAAACTACAATTGTATGGGATAAAAATACAGGAGAACCTGTTTACAATGCTATAGTATGGCAATGTAGAAGAACTGCTGGTATAGTAGATGAATTAAAGAAAGATGACGAATTTGCTGAATATGTAAAAGCAAATACAGGATTATTATTAGATGCTTACTTCTCAGGAACTAAAATCAAATGGATTTTAGATAATGTTGAAGGAGCAAGAGAAAAAGCTGAAAAAGGCGATTTATTATTTGGTACAGTTGATACATGGCTAGTTTGGAAGCTAACAAATGGTAAGGTTCATGTAACCGACTACACTAATGCTTCTAGAACTATGTTATATAATATAAAAGAATTAAGATGGGATGAAAAAATCATCAATAAATTAGGAATACCAACTTCTATGTTACCAGAAGTTAAGAATTCTTCAGAAGTTTATGGACATACTAATCTTGGCGGCGTTGGTGGCGTTAGAGTTCCAATATCAGGTATGGCTGGAGATCAACAATGTGCATTATTTGGACAAACTTGTTTCGAAAAAGGTAGTGCTAAAAACACTTACGGAACTGGATGTTTCTTACTAATGAACACTGGTGAAGATATGGTTCTTAGTAAAAATGGTCTTGTAACTACAATTGCTGTTGGTATAAATGATAAAATTGAATATGCATTAGAAGGTTCAGTATTCGTAGGTGGAGCTGTAATTCAATGGATAAGAGATGAACTTCAATTCATTCATGATGCGGCAGATTCAGAATACTTTGCTAAAAAAGTAGAAGATAATGGTGGCGTTTATGTAGTACCAGCATTCGTTGGATTAGGAGCACCATATTGGGATATGTATGCTAGAGGAGCTATCTTTGGATTAACTAGAGGAGCTAATAGAAATCATATAATTAGAGCAGCATTAGAATCAATAGCTTACCAAACTAATGATTTATTAACTGCTATGGCAGAAGATGCTGGATGTAAATTAGCATCACTTAGAGTTGATGGTGGAGCTAGTAGAAATGATTTATTAATGCAATTCCAAGCAGATATTTCAAATACTCAAGTTCTTAGACCAATTATAACTGAAACTACAGCTTTAGGAGCTGCTTACTTAGCAGGTCTTGCAGTTGGATTCTGGGAATCTAAAGAAGAAATTGCAACTAAATGGGCTGTTAGCAAGAGCTATGGACCAACTTTTGAAAGCGCTAAGAGAGAAAAGCTAAACAAAGGATGGAAAAATGCAGTTTCAAGAGTTAAAGGTTGGGCAGAATAGTAGACAAACTTAAACATTTATGTTATAATATAAATATAAAGTAAATAAAAGTGCTTAGAGAATTAGAGTCAAGCACAAAGACGAGTTACTTAATTATTATTTATGTAATTTGTGTTTGTGATTGGCTCTTTTGTTATATAAAAGGAGGATAAAATATGTATGATGTAGCAATAATTGGAGCTGGTGTCATTGGAGCTTCTATATTTAGAGAATTAACTAAATATAACTTAAAAGTAGCTGTTTTAGAGAAAGAAAAGGACGTATCAATGGGTACTACAAAAGCTAACTCAGCAATAGTACATGCTGGATTTGATCCAAAGATAGGTACTTTAATGGCTAAGTACAACGTAAAAGGAAATGAAATGTATGAAGATCTTTGTAAAGAGTTAGACGTTCCATTTAAAAGAAATGGTTCATTAGTTGTAGCTCATTCAGAAGAAGAAATGCAAACAGTAAAAGATCTTTGTAAAAATGGTACTGAAATAGGTGTTAGAGACCTAAGAGTTATAGATAAAGAAGAATTGTTAAAAATGGAACCAAATCTTACAGATGAAGTTCATGGAGCTTTATATGCACCAACTGGTGGAATAGTAGGACCATTTGAATTTACAATTGCATTATGTGAAAACGGTGTAACTAATGGTGGAGAAATTAAACTTAAAAAAGAAGTTTCTTCAATCAAAAAAGAAAATGGAATCTTTACAATAGAGACTACTGATGGAGAAAAGGTAGAAGCTAAATATATAGTAAATGCTGCTGGTCTTTTCGCAGATAAAGTACACAATATGATTTGTAAAGAAACATTTAGTATTACTCCAAGAACTGGTGAATATTATGTAATGGATAAATCTCAAGGTAAAATAGTATCTCATACAATATTCCCTTGTCCTTCTAAAATGGGTAAAGGTATATTAGTTAGTCCAACAATACATGGTAATCTTATCATAGGACCAGATGCTATAGATATTGAAGATAAAACAGATTTAGGAACAAATGGCGAAGGATTAGACGCTATCAGAGAATCTGCTATGCATACTACTACAAAGATTAATTTCAGAGAAAGTATAAGAAACTTTGCTGGATTAAGAGCAACACCAAGTACAGGAGACTTCATAGTTGAAGAAAATGCTGAAGTTAAAGGATTCGTTGATGCTGCTGGTATGAAATCACCAGGATTAACTTCTGCACCAGCTGTAGCTGAAGCAGTAGTTGAAATTTTAGGAAACGCAGGTCTTGAATTAACTAAGAAAGATAACTTCATAGCTAAGAGACATCAAATTCACTTTACAGAATTATCAGCTGAAGAAAAAGCTGAAATGATTAAGAAAAACCCACAATACGGTAGAATGATCTGCAGATGTGAAAGCATTACTGAAGGTGAAATCGTTGATTCTATAAAGAGATCATTTGGAACACTTTCTCTAGATGGTGTTAAGAGAAGATGTAGACCAGGAATGGGAAGATGCCAAGGTGGATTCTGTGGACCAAGAGTTCAAGAAATAATAGCAAGAGAATGTGGCGTTAAATTAGAAGAAGTAGTACAAGAAAAAGACGGTTCTTACATTTTAACAGGAAAAACTAAGTAGGAGGCTTTAATTATGAGTTATGAATTAATAGTAATTGGTGGAGGTCCAGCAGGACTTGCAGCAGCACACGAAGCATACACTAATGGAATCAAGAATATATTAATCTTAGAAAGAGACAAAGAACTTGGAGGAATCCTAAATCAATGCATACATAACGGATTTGGGCTTCATACTTTCAAAGAAGAGTTAACAGGACCAGAATACGCTAGCAGATTTATCGATATGCTACAAGATACAAATGTAGAAGTTAAATTAGATACTATGGTATTGAATATAGATGAAGATAAAACTGTACATGCAATGAATTCTGAAGAAGGTTACATGACTTTAAAGACAGATGCAGTAATTCTTGCAATGGGTTGTAGAGAAAGAACTAGAGGAGCTATAAATACTCCTGGAGATAGACCAGCAGGTGTATTCACAGCAGGTGCTGCTCAAAGATATATAAACATGGAAGGATATATGCCAGGTAAAGAAGTATTAATACTTGGATCTGGAGATATCGGACTAATAATGGCTAGAAGAATGACACTTGAAGGTGCTAAAGTTAAAGCTGTTGTTGAATTATGCCCATATTCTAATGGATTAAACAGAAACATTGTTCAATGTTTAAATGATTATGATATTCCTCTATACTTATCACACACTATAATTGATATAGTAGGAGATACAAGAGTAGAAAAAGTTGTAATTGCTGAAGTTGGTCCAGATAGAAAACCAATTAAAGGAACTGAAAAAGAATTTACTGTTGATACATTATTATTATCAGTAGGTCTTATTCCAGAAAATGAATTATCAACAAATGCTGGTATTCAAAAAGATAACAGAACTAATGGTTTAATAGTAACAGAAAATATGGAAACTTCAATGGATGGAGTATTTGCTTGCGGTAACGTAGTTCATGTACATGACTTAGTTGACTTTGTTACTCAAGAATCAAAACATGCTGGACAAGCAGCTGCTAAGTACATTAAGAAAGAGCTTAAAAAAGGTAGTTATGTAAATATAATTAATGGACAAAACGTTAATTATACAGTACCTCAAAAACTTGATGTAGAAGCAGTAGACGATAAATTAACTGTATTCATGAGAGTTAACAACATTTATCATAATAAGGCTTTAGTTGTAAGATGTAATGGTGAAGAAATTGCTAAGTTTAAGAGAACTCACTTAGCACCATCAGAAATGGAAAAGGTTATTTTAAGTAAGCCTTTATTAGAAAAAGTTAAAGGTGATATTACAATATCATTAGAGGATGGTGAATAAGATGATAAAAGAATTAATTTGTATAAGCTGCCCAATGGGTTGTCATTTAAAAGTAGATG
This sequence comes from Clostridium botulinum, assembly GCF_000827935.1. Lineage (NCBI taxonomy): Bacteria > Bacillati > Bacillota > Clostridia > Eubacteriales > Clostridiaceae > Clostridium > Clostridium botulinum. The sequence continues at coordinate 1,015,751 of NZ_CP010520.1, forward strand.
CAGAAAACAATACTGTAACAGGTAACACTTGTAAAAGAGGTGCAGAATACGGTATAAACGAAGTTACTCACCCAGTTAGAGTAATAACTTCAACTGTTAAAGTAAAGGGAGGCCAACTTCCAGTTATACCTGTAAAGACTAACGGAGCAATTCCAAAGGGTCTTAACTTCAAATGTATGGAAGTTTTAGCTGGAGTAGAATTACAAGCACCAGTTAAAATTGGAGATGTTATAGTTAAAGATGTATTAGGAACAGGCGTTGATATTGTAGCTGCTAGAAATATGAAAGCAATCTAATATCAATACAAATAGTGCACCAAAATTTGGTGCACTATTTTATTTTTTATTTTCAGGTATATGTTTAAAAATGTTAATATATACAATAAGTAAAGTGACAATGTAATTGGACTTTGAGAATTCTTAAGTGAGAATCTAAATTTTATATTTAGCTTTTCGAACTTACTCAGCGAAGTCGAGTTTCCTTTTAATATTGTCAAATTTACTGCTTGTCTCAATTTTATATTGGGAGCAAGCTAAAATAGGACTAGACTCATTTTTAATATTCTTAAGTTCAATTACTAGTCCTGCTTTATTTATGCATATATTAACAATATACTAGGAATATCCTATTTTAAAACTATAAAAAAATGGACTCGCATAAATTACGAATCCATTTTTTCATAGTTTTATGGTTATATCCTTTAAAGTGATTTTTTATAACAAGATAGTTACCTGATAACTATAATCTATTTATACTATAATATTAATTAAAAGCATTATAAATTGCAGTTATGGCTTTTTCAAAATTATCATTTTCTATACCGACTAATATGTTGATTTCGCTAGATCCTTGATCAATCATTCTTATATTTACATTAGCTTCTGACAATGCTGTAAATACTTTTGATGCCACTCCTTTTTGCTTAGCCATACCTTTCCCAACGGTAGCTATTAATGCCATGTTAGGATGAACATCTATTGTATCAGGATTACAAGTCCTTTTAATTTCTTCTACAATTAAAGCAGTTTTATTTTTTAATTGAGAATCTGAAATTACTAAACATACAGTATCTATTCCAGAAGGCATATTTTCAAATGAAACATTGTGCTGTTCAAGTATTGATAAAATTTTTCTACAAAAGCCTAATTCAGAATTCATTAAAGCTTTTGCAATTGAAATCACAGTAAAATCTTTTTTTCCTGCTATCCCAGTTATAATTTGTGAATCATCACTTAAGGTATCTTCTACTATGAAAGTTCCTTTATCCTCTGGTTTATTAGTATTTTTTATATTAATAGGAATACCAGCTTGTCTTACAGGAAAAATAGCTTCTTCATGTAAAACTGAAGCGCCCATATAAGAAAGTTCTCTAAGCTCAGTATAAGTTATTGTACTTATAGGTTTTGGATTAGAAATTATTCTAGGATCAGCCATTAAAAAACCAGAAACATCTGTCCAATTTTCATAAAGATCAGCATTTAAACTTGCAGTAACTAAAGCACCAGTAACATCTGATCCACCTCTTGAAAAAGTAATAATATTTCCATTGCTATCAGAACCATAAAATCCTGGAATGACAGCTTTGTCAATTGAAGAAAGTTTTTCTTTTAATAGTGTCAGTGTTTCATTATAATTTAAACATCCATCAGTATTAAATTTAATTACATCCTTAGCATCAACAAATTCAAACCCCAAATATTTGCTAAGGATTATAGCATTTAAATATTCACCTCTACTAGCAGCATAATCACTAGAAGCACCTTCTTCTAAATCTTTTTTTATAATATCTAAATGAGATTGTATGTTGAGATCTAATTCTAAATCAGTTACTATTCCAATATATCTTTTTTTAACATGATTAAATACATCATCTAAAGATATACCTGCATTTATATGAGCATGACAAAGATATAATAAATCTGTAATTTTAGAATCTTTAGAAGTTCTTTTTCCAGGTGCTGATGGTACAATATATTTTCTAGATTTATTTGCTGTAATTATATTTTTTACTTTTCTAAATTGTACAGCATCAGCTAATGAACTCCCGCCAAATTTTGTTATAATAGTATTCATTTTTATAGCCCCCCAAAAAAATAGAAATATAAATTTAATAAATTTTATGTTTGATTTCTACAACCAATGTAAAATCATTAAATTATATTTATTTATATAATTTTACTTATAATAAATTGTAACAATTTATTATGCAATATTCAACAATTTTGTATATAAATATATCTAGATATTATCTAGTTAAAGAAAAGTGAAGTTTGATGAATATGAGGGGTGAAATATTAAAATATACATAAATATAAATAGTAAAGTTTATAAAAGAGGTAGAATTAACAATTTGTTAAATGAATATTAGTTTTAATGATAAAATTACATAATAATTAGTTTAAAATAAAAAATAAATTAAAAATATATTGTTTTTTATGAAAAAAAGATATATAATATTATCAATAAATTAATTGGACAAAGGCGTTCGATGGATATACTTATTTTGTATACCGTTGAACGCCTCTTTATTTTAAGGGGGAATTTAAATGAAGAAATATTCAAAGGAAGATATCATGAATCTAGTAAAAGAAAATGGTGTAAGATTTATAAGATTACAGTTTACTGATGTTTTCGGAGCACTAAAAAATATAGCAATAACAGATAAGCAATTAGAAAAAGCTTTAAATAATGAATGCATGTTTGATGGATCATCAATTGATGGATTTGCTAGAATTGAAGAATCGGACATGAACTTAAGGCCAAATTTAGATAGTTTTGTAATCTTTCCATGGAGACCACAACAAGGTAAAGTGGCAAGATTAATATGTGATGTATATAAACCAGATGGAACACCGTTTGAAGGAGATCCTAGATATATATTAAAGAAAGCAATAAAAGAAGCAAGTGATCTTGGGTATGAAATGAATGTTGGACCAGAGTGTGAATTTTTCTTATTTGAAACTGATGAACATGGGAATCCAACTACTAAAACACAAGATAGTGCAGGATATTTTGATTTAGCACCTACAGACTTAGGTGAAAATGCTAGGCGAGATATGACTTTAGCGTTAGAGGATATGGATTTTGAAATAGAAGCTTCTCATCATGAAGTTGCAGAAGGACAAAATGAAATAGATTTTAAATATGGGGATGCTTTAAGTACTGCAGATAATATAATGACTTTTAAATTAGTGGTTAAGTCAATAGCTCAAAGACATGGATTATATGCATCTTTCATGCCAAAACCTGTATTTGGAATTAATGGTTCAGGAATGCACGTTAATATGTCATTATATAAGGAGGGAAAAAATGCTTTTGTTTGTGAAAATGATATAAATGGATTAAGCAAAATAGCTTATAATTTTATTGCAGGATTATTAAAAAATATAAAAGGACTTGCAGCTGTAACAAATCCTTTGGTTAATTCATATAAGAGATTAGTACCAGGATATGAGGCTCCAGTTTATTTGGCTTGGTCATGCAAAAATAGAACGGCATTAATAAGAGTTCCAGCAGCTAGGGGAACAGGAACTAGAATAGAATTAAGATGTCCAGATCCAAGTTCAAATCCGTATTTAGTATTAGCATGTCTTTTGCAAGCGGGATTAGATGGAATTAAAAATAATTTAGAACCACCAACAGAAATAGAAGCAAATATTTTTTCTATGAATGATGAAGAAAGAAAAGAAGTAGGAATAGATAGTTTACCAAACAATTTGTATGAGGCAGTTAAGTTTATGCGTGAAAGTGAACTTGCGAAGAATGTTTTAGGAGAACATGCATTTAAAAAGTATGTGGATACTAAATATGCAGAATGGGATGAGTATAGAACTAAAGTTCATCATTGGGAAATAGAAAATTATCTTAAAAAATATTAGTGAAATTTAAGGTGGGGCTGCCATGGTGGAATTTCGAGGCAAGATAATAATAGCATTAAGTAATATGGAAACTAATAAAAAGCTAAAAAATATTTTAATGCAAGAAAATTACGAAATTTTAGCTTTATGTACATCAGGAAATGAACTAATTAGAAATGTTATAAAATATTCACCGGATTTGGTTTTAGTAGGATATAAATTTAAGGATATGAACTTATTAGATGTTTATGAAAAATTATATGAATTTACAAGTTTTTTAGCATTAGTTAATGAGCCATATCGTTCTTTTATTGAAGACGGCAGTGATATATATTGTATTGGAACTAAAATTTCTGATGTGATTTTAAAAAATTCTATTGATCTTATATTCCAAGGAAAAAAGAGAATAATAAAATTACAACAACAAGTGGAAAATTTAGAACGTACATTAGAAAGTAGGAAAAAAATCGAAAAAGCTAAATGGAAAATTATGAGTGATAGAAAAATGATTGAGAATGATGCATTTAGATATATCCAAAGATTGAGCATGAATTTAGGCAAAACAATGATTGACATTGCCACGTTAATATTAGATGATAAATTATAAGAAATTTTTTAATTGAGATGTACAAAATCATTTATTGTAGTAAAATATATGAGTGATAATATCGAAAAAAGGTATTTTTACTCGTTATTTTGCTATTTATAAGCAAATTATTGTAAGGGGGAATATAAATGGATAAATTTACTCCAAAAAAACAAGGATTATATGATCCGTGTTTTGAACATGATGCTTGTGGCATTGGTACAATTGTAAATATTGATGGTGAGAAATCTCATGATATTTTATCGGATTGTCTAACAATATTAGAAAAATTAAAACATAGAGGTGGAACTGGAGCTGATGAAAACACTGGTGATGGTGCAGGTGTTTTATTAAATATACCACATAAATTTTTTATAGAGGAATTAAAATCAAAAGGTATTGTCTTAGGTAATGAAGGTGACTATGCTGTTGGTATGATTTTTTTACCTCAAGAAGATAAAGCAAGAAAAGAAGTAGAGGGCCTTATTGAAGATATATGTAAAGAAGAAGGGCTAGAAGTATTAGGTTGGAGGGAAGTTCCAAGTAATCCTTCAATTTTAGGAAAAGCTTCATTGGAAGCTATGCCTGTAATAAAACAAATTTTTGTAAAGAGAACAGGAGTAAAGAAGGGTACTGCCTTTGAAAGAAAATTATATATTATTAGAAGAAATATAGAAAAGAGAGCTAGCTGGATAAGTAAATTTTTAAATGAAGTTTTTTATATAGCTTCTTTTTCATCAAAAACAATAGTATATAAAGGAATGCTACTTTCTACTCAATTAAGGGAATTTTATAAAGATTTAGAAGATGAGAGAGTAGAAACATCACTTGCATTAGTACATTCTAGATATAGTACTAATACATTCCCCAGTTGGGAAAGAGCTCATCCTAATAGATTTATGATTCATAATGGTGAAATAAATACATTAAGAGGGAATGTAAATAAGGTTTATTCAAGAGAAACTAATGTAAAATCAAGAGCACTTGGAAAAGATTTAATTAGGGTACTTCCTATTATAAATAAAGAAGGATCAGATTCAGCAATTTTAGATAACAATTTAGAATTTTTACATATGAATGGAATGGATCTAACTAGGGCTGTAATGATGGCAATTCCAGAACCATGGCAAAAAAGTAAAACTATGAGCAAAGAGAAAAAAGCATTTTATGAATATAATGCTACATTAATGGAACCGTGGGATGGTCCTGCTGCAATAGTGTTTACTGATGGCGAAAAAGTAGGGGCCGTATTAGATAGAAATGGTTTAAGACCATCAAGATATTATATAACTAAAGATAGAAGACTGATTTTATCTTCAGAAGTTGGAGCATTAGATATTCCATCAGAAATAATTGAGAAAAAAGATAGATTGAGACCAGGTAGAATGCTAATTGTTGATACAATTAGAAAGGAAATTATTGATGATGAAGAACTAAAGCATACTTATGCTACAGAGCATCCTTATGAAGAATGGCTTGAAGAAAAATTAGTTACTTTAGACAAAATTAATAATGGAAAGACTTTGAAAATAGAATACGACAAAGATACAAGAAAAAGATTAGAAAAAACTTTTGGATATACTTATGAAGAAGTAAAAACAACGATACTTCCTATGGCTGAGAATGGTGCTGAACCACTTGCTGCAATGGGGATAGACGTTCCAATAGCACCATTATCTAAGGAAGCACAACCTTTGTTTAACTATTTCAAACAATTATTTGCACAAGTAACCAATCCACCTATAGATGCAATAAGAGAAGAAATTGTTACAGCTTCTAATATTTATTTAGGACCAGAAGGAAATATTTTAGAAGATAAGTCTTCAAATTGTGAGTTACTTAAGCTTGAGTCTCCAATAATAACTAACGAAGAATTATCAAAAATAAAAGCACTTAATAAGGGAGATTTAAAAACAAAAGTTATAGATATAGTATTTGATAAGGGAAGTTCTTTAGAAGATGCTATAGATGAAATGTTTGATAAAGCACAAGAGGCTTATGAAAAGGGATATACCTTGCTTGTGTTATCTGATAGAAATGTATGTGCAACTAAAGTACCGATACCATCATTACTTGCAGTTTCAGCACTTCATCAATATCTAGTTAAGAAGGGTACTAGAACATCAGTAGGTTTAATACTTGAAAGTGGAGAACCAAGAGAAATTCATCATTTTGCAACATTAATTGGTTTTGGAGCATCAGCCGTAAATCCATATATGGCATATGAATCTTTAAGATCACTTATTGAAGATGGATTACTTGAAGTTGAATATGACAAGGCTGTTTATAATTATAATAAAGCAGTGGTTAAAGGCATAATTAAGATTCTTTCTAAGATGGGAATATCAACAATTCAATCTTATCAAGGAGCTCAAATTTTTGAAGCGGTAGGTATTGGTAAAAAAGTTATAGATAGATATTTTACTAATACAGTAAGTAGACTTGGTGGAATAGGCTTAGAGGAAATTCAAAAAGAGGCTGAAATAAATCATGAAAAAGCTTTTAAGGATAGAACTTATGTAGCAGATTTTCAATTAGATTCACCAGGATATGAAAAGCTAAGATCAGGAGAAGAAAAAGAAGAACATTTATATAATCCTAACACTATACACAAATTACAAAAAGCTACTAAAACTGGAGATTATGAATTGTTTAAAGAATATGCCTCTTTAATTAATGATGAAGACGCAGAATTAACATTAAGAGGATTATTAGAGTTTAATTATAATTCATCAGAAATTCCATTAGAAGAAGTTGAGCCTATATCTGAAATTGTTAAAAGATTTAAAACAGGAGCTATGTCTTATGGATCAATTTCCAAAGAAGCTCATGAAGCGTTAGCTATTGCAATGAATAGAGTTGGAGGAAAATCCAACACAGGTGAAGGTGGCGAAGATAGAGACAGATGGATTACAGATGAAAATGGTGATTCAAGAAGATCTTCAATAAAACAAATTGCTTCTGGTAGATTTGGTGTTACATCTGAATATTTAGTAAATGCTGATGAACTTCAAATAAAACTTGCACAAGGAGCAAAACCAGGTGAAGGAGGTCAATTGCCAGCTACTAAAGTTTATCCATGGGTTGCTAAAACTAGACACTCAACTACTGGTGTAGGACTTATATCACCACCACCACATCATGATATATATTCGATAGAAGATTTGGCACAATTAATTTATGATTTAAAAAATGCCAACATGGATGCAAGAATATCTGTTAAACTAGTTTCAGAATGTGGAGTAGGAACAGTTGCAGCTGGAGTTGCTAAAGGTGGAGCTGATGTAATATTGATTTCAGGATATGATGGAGGAACAGGTGCATCACCTAAGAATTCAATAAAAAATGCAGGACTTCCATGGGAGCTTGGACTTGCAGAAGCACATCAAACATTATTACTTAATGAACTAAGAGACAGAGTAACAGTAGAAGTTGATGGAAAACTTATGACAGGTAGAGATGTTGCAATTGCAGCACTACTTGGAGCTGAGGAATTTGGATTTGCAACAGCACCTTTAGTATCACTTGGATGCGTTATGATGAGAGTTTGTAATTTAGATACTTGTCCTGTAGGAATAGCAACACAAAATGAAGAGCTTAGAAAAAGATTTAAAGGAAAGCCAGAATATGTAGTTAATTTCATGTACTTTATAGCACAAGAATTAAGAGAAATTATGGCAAAGCTTGGATTTAGAAAGATTGATGAAATGATAGGTAGAGTAGATAGATTAAAACAAAAAGAAAATATAAATGGCTGGAAAGCTAAAAATATTGATTTGAGTTCTATACTTTATACTCCGGATAAATTTAAAGGTAAAGTTATTAAATTTGACAAAGCAAACAAATCTGATCATAAATTAAATGAAGTAATAGATGAAACTATATTTGTTAAAAAATGTAAAGAAGCTATAAATGGTAATGAAAATATAAGATTTGAAGTAGATATAACAAATACGGATAGAACCCTTGGAACAATACTTGGATCTGAAGTAACAAAAGTAAATGGAGATAAGGGATTACCAGAAGATAGTATAGTTATTAAATGTAATGGTGGAGCTGGTCAAAGCTTTGGTTCATTTATTCCAAATGGGCTAACCCTTGAAGTTGAAGGTGACGCTAATGATTATTTTGGAAAAGGGTTATCAGGCGGTAAACTTATTGTGTATCCACCAAAGAAAGCTACTTTTATAGCAGAAGAAAATATACTTATTGGAAATGTTGCTTTATATGGTGCAACATCTGGTAAAGTCTTTATAAATGGTATTGCAGGTGAAAGATTCTGTGTAAGAAATTCAGGTGCAACAGCTGTTGTTGAAGGTGTTGGAGCACATGGATGTGAATACATGACTGGAGGAAAAGTTGTTGTCTTAGGAAAGACAGGAATCAATTTTGCAGCAGGAATGAGTGGTGGAGTTGCTTATCTTTATAAAGAAGATGAGAATTTTAAAATTAATATAAATGAAGAGATGATTCTTTTAGAAGAGTTAAGTTTAGAAGATGAAGAAGAGTTAAAAGCGTTATTAGAAGAACATGCTGAAGCTACAGGATCTTCTAAAGGTAATAAAATATTATCTAACTTTGAAAATGAAAAATCTAATTTCATAAAGGTGATACCTAAAGATTATAAAAAGGTGTTAAAAACAGTAGAGAAGTATAAGAACCTTGGATTTAAAGAAGAAGAAGCTTTAATAAAAACATTCCAAGAAATAAAAGGAAGATAGGGGGATTAAATGTGGGTAAACCAACTGGTTTTTTAGAATATGACAGAGAAGTAGGTTTAAATAGAGAACCCAAAGAAAGGTTAAAGAACTATGATGAATTTCATAATAGTCTTCCTTTAGAAAAGCAGTCTATTCAAGGTGCTAGATGTATGGATTGCGGGGTACCATTTTGTCAATCTGGTATATTATTTTCAGGAATGGTTTCAGGGTGTCCTCTTCATAACTTAATTCCTGAATGGAATGACCTAGTATATAAGGGGAAATGGGATTTAGCATATGAAAGATTGAGCAAAACAAACCCTTTTCCAGAATTCACAGGTAGAGTTTGTCCAGCACCTTGTGAAGCAGGATGTACAGTAGGATTGAATGGTCCGGCAGTCACTATAAAAGAAAATGAAAGAGCTATTATTGATACTGCATTTAATAATGGTAAAGTTGTGGCTAGTGCACCAATAAAAAGAACTGGAAAAAAAGTAGCTATAATAGGTTCGGGTCCAGCAGGACTTGCAGCCGCTAATACATTAAATAAATGTGGTCATAAAGTTACAGTTTATGAAAGAAATGATAGACCAGGTGGATTATTAATGTATGGAATTCCTAATATGAAACTTGATAAAGAAGTTATTTTAAGAAGAATTAGAATTATGGCAGAAGAAGGTATAAAATTTATAACTAATGCAAATGTTGGAGAAAATTATGATTCTAATGATTTACTTGATAAGTATGACGCAATTGTTTTAGCTACAGGAGCATCTAAGCCAAGGGATTTAAATGTTAATGGAAAAGATAAAGCTAAAGGAATTCACTTTGCAGTAGACTTTTTAAAAGCCAATACTAAAAGTCTTTTAGATTCTAATCATGAAGACAATAATTATATATCTGCAAAAGATAAGAATGTAATTGTAATAGGTGGAGGTGATACAGGAACTGACTGTGTTGGAACTTGTCTTAGACATGGATGTAAATCGTTAGTCCAACTTGAAATAATGTCTAAGCCATTAAATGAAAGAAATGAAGATAATCCTTGGCCAGAATGGCCTAAAATATTAAAAGTTGATTATGGGCAAGAAGAATTTATTTATTTATATGGAAAAGATCCACGAGAATATTTAACTACAGTTACAGGCGTTAATGTAGACAATAATGGAAATATTGAAAGTGTTGATACTGTAAAAGTAAAATGGGATAAAGATGATAATGGTAGAGTATGTCCAATTTCAATTAAAGGATCTGAAAAAACATATGAAGCAGACTTGGTTTTACTTGCTATGGGATTTACTGGATCAGAAGATTCTATTAAAGAATCATTTGGAGTAGAATTTGATTCAAGAAATAATGTAAATGCAAATTCAATAGATTTTAAAACTAATATTCCTAAGGTATTTGCAACTGGAGATGCTAGAGTAGGTCAATCTTTAGTTGTTACGGCTATTAGTGAAGGAATAAATAGTGGATTAAAAATAAACGACTTTTTAAGAAAATAATTCAATATAGCAAAAATTATAGTAGTATTAGTTTAATTTGTTAAAACTAATACTACTTTTTTTCTTAATTTTCAACAAAAACTTACATAAATATCACCAAATAATAAAAGAATAATAAGTGTGGATTTTGATATAATTAAAATTTATAGTATTATAAAAATTATACTCTTCATATCAAATTTCATTATATTAAGCTTAGAAGAAGAACTAACAGGAGGATGAAAAATGGAAAATGAACATAAGCAACTTAGGTGGTATAATCTGGCGTTGATATCTTTTGTGTCTGTTTGGGGATTTGGAAATGTTGTTAATAATTTTGCAAACCAAGGATTGCAAGTTATAGTTTCATGGATATTGATAATAGGATTATATTTTATACCATACGCTTTAATGGTTGGAGAATTAGGAACGATTTTTAAAGATGAAAAAGGTGGAGTTAGTTCATGGGTAAGGTCAACTTATGGTGTTAAATTAGCATATTTAGCAGGATGGACTTATTGGGTAGTACATATTCCATACTTAGCTCAAAAACCTCAATCTGTTTTAATCGCATTAGGATGGGTAATTAAAGGTGATGCAACTTTATTAAATGATATGGCTCCTTTAGTAGCTCAAAGTATATCATTACTAATATTTTTCCTTTTCTTATGGGTAGCATCAAAAGGAATTAAATCTTTAAATAGAATAGGTACAATAGCAGGAACTGCAATTTTTATAATGTCATTGTTATATATTTTATTAGTTATTACAGCACCTGCATTAACAGGAGTTAAAATTGCAACAACAGATTTATCAGTTAAAGCATTAGTGCCTAAATTTGATTTTTCGTATTTTACAACTTTATCAATGTTAGTATTTGCAGTAGGTGGAGCAGAAAAGATATCTCCATATGTTAATAACACTAAAAATTCTAAAAAAGAATTTCCTAAAGGAATGATAGTTTTAGCTATTATGGTAACCATATCAGCTATATTGGGATCTATAGCTATGGCAATAATGTTTGATGCAAACAATATTCCAAAAGATCTTATGATGAATGGTCAATATTATGCGTTTAAAAAGCTAGGAGAATATTATGGCTTGGGAAATTCATTATTAATATTATATGCATTAGCGAATATGATAGCTCAAATATCTGCTTTAGTTGTATCTATTGATGCACCTTTAAAAGTATTATTAGGAGATGCTGATGATAACTTTGTTCCAAAATCTTTAAGTAAGATGAATGATAAGGGAGTACCAGTAAATGGTTATATAATGACAGCTGTATTAGTTGGAATATTAATTATTGTTCCTGCTTTAGGAATAGGTAATATGACAGATTTGTTTAATTGGCTTTTAAGATTAAATGCAGTTGTGATGCCAATGAGATACCTATGGGTATTTTTAGCATTCATTGGTATTAAGAAAGCTAGTGAAAAATATAATTCAAGCTATAAATTTGTTAAGAATGATAAATTTGCGTTAATAGTAGGTGTATGGTGTTTTATATTTACGGCTTTTGCTTGTATAATGGGAATGTTCCCACAAGGAGTAGAAACTTATTCTCCAGAATGGATATTTACACTTGCGCTTAATATAATTACACCATTTATATTATTAGGACTAGGATTAATCTTGCCTAGGATGGCCAGAAGTGGAAAAAATAAATAAAAACAAAATAGGGTTATGTAAAACCTTTAATAGAATATAATATATCTCTTATTATGTTGCACATAGATTTAATATATTATATAATATAAGTTAAATTAAAGCTTGCAAAGGAGTATATTATGAGAGGCAATTTTAGAAACATACTGTATTTTATCGGTAGTACATGTATAATAATTTTAATAATATCATTATTTTTTAGTATATTGCCATATATATTATTAGTTGGAGTAATAGCTTATCTTTTAATAAAGTTAATATCATTTATTAAAGGCAGAAAAGATAAATTAAATGAAAATGCAAGAAAAAATAAAAATGTATATGAGAACAATAATGAATTTACATATGATTCAAATGATGATTTAGTTGGCGATATAATTGATGTTGAATATGAAGAGGTAGATAAAGATAAAAAATAATTATTAGAATTATAGTGATTATTTTTTATGAAAATTTTAATAGAATTTTACTTTAGTATTATTAGTAAGAGATAAAAAGTCTGGTTTTTAGATTTTTTATCTCTTCTTAAATTTAATGAAAAATTAATATATATCCTAATAAAAATATTATATATAAATTAGGTATCCAAGTATAGATGTTGTAATCTTTTAATTGAAGTTTATTAATTAAAATTTATATATTATAATAGTTTAATGTTTTTTTTTATAGAATGTTAATTGATTTTCGGATTGATAATTAAAATAAAATTTAAAAAGTAGTATTTAAAAACTTATTATGGTATAATATTAACCATAATAAATGATTAAGGTGGAGGGATAAAATGGACAATAAAAAATCATTTAGTTTTTTAAAATTACTATTAGGTGCATATATATGTATAGGAATAGTGCTTTTACTAACTAATAATTTAATTTTTGATTTAAGTTTAAATTCAGTATTGATTATGGGAATATTTGTATTGTGTTCAGTAGTATACGGAGTACTTCATAAAAATAAAAAACTTATTATGACAGGTGGAACAGTAGCAATAATATATATTATTTTAATGGTAGTATGTAGCCCTATAATTAGTTATAGTTCTCATAGAAATTTAATAGGAAATATTCATGAAGTAGATTTTTCAAGTGAAATACAGTATATTGATTTAAATCAATTACCAACTATAGATAAAGAATTAGCAGAAAAATTAGCAGATAAAAAGTTGGGTGAAATTGCAAGTCTTGGTAGTCAAGTATATGTTGGTACCCTAGATTTACAAAGTATAAATGGTGAATTATATTATGTAGCACCATTAGAACATTCTTCATTATTTAAATGGTTTACAAATAGAGAGGGTACAGCTGGATACATAAAAGTAAGTGCAACAAATCAAAATGATGTTCAGTTAGTAACACAATTAGATGGAAAAGATTTAAAAATAAAATATTTAGATTCATCGTATTTATTTAGCAACTTAAAAAGAGCAGCATTTTTTAGAGATATGAAAGCTGGGCATACAGATTATACATTTGAGTTAGATGATAGTGGAAAACCGTATTGGGTTGTTACTAGATATGATAATGCTATTGGAATATCAGAAACAAAAGCTATTGGAGCATTAATAATAGATGCACAAAGTGGTGAGTCAGAAGTTTATGATATTGATAATTTACCTGGTTGGGTAGACAGAATTCAACCAACGACTTATATAAAAAGATATATAGATAAGTGGGGAGAACTAGTTCATGGAATTTTAAACTTTAGTGATAAAGATAAATTAAAAACAACTTCTGGTATGAATGTTATTTATAATAACGATACATGTTATTACTATACAGGAATAACATCAGTAGGAAGTGATGAAAGTTTAGTAGGATTTACTTTAACTAATACAAGAAATGGTGAAACTAAATTATATAAAACAGCAGGAGCAACAGAATCTGCAAGTATGAAATCAGCAGAAGGTAAAGTACAACAATATGGTTATACTGCAACATTCCCGTATTTAATAAATATTCAAAATGAACCGACATATTTTATGACACTAAAGGATTCAAGTGGACTGGTAAAACAATATGCTATGGTTAATGTGAAAAATTATAATACAGTTGGCGTGGGAGATACTCTTCAATCAACTCTTAATAAATATTTAGAGGGATTAACTAATACTAATATTTCTCTAGAAGGTGGAAATAAAGAAGAAACTATTTTAGGAGAGGTTGAAAGAATTGGTGTTGTTGTGAAAGAAGGCACAAGTATATATGATATTAAGTTAAAAGGAATAGAAAATATATTTTCAATTTCTACTGAAATGTCAAGAGAAGTGGCTTTAACAAGTGTTGGAGATTCAGTTTCAGTAAAGTATATTAATGTTGGAAATAGTAAGTATGTAATAACTAATTATTTTGAGAATATATCATTAAGTAATATTGAAGCAAATAAAGATGTGGAAGAAACTCAACAATAGTCTATATTAAAAAAAGTTAAGCTATATTGCTAAGATAAGCAATATAGCTTTTTCCTTGTAACTGAAATAAGAAATATTGTTCTATGTAATTTAAATAAAAAATTATGAGTAATAACTTGATTTTAAGAAAGCTATCAGTTATTCTCATAAATTAAAAATAAATTAAAAGTATTAATTTAATTAATACTAGATTTTAATATTTTTGTAGCTTCATTTTCACTTATGTCTTTAATTACTCTTATTTCATCTATTAAGAATTTTTGTGCTGTATTTAATATTTGTTTTTCAGTTGAGTTGAGAGCTTTGTTCTTATTGATAAGAGTTAAATTATAAAATACATCTAGGCTATCTTCCAATAAGCCAGATTTTATTTTATTTAAATTTATTTCATATCTTTGCTTAGATGGAAGATCGGCCTCTTCCGGATTAGATGTGTCTCCAATATTATTTAGTATGTCTTCTAATGTGTTAATATCATTAATCATACGTAATTTAGAATTAGGTAATCGATCAATAGGAATCATTATTTCTAAATTATTTTTTAACATTTGTATTATACAATATTTTTTTTTCTTACCGCAGAAAAGTTTTTCCTCAATTCTTTGAACTATTCCTATTCCTTGCATGGGATAAACAACTTTATCACCAACATTAAACAAAAAAACACCTCCTAGTTAGTTCTATATTTATATTATAACACAAATAATGAAATTTAATCCATATTTGTAAAATATGTTATTGAAAGAGGGGTTAAAGTAACTACAAAGCTAAGTATTTAATCTTATATTATATATTTTGTAATATATTAATATTTATTCACTATATATTGGTTAATAAATATTAATATGTAATTTAAAACAATTGATTAATAAATAAATAATAGCCTATTGATTATTTTTGAAAGCTAGTGTAAAATTAAGGTAAATAATTACAGAAATTTACAATTAAGTCATTGAGATTAAAGCCTGAAATATTTTTAAGAAAAGGTGGCTATTGGAATGAGGGTTAAATATAAAAGAAATTTTAAATTGGGTGAAAATATAAAGGTAAAAATATCTACAAATGGAAATATAACTATTATTACTAAGTATAAAGATAATAATATATCATTAAATAAAAAAAGATTAATAGTTTATGGACAAAATGGAGATATAAAGAAACAAAAACAGTTATGGATATTTAAAAAGAATAAAATAAATATAAAATCTTTTATTAAAGGAATACAAGAAAGAAAAAATAAGATGAAAAATAAAAGGATAATAGTTGGTGAAATAATTGGTAGAGATGAAAATTTGAGTAAAGGAATAAGCAAATATAAAACTTCTAGAGTATTTTTTTGGTGGTTTTTAATTTTGGCTTTTATTTTAAGGGAAAATTTAACGGTTTTAATTTCATGTGCAGTAATAGCGCTTCACTGTAGTATACAAGCCTTTAATAATATAAAGTATAAAAAAGCATTTTTAATAGTAAATAATATAAGCAAAGACATATCATTTAGCAATTTATATAATGAAGAAAAAGTAAATGAATTACTGGAAGATTTCAGTAAGCGTTATGGAAGTGAAGTAAAAGAATATATTCAATTAACAAATGCAGTTAATTCTTTTAAAGAATGTGGAATGAATTTAGCTAATGATCTAAGTAGTTTAGAAATAGAGGATGTATCATATTACTTAAAGAATATAAATTTAAGAAAAGAAGAAATCAAAAGAAATCAATATAGAAAAAGAAATGATGATAATTTAAAAGAGAAATTTAATACAAATATTATTAATAATAGAACAATAAATTATATATCATCATTTGATAATAATTTTAATAATAATTTGGCTATTTTATATAGGAAAGAAGTAGAAAATAGTTTGGATGTAAAATCAATTAATAGAGCAATAGAATTTTTTGAAGATGATGAAAATACAAATGAAAAAAGTAAGGAAAGGGCAGTGGTATCTAAAGATGATAATAAACTGACTGTATATTTCTACAAAAAATCCTCTGTATTTTAAAAAATATACAAAAAACTATATAATATTTGTAAAAATAAGAATTATATAGTACAATTGTTATATAATAAATGATATTTAATAACATTATTTATTGTTTTTATAAGTATAATTAAGAATTGAATTATGGGAGGATTAATTATGAAAAACTTAAAAGGATCTCAAACAGAAAAAAATCTAATGGCTGCTTTTGCAGGGGAATCAGAAGCTAGAAACAAATATACTTATTTTGCCTCTAAAGCTAAAAAAGAAGGATATGAACAAATAGCAAGTATTTTTACAGAAACTGCTAATAATGAAAAAGAACATGCAAAGCTTTGGTTTAAACTTTTAAATGATGGAATAGGTAATACTATAGAAAATTTAACAGCAGCAGCAGCAGGTGAAAATTATGAATGGACAGATATGTATGATAAATTTGCTAAAGATGCTAGATCAGAGGGCTTTGATAAAATAGCAGAACTTTTTGAAGGGGTTGGACAAATAGAAAAAGAGCATGAACAAAGATACCTACAACTTCTTAAAAATATTAATGAAGAAAAAGTATTTAAGAAAGAAGAAAAGTCTACATGGCAATGCTCTAACTGTGGATACATTTATGAAGGTGAAGAAGCACCAAAGGTTTGTCCAGTATGTAATCATCCACAAGCATATTTTGCAATACTTGCTAAAAATTATTAATAAAAATTATAATGTGAATTATATTTATAGAAGTAGTTCTTTAAGGACTACTTCTTTTGTTATTTATAAATATTAAATTTAAAAATAAAATATAATATGTAAATAGTAAGAAGAAAAACCTCTAAGATTATATTTTTAACATACTATTTCCAAAAGAGTTACTTAAAAATAGATAATTCAACAATTATATTATTATTTATCTCTTATTTTTTAAAACAAACAATTTGATATAGATAAATAATAATAGCTATGCTATTATTATATAGGAAAAAATATATAAATTTATAAGAATATTTTATATTAAATATAAATTAAACATAATCGATATGGAGGAAATTATATTATGCAAGATATAATGGTAATAGGGATAGCTGGAGGAACAGGGTCAGGAAAAACTACTTTATCATTGAATATTAAAGAAGAATTTGGTGATGATGTAGTAATACTTTCACATGATTATTACTATAGATCTAATGATAATATATCATTAGAAGAACGAAAAAAATTAAATTATGATCATCCTAATTCATTTGAAACTGATCTTCTAATAGAACATCTTAAGATGTTAAAGAATGGAGAAACTATTAATCATCCAGTATATTCATTTGTTGAACATACTAGAACAACTGAAACAGTTATGATTAAGCCTGCTAGAGTAATAATTGTTGAGGGCATACTAATTTTTGAAAATCAAGAATTATGTGACTTAATGGATATTAAAGTATTTGTAGACACAGATGCTGACGTAAGAATTATTAGAAGATTATTAAGAGATGTACAAGAAAGAGGGAGAGATCTTGATTCTGTTATTAATCAATATCTTACTACTGTAAAACCTATGCATGAAGAATTTGTAGATCCTAGCAAAAAGCGAGCAGATATTATAATTCCAGAAGGTGGATGTAATACAGTTGCGCTTAGCATGTTATTAGAAAGAATACGTAGCTTTATTTAAAAAATATTAATTAATATTTATGATACATATATTAAAGAGCAGATGTTAAATAATAGAATTTTAACATCTGCTCTTTAATAATTTCATCTGTTTTACTATATGATATATGAATTAGTTATGTAATTTGATTGTCAGACGACTTACTTATTATATACCAATACGGTACTAAAATAAGGTCTAGTAATTCATATTATTTTATGAAAAGTATTATTAAAGATTGAATTATTCCAATAAGTCCTCCTAGGATAAAGCCAAGTATTTCTATATGTTTAAGTTCTTTCTTAGCAACAGATATTATTATACTTTCTAATTTGTTTAAATCAAGAAGGTTAATTTTTTCTTCTACAATTTTTTGAATATCTATTTTTTCTTTAGATTTAATTATAATAGTATTGTATATATCGTTAATAATAGGATTTAATTCGTTATTAATCATTTCATCAATATAATTTTTAATCATCATATTAAATGGAGCTGGAATAAAATTGATTTTTTCGGTTATTATAGTAACTATTTTATTTTTTATGTATTCATTAAAATCTTCTTTATCATCTTCTTTTATTATTTCACTAAATAAATCATCTACTGTTAGTAATTCATTTGCAATAACTTCACCTATGTTTTTAGCAATTTCTTTTTGTCTTTTTGGTATAAGACCGATAATTTCTATATTTAATATAGGTATTTTTATAGGTTTTATTGGTCTAAACAACAACTTTATAGCTAATATATTAGTAACCCAACCTATCAATCCACCGATTAAAGTTAAAAATAATAATGTCATTAAAATATGTGTCATAGTTAAATCCCCCTTCAAATTTAATAGTAAAAATACTTAAATAGTATATCATAGTAATTTATAAACTAAAAGTAGTGATGAGGTGTTTAATATTCTTACATATTATTTTAAATTGTGAAAGTATAAAATAAAAAGATAAATTTATGAAAAATTTACAAAATATAGTTGAAAATAGTGCTGAATAGGTATATACTTTGAAAGTGACCAATATTCATTTTTAAAAAATTATATTAGGGGGAAAAGATATAATGAAAAAGAATTTAATAAAATCAACAGTAATAGCAGCAATGGCAATAGCAACTATATGTTTAATTCCATCAACAGGAGCATCTGCTAAAATTAGACCTTCTAGCACAATTGATCAAATATTGAATAAACCAAAGGAAAAATCAATAACAATTCCATTATTATCTGGGGAAAAAGTTACAATTACAGTAAATGCAAATGCGGATGCAGATGCTAATATTAAAGATGGAACAAAGACAGAAACATCAAGTGGATTGCTAATATCTTCAACAAGTGGAAAAGAAGTTAAGATAAATACAAATACAGCAACATCAACAGATATTGATAAAGAAAATGGGGTTTCAGGAAGTGCATTAGCAGGAGTTTCAATTTCAACACCAGAGAAAACAGTAGGTGTTAATGTTGGTGGTAAATTTGAAGATGGAAAATGGATAAGTGAAAGTAAAATAATTAAATAGTTTAAGATAAATTTTATGGCAAATGAATAACACTAGATGTTATTCATTTGTTTTTTACATGCATTAGAAGAAATATATGAACAAAAAGCGACTTGTTTAAAGTCGCTTTTTTAGTCTTTAAAAAATTATATTACTTAAAAATTTGTGGCTAGCTTATATAATAATAAACTTTACATTACTCTTTCTGCAATATTAGTAGAATGATCACCAATTCTTTCTAGATTACTGATTAAGTCTAAAAATATGGTACTGGAATTTGCTGAACATTTTTTTTCATTCAATCTTTTTATATTGTTTTCTCTAAGAGCTTTTTCATAAGTATCTATTTTAGATTCTATTTCTTTTACGTGTTTAGCATTAGGATAATCACTATTTTCATAACATTTTAAAGCTAAAGTTAAAGCATTAAGAGTTTGCTCGTACATACTCATGATTTCTTCAATAGCATCTGGTGGAATTATAATATGATCATCAATTTTTTCTGTAGCCAATTCTACTATATTTTTTGCATGATCACCAATTCTTTCTATGTCATTAATTATGTGAAAGCTTGTACTTAAAACTTTACTATCAGTATCTGGTAATTCATAATTAGATAATAGAACTAAATAATTTGTTATCTCTTTTTCTAAAGTATTGATTATTTTTTCATTATTATATACTTGTTTTATGTATTCTTCATTTTCAATTAAAAATGCCTTCATAGCTAATTCTATATTTTTTTGTGCAATTTTACCCATTCTAATTGTTTCATTAACAACTTGTCCAGTAGCTACTATAGGAGTATCTAGTAGATTTTTATCTAAATAAATTGCTCCTTCGGTTTCTAAAGAGTCATTACCTGGTAATATTTTATTTGCTAATAAAACAAGATATTTTGTAAATGGAAGCAAAATTATAGTACTGGTAATGTTAAAAATAGTATGAGCATTAGCAACCTGTCTAGCAACATCTGTAGGATTAATAATTTTTATAAATGAAATTAGTGGGTTTATAAATGGAACAAATATTAACACACCTATAACATTAAAAAAGAGATGTATTAAGCCAGCTTTTTTAGCAGTTTTATTTCCACTAGCAGATGCTAAAAGTGCTGTAACGCAAGTTCCAATATTACATCCAAATATAACTGGTAATGCAACATTCATATCAATAGTTCCAGTTGTAGCAAGTGCTATTAATATACCAGTTGTGGCAGAAGAACTTTGAACTACTGCAGTCATTAAAAGCCCACATAAAACTCCTAAGAGTTTGTTATTACCAACTAAAATTAAAACTTGAGAAAAAATTGGCGATTCAGCTAATGGCTTCATAGCGTTGGACATAAAGTTCATACCAAGAAATAAGATACCGAATCCTAATATTATGGAAGAGATATCTCTATGCTTTTTTTTGCTTGTTATTAGTAGTGAAATTGAACCTATTCCCACAAATAAGGGTGCAATATTATCTAACTTACAAGAAATTAATTGTGCTGTTATAGTTGTTCCGACATTTGCTCCCATGATAACGCCAGCAGCCTGCATAAGATTTATAAGACCTGCATTTACAAAGCTGACTACCATTACTGTTGTGGCACTAGAGCTTTGTATTACAGCAGTTACAAGAGCTCCAATAAAAACCCCCATGTATTTATTGTTTGTTACCTTTTCTAAAATGCTCTTTAATTTTTCACCTGCAACGTTTTCAAGACCGTCCCCCATAAGCTTCATACCAAAGAGAAATAGCCCTAATCCCCCAATTAATTCAATAAGCATATTTATACCATTCACATATATCTCTCCTTCGAAATAAAAAAGTAATTAAGTTTTTACATTTACATATTATAGCTTTTAATAAAGAAAAAGTAAAACTAAAAATAAAATCGAAAATTTATTGAGTATTTCATTTAAACTAATCTATAAATTTCAAGGTTTTAATTAGCCCATCGTGGGCAACTATAGAATTATGAAAAATTTCTTTTGCATTATTTAAAAAGTTTTCGGGAGCAGATAATGCGGCACTAAAGTGAGTTAAAATTAATTCATTACATTCTCCTTTTTTAGCAAGTGTTGCACTTTCTCTAAATGTCATATGTTTGTTTTTTATAGCTTTGTCTATATCCTCATCACTACCATAAGTTCCTTCGCAAATAAATAAGTCACTATATTTTATGAATTGAGGAAGAGTGCTGATTGGTCTAGTATCAGTTACATATGATATTTTAATACCTTTGCGAGCATTATCAAGAACTAAATCAGGAGTATATATTTTATTATCATAATTTACAATTTCTTGATTCTGTAATTTACTCCATAAAAGTTTAGGAACATTATTTTTTGATGCTTTTTCTACTGAAAATCTAGGTCGTCTTTTTATATAAAAACTATAACTTAAACATTTAGCAGAATGTTCAACTTCTAATGAAGACAATATAAGGTTACACTTATCATTATCTTCACATAAAAACATATTATTTTTATCTATTATAAATTTTAAATCATTATTTTCTAATTCAACAACTTCTAATTCATAAGGAAGATAAGGATTTATTATATTTAATCCATTAACAATTTCCTTTATTCCCTTCGGTCCAACTATTATAACTTTTTCAGTTCTCCCTGAATTCCCCATTGTAGATAGTAATCCAGGGAGTCCTATAGTATGATCACCATGTGAATGGGTTATACAAATTAAATCTATAGATTTAAAGCCCCAGCCTATTTCTCTCATAGCAACTTGGGTACCTTCACCACAATCAATCAAAATTTTTCTACCGTTTATGTTTATCAAAGTAGCAGATAAGTATTTATTAACCATAGGCATTCCACCTGTTGTTCCTAAAATGCATAAATCAATCATAAAAGTTCTCCTATCCTTATATAGTAAAAATTTGCCTATATCCTATATATTATAATAACAAAAAAAATATAAATAATACTAGTTTTATTTTGTACTATTGATAAATTTTTAATATAATATTCTAGACAGAATATTACTTTGGAGGGATGGCATTGAATAAAAAATATGACTATATTTTTATGGATTTAGATGGAACAATAACAGATCCTATGATTGGAATAACAAAATCAATACAATATTCATTAAAACATTTTGGAATTAATGTTGAAGATATTAATACATTAACTAAATTTATAGGTCCACCATTAAAAGACACTTTTAGATTAGACTATGGATTTAGTGAAGAAGAAACAGTAGTAGCTATGGAGAAATTTAGAGAAAGATTTGCAAGTATTGGACTTTTTGAAAATAATGTATATGAAGGTATGGAAGAATTTTTGAAATTATTAAAAGATAGTGGAAAAACTATTATGGTTGCAACATCAAAACCTAAATTTTTTGCAGAACAAATATTGGAACACTTTGGTTTATCAAAATATTTTACTTTTATCGGTGGTAGTAATATGGATGAAACGCGTTCTAAAAAGAGTGAAGTTATAGAATATGTTTTATCAGAAAATAATATAACTGATTTATCAAATGTTATTATGATAGGGGATAGAGAACATGATATTATAGGAGCAAAGGAATTTAATATTGATAGTATTGGAGTACTATATGGGTATGGTAATTATGATGAATTAAAAAAAGCAGGTGCAACATATATAGTTAAGGACTTAAAAGAATTATTAACTATACTTAAAATATAAATAAAGTCAAGTTGCTAAATTAGAATTTGATTTTGTATTATATTTTATATTTAGTTCATAATGATAAATATGTTAGTAATAATTTTCTTGAAAGCTATCTATAAAGAATCTATAATGATTAATAATAGTATTATTTAAATAACTATTATAAAGAGAGGGAAAAATGAAAATTAATTGGAATGAAAAATATAACACAATATCAATGTATTCTTTTATAGTTGTAAGTGCAATTATTGTATTTTACTTATCTATAGCTGAATTTGGATCATTATTAGGAAAAATAAGTGGAGTGATAGTAATATTCCAACCATTTATAATAGGGTTTTCAATAGCGTATATATTGAATTTCATATTAAAATTTTATGAGAAAAAATTGAATGTACACAGTAAATTAAAATCTAAGCGAGGGCTAGGGTTAGTATTTACATATATTACAGCTATGTTATTAATAGGACTTTTTATACAATTTGTTTTACCACAATTAATACAAAGTATAATAGGTCTAGTAAATGATGTTCCTAAATTTATTAATGAATCAACCAAATTTATTAATAAATTAATGTTAGATTTAAATATTTCAGAAGAATATCTTCCTTTAATAAATAATAATTTTAATGAGTTTATCAATTATATAATAAAAATTGCAACTAATTTATTACCTGTTCTTGGGGGATTTGTTACTAAAATAGCATCTAGTATTTGGAATATTGTTTTAGGAGTAATAATATCAATATACTTATTAATTGATAAAGAAAAATTCTGTGCAATGAGTAAAAAAGTTACATATGCTATTTTTTACAAGAATGCTGCAGAAAAAATTATAGAAATAACTCATAGAAGCAATGATACATTTGGTAAGTTTTTAATGGGAAAAATATTAGATTCGTTTATTATAGGAATATTAACTTTTGTAATATTAACTATATTTAGAATGCCATATGCGATATTAATATCAGTAATAATTGGAATAACTAATATTATTCCATTCTTCGGACCATTTATTGGAGCAATTCCATCATTTATAATAATTCTATTTGTAGCTCCAGTAAAAGCATTATGGTTCTTAGTAATAATATTAGTAATTCAACAAATTGACGGAAATATTATTGGTCCTAAAATATTAGGTGATTCAATAGGAATATCTGCATTTTGGATACTGTTCTCAATATTATTTGCAGGGAAATTCCTAGGATTAATTGGAATGATTATAGGTGTACCTTTATTTGCCGTAGTATATTCTATTATAAAAGAAATAGTAGAGGCAAATTTAAAGAAAAAGGGATTAAAAATAAAAACAAAAGATTATATGTGATTTTATAATATAGGATATATGTTAATATATCCTATATTTTTTTTATATAGATAGGGTATAATATTGGATATAATATTAAATTTTGGAGGCAAATGTGGAAATTTACATATATAAAACACTTAATGAATGGTATAAAGATAAGCCGGTAGAGGTTTTAGATGGGGAAGTTACTAATTTATATAATGGACTCATGGCAGTTGATACGCAAATAGAAAATAAGACTTATAGACAGTTATTTTCCAATAAAAATAATTTTGCAATACTTTATAAGTTATCCTATGGATTTTTAGTATGTGCTGTAGAGATAAATATTTATTTTGATGTTGATTCATGGAAAAAATCAAATCCAAGTATTAGTTTTAATGGGCAAGTATGCGAAGATGAATGTGGGGCAAATAATTTTGTGTTTATAAATGAAGATGGACATAAACATCACATCTCTCTTGATGGTATATATGCAGTAACTTATGAAAGGTAAAAATATGAATTTAAAAGAAGTTAATCTTAGAGAAATCTATAAAAAATGGAAAAATAATTTAGGAGAATTTAGGTGCTTTTTTAGGAGTACATCATTTGTTTCTCTACAGACTTATGATGATTTTATTTTGGAGAATTATAAGAATGAGCCTAACAAAGAAATAATAACTAAAATAATAGATGAATATAATGAAGAAGATTTTATTCTTGTCGATTTACCTTTAGATGAAATTTTAGATTTATCTTTAGAGTTAAATAATAATTATTTTATAAAACCTATATTAAATATTAACTTGTTATTTCATCCATTTGGGATTGTAGGAAGTAAAAACAACATAAGTAAGCTTATAAATACTGGTATAAAATTAAATGAGGTAAAAAGCCAAAAATATGTTATGCTTATTCCATATGATAGATATAATGAAGAGTTAGACGTGAAAAAAATATATGACAAGTTAAATAATCAATATGCAGTGACTGATGAAGATTTTCCAAGCCCTGACATTTTAAAAAGATTAGGATATAATAGGATAGTAGTTTTTACAAAAGATAATGTGAAAGAGGATTTAATGAATTATATAGACTGTTTTAAGAATGAAATTAGTGTAAAGATAGTAAGGGTGGAAAAATAATGGACAGCTTTAAGGAAGTATTTAAGAAAAATAAAAAAAGAGCGTTATCACTAGCGATAGCTTCTACATTTATGGTTACAGCGCCTAATATACTATTAGGGTGTGATAATATAAATCAAAAGGACGAAGAAGATGAAGAGGAAAATGGAGCAACTACATCAACTCATAATTCACATGTCTGGCATTCTTTTCGTAGTGGAGGATCATCTAGTAGTAAAAAAAGTAGTGTTACTAAATCATCTACACCTAAATCTTCAGGATATTCTGGTGTAAAAGGTGGAAGTTCTTCAAGTTAAAAAATAGGATGGTAAAAAATATGAAAAATCAACTAAAATATACTGAGGATATTTTATTTAATAATTATATGGTTAGTTCTTTAGGAGAGGAATATGTTCATTCACAAATACCATTTTTTATTGAGAAGAATATATGTGAAGATATGATTTTTTACAGTGAGAGAATTAATCATATGGCATTAGATATATTAGAAAATATTAATGGAAAGCATAAAAAACTTTTAGAGTATTTTGATGATTTTCCTTTAAGGAATAAGATATTTAAATTAAAGTGTCCTATATCTCCTATGTATTGGAGTAGATATGACACATTCGTAGATATTAATAACCATGTTTATTTTGCAGAATTTAATTATGATAAGCCTTGTGGACAAAAAGAGATTCATTTAGCAGAGAGATGTAATTTTAATGGAAACTTAAATGAAGGATTTATTAAAAGGTTAGTTAACACATTACTTAAAATAAGTGATGTATATTGTGATGGAAATGAAAAAATTAATATAGGATTTTTAATTGATCCTTGTCATTATGAAGAATTGCATCATAGTTATTATTTTAAGGAAATTTTAAAAAATACAAATATAAATATAGTACAAGTCGGAAATAATAATTTGAGTGTTAAAGATGGATATGTATATGGATACTCTAAAATAAAATTACAAATTATTTTAAGATTGTTTCCAACAGAATTTTTTTATGAAATCAATAATATAGAAGATATATTAGATTCATTTAATGAAGGTAAAGTTTTGATAATAAATGATCCCAGAATAATTGCAATTCAGGCAAAAGGATTTTTTGCTTATTTATGGGATTTAATAAAAAATAATTCTAATTTTATTTGTGAATATGACAAAAATATAATAAGAAAAAGTATACCTTATACAGAAATTTTCAAATCTAAAAAATTAAAAACTACTCTAGAAAATAAAGATAATTATGTAGTGAAGTCTTCTCTTGGAAGATATAGTCAAGAGGTTTATATCGGAAAGTCTTATAAACATAATGCATGGGAAGATGAAATAAATAATATTTTAAGGAAAGATAAGATTCATATAGTCCAAAAGTTAATTAATATAAGACAAGAATATACATATGCACCAGATTTTAAAAATACTAATATACCAATATTAGCATATGGAAATTTTGGTGTTTATTTAATGGATAAAAAGGTTGAGGGATTTCTTGTTAGATGGAGTAAAGACTTATTAACAGATGATAATTATACATGGATGTCACCTTTGGGAACAAGGGATTGTCTACTAGAAATAGAAAAAAATAATTTTATTAGTGAAAAAAGTAGAATTAATATATATGAGGAATTAAATGAGGAGCTTTCATTTAAGTATAATTTTACTGGAGCATATTCTAATATTAATGAGTATATTTCTTTAGATATAATGACAGTGACAAATGAGTTATATAATGAAATAAAAACAACAAGTAGGACTTTTTGTGAAATATTAAAAAAGATATATCCATATATCCAAAAAAATATTAAACTTTTTGGACCAATTTTGGGTATACCTGAAGATTTGTATAAAATTATATCTCAATCTTATACAACGACTCTTTGTGCATTAGGTAGAATTGATTTTGCATTAGATAACTATGGCGATTTAAAGATATTGGAGTTTAATTCAGAAACACCAGCTGGAATAGTAGAATCTATAGGTATAAATTCAATAATTAAAAAAAGGTTTGATTTAAAATATATTAATCCAAATGAGGACTTAAGGTATGATATAAAAAACACATTACTTTATATTATAGAGGAAATAAAGCAATTAAAAGAAATTAAAAATATTGCAGTTGTAACTTCCTGGTATTATGAAGATATATATACAACAAATATACTATGTGAAATTTTAAAAGAATTAGATAATTATAATATTATATTTGGCAATATATATGATTTAGATGTTAAAAATCATAAGATATATCTTTATGGAGAAGAAATTCATGCTATATATAGATATTATCCATTAGATTGGTTTTATTATGATGAAGAAATGAAAAGATTAATAGAGCCATTGAGTCATGACACTTATTTAATTAATTCAGGTCATACTCTTATAGTTCAATCAAAAGCATTTTTTGCAGTATTACATGAAATTGTTAATAAAGGAATTATATCAAAGGAAGAAGAAGAGTTTATTGTAAAGTATATACCGTACACATCTTTAGAAAAGGATAAAAAACTTTCATATGATTATTTAATTAAGCCATATTTATCGCGAGAAGGTGACGGAGTACACTTAGATTATGAATATACATATAATAATAATGATGATGTGATATTTCAAGATAGAGTAAATATAAAACCAATTAAGATGGAATTACATTCTGTTAGTATTAAGGAAAATAAATACCAATTTCCTATTTTAGGAGCTTACATAACAAATGATAAGTTTTCAGGAATATATACAAGAATGGGAGATATTATAACAGACAAAAATGCTAGATATATTTCAACATATATAAAATAAATAATTAATTAAGTAAGGTACATACTTGTACATTAGATATATAAAGGAGGGAAATTTATGCATGAAATATTATATAATGCTGGATTAAGTGTTACATTTGGAGTGGTAGGGATTATACTATTGATTATTGGATATTGTGCTTTTGATAAAGTTCTTACTAAAATTGATTTTACAGAGGAATTAAAGAATAAGAACATAGCAGTAGCCATTGTTATAGCTGGATTTATGATAGCTATTGGAGTTATAATTTCGGGTGTTGTATCATAGTTAAATAATTTTAGTTTAATATATTAAATTTAAAATTAAAGTTAGGCTATCTTAAAGTTTAAATATTAAGATAGCCTAACTTTCTTTTAAAACTTATTCAATTTTAATAAAATTTTTATTATCTTAAAAACAAAGAATAGTATTAATCTTAACTTTGCTGTATCTAGCCAATTCTATTATATGTTATGTAGAATTTAAGTTTTACAGTTTATTAATGTTTGAAAGTTATTTTTTTCTATAAAATGGATTTTTATTATTTATAAAGATTTTCAATAATAAATCGAAATATATAGTGACTATTTTATGAATAAAGTTTCTTATATAGATTATATAACTTAGGAGGAAATATGAAAAAAATATCGACAAAAATAATCACAGCTATTTTGTTTTTTTGTTTAGTAACATCTGTAATAGTAACTACAACAAATGGAATACTAAGTAAAAGAACTCTAAGAGTAGAATCGGAAAATACATTAATGGAAATATCAAAAAATAATGCTCAAAATGTAAACGAGGGACTTATATCAACCAAAAATTATACAGATAACATAGTAAATTTATTATCAACTACATTAAATATTGATATGTTATCTACGGATGATAAATATATAGATAACTTTATAAGTACTATTAATCCATTCATTCAAAAATTAATTTCAGATAATGATAAATTATTAGGAATTTCACTTATAATTAATCCAGAGTTAACTCCAAGTATGCATCAATTAGTTTTAGAAAGAAAAATTGGGGCAAGTGAAATATCTCAAATAGACAAATTTAAAAAAGAAGAATTTTATGAATCTAATCCAGATATGCAATGGTATTATAATCCTGTAAAAGCTAAAAATGCCGTATGGAGTGATCCACATACTGATAGAAGTTCAGATAGTATGAGAATTGCATATACCAAGCCTATATATATAGATAATATGTTGATAGGGGTAGTGGCAGTAGATCTATTTTTTGATAATTATAAAGATATGATAAATGACGTTTCTGTATACAATGATGGACATGCATTTTTGCTTAATGAAAATGGTGATTATTTAGTAGATAAAACATATACAGAAAAAGATAATATAAAATCGGTATTAGGTGATAATATAAATGTTACTTCTAATATAAGTGGAGTACAGTATTATAATAAGAATAATATTAATTCTGTATTAGCATACTCTAAATTGATGAATAGTAATATTATGGTAATAAGCGCCGATGAAGATGATATTTTTATGGATATAAATAGAAGTATTAGGCTATCTGTATTAATAACATTTATAGTATGTATTATCGTTTCAATAATAGCATTAATTATTGGAAGAAAGATTAGTAATCCAATTATATTTATAACTAAGCTTGTAAATATTACATCTACCCTTGATTTTAGTGAGGATAATAAGTTTTCAGAAATAAATAAATTTAAAGATGAAACTGGAATAATAGGAAGAGCGGTTTTAAATTTACGAAAGATAATAAAAGGAACATTAATTGATATAAAATCTTGTTCAGATGATACATCGATTAATTCTAATAATTTAAAATTAATTACTGAAAAATTAGAAGAATCAGTTGGTGCAATTAACGAAACAGTATTAGAGTTATCCAAGGGAGCAGAAGAACAAGCCATGGAAGCTCAAGTAGGATCAGAAAAGTTAACAGAACTATCTGAAGAAGTAGAAAATATAATTGAAATAACAAAAGAATTTAATGAACATTTCTTTAAATCAAAAGAATATAATGACAAAGCAGTTAATTCAATAGATAAATTAATAGAAAAGATTGAAATAACAACTGAAATAGGAAATAAAACTAATGAGAGTGTTTGTGAATTATCTGATAAATCATCATTGATAGGTGAAATTATTTCAACAATAGATAATATATCGGGGCAAACTAATCTTTTAGCTTTAAATGCAGCTATAGAAGCTGCAAGAGCTGGAGAAGCAGGTAGAGGGTTTGGTGTGGTAGCTGATGAAATAAGAAAATTATCTGAACAGACAGCAGAGGCAACAAAGAAAATTGAATCAATAATAAATGAAATAAGATTTGAGATTGAAACAACTAAAGATAATATGGAAAAATCTACAGAAAATATTTTTGAAGTAAATGAATTTATGAGTGATTCTAAAAAATCTTTTAATGATATAAAAGATTCATTTGAAGTTATGGCTAACAAAATGAATAATTTAGTAGAAAATATTAATAGAGTTGACAGTAGTAAGGAAACAGTAGTAAATGCAATACAAGGAATAACAGCTATTTGTGAGGAATCAGCAGCAGCTACTGAACAGGTTTCGGCAACAATACATGAACAATTAAGTTCAGTAAATCATGTTAAAAGTACTTCGGAAGATTTAAATAAATTAGTAGAGAAGCTTGAATTTATGATATCAAAATTTAAAATATAATTATAAGAGTAGTAAAATCTTTTTAGTGTTTTACTACTCTTAATATTAATATGTTTATTTTTATAAATTAAATTTTGGACTAATATAAATGTTAAGTTGAAATTAAAAATAATCTATAATTTTAGAAGTGGTGATGAAAAATGAAGATATTAAAAAGTAAAATAGAAGCCGAAGAGTTTATAAAAGAAAATAATATGGCTGTAGTATATTTTTCTACTAATACTTGTGGAGCATGTGTTATTTTAAAAGAAAAAATTAAACAATTACTTTATGAATATAGAAATATTAAAATATGTGAAGTTTTAGTTGATGAGTCAATTGAAGTGGCAACTTCTTTTGATGTATATTCTGTACCTATAATGATATTTTTTATTGATGGAAAAGAAGTGTTTAGAGAGTCAAAATATGCTAGCGTTGAGGAAATTAAGAAAAAAATAGATAGATATTATACTTTATATTTCTAAAATAAGACTATATTAATAGTATAGAAATTGTGAATTAGATTTCAAAATGAAGTTTGACTAATGAGAAAGTTTTAAGTGATTTTGACAAAGCAATATAAGATATTACAAAAAAGTTTATGCGTATAAATATAAACTTTGGGTAACTGTTTTCAGACATTTATTAAATATAGAAATAAACATATATACAATAAAAGATAACGTGTTAAAATAATAATTAAAGATAATACATTAAAAGCATTTAATTTTGTGTTTAATAATAAGGGGATTTTTATGAAAATAGATATATTTACAATAAGTGAGATAATAGCAATTGTTATGGATTTAGTTGATAAATTAGAAGCTTATGAGCTATATGGATTTGAAGACACAAGTGAATTACATATTCCAAAACCAATAAATGATAAAGTAGAAAGCTTAGAGTCTAATAATTATGATGATTTTTTATGCAAGTGTTCTGAAATTGCAGAAGAGGTGCTTTTTATAAAAACAGGAGAATTAAATGAATTAAATCATTGTCATCAGGAAATAAATTTTTTAGCAGATAAAAAACTTAAAGAATACATAAAAAAGAATATATAACGAATTAAAACTCTAACCAATTAAATTTGGTTAGAGTTTTACTATTATAATAAAGGATTAAAAAATACTTATTGATAAATATTTTTAGGTTTTAAAACGTTAGGATCATATCCATTGTCTTTTAAGGCTTTTATTATTGAATTTTTATGTTCAGGACCAAAAGTCTCCATTGTTATTTTAAGTTCAACAGCACTATTTCTATTTATACTGACAAATTGATTATGGTCAAGTCTTATAATATTTCCTTGAGCTTCAGCAATTACTTTAGATACATTTGTTAGTTCGCCAGGTTTATCAGGAAGCAAAACAGATAATGCACAAATACGTTCTCGTTCTATTAAGCCATGTTGTACTAAAGATGCAAAAGTTATTACATCCATATTTCCACCGCTTATGATTGATACAATATTTTTACCTTTTACATTTAAATGCTTTAGTGCGGCAACTGTTAGTAAACCAGAATTTTCTGCAAGCATTTTATGATTTTCTAACATATCTAAGAATGCAACTATTAATTCATGATCTTTAATGGTTATAATCTCATCTATATTTTTTTTGATATATGGAAAAATATTAGTTCCAGGAGTTTTTACAGCAGTACCATCTGCTATAGTATCAACTTTTGGAAGGGTTACGATATGCCCAGCGTTTAGTGAAGCTTCCATGCAATTAGCACCATAAGGTTCAACTCCTATAACCTTAATATTAGGATTAAGAAGTTTAGCTAAAGTAGAAACACCAGTTGCAAGACCACCGCCACCGATTGGAACTAAAATTATATCAACTGTAGGTAATTCTTTTAGTATTTCCATGGCAATAGAACCTTGACCGGTCGCAACATCTAAATCATCAAAAGGATGAATAAATGTATAGCCTTTTTCTTTTGCAAGTTCTAAAGCATAATTACAAGCCTCATCATAAATATCGCCATATAATATTACCTCAGCACCATATGATTTTGTACGGTTTACTTTTATAAGTGGAGTAGTAGTTGGCATTACAATTACAGCATTGGCATTGTATAATTGAGCAGCATATGCAACACCTTGAGCATGATTACCAGCAGATGCTGTTATTAAGCCCTTATTTCTTTCTTCATCAGTAAGGGTACTAATTTTGTAATAAGCACCTCTAATTTTATAAGCCCCAGTTTTTTGTAAATTTTCAGGTTTCAAGTATACTTTATTTCCAATACAATCAGAATAATAATCACTATAAACTAAATTCGTTTGTAATATTACTTTTTGTACTGTCTCATATGCTTGTTCAAACTTCTCTAATGTCATCATATTTTATATAACCCCCTTTTTAATGTATATTTAATAAAATATGGCATTTGATATTTTTATAATAACACTTGAAAAATTAATGTCAAGTAAGAAAAAAAAGCTAATATTTTTAATATACTATTAATAAAAACCTTATATATTTAAATTTAAATAATTTAAAATATATAAAAATAAAACTATTATAATTTAAATGTTTCATTATATAATAAGAAAATACTTTATGATATAATACTCTCAGCAGTTAATTTATACTAAAAAAAAATATCATTTACTAGCTTAAAATGGGCATAATAAAATGTATAATAATTTTTGCATGAGGGTATAAAAATGGATTTAAATAAATTACTTCAAGTATCTACGTTCGCAGGAAAAATAATGTTAGAAAGTGGGGCAGAAACTTATAGGGTGGAAGAAACTGTCTGTAGGATCTGTACTTCTTTTGGGGTAGACCAAGCTGATAGTTTTGTTATACCAACAGGAATTATGGTATCTATTTCACATGGAGATGAAGTTGCTTCATTAGTTAAAAGAGTTACATCTAGGGGAGTAGATTTAAATAAAATAGATAAAATTAATGATCTCGCAAGAAAAACACAAATTGAACTTTTAAGTATAGATGATTTTAATAAAGAACTTATAGAAATATCTAAAGGAGATAGATATTCTAATTCATATACTTTTTTTTGGTCAGCTATCTCAGCTGGATCTTTTGCTATGTTATTTGGTGGAAATGTAAAAGACTTTGTAGTAGCTACTCTAATCGGATTGATAATAAAAATAGTAATTACTATTTGTCAAAGGCTTAGTATTAACGAATTCTTTATAAATACATTATGTGGTTCAATATGTGCATTTTTAGCAATAATATTTATTAAACTTAATATAGGATCTAATTTAGATAAAATAATTATAGGTTCTATAATGTTACTTGTACCAGGTTTAACTATTACTAATGCTATAAGAGACACCATTGCAGGTGATTTATTATCTGGGATGACAAAGGCTCTTGAAGCATTTTTGGTAGCTGTTTCAATAGCTGTTGGTACAGGAGGTGTTTTAAGTATTTTTATAAATACATTGGGAGGAATGTAAATGATTAAAGAAACATTAGTTTCCTTTATAGCTTCATTTGGATTTGGAATAATATTTAATATAAAAGGTAAGAAATTAATTTTTGCCGCAATTGGTGGTGGTTTGAGTTGGTTTGTTTATTCTTTATTCTTAAAATTAAATGTAAGTAATGTACTATCGTTATTTATATCATCTGTTATTTTTAGCATTTATTCTGAAATTTGTGCAAGGATATTAAAAACACCAGTTACAACAATAGTTATTTGTGCACTAATACCTTTGGTTCCAGGTGCAGGAATGTATTATACAATGTATGAAACAATAACTGGCAACATTATGGGTTCATTAGAAGTAGGAATGAGTACTTTAGCTAGTGCAGGGATGTTAGCATTAGGTGTGATTTTTGTATCAACAATAACTCGTCAAATTACTAATTTTAGAAGAATAAAAAAAATGCGTTTAGAAAGTAAAAAGGTTTAAGAATAGAAAAAAATAGTAAGTGGTAATTGTATTAAATACATAAGTACAATTATCACTTGCTGTCTTTTATCAATTGTATTTTTAAGCATATAAAATGATGGTAGTGATTATCAATTGATATAACATTTAAATTACTTTGTTTAAATAATTAACATTTACCTGAATTTTAGCGTACTATATATTAATTCGAATAAATAAGACATTTATTTTATTTTCAATTGAAAATAAGTGGAGGATATTTAAATGAAAGAGTTAAATAACAATGAACGTTTAAAGATTGGGTACAGAGTAAGTATAGTGACTATAATAGGTAATGTTATATTATCTATTATAAAGATAGGAATTGGAATTATTGCTTCTAGTAAGGCAATGATTGCTGATGGTGTTCATTCTTTGTCTGATGTATTTAGTACTATAGGCGTTATAATAGGTTTAAAATTGTCAAGTAAAAAAGCTGACAAAGAGCATCCTTATGGTCATGAAAAATTTGAAAGCTTAACTTCTGTTTTCTTAGGAATTATGCTTGTGTTAGTTTCATTAGGAATTGGATTTTCGGGAATAAAAAATTTAATATATGGTAATTATTCAATTCCAGGAAGTTTAGCTATATTTGCGGCAGTAATATCTATTGTATCAAAGGAAGCAATGTACTGGTATACATTAAAATATGCAGAAAAGATAAATAGTACATCATTAAAAGCAGATGCTTGGCATCATAGAAGTGATTCATTTTCTTCAATTGGAGCTTTGATAGGAATAATTGGTGCTAGAATGGGATTTCCTATGTTAGATCCTGCAATAGCATTAGTGATAAGTATTATAATAATAAAAGTAAGTTATGATATTTTAAAACAAAGTATAAATCAGTTAATGGATACATCTATTGGTGATGATGCAATAAAAAAAATGAATGCAGCAATACATTCAATTGATGGAGTTAAAAATATAGATAATTTAAAAACTAGGTTTCATGCCAGTAAAATTTATGTAGATGTTGAAATTTCTGTAGAATCAGATATTTCAGTTGAGGAAGGACATAAGATTGCGATGAATGTTCATAACATAATTGAAAAAAATAAAGATGTAAAACACTGTATGGTTCACGTTAATCCATTTAGAGAAAAGGAAATTTTATAAAAATATTTAGGCTTTAATATTGTATTGATATATGCATAAGTAAAGTGGACTGAGTAATTAAACTTAGGAATACTAAAAATAAGTATAGTCCCATTTTAGCTTGCTCCCAATATAAAATTGAGACAAGAAGTAAATGTGACTATACTCATTGAGAATTCTCAAGGTCTAATTACAATACCACTGTACCTATTGTATACATCAACAAATATTTGAAACATAGTTGATAAAAAATAAAGTCCATGATTCTAGCATAACATTTAGAAAACATGAACTTTTTATTTTAATTTCTTATTATTATGTAAGCCATATAACTTAAATATAATCCTACTAATAAAAATCCTTCAATTCTTGTTAATTTTTTTTCTTTTGCTTTGTTAAAGAAAACTAATCCTATTAGTAATAAGTTAATAACTATTAAGTAAATAAAATCTGTCATTAAGGCTTGTGAAACATGAATAGGGCTTATTAATGATGATAAACCTAGTATAAGTAATATATTAAATATATTTGAACCTAATACATTACCTAGTGCTATATCATTTTCACCTTTTAATGCTGCTACAATAGAGGTGACAAGTTCAGGAAGCGATGTACCAGCAGCCACTATAGTTAATCCAACTAATTTTTCACTCATTCCAAGCGAATACGCTATATTAGTAGCTGAATCTACAACTAGATTTCCTCCGACAACTATACCAGCAACACCTATTATCATAAATATTACTTTATGTAAAATATTGACCTCAATATTGTTATCTACTAAAGAGTTTTTCAATTCAGTAGTATCTTCGTTTAGATCTTCATTAGGCATTTTTTTTGCTTTTTTTATCAAAACTACAACATAAAATATGCATATTAAAATTAAGATCAATCCATCTAATCTAGAGATTATATTAGTGTCAGACATAAACAAACTATCAAATGTAAATAAAAATAGTAATATAGTCACTGAAGTATTTACTAAAAAGTCATTTTTTACTGTTTCTTTTTTTATTATAAGTGGCAAAATTATAGCAGTAGTCCCCAGGACCATAAGAGTATTAAAAATGTTAGATCCAATAACATTTCCAATTGCAATCTCATTACTACCATTAAGACTTGAAATTAAACTTACAGCAAGTTCAGGAGCACTTGTTCCTAAGGACACAATAGTAAGTCCTACTATAACTGCTGGTATTCCTAATTTTTTAGCTATTACTGAAGCACCATCTACAAAAATATCAGCCCCTTTTATTAATAAGACAAAGCCAAGTAATAATATAATATAATTCATTCTTTTGTTCCCTTCTCTTCATATAAATAGTTATATTGTAATACATGTATAATTGATATATCAACATTTTATTTTTTTATGGCGTTTAAATACATAAAAATTTTGTTTAAATATCACTGTTTTTAGTTATGTAAAAGTCTATATTTATATAATAAATATAATTTCCTTTGACATAGAGGGTTTGTATCACTTAAACTATTTAAAGATGTTAATTTGGATAACTAAAATAAAACGCAAGTTACAGCGTTAAGTATAAATTGAATACTTAATAAATAAGGAAGGAGAAAGTTACTGAAAAGCAGGTAACATTATAAAAGAACAAATGAAAATAAAAATTATGTTTTAATTTAACTTTATCTATTTTACATACTAATACATATTTAAAACATAGGCAAAAGCTTTTATAAGTTTTCAGTAATTAAAGATAAATGAGCGTACTTATTGTAAAAGAAATGAATCATGGCTTTGGAGATAGAGCTATATTTGAAGATGTATCATTTAGATTATTAAAAGGAGAGCATGTTGGACTTATTGGTGCTAATGGTGAGGGTAAATCAACTTTCATGAATATAGTAACAGGGAAACTTCAACCAGATGAAGGTAAAGTAAGTTGGTCAAATAATGTTAGAGTTGGATATATGGATCAACATGCAGCATTAACTAAAGGTCAAAGTATAAGAGATGCATTAAGAGATGCATTTAAATATCTTTTTGATTTAGAAACAGAAATGAACTCATTATATGAAAAAATGGGTGATTGTACTGAAGATGAATTAAATAAAATGCTTGAAAGAACTGCTGTAATTCAAGATATGCTTGATCATAATGGATTCTATGTTATTGATCCGAAAGTAGAGGAAGTTGCAAAAGGTCTTGGGCTTTTAGATTTAGGTCTGGATAGAGATGTAGATGATTTATCAGGAGGACAAAGAACTAAGATACTTTTAGGTAAATTATTATTAGAAAGTCCTGATATATTACTTTTAGATGAGCCTACTAACTATCTTGATGAGGAACATATAGAATGGCTTAAGAGATACTTATTAAATTATGAAAATGCTTTTATATTAATTTCACATGATATTCCATTCTTAAATTCTGTAGTTAATTTAATTTATCATGTAGAGGATAGAAAATTAACTAGATATGTTGGAGACTATGATGAATTCCAAAGACTTTATGAAGAAAACAAGAGAAAGTTAGAAGCTGCATATGAAAAACAACAAAAGGAAATAGCTAGATTAGAAGATTTTGTTGCTAGAAATAAAGCAAATGTTGCTACAGCCAATATGGCTAAATCTAGACAAAAGAAATTAGATAAAATGGATGTAATTGAATTATCAAAAGAAAAACCAAAGCCAGAATTTAACTTTAAAGCTGCTAGAGCTTCAGGTAAGGTTATTTTTGAAACTAAAGATTTAGTTATAGGATATGATTCACCTCTTACAAAACCATTAAACTTATATATGGAAAGAGGACAAAAGATTGCATTAGTTGGAGCTAATGGACTTGGTAAATCAACACTTTTAAAAAGTTTACTTGGAATTGTAAAACCATTAAGTGGAGAAGCTAATTTAGGTGATTATCAATATATAGGGTACTTTGAACAAGAAGATAGAACTGATAATAGAAATACATGTATAGATGAAGTTTGGCAAGAGTTCCCTGGATTTACTCAATATGAAATAAGAGCAGCACTTGCTAAATGTGGACTTACAACAAAACAATTAGAATCTCAGATAAGAGTTTTATCAGGTGGAGAAGCTGCAAAGGTTAGACTTTGTAAAATATTAAATAATGAAACAAACATATTAATTTTAGACGAACCTACAAACCACTTAGATGTGGAAGCTAAAGAAGAATTAAAGAGAGCATTAAAAGAATATAAAGGTTCAATACTATTAGTATCCCATGAACCGGAATTCTATAGAGATGTTATTACTGAAGTTTGGAATTGTGAAGATTGGACTACTAAAATAGTATAATATTTAACAATTTAAAGAATTAATTCCTATAGTTGACAAAATTGTATTGGGTATATATAATACAAGATAATGTAAATATGAATTATAAGGAGCTTTTTATGATGACTAATATAAACTTAACTAATGACTTAAAATTAAATATTTATTTTGAGTTTTGCTATTTTAGTTAGGTTTGTATATATGATAATGTAATCATCATAGATACAAACCGTAGGTTTTGTATATATGATGGCTAAGCTTAACTCGTTATGTGAATTAATTTGTTATCTAAGCCACATAGATTGATACTATGTGGCTTTTTTATGCTAGATAAAGAAAAGCCACGTAGAAACACTATGTGGCTTTTTATATATCAAAAATGAAAGAGGGATGTTTATGAGAAAAAATACAGATATTATTATTATTGGTTTTGCAATATTTTCAATGTTTTTTGGAGCAGGAAATTTAATATTTCCACCATATATAGGAATGGCTTCGGGAAATGGGTGGCTAATAAGTTTCTTAGGATTTATTATTTCAGATGTAGGCATGATACTATTATCAATTAATGCTATTGCAAAGGCAGGTTCTTATCAAGCAATTTTAGGGAGGGCAGGTAAGAAATTTGGATTTTGGTTAGAATTTATTATAATGCTTTGTTTAGGTCCAATTCTTATTATTCCGAGAACTGGTGCAACAACTTTAGAAATGAGTATTAGTCCATTATTTAATTCTGTTAATCCTATTATATTTTCAATTTTATTTTTTGGATTGACACTAATTTTAACGGTAAAGCCAACTAAGGTTGTAGATGTTATAGGAAAATTTTTAACCCCTATGCTTTTAATTGCCTTAGCTATATTAATAGTAAAAGGAGTAGTTTCACCTTTAGGTAAACTAAGTAATGCTATTGATTTAGAATTATTATTTGCAAATGGACTTGCTCAAGGATATCAAACTATGGATGCACTTGGGGCAGGGGGAATTGCTGCATTTATTATGGCAACATTTTTAGCGAAAGGTTATAAAGACAAAAGCGAAATTGTAAATCTTACTGCAAAAGCCTCTATAGTTGCAGGGATTGGACTTATAATAGTATATGGCGGTTTAACATACTTAGGAGCTACTGTATCTAATGTGTATGATGCCAACATATCTCAAACTACATTATTAATTAGTATAACAAAGCAATTATTAGGAGAACAAGGTGCAATTATATTAAGTTTGGTTGTTGCTTTTGCTTGTCTTACTACGTCAATAGGATTAACATCTGTCACTGCTAAGTATTTTGAAGATGTTACTAATAAAAAAATTAAATATAAAAATATAGTTGTATTTATTTGCTTGTTTAGTGCTATTATTTCTAATTTAGGTGTTGATAGAATAATTTCTATAGCTGCGCCTATACTAACTGTACTTTATCCGGTAACTCTTGTATTGGTTTTAATGGCATCATTTAAAAAGATATTTACTAAGAATTCTACTTATAAGGGGGCAGCATATGCAACTTTAGTTATAAGCATTATTACTGTTATTGATAGCTTAGGTGTTAACATAAGTTTTATACATAGTCTTCCTTTTGCTAGCTTAGGATTAAATTGGGTTATACCTGCAATAATAGGAGGTATTGTTAGTAATTTAATTAGTAATTTTAAGGAGAAAAATTCCATGAAGTTATTAAGGGAGTAGGATGAGAGAGATTAAACAAGAACAAAGATTAGCATGATTATCTAAATAAAATGAATGATTATAGTAAACAGATATGTTCTCTTATATTTATACTCATAGGGAAAAATAGCGATGATTGTATTACTAAAACTGTATAGTGGATAAATTAAATGCCGGCACTTACTAAAAAGTGCCGGCGTTTTGTAGCCTTATATTATTGAAACTAATTAAGGATATTTAATCCTAAGTCTAATAGATTAGCAAATAATGATAATGTATTAGTTGTTGGAATAACATTGTTTTTAATGTCTAATAATTTTCCAAGGCCATATTTAGTATATATATTAACAGTTGGAAAATTATTTTCATCACCTAAATCACAAATGATATCAGTTTCATTTAAAAATACTGTATTATCATTATCACTAGGATTTACAAATTTATAAAGTCTAGTCTTATAATCATGTCTAAGAACCTTTACTCTATGTGTTATTTCTATTTTATTATTTTTATTATTTATATCATATTTTGAAATGGATGAAGTTATATTATTAATTACAAAATAATTAACATTTCTTTTATAATTCACCTTATCTTTAAATTCCGATAATCTTTCTAAATTTAAGTTAAGATCTACTAATACCTCTTCCTTTTTTAAATTATCAAAGCCTTCTTTTATGTAAGGTAAATTTTCATTATCATTTAATTCTTTATTTAATATATCCATACAATTTATATATACATCTTCAAAATAATTAAATGGTAGGGCATATTTAATATTATTTAAAATAACATAAACTTTAAATTTAGCAGAAGAAGCATCACTTCTAAATGAGTAATTTACATCAACTAATAGCATTTCATGTAAATCTTCTGTATAAAATGTTATTTTTTCAATGCCTTTACTATATTCTGAAGTATAATTATTATTTTTAGATAAAGATTGAGTGATTTGATTTATTATATAAGTACCTTTAAAGCCAAGTCCATTAGCTGAAGCTACTCGTAGTGAAGTTTTTACTGATAACTTTTTTAAATTAATGTAAGGTCTGTTTTCACATAAGTTATTTTCTGATATTATTCGCATAGTTTCTCTCCTTGAGTTAGTACTAATAAAGTATTAGTTTGTATTATGAATTATAGCATATTTTAAGTGTAAAGTTGTGCTTATAATTTATAGACTTATCCTAAAGAGGCAAAATCACCTCGTGACTATAAAAATATTTTTGGAATTACAGAAAAAGATTTGAAGAATAAATGGATTGAGTATATAAAAGAAAACTATTCTATGGCATAGTAGTTAGCATAAGAAGTAAATAAGACTTTATTAAATTACAAAGATAAGGTTAAGAATTTGTTGCAATGCATGGACATTTAAAGTTTTTTAGTAGTTAATATTAAGAGTTGCATTAAAAGTTTATATTGTGTAAATAATATATTCTATAAGACAAATTTATAGGAGATTTTTATGAATACAATTATAAATGAGGCGTATGAAATAGCTGATAAAAATGGAACTATTCTTAAGGGATATATAAAAATAAGTAGAAATACTAATTGTTTGTTATTCGCACATTATTGTGATAGCACATTATTTTATAAAAAATTTTTTAAAATATCCAGAGACATCTTTAAGGTTAATAAAAAGGTTAATAAAAATCTTAAGGAAATAAAAAAAATAGCAAAAGAGCATGGGTATAAGAAGGTTTGGACAAAAGGTTTATTTTCTATTTATGGAGATTTGCGTCCATTAGCAGTTGAAGCGGGTTTTGGTAAATGGAGTCAAAGTGGAATCATTGAAAATGAAAAGTATGGCACGGACTTTTTTATATCTGCTGTATTTTTTAGATAAGTTATAAGTATATTTATATCAATAAAATGAATTTGCAAAAGAGTATAGTAATCTAATTAAAAAGTTAGAAAATATGGCTGATACATCAATGGAAACATGTATAAATGACACATTATTAGAAACAATTAAATTAAGAGATTTTAAGAAAGCAGGTGGGGAAGGGATAGTTGAATGTAAGATAAAATCTATAATATTACCACTTCTTGCTGATCATGTGCTAAGAGAAGCTAATCACTATATAGAAGTTTTAAAGAATTATAAAAATTAACTATCTATGAAATATAAATGTTGAGGGTTCTAAATAGCATAATTATTAAAAAGAGTTAGTAATAAAACTATATCTATTTTTATTATAATATCTCCTTATTTTAAATATATTCCAATAATAGAAAGGAATAAGGAGATATTATTCAAAAAATATTACTAAATAATGAATATGAAGCTATAAAATAAACAAATTGTATATAAAAAAATAAACTCTTATAATAACTATAAGAGTTTATTTTTATGGTTGCGGGAGCAGGACTTGAACCTACGACCTTTGGGTTATGAGCCCAACGAGCTACCAGCTGCTCCATCCCGCGATATTATGTTTTGCAAGTCGCATTAGCTAACTTATGTACTTAGTATACCTTTATTAATATATGATGTCAAAGCAGAATAATGTCATATTATGACTTGAAAGTTAAGGAGGTCTCTTAGAGTGTGAGATTACGTTAAATGCTATGATATGCTTCATATATATAAATAAAATATTTTATATTAAATATAGTTATATAATAGTATTTAAATAATAAGTAGTATTTGGGGAAGAATTATGAGTAATGAGCATATTAGTATAAATAAAATGTGGAAAAATTCTTTGAATTTAATAGGATAAAATGAGCTTACTACAAAATTAGAATATAATTCATGGAGTCTTTGTGATAATTAGGCTTTAGCAAATGAGTTAGCAACATTGGTGCTAAATGGAAATAAAACAGCAACTACATCACTTTATTATTTATACTAAGTAGAGAATTAAGGGTTACCTAAAAAATTATAATAAAGAATTTTCAGAAGATATGTTGGTAGTTTGTGAAGAATTTGAAGTAATTTATAATTAAAAGAAAAAAATAGTTGATAAATTTGGTCGGAGAACTTATAATTTAATATAATAATAATTTAACATACTAAAATATGCTAAATTATAAGAAAACTTTGTAAAAAAATATTGGGGTGATAAAATGAATTTTGAACACATAAGCAGAGAAGATAATGAAATTTATGCTTTAATTGAAAAGGAATTAGAAAGACAACAAAATGGAATTGAGTTAATAGCTTCAGAAAATGTCGCAAGTGAAGCTGTAATGGAGGCTATGGGTTCCTATTTAACAAATAAATATGCTGAAGGATATCCAGGTAAGAGATACTATGGTGGATGTTATGTAGTAGATGGCGTTGAAGAAATAGCACGTGAAAGAGCGAAAGAATT